>JBBQSD010000012.1:0-77234 GCA_038214135.1 Chloroflexales bacterium | reverse complement strand
GGGCGAACCTCGTGTTCGCCCAAGTGAACCAAGAACCTGTGTACGGGCGAACCTCGTGTTCGCCCAAGTGAACCAAGAACCTGTGTACGGGCGAACCTCATGCTCGCCCAAGTGAACCAAAGAACATGTACGGGCGAACTTCGTGTTCGCCCAAGTGAACCAAAGAACATGTACGGACGAACCTCGTGTTCGCCCAAGTGAACCAAGGAACATGTACGGGCGAACCTCGGGCTCGCCCGAAAAGGCTACCAACATCACCTGATCGCAGCCGAGGCATGATCAACGAGCGTTGGTGGACCACCACGTTCCATTCGGGGTTCGGGGCAAGGCCGCGACCGTGGGTCGCCAGGGCGAACGGAACCGCCCTGGCCGCCTGCCGCGCGGAGCGGCATCAGAAACTGTTTACACCAGCACCGCAACCTCATCATAGCCAGCTTCGTTGATCGCCTTGATCAGGGCTGTGGCCGTAACCGTTGCCTCATGATCGATCTTGACCGTCTTATCGGCCAGATTCACGACCACCTGCTTGACGCCAGGCACGGCGCTGACTTCCTTGGTGATTGCGTTAACACAATGCTGGCACGATATCTCTGGTACCCGAAATTGATCGGTTGTCATATGATTCCCTTCCTTTGTTGATGCATACCCCCTCCCCCAGGGGGTGGGTTATGTGTAGTATATCTCTATGGTTGGGTGTTGTCAAGGTTGGTGTGAGATGGTGAGAGGGCGAATCTAATCCGCAGGCTGAAGCCTGCGGCCAGGGACGATGCACCCATAGCCGCGTGGCTTTAGCCCGCGGCGTGCAAATTTACCCGCGCGAAAGGCCGAGTAATTTGTTATTGACCTGTTGCTCGAGGGTGCGAATTTCGGCATTCAGGCGGTTTTCTTCATTGGTGAGTGCGTTAAGGGTATTTTCCAATTCGTTCAGTTGAGCCACATAGCGGGCGCGCAGTTTGCCCTCTTCGCCATCACGCCCAAGCGGCCCAAGGCTGCCCTGGGTTTGTTGTTGGCGCTTATACAGTTGATTGCGTTCCTGTTCGATCTGGCGAAGCCGCGCCTGGCGTTGATCGATCTCGTTATAGGTGGCCAGAATCTCGGATAACCCCTTATAGGTGTTCTCATCGAGAAAGCGCTGGCGCACGAACTCCTGAAGTTGGTTCAGTGAGTATGCGCGAACCTGCTCGCGGCGGCTGATCATGCGGCGGTAGCGCACCGTGAAGGCGGTTTCTGTCCCAGGCGCACAGGCGACCGTCCAACGGGCCATGCCCTGGGCCTGTTCGGCGGGCGTTGGTGTTTCGTAGAGCGTATAGTGGGCGGGAACCGTTTGCTCGATTGTCAGATCAACAGGTGCCTGCAAGGTGCTCAGAATGGTATAGACGACCGATTGTGTTTCCCATTCCTGAATGAACAGCACACTATCGCGTACCTGTAGGCCACTTGTCACCCGTTCGACTTTGGGTTGCTCAATGACGCTGATGCCCAGTTCGATGGCATAGGCCACGATCATATCGCCGCCTGGCCTGGTGAATGGCAATAATGCCTCGCCTGCATAATCGCCCTCTTCGATCACCGTCACCGGGCCGCGCTCCAGGGTCAGCCCAGTTTCATTACGCATACGCAGGCTGGCAACCGGGTTCTTGGGCTGTTTACGGCCATTGTAGAGCAGTTCTTTACGGCCATTCAGCCGTTGGCCAACAATCGGAACCATCGCGGATTGGCCACGAGCAACGCTGATTGGGTGGACGACCTTGTACTGGAACAGTGCGCCACGATCCTCACCGACGCCAACTGCTACCGTTGATTGGGAGGCAGCATCGATTGAGAAGGATTCCGCTGCCGCAGAATCATCGGCCATGCCAAGCGTCGCGCTGCGTGCTTTGCGCATTGCGGGCATTGGCGCTGGAGGAGCCATCATGGCCGCGGGTGGTGCAGCGGCCATGGCAAAAAACTCGACTGGTGCGGCAACGGTTCGTTCTTCGTCCTGCACCAATGGGCGTTCGGGAGTGTGTGGTTCGTACAGGCGATAGCGGAACGAAACCGGCATCCCGGCCACGAAGGTCAGCAGCACCTCCTCGAGATCCTCATCAAGCTGGTTGTCGAACAGGCCCCAGCCCTGGATCAGCACCTGATGCGGCGAAGCCGTTTGCCCTTCCACAGGCGCATCCGGCGCTTGTTCAAACAGTAGCCGGTAGCTGACCCGCCATGCCGGTGCGGGAGCGACATACCCAACCAGCAGATCGTGATCGCCCTCCGAGAGCCGCAGTGTCGCAGCCCGCCGATCTTCCTCACTCTGTGATGCACGCAGGAAATAGGCCAGATCCTCGGTGGCACGCTGCTCAAGAATAGCGATCTGGCTGATCGCCCGAATCGCAATTGTTCGCACCGTCTGCCCATCTGGCAATACCAGCGAGACGAGCGGGGTGTGCAATGGCCGTTCCTCATCCAGATCGACGCCGATCACGCGCCCTTCCAGTGGCTGGCCCTGCACCTCGATCCGCACACTACGCCCGCGCAGATCGCGCAGCAGATCCAGCAGGCTACGCCCATCGGAAAGATGAATCGAGCCTTTTGCCAGGCGGGTGGCCCGATCTTCTGGCGTTTCGTAATCGATGCCGCGAATGTGACCAGTGCCCAGATCAATAGCGACCAGGCTCTTGAGCACATCGTCCATTGCTTCACGCGGGAAGCTGAGACGCAGGGAGGTTCCCTGCACATGCCCACGGCGCTCGAAATAGCCGACCCCATGTTTATACATGACGATGCGGCGAATAGGCAGATCTGCCATAGGTGCCTCCTTATGAGAAATCAGCAGTCAGGAGTCAGAATTATCCGCAGATGACGCAGATTTCCGCAGATGGCGCTGATTATCGATTATGGTGGGCGGTTCACGAACCGCCCCTACACATGTTGTGTCAACATATCCCTTGTTGTTCGCTACTGATATTCTCGCAGTACCGTGCGACGTGGTTGTTGCAGGATGGGGAATGGGCGAATGATGCTCTGATTGGCCACAAACGCTCATTGTTCCAGATGATCAGCACCCATTTGTCCGCAGATGGCACAGTTCTGGGTTCTTAGTTTATCGGCTATCGGCTATCGGCTATTTTTGTGTTACCGGGTTATAGAAGGAATAGATCAGCCGTGCAAAATGGCCAATCACTGGCGCAGCGACCTTATCGGTCAGGACGATTTTGGTTGGCCGAATATCGGTATACACATAGATTGCCATCAGAAAATCGCCGCCTGGTGAGCGAATGATACCAACATCTGCCTGCATATCTTCGATCCAGCCGCTTTTATGGGCAACAACGATATTCTTTGGCAGCCCGGAGCGCATGCGGCTGGCATCGCCGTTTTTCTCAAGCCGGCTGATCATTTCGGCGCAACGAGCCTTGGTCAGTTGGGGAAATGTATCGAGCAACCGCCCCTCACCATTGCGGCATTGCTCGATCAACAGAAAGACCTGGCTCATCTCGGCTGGGGTTGTGCGCAATACTGGATCGGGATCGGTATATGGCGGCTGCCCTTCCTGTGCTGGGCCACGTTTGATCTTGATCCCACGCACATTGACGAGGTAATCGCGGGCTTCATATGGCATATTCTGGTATGTATGTTTCAGGCCAAGCTGTTCGCTCAGCATCTTCGACATGGCCAATGCTCCGGCGAGGGCATCATCGGTGCCACCGCCGCCAACACTCGCGGCGAGCAGGACATTTGCCGAAAAATTGTCGCTATCAACAATCATCTTCTGGAGTGCCCGTTCCTGGGCCACATTAAACTTCGGGATGTTCAGGTACGTCTGCAGCATGATCGGAACCTTCATGACACTGGCACCCGAAAAGACGGTATTCTGATTGAGTTGAGCAACAACACTCTTGCTGTTTAGATCATAGACGTAGATGCCAACAATCCCGTTCCATTGTTTAGCCATCGTTTCGATCTGCTGCTGAAGCTGTTCGGGCGTTGGCCGATGATTGGGTGCTGCTGATGTCAGGCTCAGGGTGATCCGGCGTGGGCTACCCGGCGATTGCAGTCGCGTCTCAATCTGTGCAATAGCATCGGGGATATCGAGATGCCGCCCGCCAACCAGAGCGAAGCTGCGTGAGATGCTTTTGGTAGCAGTGATCAACGAGATGGTGCTCGGTTGATCGACCTGCTTGGCCAGTTCGCCAAGTTTGGTTTCGAGCAGCGTTTGATCGATTGCTATCTGCAGTGGGATTTTTGTGGCGCTTTTTGCAGCCAGCGCATCGGCCAGCAGCGCATCGGTATTGAGCTGTGCGCCGATCTCATCTGGCCGAATGGTGAGTTGCGCATCTGCGGCTCGCACATCAATCGGTCGCAGCAGTGTGTCCAGCTGTTGCTCAAGCAGTTGGCGGGCCTGATCAGCGGTTTTGCCACCAACATCGATCCCAGCAACAAACACACCATTCACGAGGGTGGGATTGGCCGTTGGTGTTGGCACAACAATAGGAACCGTCGCTATGGCCGTACTCGTTGGCACTGGTGGCGGTATCGTTGCAGTATTGAGTGGAGATGAGAGTGCCGAGGATGCCGCAGGCGTTGAGCAGGCGACAAGGAGCAGGCTAAGGAGCAGCGTAAGGGCACGAAACATGGGCAACATCAAATCGATTCCTTGATGCGTGGCGAGGGCACAGCCACAGATGAAGCACCTCGTTGGCTATCATAGCATACCTCACCCCGCCCTGCGGGCACCCCTCTTCGCGCCGCAGAGGGGCCGGTGGTGAGGTCTATGCCACCGCAATCACATATGGTTCAAAGAAGCGTTCAAGGTGCGCTCGCGCCTCATCGACACTGCTTGAACGATGGATGGATTCGCGCAGGGCGGCACTGCCAGGCAGGCCAACATGGAACTGGCCGATCAACTGCTTCAGCTTGTTGAGCGCGAGCCGTTCCGGCATTTCTTCGCTACACATACTGATATAGCGCACCAGCAGCTCATATTTGTCGGCTGGGCCTGGATCGAAGGGTAGTTCGCCATTTCGCAGTTGAGCGATCTGCTGGAAGATCCATGGGTTGGCCATGGCTGCCCTGCCGATCATTACGCCATCGGCACCACTTGCCGCCAGCCGCTGCAATGCATCTGGCGCATCCTTCACATCACCCGAGCCGATCACCGGAATAGCGACGGTGCGCTTGACCTCTGCGACCCTGCTCCAATCGGCGATCCCGCTATAGGCCTGCTCGCGGGTGCGGGGATGCAATGCCAATGCCGCAATGCCAACCGATTCGGCCATTTTCGCGGTATCGAGATAGTTGAGGCTCTGTGAATCCCAGCCGGCCCGAAACTTGAGCGTCACCGGGATCTGTACCGCCGCTTTGACAGCCCGCAACAATAGTTCCATCTTTGGCAGATCACGCAGCAGTGCCGATCCATGGCCGCCACCAGTAACTTTTGGCGATGGGCAGCCACAGTTGATATCCAGAATATCTGCTCCCAATGCCTCGACCGTTTTGGCCGCGCTTGCAATCAGATCCGGCTCGTTGCCACTTAGTTGCATCGTGATTGGGCGCTCTTCTGGCAAGAAATCAAGCTGGTTATGCCGCGCCCGTGCCCGTGGGCTCACACTGGCGGCATTGGTCATTTCACTACTGACCAACCCACAGCCACCGAAGCTGAGGATGAGCCGCCGAAACACACTATCGGTGACTCCAACCATCGGTGCTAGAACGAAGTTGGGGCTGATGTTGATATGCTCGACCCGATAGCCAGTTGGCAGCGCGGCATGATGATCCATATGCAAATATCCCGTTATTTTCGATACTCTGATCATATATTATAGCGGATCGAAACGATTTGCGCTCTTGGCGCTTCGCATGTATGATACCAGCAATGCGAGAAACTTTTCACAAGAGAACGATGCCCAAGGAGTGCTGATGGCTCGCTCGCCGATCAAGCAACCAACAAAAGGCCAGGCTGGCGGGCGCACCGTTGGCATTGCTATTATTGTGCTGCTGATTGTTGGTGTATTCGCACTGACAATGCTGCGGAATGCTAATCGACAGGCGGCAGACGGGCAAGCCACCGATGAAATTGCTATTGGCAAGCGTGTGTATGCACAACAGTGTGCGAGCTGCCATGGGATCAATCTGGAGGGGCAGCCAAACTGGCAGGCAGAACTCCCTGGCGGTGGGCGGTTGGCTCCACCCCATGATCTAACCGGCCATACATGGCATCACCCGGATCAGCAATTGTTCGATATTACCAAGTATGGCGGCCAAAAATTCTCGGCACCCGATTACAAGAATTATATGCCAGCCTATGCGGAACGGATGAGCGATGCAGAGATTTGGGCGGTGCTGGCGTATATCAAGAGCACATGGCCACCCAATATTCGTGAGGCACAGGCCAAACTTAATCCGTAGAAGACCCTGACACGGTGACATGGTGATGGGGTGACAGATGCTTGATCGGAGCAGTACTACACTAATAAAGTACATTCACGTTGTCACCTGGTCACGTTGTCAAGAGAGCACATAATCAGAATAACAGGAACAATACATTAAGGAGAACTCAGGTATGGGTACGATTCTGACGATTCACCGGATATTTGGCGAGATGGTGCTGCCATTGCTGACGATCATTGCCGCAATTGCGCTGACTGCGATGTGGAAACCGGATGCACCACGCAACCCGATTGCGCGCTTCTTTCCAATACTTATTGATATTCAGGCAACGCTGGGTATTCTGTGGTTCATCTTTCTGCTGATCAATGGCGATGGCGCGAGATTGCTTTCGTTCCCGCTTATTCTGCACCCAATCATTGGCCTGATTGCTGCTGGTATTGGGCATATGGCGGTTGGTAAAGGGCCATTTGCGCGATTGGGCCGCTGGGCACCATTGGCTGGCCTGGCCGTGGTGTTTGTGCTGATTCTGGCAAGTGTGATTATTGCGCGGATGGTTGTCTAGCGGCGGATTGCCGGATTGATTGGGCAAGGGTGGCCACTGGCCGCCTTTATTTATTGACGTTCCTGTTGGCGTAGCCGGAAGAGCAGCACGAGCGCCAGTGTGATTGTTTCGGCATAGGCGGAAATTGTAAAGCCAATCGGGATGCCGACCGGGCCGATTTGGACGATCAGCAATGAGATCAGCCCGATGCGGATGACGAGTTGGCCGATGTTCGTAAACAGCGGCGTTGTCGTATCGCGCAGCGCCGTCAACCCGCGCGTCATCATATCGGTGCCAATATAGGCTGGTATCGCAATGCTATATGCCGCCAACATTGTATAGGTCAGATCACCGTCTGTGGCGCTAAAACGTCCGCGCTCGAACACCAAACGCACGAGTGGCCGGCCAAGCGTGATAAAGAACACAATAACGGGCATGGCCAGAATAATGGCGATGCCAAATGTTACCAGGATCGTTCGGCGCAGGCGTGTCCATTCCTTGGCTGCGGCGATGCCAGCTAAACGCGGGAAGGCTGCCTGGCCAATTGCAGTACCGAGCAGGCGCACTGGTAGGCCGATCAGCAGGAGTGCATTCTGAATCGCCGATAGTGTTGCCTTCTCCTGTACCAGCGAGGCATACGAAGTTTCTGCAATAACACCGGCATAGTTGACAACGCCCGAAAGGCCGTTGGGAACCATCAGCCGTATCACCTCGCGAAGCCGCTTATCGGCCAGATTCCAACGCGGCGTGAAACGGAAGCGATTGGCGCGCATGCCCGGCAGCAGGATCAGCAGCTGGAGAATCCCATCGCCGATCACCCCAACCGCTGCACCATAAATGCCGATCTGGGGAAACACCCGCGAGAGCAGGATTCCGGTGATCAGGGTTGTGTTATGCACGATGATCGAGAGCGCGCTCAGCGTAAACTGATAGCGGCTGTTCAGCACAGCCATAATCACGCTCGTGACCAAGCCAAGAATTGCCTCCAACAGCATGATCCTGGTCAGCACAATTGTTAGCTCGCTGGTTGGCGCATCGAAGCCTGGTGCAAGCAGGCGGGTGATGAACAGTGGCGCAAAGATCATGCCGATCAGGATAGCCAGTGTAAAGAGCGCCAGGAACGTCACAAGCACGAGGCTGGCCAGTTCCCATTCCGCATCGGGGCCATCCTCCCGAGAAACACCGGCCAGCACCGGGATGAGTGCATTCGAGAGTGTGCCACCAGCAATCAGATTGACGAGCGTTTCTGGAAGACGAAAGGCGGCGATGAATGCACTCGCCTCCATGCCGGTGCCATACTGTGCATTGAACAATGCCTGACGAACAATGCCAAGCACAGCCGATATGAGGAACGCAACCATGAACAGGGCTGATGCCTCGGGAATAGAATACTGGCGGACGATCAGAGCTTGCCAACGCGAACTGAGGGTCTGCTTCATGCGATCCCCTAATTACTCGACTGCTGCTGTACTATGGCATTATATGGCCTCATCGGCAGCGTTCCAGTAACAAATAATAAACAATATGTGCAGTCGATCGTAGAAAAATAGGGGCTTGCCCGTTCGTACTATAATAGTACTATGCAGCTTGAGCGAGTAAGGAGCATCGTATGTTGTGGGCATTGTTTCTACGACGGATTACCTTGTTGCTGCCAATGGCTTTCGTGGTCGCTGGTTGCTCACTCGGTACGCCAAACGCTGGCCAAAACGCCGCACCGACCCCGACTGTTGAAATCATCCCATTGCCAACAGCACCCGATAAGGCAGCGACGCCACAACTGCCAACAATACCAGGCGCTCTGCCATCTCCAACCATTGTAGGTGCTCCGACCGCGACAGCGAGTGTGCCGATTGCCCAACCAACGACAGCGCCCCAACCAGCGATTGTGCCGACCGCTGCTCCACCGATAGCAACTATCTCACCAGCAGCAGCGCTGGTTGGGCCAGAATGGACGATAGCTGCACTTGGCGACCAGAACCAGGATGGGCAAATTGATGTGGTGGCCTATAAGCCAGCTGCTATTGCAGTACGCCAACCTGTGCCTGGGTTCAATATTATTGCGACGGAGCTAGTGGTGGTTCAGCAGGGTAGTGCTGGCCCAGAAACTCAGCTGGGCGTCAATATCGGTGAGATTTTCGTACCGAATTTCCGCATGGCGAGCTTCCCCACGTCTGGTGGCCCAGCCGCATTTCTGGTTCAGGTTGGGCCTGGTGCGATCGGGATTGTGCCATTGAATGGCGCTGGCGATGTTGTAGCACTTGGTGCATCGCTGTATTGGGATGGTGGCGCCGGTGGGTATCGGCCAACAGCGCTGGCAGGCGCACCAGTGGTGAATGCAGGGCCTCCGCTGGTTGGGCCGGAATGGCAGATCTCATCACAGGGCGATTTGAATGGCAATGGTCGCCGCGATGTTGTTGTATTTAAGGCTGGCCCAGCAGTGGCGTTGCAGGGTGGCTATGGATTGAGTGTTGGCGAAATTGCGATTGTTGAGGAAGGCTTGTTCGGGCGTGCCGAACTACAGATGTCTCTCGATCCACAGCGCTTGTTTGTCCCTGGGCAATCGCTTGTCGATTACCCGGCGCAGATTCGGCCAATTGGTTTCCTGGCAAATATTGCGCAATCTGGTACGATTGTGAGTTTTGCGCCAGTCGATGCTAATGGACAGCCATTCACACGAGGTGCAAAAATTATCTGGGATCAGGGAGCGCTTGGTTACCGCCCAACTGGTGATAGTGAATTGCTACCGCCGGTTCGCGCATTGCTTGGCCCAGAATGGACGGTTGCTCTTGATGGTGATGCCAATGGCGATGGCCAACGTGATGTAATCGCCTACAAGCCGGCTGGGATTCAGGTGCGCCCACCAAATACCGCCTACCGATTGGTGGCATCGGAGGTTGTGATTGTGCAGGAAAATGGGGCCGGGCCGTATGGCCAACCCGAGGTGCAACTGGCTATCAATACGCGCGAGATGATGGCCCCGAATACGCCACTGGTTAACTATCTCACCAGCGATCCAAATCGAACTATTGGCGCATTTCTGTTGAATGTCACACCCAACACTGGTATACCAATGGCACTTCTGCCGGTGAACACTGCCGGAGCGCCAGTCAATGATCTGGCAATTGCCGCATACTGGGACACAGGCGTTGCGGCCTATCGTATACGCCCAACCGGGGGCGGCCTGATACCACCAGTCGGGAATGTCACCACGCCTGCTGCACCAAAATCATTAGTTGGTTCGGAGTGGACTGTTCTGGCGCAGGGCGATTTTAATGGTGATGGCCGCCGCGATGTGGTGGCCTATAAACCGGGCAGTGTGGCATCGCGGGCAATCGATCCGAGCATGCCATACAATACCAGCCAGCTTGTGATTGTGCAGGAGGGCAGCAACGGGCAACCCGAACTGCAACTCGATATTTCACCATCGCAGGTATTTGTGCCAGGGAATGTGCTCACCAGATATGGTACGCCGCCGAGTGGATTTCTGGTGGGCATTGCAGGGCAGGGCGTATCGTTCATTCCGCTTGGCGCAACTGGCGAGCCACTTGGCCAGCGCACAACCCTGACATGGAACGCAGGCCAGACGTTGTATTTGCCATAAGGGGTTGGTCATATCCGCAGATTGCGCAGATGACGCAGATTGTGTAGGGGCAGACCGATGTGTCTGCCCACGACGATGGATAACGGCGAACACCTGAGCGGCCCTCATCCCCCAGCCCTTTCTGCCATTGCCAGGGAGAAGGGGCGCAGATCCATTGAGCGTCGTTCGCGCCCCTCTTCCCGTGTGGGCGAGGGGTTGGGGTGAGGGAAATCAGACCTACCAGATTTGACGTGCCCGCGCCAATCTCCTATCATGGGGATCATACTGACATGCGTTGGAATGATCCACGGCCATGAGGCCAGGGGAATGGATGCGAATCGCAATTACGGGTGCTTCTGGGCAGCTTGGGCAGGCGCTTCAGCAGGTGCTTGCCGCTAGCCACGAGATCATTGCGCTTGGGCACGCCGAACTCGAACTTGGCGATCCGCGTTGTGTTGCGGTTATTGCGGCAACAGACGCGGATCTTGTGATTCATCCGGCTGCCTACACAAATGTCGATGGTTGCGCCCGCGACCCACAACGAGCCTATCGGGTCAATGGCCTGGGCACCCGCTATGTGGCCATGGCTTGCCGCCAGATTGGTGCCCAAATGGTCTATATCAGCACTAATGAAGTCTTCGATGGCAGCGCGAGTAGCCCCTATTTCGAATACGATGTAGCCACCCCGATCAATGCCTATGGCCGTTCTAAATATGTTGGTGAACAGGCTGTTCGTGAGTTGCTCGGGGAATATTATATTGCCCGCGTTGCGTGGCTGTATGGCGGTGAACGCAACTTCATTCGTACCGTGCTGCGGCTGGCATCCGAGCGCGATACACTTTCCATGGTGGCCGATGAGATTGGCAGCCCGACCTATAGTGCCGATGTTGCGCTCGCAATTGCCCAGTTGATCGAGACTGAGTATTATGGCAGCTATCATATCGTCAATCAGGGCCACTGTTCGCGCTATGATCTGGCAGCCGAGGTGCTGCGCCAGGCTGGCAGAACTAATGTCACCCTCAACCCGATCAAGCTGGCCGATTATAAACGCGATAGCCTTGTTCCTGCGTATACGCCGCTGCATAATATTGCTGCTGCTGATATCGGAATAACCCTGCGTCCCTGGCAGGAGGCCGTTGGGGCGTATTTAGAAACCGCAGACTAAAGCCTGCGGCTATTTACTATATTATATGATTGATATTATTATCCCGAATTTTAATGGAATGGCGCTGCTGCCAACCTGCCTGGATTCGTTGCGCCGCCAGACCCGCCGCGATTTTGTTGTGACGGTTGTGGACGATGGCTCGACCGATGATTCGCTGGCACTGCTGGCGCGCAATTACCCAGAAGTTCGTGTGCTGGCGCTGCCACGCAATCGCGGGCTCACGGTTGCTGTGAATGCTGGGTTGGCTGCAACCAATGCCGAGATTGTCGTGTTGCTGAATAACGATACCGAGGCGATTCCGCAATGGCTGGAGCGGTTGGTTGGCGGGTTGGAGCGCTACCCGGCCTTTAGTTTTGCTGCCAGTAAACTCCTGTTGTTCGATAGGCGTGATCATCTTCATTCGGCTGGCGATTTCTATCGCGCCAATGGCGTGCCGGGTAGCCGGGGCGTGTGGGAGCGTGATCGCGGGCAGTATGATGCCGTCGAAGAGGTGTTTGGGCCGTGTGCCGGGGCGGCGGCCTATCGGCGGGCGGATCTGACAATTTTGGCGGAACAGGGGCGGGTGCTTGATGAAGATCTTGGCATGTATTGTGAGGATGTCGATCTGAATCTGCGGGCGCGGCTGCATGGCATGCGAACGATCTATCTGCCGCAGGCGGTGGTCTACCATCGCTTGAGCGCGACCGGCGGCGGCAATTTGGCAAGCTATTATTGCGGGCGCAATTTTGCCTTGGTGTGGGCCAAAAATATGCCGCAGGCACTGCTGCGTTCGTATTGGCCAGCATTGCTGCGTTCGCAGTTGGGTTTTGCGCTGCATTCGCTTGTGCATATCCGCGAGCCTGCCGCCCGCGCACGGCTACGTGGGCAATTCGATGGGCTGCTGGCGTTGCCGAGGTTTATTCGCAAACGCAAGCCAAGCGGGGCGGATGTTGAGGAATTGCAGATTATGGAGAGCTAAGTCAGAAGTCAGGAGTCAGAATTAAAGATGCTCACTCATTTTTTTGGTTGCGAACAGTTAATCAAGGTTGACGACATGATCGGTCGTAGTTTTTTTGGAGTGCGGCAGCTATGCTGCCGCAGCGCAAGCCATGCTTGCGCACTCCACATCGGCCACAGCACGTTACGGGTTTTGATTGTCGAAAGCCATTAGGGCGGAGAAAGGGAGCGGGAGAAGCCCAGCAATGCCCAGAATGTGTACCAAACACCCCAACCTAGCAGTACACGGCGGCGCTGCCGGAGCACGCATGGCGGGAAGAGCGGCATATGCTCACACCAGCCACCGAGATCTATTCAAAAAAGAATAATGAAAGATAGGTTCTGGGTTGTTGGCTCTTGGCTCTATATTCTGACTTCTGAATCCTGGCTTCTGAATTCTGGTTAGTATCATTGGAGTTTACCCATGAAGGTGCTTGAGACACGCGTGTTTCGCGGCCCTAGCCCGTATGGCTACCGTCCTGTCGTTCGGATTACCCTGGATCTGGAGGAGTTGGAGGAATGGCCATCGGCGCGTATCCCTGGCTTCAATGAGCGGCTTGTCGAGCTTATTCCGACACTGCAGGTACATGGGTGTTCGTATAGCGAACCGGGCGGCTTCATTCGGCGGCTCTCCGATCTCAATCGCGATGGGACATATGGCACTTGGATGGGCCATGTGAGCGAGCATGTGGCGATTGAACTGCAATGCCTGGCGGGAACGCCGGTGACATTTGGCAAGACCCGTTCTGTCGCTGGGAAGCCGGGCGTCTACCATGTTGTGTACTCGTATATCGAGGAAGTGGTTGGCCTGGAGGCTGGCGAACTAGCGATCAAACTGATTCGTAGCCTGCTGCCAGCGGATCTTCCGAGTGCGCTTTCGAGCCAGGAACAGGCGACATTCGATTTTACAACTGAACGCGATTCGCTGATCAGCCGTGCCCAGGATATCGTTCTGGGGCCGACAACCGCATCGCTGGTGAATGAAGCCAGGAAGCGCGATATTCCGGCCATCCGCCTCGATGAGCATAGCCTGGTGCAGCTTGGCTATGGCAAATATCAGCAGCGCATTCGCTCTTCCGTCACCGGCAAAACATCGAATATTGCGGTTGAGACGGCCAGCGACAAAGAGTTGACGATCAAGCTGCTCAGTGATGTTGGCATTCCGACGCCGCGCCATCGGCTTGTGCGTAGCGAGGTGGAGGCGGCTGAGGCTGCCGAAGTCCTCGGTTTTCCGCTGGTTGTTAAGCCACTCGATGTGAGCCATGGGCGTGGCATTTCGCTGAACCTGATGAGCAGCGAAGAGGTGGTTGCTGGCTACCGGATCGCCGCCGAGTACACAGCGAGTGTGCTTGTCGAGACCTTTTTGCATGGCAAGGATTACCGTGTGCTGGTGATCAATGGCGATGTTGTCGCGGTTGCCGAACGAGTTCCGGCGCATGTGGTTGGTGATGGCACGCATCGCATTCAGGAGTTGGTTGAGATCATCAACCGTGATCCACGGCGTGGGTTTGGGCACGAGAAGGTGCTGACCAAGATCAAGATGACGCATCAGAGCGAGATGTTGCTCGTGCGGGCTGGATACACGCTCGATACGATCCTGAAGCCGGGTGAGAAGTTCTTTCTGGCCAGCACTGCTAATCTGAGTACGGGCGGCACGGCGATTGATCGAACCGCCGAGATTAGCTATGAAACCCGTGAGATCGCTCGCCGCGCCGCACTCGTGATTGGCCTGGATGTCGCTGGAATCGATATTATCACCCCCGATATCAGCCAATCACTGCGCGATGTTGGTGGTGGGATTGTCGAGATCAACGCTGGCCCTGGGTTTCGCATGCATCTGCAGCCAAGCCAGGGCACACCGCGCAATGTGGCCAAACCGGTGATCAACATGCTGTTCCCACCGGGAGCGCCATCGCGGATTCCGATTGTGGCGCTGACTGGCACGAATGGTAAAACCACAACGGCTCGCATGGTCGCCCATATTCTGAAGATGTGTGGCGAGCGGGTTGGCCTGACGACCACCGATGGGATTTATATTGATGGGCAGCCGTATCTAAAGGGCGATATGACCGGCCCGTGGAGTGCCCGAACCGTTCTCAAAGATCCGACAATTGATTCAGCGGTGCTCGAAACGGCGCGTGGTGGCATTCTGCGCGAAGGGCTGGGATTTGATGTCTGTGATGTCGGCGCGGTCCTGAATGTCACCAACGACCATTTAGGGTTGCGGGGTGTGAATACGATCGAAGAGATCGCGCAGGTCAAATCTCTGGTTGTGGAAGTCGTCCGTAGCGATGGCGCCAGCGTGTTGAATGCCGACGACCCGTTGGTGGTGGCGATGGCCGAAAGCGCAAGTGGGCGGATCGTGTATTTCAGCATGCACGGCAGCGAGAGTGCCAGCGATCTGGTGCGCAATCATATTGCTCGTGGCGGAACGGCGGTTGTGCTGCAACCGGGCGTGCGTGGCGATATGATCGCGATCTATGATGCCGAACAATATATTCCGTTATTATGGACGCACCTGATCCCCGCGACGATTGAGGGCAAAGCATTACATAATGTCGCCAATGCCCTGGCCGCCACTGCAATCGCCTATGCACGCGGCGTGAGTGTCGAGAACATCAAGCAGGGGCTACGAACCTTCACGACGACCTTCTTCCAGGCTCCTGGCCGCTTAAATGTGTTCGATGAGCACCCCTTCCGCGTAATTGTCGATTATGCCCACAACCCGGCCGCATTCCGAGCCATGCGCGATCTGATTGATCGCTTGCGACCTGGGTACAAACGCGTGATTGGCGTGATGTCGGCCCCTGGTGATCGCCGCGATATCGACCTGCGCGAGGCTGGGCAGATCGCCAGCAGCATGTTCGATATTATGGTGCTCAAAGAGGACGACGACCGGCGCGGGCGCAAGGATGGGGCGATTGCAGCGATCATTCGTGAAGCAGCAATCGCGGCTGGGTTCCCAGAGGAGAAGATCATCACTGTGCTCGATGAGCGGGCGGCAGTACGGCATGCCCTCAGCCTCGGGGAAGCAGGCGATCTGCTGATCGTGTTTGCCGATAATATTACTCCGGTATGGAAGACCATAATTTATTATGGTAAGTTGCAGTCGGGCGACTCAGAGCGTAATCTTGCCAATGAATAGTGATGATCCACGGCTACCAAGCCAAGCAGATGATACAATAAGCATATGAGCGTACTGGCTCGCGGCATGGGAGGTATCGATGGACGTTCAACAATATCATCCACAACGAGCAATACCTGTACCATTTCCGCCAGTCACAAATTCCTTACTTGATGAGCTCGTGCAACGTATTCGTTCAGTGGGCAACCCACAGCGCGTTATCCTGTTTGGTTCACATGCGCGTGGCGATGCGAGTTCGACCAGTGATATCGATATTCTGATTATTGAAGACTCGAATATGCCGCGCTACCGTCGTGCATCGCACTATTTGCGAGCATTGGCTGGATTGTACCCAGCCAAAGATATTGTCGTGTGGACGCCATCCGAAGTAGATGAGTGGGCGACAGTTCCTCAGGCATTTATTACCACCATCCTCCGTGAAGGGAAAGTGCTGTATGAGCACGTACGCTGATCTTATTCGCGGTTGGTTCACAAAGGGGAATAGTGATCTTGGCACGGCTGAGTTAGTTGCCCATTCGAATGGGCCATATGATACTGCCTGCTTTCATGCGCAACAGGCTGCCGAGAAATACCTGAAAGGGTATCTCTCCTTTCTTCAGCAGCCTTTTCCATTTACGCATAACCTGGAACAGCTTGAACTTATATGCAAAACAGCAAATCCAGCATTTGATCTTGGTCTCTGCGATGTTACGATACTCACGCCCTATGCAGTGCAACTTCGCTATGATGCAGCATTTTGGCCAGATCAGGCAACAGCATTGGAAGCGATGGCAATCGCTAACCAAGTTCGCACAGTTATTTTAGCGCTGGTTCCGCAGGCGCTCCATCCAAATAATCCATAGCCGCTTCTGTTTCTAGGAGGAGTCAGGAGTTCAGGACGTCGCATTCTGATCAACTCCTAACCCCTATAGAGGTGGTCTGATCGATCGCGCCACCTGATTCGGCGTAGAGCATGGCAATGCCGAATCGTTGCGCGTTCTGCACTCAAACGCTTTGCGCTTGATTATAGTACCTTTGTTGAACGAAAATAGATAAAGTCATGCTAAGAAGCCGAAGGTGAAGACTCCGCGCTTTCTGGAAGACCATAATCTATTATGGTAAGCCACAGGGCAATTTGGAGTAACGTGGGTCACAAGGTTGGTCATGATGGTAAACAGCTCTCTTCTCAACTATCCCTGCCGATAGATCGTATGGTAGAATCCACACATAATAGTGCACGTTGAGTAGCCAAGCGCACCGACTGCGAGCACAGATTGTCTGAACTGCGTTGGTGTTGCGGCAGTCGCTGATGCTTAGCAAGTATATCTGGCACACCGGTGAGAAGCTACTGGTCTTTATCGAGAATCGCGACACGCTTGACTACACTGAGGTCAGCCGAAGATCGCACGTCGTGGCGGTCTCGATGGCGACAAACCAGTGAGAGGAGTAGAGTCCGATGACCGTCATAGATGTCGACCTCAAACGCGATTGGCCCGTAACGCGTTATATCGTGCGGCTTCGTGCGCTGCGTCATCATTTGATTGAGCGCTATCACATTCATGAGTTGGGAGTATTTGGCTCCTATGTACGTAATCAGCAGCGCCCTGATAGTGACCTTGATCTGCTCGTATCATTTACGAAGACACCAAGCTTGCTGACGTTAGTTCAACTGGAGGATGAGCTTGGCGCGCTGCTTGGTATCAAGGTCGACCTGGCGGTCAAGAGTGCGCTCCGGCCACGGATCGCTGCACGCGTGCTGAATGAGTTGGTGGTCATATGACCTCGCAACGGACTTATTTGGACTATCTTGATGATATCGTCACCGCGCTTGGCGCCATTGGCGCGTTCCTTCAGGGGCTTGATCTGGATGGATTTCACGATGATATCAAAACTATCTATGCCGTCACACGCGCGCTGGAAGTAGCGGGTGAAGCGGTGAAGCGCCTGCCGGAGGATGTGCGCGATCGGCATCGAGAGATTCCCTGGCGGTTGATTGCAGGAATGCGTGACCGGCTCATTCACGGATACGACACCGTGGATCTCGATATCCTCTGGCAGACCGCTACCCACGATGTACCTGCGCTCCTGGGTCCGCTTGCCGAGGTGATTCGCCAGGAGCGTATTGCTTCCGGAGAGATTGACTAGTCCAACGAAGGTGCAGAATCCGCTCCTTGTGGAAGACAATCATTTATTATGGTAAGCTGCAACCGAGCGATTCGCAGAAGGACGAGTAGGGGTATCGAATACGCCAGCCTTATACCGCTAGCGATCCAGCTAGCGCACGGAGCAAGTGCTACAATAAGCGTAATAATACTGGATACAAGCATATGATGGCATCAGTAGGCTACTGAAAGCTGACGGCTGATAGCTTAACGCTTGTGAAACGATCGGAATAAACTAATGACAACTATTACCATTGATCTGCCCACGAGCGTCTATGAACGTTTAAATGCGGTTGCGCAGCAACGGCACACAACCATTGAGTTCATTGTTCAAGAATGGCTGACTGAGAAATCAGCCACCAATTCCACATTGAGTGAGCGAGATCGTGCAACTGCGGCGCTACGCGCTGCGGGGTTGCTCACCGAGCTGAGTAAGGAAGAAAAAGCGCGAGCTGCTGCCTCAACAGCAACGCTGGAAGAGGTGAGCGCCGTACTGGCGCGAGGCGGAGGCCCTTCGTTGAGCGAACTTGTGCTTGCGATGCGCGGGCCAAAAGAATGAGTTTCTTCTACCTGGACTCGAGTGCATTGGCCAAACGATATTTGCTAGAAGCTGGCACTTTGTGGGTACGAAGTGTGGTCGACCCTGCTGCTAGCAATGTTATTATTGTTGCTGAGATTACGCGTGTTGAAGTTGCTGCGGCATTGGCAGCACGACATCGAGCCACCGGCGGTACGACACGCCGGGAGCGTGATGATGCAATCGAATTGCTCCTCCAGCACTGTGATGTTGAGTATCAGATTATTGCTGTCGATTTGAACGTGGTGAGTCGTGCCGTAACCCTAACCCAAGCACACCGCTTACGCGGGTACGATGCGGTGCAACTTGCCGCCGCATTAACTGCCGCCGCTATTCTGCCTGGCCTCGTGTTCATTGCTGCCGATGACGATTTGCTCGCTGCTGCCCGCGCTGAGGGCCTGGCCACCGAAAACCCAAACCAGCATTAACGTGTGCCTAAGGCGAAGGTGAAGACTCCGCTGTTTGTGGAACATGTTTTATCATGCCACGAAGAAACGTATTAGGCTGTGAGTGATATCACAGAGATTGCATGTTTCTTAGCCTTGGCGCATGAGCGGCAGCGTTGTACTCCTTGGGCAAGCTCTGCCAAGTTGAGCGGCTGTTGGCATTGCACACACTCAGCTTTGAGTAACTCATCAGCAGCCACACAGGTCAGTCGGGCGATATCCGCAAGATGAGCGTCGAGATCATCAAGGTATTTTGTAATCTCTTTGCTCCCAAGTGGTGCAAGTTGATCTTCTAATTGCTCACGAACCAGCGACCATGATGCTAACCATAATTGATAATCATTCGATGCCATATGTTACTCTCACTTGTTACTCTCACTGTAATCCTTTTGTAATCTGTAATAGTATAACCAATAATTGGGTACTCAATAACACACAATAGCAGCAAATCTGTAAGCATTCTTGCGAAAACGCCAATTAATGGCAGAGTCTTATTGTTTATCGTACAACACTGTATGGTAACTATACCAGGAACCGGGCGAAACGGTTGTGGTGTCAGACCCAAATGGTATCAAGCAGGCACTGCGTCCTGCAACCGCAAGGAAGGTTGGTACTCCTTCATTGGTTAGCGATCATGCCTCGCGCCAAACAGGGAACAGCTAGTACAGCTTCGCGTAACTACATTATGGTTTGCATCTCACCCTGAGCAACGCGAAGGGTCTGGCGGATCGCATGACAATGCGAGATGCTAGGCCCAAAGAGCACCCCAGTTCAGCATGACAAACCCTGGATAAACTTCCGCCATTGTGTACTAAACTGATCGCATGGTGAACAGCCCATCCGGCGACGGCGATGGGATCGTCGGGGCGCAGCGCGCTGCGTCCGTCCAGCGCTGCTGTGGTGGAGATCCCATCGTGCAATGAGTTTAGTTGGTTTTATGGTGGGTAAATCTTGGGTAGGGCAGAGTTATAAGGTCAGGGCTTAGATTCATACGTCTCCCCAAATGTCTTGACGCTGAGCCAGCGCTTGAAGGATACGGTGTCGCTGGAAAGCTTGAATAAATTGGTGTGATCGGTGAGTAATTTAGAGAAGTTCGCTAGCCGCTTAAATCTGAATAAGTGAATCATCCAAGAAAGTAATTGGCGCGGTGAATCATTAAAAAGCGCTGATCGGGAATGAATTTATCAGGGAGCGTAATCCTCTGACCTTCATAAATTGAAAATCCGTTATGCACCACTGAATTGGGGAGGTACTGACGTATCGTTTTTCCAATCACAATTTTATAATCCTCCCCAAAAGTAAAAAAGCCGCGATCAAACCCCTTATCATGCAGAGCACAAAGACACAGCCCATTGTGAGGGTTTACCCGTAAGTGCTCATCATCCCGCCAAGGTACAATGTGGCTTGCAATTAACAATTCCGGTATAGGCATTCCGCAAACACAACATTTACTTCTATAACTTGTAAGAATCACTTTGCGGAAAAAACTCTGCCCTAGCCTAACCTTGACTTGGCGTTCGATCTCTGTCGATCCAGAGAAATGCAAGGTCTCGTTATTGACTGCGGATTCAGTTGTCTTCATTACGTCAACTTCACCCAATAACTGAGCATAGATAATTTCACTCTCGATGGCTAAATCATCCCAATTTGAGGTGAATTCGTTCCATATATCATGATCAGCTTGGCTAACATTTTGTAGCCCTTTGATACCACGCGATTGATGATATGGATCAAACGATGCAAAATTCGATAACTTCATCGCCACTGCATTAGAAGTCCGGCCAATAAACCCGGCAAGTTTTATTATCTCAAGGTTATGACTGTGATATTGTCCAAATGGTAGCCGACAATACAAATTCAGCGCCAATAATAATTCTTCTCTTTGCCAATTACGTCGAGCCATAACTCATATCCGGTGATAACAGTTTTTGAACTGGCGAATGGACGCGAATCCTTCGCCAAGCCCCCCTGGCCCAGCAAATAAATCAATGACGGGATAGGCATTACTATTTTTCACGATTAGATCCTCGATACCACTACTGGCCTATGTGTAAATCTGATTGTTTTGACTGATTATAGGGCCTGTTGGGCAGCGACACAAGAGTTCAGGCTAACAATTCGTACATCCACGCGTCCAACGCTGCTAACAAAACAGCACCCGTAGTAGCTAGGCGCTCCGTTACCAGAACCAGTTCATTCGGTTCGGTTGTGCGCACGGATCGGCTGCTGGCTCGCAGGGAATCACTATCGATTTGTGCTATCATGGCCTACACGATGCAGGAGGGAGGCAACGCTGATGAAAACACCATTTTCGGGAATGGATCCCTATCTTGAAGCACCGAGTCTATGGCCGGACATACATCACCGACTGATTTCGAGTATTGGTGATCAACTCCAGGGAAAACTCACATCTGGCTACCGAGCGGTCATTACGCCCTACGCTGTCTTCGAGAGCATTGAGATCACACCAGTGCGCCGAATTGTGCCCGATGTGGCAATTGTTGAGCGCGAGCCCAGTGGGATCGGCAATTCCACAGCGCTTGCGGTCGAGGTCGCGCCGCTCACCCTGCCCGCCGTCATGACCGTGCCAGTCGAGTATGCCCGGATCGAGATCCGCACAGTGCGTGACCAGTTATTGGTAACGGCAATTGAGTTGCTTTCGCCAGCCAACAAGCGCGCTGGCCTTGATGGTGCCGACGGCTATGAGAAGAAGCGCCAGGAGATCTTCACTAGCACCGCCAACTTGATCGAGATCGATCTGCTGCGTGCAGGCATCCGCCCACAGGTCGCCCGCCCGCTCCCGGCTGCGCCCTATTTCATCTTCCTCAGCCGCGTACAGCGCCGCCCAATGATCGAGATCTGGCCGCTCTCGCTGCGCGAGCCGATCAAACTAGTGCCAGTGCCACTGCTCTACCCCGATCCACCGATCACGCTCGATTTGGGGGCTGCCATCCATGAAGCCTACCGCCGCGCCCGCTACGACCTGGAGATCGATTATCGTGAGCCGCCGCCCCCGCCTGAACTCTCGACCGACGATGCCACCTGGCTCGATGCCTTTCTGCGCGAGTGCGGGCTGCGTAGCTAGTACATAATCGCGGAAGTCCACCAACGTATTTCATGCTGAGCGGGGGTGCCCTTTGGGCCAAGCATCTCGCATCCTGATGCGCTCTGCCAGATCTTTGGCCGGAGTACCCTTTGGTTTAGCACTTCCGCTCAGGATAACACAAAACCCGATGGTTATTTCGGCCCAAGTGTACCAGCGTCTTTAATTTTAGCTACCTTCAAACACTCCTAAGGCATTGTTGGCATAGCACCTCCCTTCTCGTGATCATCCTGATCATCTGCAACAATGCCTATGTAGGATGGAGCAAGAAGTACGTCATAAGCACGCTACTGCAACATAGCCTCTTTGAGCGCACCAGCAAGGATCTCCGCCGAACTGATAGTGTTGCTATTGACCAGAACACCGTTGGAAGATTGTTCATGAGATTCGTTTTATGGCTTTGCCTGATCCAGATATTCCCGAATCGCTTCGGTGATGATATATGCCGCGCTGTTCCTCGGCTGCGGCCAGTTCATACGATTTTTGGTCAAGCCAACGCTCAGTTTGCGTACAGGATCGGCATAGCCTAGTGAGCCACCATTGCCGCCATGCCCAAACGCGCTCTTGAACGTAGCATTCATGGGCATCGTTTGCACCTTTCACTATCATATGGGCAGGCGCAGGGTAAATGTGCTTCCGACGCCTTCCTGGCTTGTGACCATAATTGTGCCGCCATGCAGCGTTACAATCTCTTTGACCACATACAGACCAATGCCCAGGCCCCTGATTTCTTGAGTGTCCACATTGCTTGCCCGATAGAAGCGGGTAAATAAGTGTGCCTGCGACGCCTGTGGAATGCCAATCCCTTGATCAACAACATCCACACACGCATATGCATCCTCCTGCCGGACAGACACATTGACCAAGCCGCCATTCGGGCTATACTTCACTGCGTTCTGAATCAGGTTTTGCAGCACCTGTTCGAGGCGTAGCGCATCGCCCATAATCATCAGTGCTTGTTCGGGTGCCGTGTAGATGATCGTATGATTCGTAAGATTTGGTTCAATTTCTGAAACAGCCTGGTACACAAGTACACGGAGATCGAGCGTTGTGGAGGCGAGGCTCAGTTGCCCCGTTTCCAGGCGAGTCACATCCAGCAGAGCATCGATCATCCGGTTCAGGCGCTGTGCCTGTGCACCAACCACCGCAAACGCCCGTTGGTCACGTTCAGTAAGGATACCATCGCGGGCGATGCGCCGTTGGATCAGGTGGATATTACCCTGCAGTGATGTCAGTGGTGTTTTGAGTTCATGCGAAGCAACTGAGAAGAACATATCACGCATTCGGACTGCCTCTTGTGCTTCGGCGCGGGCCGCTTGTTCACGAATGAGTAGTTGCTTGCGTTCTTCTTCTGCCTGTTTGTGGGCCGTGATATCGTGGGCTGCACCTGTCACGCCAATAACAGCACCAGATGCATCACGCAGCGGCTCAATCGTCATATCAAAATAGAGTTCGCCGGCCATCCCACGCACACGAACCTCTTCGTGGAGGCCATTCGCTGTTTGGAGCACCTGCTGTTTGAGCGCTATCAAACGGGCGGCATCCTCTGGAGCAGCAATATCGGTATCGAACTTACCAATCGCATCGTTTGCATCATAGCCTGGTGCTGGGTTGTACAGCCAGGTATAGCGCAGATCCGTATCCTGTGCATAGACGGTGATCGGGGAGCCACGCAGCGCAAGCCGCAGGCGCTCCTCGCTTTGCCGCAATGCATCTTCTGCTTGCTTTGTCTCACGGATATTGCGAAACACCAGCACAGCACCAATGATCATCTGATTACTATCGCGGATCGGCGCGCTACTATCGTCAATTGGATATTCGCTGCCATCACGGGCAATCAGCAGCGTATGATTCGCCAATCCAACGATGCGGCCCTCACGCAGGGTGCGAACAACCGGGTTCTCTACTGTCTGGCGCGTATATTCATTGATGATTGGAAAGACCGTCTCAATATCCTGCCCAATCGCATCAACTGCTGGCCAACCGGTGAGTGTTTCGGCCATTTCGTTAAGAAACGCCACTCGGCCCTGTGGATCAGTGGCGATCACAGCATCGCCCAAGCTTGCCAGAGTGATACGCCAGCGCTCTTCGCTAGCCTGGAGCGCCGCAGCCTGGGTCGTGGCAATCGTGAGTGCTTCCTGATAGATCCGTGCGACATTGATCACCTGGCGGCGACCAAACACGGCCAGAAGACCGCCAAGCACGATCAGCACCCCAATACTGCTCGCGATAATCAGCTGGGTTGTGCTTTGAACAGCATGAATGCGTGTGTCACGGAGTTCTATTTCGGTGGCGATAAACGTTTCCATCTGGCTACGGAGCGTATCCATCCCTTGCTTGGCGCGCAGATTGATATCAAATGCCTGATACGCCCCGCCCGAATCGCGCAGCGCAAGCAGTTCCTTGGCATTCGTATGCCAGGTGAGTGCAGAGACGCGGATGAGTTGGAGTTGGTGTTCCTGCGCTCGATTATCTTGAATAAGCTGTGCGAGAGCATCTATGGCTGTATCGCTCGCGCTGCGCGCACGAGTGTATGGCTCAAGAAAAACAGCATCTCCCGTCAACAAGTAGCCACGCACGCCAGTTTCCATATCAACAAACAGGCTTTGGACCTGGTGGGCCTGCCCAATAACGATATCGGTGTGATCGACCCACCCGGTTGCGTTGAGGATCGCCTGGGTTTGGGCAAGCAATCCGCCAATCAAGAGCAGCATGACGAGTAGAGGGAGCACGACTAATACGGTAATAATCCGTTGAAACCGACGTGTATCAAGCGCAGTCAGCATGGACAGCCTCACATCTCCTGAGCGTGGATCATTCTATCATGGGAATGTCCTCTTTCATCCACAGATCATGCAGATAATAGCTTTTCCCACCTGTTGATGCTTTGCAGCAGAGTGTATATTTGGGCTTGAGGCTGACTAAAACTGACAACGATACTGCTAGTATATGATGGTCGCTGATAGAGGAGCTTCAGATGCTTTTGAAAACATTGGTAATCAAGCAGTTCATTTGGTTGGGCCTTCGCATCCGCTGCGCTGGCTGCTTCTGTGAAATACTCATCGGCACCAGCGGCCAGGCATCAACAGTGTACAGATAATTGATTGAGGGAGAATAATCGTCATGGATTATCGCTTCCTCTATAGCACCGATCATGTATAGCACAGATCACGAATATTGTATGCTTTATGCAGGAATTAATGTGACTGCGCCAGTATCGAGATCATATTGAGCGCCAACAATCGTGAGTTTGCCCTGCTCGATTGCTTCTTTCAGAATAGGTGAGCCCTTCAGCTTACTTACCGTCAATCCTATATTTGCCTTGATTGCATTGTCAAGCATATCGCCGGTTTGATCCTTAACCTGTTCTACTGCTGGGCGGATACCATCAACGAGTGCCTGAATATCGGCTTCGGCAGTTGCATTGGCCTTGAATGCCTCAACTGTTGCTTTGACAGCACCACATTTCTCGTGGCCCATAACCATTAACAAGGGGATGTGCAGTTCGGCAACCCCAAATTCCAGGCTCCCAAGAACAGCACTGTCGATCACATGCCCTGCTGTTCGAATCACAAACAGATCACCCAATCCGCGATCAAAGATGAGTTCCGGTGGAACCCGTGAATCAACACAACTGAAGATGGTTGCGAATGGCTGTTGGCCTTTTGCAACTTCATTCCGACGATTGGTGGATTCGTTGATTGCAATCGATGCGTTGGCTGCATAGCGCTGATTACCTTCCATCAAGCGTTTTATGGCTTCTTCTCCATTACTCACGGGTGTTTCTGGTGGAAGAGCGGGTTGCGAAGTTGCAGGAACAGTACAAGCACCTAATGGTATGCTAAGTGTTGCCAGACCAGCCATACGAAGAAATGTACGACGTGTGAATACATGTGGGTTAGACATACGAATTCTCCTTCATCATATAACATCCTTGCAATATAGTGATTGTAGGAGAGCTCGTAGAAAGCGATAGCTGCAACACAGCGTTAATTTTGCATCAAAATAGTTCCTAATTCGCCGTTGTCGAGCTTATTCTGCTTTCGGATATAGCCATTGATCGTGGCAGCAAGTTCTTTCAGTCTGATTGGCTTCGTGAGATACGCATCGGCACCAGCGGCCAGGCACTGCTCGCGATCACCCGGCATTGCCAGTGCTGTTAGCGCAATGATCGGCATGTGCGACCACCGGTTATCGGCGCGGATACGCCGGATCGCTTCGAGCCCATCCATCACTGGCATCTGAATATCCATCAGCACAATGGCTGGATGTGTTTCGTGGATCTGGGCAATCGCCTCATTGCCATTGCGCGCAATCACCACCTGGTAGCCATAGGTCATCAGATAATCGGATAGTGTTGTGATTGTTGCTGCATTATCTTCAGCAAGCAGTATCACCGGCTTTGTATCTATCGGCGGGGTTGCCATAGGCGCATCCGCATGTGTTGGCATCATTGGATCGGGTTCTACCGTTGGCATGTTCCATGGCAGTGTGATTGTGAAACGGCTGCCGAGCCCCAGTGTGCTGGCCACGGCAACACTACCACCATGTAATTCTGCCAGACGCGCCACCAGCGCGAGACCCAGCCCGGTGCCTTCATACTGCCGCGATAGCCGGCTATCCAGTTGCACAAAGGGCTGGAATAACTTGGGCAGCTGATTCTCTGCAATCCCGATACCGGTATCCCAAACGGTGAAGTGAACAAGGTTTTGGCCTGAATCGCCGATCACCTCCAGCCCAATCGCTCCGCCAGCAGGTGTGAACTTTACCGCATTGGCAAGCAAATTGATCAGGATCTGTTTGAGGCGGCGGATATCCCCCTGAATCTGGACGACTGCCGGATCAATTCGTGTTGTCACCGCAAGCCGCTTGGTATAGGCAGCCTGTTGCATCAGTTGAATGCTCGCCTGACAGAGTGAGTTGATCAACACTGGCTCGATCATCAGATCCATCATGCCTGCGCCAATCTTGGCCAGATCAAGAATATCGTTGATCAAATCAAGCAAATGGCGACCACTGGCCTCAATGGCTGCCAGCTTCTGCATCTGTCGATCATTTAATGGCCCATAGATCTGTTCGCTGAGCGATTCCGAAAGCCCGAGAATGACATTAAGCGGCGTACGCAATTCGTGGCTCATACTCGCCAGGAATTCATCCTTGAGCTGTGCAGCACGAACCAGTTCGGCATTGGCCAGGCTCAGATCGGCAGTGCGCTCATCGACACGTTGTGCGAGCTGTGCCCGCTCGTTGATCAGCGCCACTTCCATGCGCTTGCGCTCAGTGATATCCTGAGTCATGATCATGCCAGCAGTGATTGCCCCATGCTCATCGCGCACCGGTAGTGTGTGCATCACCAGTGTCAGATCACCGGATGTGACCTCACGGATTGTTGGCGTGCCAGCCAGTGCTGCCCGGAAAATTGGCTCATTCACCAGCTGCGCCTCTGGCGGATAGATCTCCCAGAATGTATGGCCCTCCAGTCGCTGAGGCGTCAGCCCCAGATCGGCCAGCCCAGCGCCATCGGCGATGGTGAAGCGCAGATCGTGATCGAACAGAACCACGGCGCCATTTGGAAAGTTGCTGGCCAGTGTGCGGTAGAGCCGTATGCTGGCATAGAGTGCCTCCTGGGCCAGCTTCTGCTCGGTGATATCGAGCGTGATGCCCTGCATAAACAGCGGCTGGCCAGCCTCATCGCGAACAACGCGGGCTGCATCACGCAGCCACAGCACGCGGCCATCACGGGTGAATGTGCGATATTCCAGCGGAACCAGTGCATCGCTGGTTTGCACACGGTTTACTGCTTCCAATACTTGTGCGCGATCATCGGGATACACCTGCTCAAGCCACAGATCCGGGTTAGCAAGCCATTCCTCCTGCGAAAACCCGAGCATTGTTTCGATCTGCGGGCTGACATAGCGTGTGCTACTCTGTTCGTTAATCTCCGCAGTGTAGATAATTGCGGGAAGCTGTTCGACCAGCGTTCGATAGCGCGCTTCCGCAGCGCGCAGCTCATCCTGGATATGCTTGCGCTCGGTGATATCCCGATCCAGCCCGAGTATGAGTTCGCGGCCCGACATAGTAATGAGCGAGGAAACGACCTCAACTGGAAACAGGCTGCCATCCTTGCGCTGATGGATCGTTTCATAGCGAATCGTGCGTTCGCGCCGCAGCCGTTCGAGGTAGCCAGCGCGCCCTACGCTGTTGCCTGATGTCGTATTAAGGATATCGATCGAGCAGCCGATCAGGTCATCACGAGTATAGCCATTCATATTGCATGCGACAACATTACAATCGATGATTGGCCAATCTCCCTGGGCATGATGGGGATCAATCAGAATAACCGCATCGGGTGAGTACTCAAAGATCGCCCGAAAACGCTCCTCGCTCTCGCGTAATGCCGCCTCAACCACGCGCTTCTGCACACGCAGTTGGTGCTGTTCTAGGGCGCGTTCAATCGCACTACGCAGGCGTCCCAATCGGTCCTTGAACAGATAATCGGCAGCACCAAGGCCGATACACATCAGCGCAGATGCCTCATTGGCCACATCGGTGAGCATGATCAGTGGGATATCCAGATCGTTGGCGCGTAGGAGCTGTACTGCCCGCAGTGTATCGAACAGCGGCAGCGTGTTATCGGCCACAATAAGATCGGGAGGAAATGCCAGTTCGGCCAGGTAGTCAACCTCGGTCG
This sequence comes from Chloroflexales bacterium, assembly GCA_038214135.1. Classification (GTDB taxonomy): domain Bacteria; phylum Chloroflexota; class Chloroflexia; order Chloroflexales; family Roseiflexaceae; genus JANLSE01. The sequence goes on along the minus strand of JBBQSD010000012.1, from coordinate 48,504 downwards.
TGGCACAGCGCATGGCAACATCGAAACCGGCCTGCTGTAATACCTGGGCGAGCATGTCACAATCTTCGGTTGTATCGCATAGGGCAAGCACGTGCAGGAGATCTGCCATGGCGTTTCCTCTTTCCGGCCTGGATCAATAGCACAACGCCAAGTAACGGCCAAGTTTTCCAATCTCATTAGATTATACGTATGGCATTGTCGGATTGCTTCATTGTAACATTTGCCCCTTCTCCCACATCATGGGGCGAACACGAGGTTCGCCCGTACGCGATGGTGGCATGGGAATGTAGGGGCGTATCGGGATACGCCCGCGTTGGGGCACAACGCATATCCATGTGGGCGGTTCGGGATACGCCCGCGTTGTCGCCCGTCGTGGGCGGTTCACGAACCGCCCCTACCGAACCGCCCATATGCGATGATGACGCGGATCGTGTAGGGGCGGTTCGGGATACGCCCGCGTTGTCGCCCGTCGTGGGCGGTTCACGAACCGCCCCTACCAAACCGCCCATATGCGATGATGACGCGGATCGTGTAGGGGCGGTTCGGGATACGCCCGCGTTGGGGCACAACGCATATCCATGTGGGCGGTGCGTGAACCGCCCTACCGCTGTACCCATCTGATGGGATTGGTCGCAATATAAGCGCGAATCTTGTGCAGATCATTTTCATTACGAATGATATGCTCATAATAATTGCGTTGCCATACGTTAGTACCTGGAGTGTTCCGCATCATATTGATATGTTTGGTGGAAACGGTTTTGAATGCGCCAACTAGGCCACCAAGGGATTTTCGCTTTATATCTGTCATGGGCGCAAGAACAAGAATGCCATGCAGATGATCTGGCATAATGACGAATGCGTCTAATTCGAGGTAATCGTAGTGTGAGGCTAACCATTCCCAGGTATCACGCACGATTATTCCCGTAGGACTCAATTGCATGCTGCTATCCATAACCGCGCCAAACAGCTGCTCGCGATGTTGTACACATAGGGTAATGAAATACGCCCCAGCCTGGGTGTAATCGTAACCTTGTAGTCGAAGAGATCGGCGATGATGGATGTTCGGAGCGAAAGACATACAGTGCCTGTCAATGTATATTGTCACGTATGATATACACCGATGTAGGGCATATTGGGATACGCCCGCGTTGGGGCACAACGCATATCCATGTGGGCGGTTCACGAACCACCCCTACCCGTCGCCCTACCGCCCCGCCCGTATGTGATGATGACGGATCGTGTAGGGGCGGTTCGGGATACGCCCGCGTTGGGGCACAACGCATATCCATGTGGGCGGTTCACGATACGCCCGCGTTGTCGCCCGTCGTGGGCGGTTCACGAACCGCCCCGTGTTGGGGCACAACGCATATTCATGTGGGTGGTTCACGAACCGCCCCTACCGAACCGCCTCGACGCATTGATACCCCTGATTCAATGGTAGGATAGATAGTGTGCATACGATTTTTGGCAAGGAAGATCCCCAATGAACCTGTTTCTGCGCTTATTCTGGCTGATGCTGGTTGGTCGATTTCGAAAACCCTGCCCAGCGCTTGGCCAATGCCGCACGCCATTTCGGGTGCTGCCGACCGATCAGGTTGCGCTGCGCGAGAATGCGCGGTAGATCAAAGATCGAGTATGATGTATGCTCTGTCAACCAGATAGTGTGGTGGTTCAACAGGCATGCACATCCCAAATACGATCCATGCGCTGGTAGCCAATTTCGCGGCCAATCTGCCGCCTGCGGCCAAGCGTGATTATTTTCGGCTGCATCGCTATCGTTTCGAGGCCTTGTTGGCCGCAGTTCCGCCTGGTTCCGGCAAGCGTGTGCTCGAAATTGGCGTCAACCCTGGCCTGTGTACCGAACTGCTTGTACAAGCTGGGTATACCGTCAGCGGCACCGATCTATTTCCCGAGCATCGCGCCGAACTCTGGCAGCGCCTGGGTGTCGAGGTACGGCGCTGGAATATCGACCAAGAAGCGTGCCCCTACCCGGAAGCTTCCTTCGATCTAATCTGCTTCTCGGAGGTGATCGAGCACCTGGCCAACCCGCCAATCGATGCGCTGGCCGAGATCGGTTCGCGGCTCGTGCCAGGCGGGTATCTGATCCTGACCACCCCCAACCAGTTCTATCTCAAGAGCCGCCTGCGCACCCTGGCCGATATTGTGCTGTGGCGGCCATTTGATCATAATGGCGAATTCAAGCGCTGGGCTGGCCTGAAATCCGAGGCGCGCTACTATACCCACAGCCGTTTATTCAGCATGTGGCAGTTGCGCTGGATGGCCGAACAGGCCGGGCTGCGCGTTGCCCAAACCGCCTTCTGCGATCCATGGGAACGGGTCGGGCTGGAGCCAGAACGCATCCTCCGCCATCCATTGCGCTGGAGCGTGAAGGCGGCCATCTCGCTGGCAACACGGGTTCTTCCCATGTCACGCTCAATGTTACTGCTGGTGGCACAACGACCGATCCGATAGTTGTATATTGCCAGATTGTTGCATTCTGGATTGCCAGATTGTTGATTGCTCCACGCATGTTCTCTTTTGGCTGGAAAGAATGGTGTTGGCTGTTGTTACCTGGTGTGCCCATTCAGCCAGCGTGCTCAGGCAGCGCCGCCGTGTACTGCTCAGGGCATTCTTCCGTATAGGCCACGGGTCAGGTCAGTCTCCGCAATCACGCAATCTCGTAATTTGATAATCAGGCAATCGGTCAATCGCTCAATCAGGCAATCTGCGAAATCTGCGGACGAATGCTCTTAGCCTCGCACAATCGGGCAATCACGCAATTCGGTAATCACACAATCGGTAATCAATGAATCATCCAGACCAACCAACGCGCCCACCTGCTCGCTATCTGTGGGTGTTGTTGGCCTACACAGCCCTAACATTGCTCATGCTTGCGCCGCTGTTGCCGCACTTCGGCAATTCGGTTGCGGGCGGGCCGGTTGCGCGCAATGATGCCTGGCAGAATATCTGGAATATCTGGTGGATCCAACATGCACTGACAACCTTCCAGAACCCCTTCCAGACGCCGCTACTCTATTATCCAGAGGGTGCCGATCTCCATCTGCAGACGCTCAATATCTCGAATGGTATCCTGGCTGCGCCGATCACCTGGCTGTTCGGGCCGATTGCCGGCTTCAACAGCATGGTCGTGCTGGCCTTTGCGCTAGCTGGCCTCGGTGGCTATGCACTGGCGCTGCGGGTCAGCGGTAATCCACTGGCGGCCTTCGTCGGCGGGCTGGCGTTGACCTTCTCGCCGTTTCATATGACGAAGCTGTGGGATGGCCAGCTTGAGATGATCGCGCTGCAATGGCTGCCGCTGTATGTGCTGTTCCTCGTGCGCGCCGTTGAGGATCTGCGCCGCCGTGATGCGCTGCTGGCCGGTGTGTTCTTGGCGCTCATCGGCTATACAAGTTGGTACTACTTCCTGTTCTTTGCGATCTTTAGTGCGCTGTTTGCGATCATCTGGTTGGCCTTTCCGCCACAACCGCCGCCCCAAGTACGGATGCGCTATAGCGCGTCCCTGCGCATGCTTGTGCAACTCATCCTGGCTGGCACTACTGGCGTTCTGCTGATCCTACCCATCTTGCTACCAGCGCTGCGTAACGTCTCGGGTGGCGAAGGCGATGTTGCGGATATGTTTGGCTATCTGAAGATCATCCATTCAGCCGATCTCGGCGATTTCTGGCTGCCAAGCGGCCTGCATCCCCTCTGGGGCCAGGCTGTCACCCGCTATGCCGAGCAAATCCACCCATATATTGCCGCCTGGAACATTTCCCTTGGCTATATAACGGTTGCGCTGGCGCTTGCGGCATTTGTGTTCAGCCGTAGGCTTGCCTGGCGCTGGGCACTGATTGCCTGTGTTGGCATAGTGCTGGCACTCGGCCCGCTGCTACAAATTGGTGGCCTCCAGACAAATATTCCCTTACCATATGCGCTGCTCGCACTCGTGCCTGGTGTTGCTATCGCCAATCGCCCAAGCCATTTTGTGGTAATCACCGTTGTACTGCTTGCACCGCTCGTAGCGTTGGGCATGGGCGCGCTGTTGGAGCGATTGCCCTCTAAGCGTCGCGTTTTTGCCAGCCTGATCGTTGGTGGGCTGCTGATCATCGAGTTTGCACCACCAAACTGGCCAATCTTCCAATCCCAGCCAGATCGATACTACCGCCTGATCGCCAACAGTGGTGGAGCCGTGATCGATCTGCCGCCTCGGTCAGAATCGAGCATCCCATTAGTGGCCCAGATGGTGCATGGCCTACCGATCATGGGCGGGTATGTGTCGCGTACACCAGGCTACCCATTTGGCGAAACTGCACCAATTGTGCGCGATCTATGGGCCATGGCCGAGGGCGAACATGTGCTGATCCCATCCGGGCCAGATGATGAGCTGGCTGTGCTGAATGGCTATGGGCTGCGGCATGTGATTATTCATTGGCAAACACTCACCGTAGCGCAGCGCCAGCAGTTGCAGCAGGTTCTGGCAATCGCCCTGCCTGGTGTCGCCCCAAGCTATGAGGATGAGGAGTTGACCGCCTATGTCGTGCCGCCAACAGTCATTCGGCCATTTGCCTACTTCCGGGGCGGGTGGTATGGCGAGGAGCGCGAGGGCCAACGGCGCTGGCGCTGGATGGGCGAGCGCGCTGAGGTTGTGATCATCAACCCAACCAGCCAGCCAATTGATGTACGCCTCAAGCTCACCGCCCAGAGCTATGCTGGCCAGAAATCCGTTGAGCTACAGTTTCGTGGGGGCAAAGCCGGGCATTGGGATGTTCAACCAGGCGACACAACCATCAGTATGCGATTATTAGTTCCACCAGGCGAGAGTTCGCTATGGCTGAACGCGCCCGTCACCGAGGAACAGAGCCGCTCACGCCGCCCGCTCAGCATCGTGATGGTTGCCGCCGAATTGCGCTAATGCAACATAGATAATAGACTGAGAGTCGATTTCGAAGTTTCCCTGTTACCTATCCCCCAATTATGGTAGTGCCTCCGTTCTTTTAGCAACACCGATAGCTCTCTTTATTATGTGAACTGCTGATTCGCCATCGCCTATCCACCAGGGCGGCGATCATGGATACAATTGGCAAGTTCAAACCACACATGCTCCACTTCATTGGCCACGGCGGCATCGAACAAACCGATGGTGGCAATCGGCGGCCCTACCTCCAACTGTTTGTCAAGGTGAGCGGTACTGTCGAGCCCTGGTATCGCGATGATATCATCGAAGATTTCGTCGTAGCCGCCGATGATGCCGACAGTTTGCGCCTGGTTGTTCTCAATGCCTGCCGTTCGGGTAGATCTACCGCCGAGAATCGCGATCCTTGGTCGCTCAGCCAGGTATTTAATGCTGCTGGAGCACCAGCCGTGATTGGCATGAATAGTGATGTGGCCGATACACAGGCAGTAGACTTCGCTGCTGGCCTGTACACTGCCCTTGTCGAACGCGACTCAGATGGCATTGGCAAACCAATTGAATAAGCAATCATGGCCGCCCGTGATCGTGTGCGTCAGCGGATGACCGATGGCTCGCGTGTTCGCGAGTGGGCCGCGCCATGTCTGCTGGTTTCTCACGAACCAGGCAGTATAATCCGCGGCGGCATCAACCATGTCATTACACCCGACCACCGCAGGCAGGTGATCAATATTGAGGCGTTGGAAAAAGTACGCCGCATGGTTGGTCGCCGCCAGGACCGATACCAAGCCTGGCGAAACTTCCAGCAGCCCGAGCACAAGATACAGGTGCTGATCGGGGCCGAGGAATCGGGAACAACGACATTTGCCCGAATGTTCATGGAGCGCTGCGTGCTGTGTGGCCATCAGCTGCGCTATATCGATATGAGGGATCGCGGTCGCCAGAATAGAGAGGCCGATTTTCTTGATCTGTTGCTGGCCATTCGCTGTGGCGATAACTCTCGGTTGAGCGAGGCCATGCCATCTGAGCATTTTACTAGCTTTGATCAGACTCTTACCAAATGGTTGGGCATGCCGATCAACCCACATGAGTCGTTTCTCATCCCTGCAATCGATGCAGCACATACAGCCAGCGAGAATAGCAATTTCGAAGATGCCGCTGGCGAACCTCTGCTCAGCGGGCTTCGGTCATATTGGCATGGCGCAAGCGCGGCAAAAGCAGAGCGACGCGGCGACCCGCATGAAATTGAGCGCGGCGGCGATAAGCAGATGCAGGAGCCGCGTTTTCGCTAACCCCACGTAGCGCGAGCGGCGCAGATCGCCCATCCGGACGCCTTGGGAGAGCGTTCCTTCAATCCCGGCACGGGTGCGGTACACAGCTTTGAAGGCGTCCGTCTTTTGGCGCTGACGGGCGGCTTGCAACGCGGCATGAGCTGTATTTGGCCGAAGATCGGCTTGGCAGATCAAGAACCCACACACGCTTGCTCGAGCAAGCCAATGCCAACTGGGGATCACTGCCTACGAGGTATGCCATGGATCTAGCTCAACGTGGCGCAATGACTCGGAACTATCAGATTGAGACATTGCGATGCGAGTTCGAAATCTGGCGATCGCTTACCAAAGCCGGCCAGCCGCTTCAAAAGCACAACTCACAGGTAAAAAAGATCACCGAAGGGCTTGAAAACCTCCTCAGTAAATCTGGCAGCTGAGCTGCCAATACAGCCGATTTTGCCGCCAAGAAGGTAACGAGATCGATGGGGTTGATATCACTCCCAAGGTTATTACGCCCTACGATATCCACTCCGTCATGCATTACCCCGTTCCGAACATTCCAACCAAGTTCGAAATTACCGACTTTGATCGGTTAGGCAGCCAGTCGCTCTATGGCCTACCCCTAAACAAGGTTCAGGATTATGAGTAGATAGTGGCAGCTGAGAGCAAAACGTTGAACGCCATGAGGGCGCAGCTCGCAACGATGGTATGAAGAGCTACTTGAAATCAAAAACCCCGATGATCATCATGTGATGGTCATCGGGGTGGGTTGCAGACAAACCAGATTAGCGCGCCGTCTTGAGCATATCGAGTAAGCGCGATACCTCTGTCGTATCCATTGGCTCAATACCGCACAGGCAATCGCGCGCATAGGTTTCGGCCACATAGGTATTGAGGCTTGCCACAGCAGCCTTAATCGCAGCAAGCTGTGTCACGACATCACGGCAGTCGCGTTCCTCCTCTACCATCCGCTCAACCCCACGAACCTGGCCGCCAATGCGGCGCAATCGTGCGACAACCTCGGTGCGGGCTGTAGGAGCAAGCGTCCGACCGATTGATGTCTCGTCGCTCATAACTGAGCTCCTGATGACAGTAGAGGGCAGATTGAATGGTTGTTGAATGTGAATAGAACATCCATGCGCATGCCCTCATATTCCAGGCCACAGACAGAAACTATTTACGCTTTGCTCACGAGCGCTGCATCGAACTGCTTCTTCAGATCACTCTTCGGACGGGCACCAATCACGCGGTTGATCTCCTTGCCATCCTTGAAGATGATCATGGTTGGAATACCAGTAATGCCAAACTTGCTCATCCACTTCTGGTGATCATCGGTGTTGACTTTCGCAACAACCAGTTTGCCATCATACTCAATCGATAGATCCTCCAGAATCGGAGCAACGGCACGGCATGGGCCGCACCAGGGTGCCCAGAAATCCACAACGACAGGGGTTGCGGACTTTAGCACCTTCTGCTCAAAATCGGCATCGGTTACTTCAACTGTCTTGCCTTCAACGGTGTTGCCAGCCATGGCCATGTTCTCCTCATGATATCACCCGCCAAACGCCGATAATATCGGCGCGGGTACCCCACCGGGGTATTGGGTACATTATACTCCTCAGTTGCTGCGCGTCAAGGCCTGCAACATTAGAGCAACACAAACATGAGTGTTTGGCTGCAAAACCATCACGCCCGTACACAATCAGGCTATCAATCAAATTTCGTTGGGGCGAACACGAGGTTCGCCCCTCCACAACGAACCACGCGTTGCAGAACGTTCCGTCGCCTCCAGGGTTCGCTCAAACGCCGCGGGCTGAAGCCTGCTCCCATGTCAGTGTTGGCGCTCGCGTTTCTGCTCGGTGCTGGATCTGGCAGGCTGCCAATCCACCAATTGATCTACTGGTGGTGCCTGGTGCCAGCAAGGTGCGGGTTGCCCAAGAACATCCCAGGCAACAGACGATTGTCTATCAGGTGGCAGCCTCCAACTGGCGTGCCATGCTCAGCCAGCGTCTGCGTGAGCGCCATTGGTCTGGAACCGAAGACATGTCCAATCCCTATGATAATGATAACTACTATTGGTTCCAGTGGATTTGGTTCATCACGATGACCGAAATGGTCGCGGTGCGCGGCACCAGTACCCATGCCGAAATCACCGTTCGTCGTCGGATCGGATTGGCGTTCAGTTGCCGCGAGCGCGCTGCACGAGATCACGTCAAAAAGCCACGATCTCGCGCGCGAAGCGGTCGGCTGCAACGCCGTGTTCGGTGACAGCCGACCGCGTGGGGCTTGATACGGCGCATCTTTTGATTGACCATATGGCTGAACGAGCCGAGCGACGACGCATGTGATCCCGTACCCTCGGCATCTGATACGTGCCCAAGATTGCCGAGCAACGCGACGTGTGCGAGGATTTCCCGAGCTTCCCGTCAAGAAATTCAGGCATGGCCTTGTACTGTGGGCCTCAATTGGCCGCTGCGGCAGGCGCATCAGCACGCCTTACGCGGCAAGCGGTACCTCAATATAGGTGCTCTGCGACAAGGGTTCGGGAATGGCCTCGCCAGTTGCACGCAGACTTTCCAGATGCAGGAGGATGGCTTCTTCAATTAAGGAGCGTGCTTCCTCGGGTGTTTCACCAACGGCAACACAGCCTGGCAGATCGGGGACATAGGCACCATAACTGGTGTCGCCTTTTTCGATAATAATGACATAGCGCATCAGGTTGCCTCGCTTCTTATTTCAATCCGGCCTGTTTGAGCATACTATTCAAGGTGCCGGGTGGTACATCCAAACTGGGTTTGCCTGCAACGGTCACGGTACCTGTTTTCAGCGGGTGCTTGAACTGCCGATGGCTTCCCGTGGTGCGGACAAGCACCCAGCCATCATCTTCGAACAGTTTGAGTACCTCTTTTATTTTCATGCCCGCATGTTCAGTAGCAAAGCCACAACGGAAGAAAGAACCACCGCAGGAATGCGTGGATAGTAGTGTACCGCATGAGGCAGCGCAGGGCAAATACGCGTATGTGGACTGAGAAGGGAAACGCCGAACGGATTGCCGTTCAGCCGCCGCCAAGGCGCGCTGCAAAAGATAACACTAAAATAGCTATGATCTCGCGCGCCGAAGGTGGTCGGTTGCATGCGCGTGTTGGGCCGCACGGAATGTGCGTTTGACCGGCGCATAAGTCGGATTGGGCGTTCTCACTCAACGGTCTGTGCATTAGCAGCAACGCGTAGGCAGCGGTCGGGGCAGTTTGCGCGTTCTGTTGGCGCATCAAGCGCGCCGAACCATCCCTCGCCCAAAGAATTCGCTCATGGAGATAAGCAGGCTAACGAGCGCAAGTACGATGAATACGATCTGATGGATATGATCTTGGCCAGGAGGCAAGCCGCCCAGAAAGTGCGCCAGCCAGAAGATGGGATAGTACCATAGTGTGAACCAAGCCCATCGTTCATGGCGTTTGTATGGGATCATGGTGATCATCACACCGAATAAACCCATTCCAATCGAGGCCACGCCAATTGTTCGTAGGAACAATGTGTCACTCGAACCGGGCCACACGGTGACAATCAGTCCGAAAACGAAAATCGCGACACCAATAATCGTGAGCGAAATCCAAGCGATCTTGAAACGGATGCTTTCACGCTGAATCATTGTGACGAACTCGCTAGCTAGTTCAGATACTTCGACAGGATATGGCACTGTATGGTGATGTACACGGATCTGGAATGATTATATCGCACGCAAGATAAAGATGCATTTCACAAAGCCTATGGCTGATGATGCGCCCCAACGGTTTGGCATTCAACTGCTGCAAACGCGCTGAGGAAAGCCTTCAAAAACCGCACGATCTCGCGCGAAGCGGTCAGCTGCAATGCCGGGTTGGGCGGCTTTCTCGAAGAGGTAGGGCCAAGCTATTCCACTATAGCCGACTCGAATTGGCGCATGATCGCAGCGTGCTTTTGAAAGGGAGCCGCCTGGAGCGCAGCGATAAGTTCACGCAGCCTGGGGGTGAGGATAATCAGATAGCGCGTAGGCCCCGCGGCCTCAAAATAGTTATGGGGCACGCCTGCAGGCACAAACACGCTTGTTCCTGCTGAGGCTTCGACCTGGCGGTCGCCAAAGCGAAAGGTGAGGATTCCTTCAAGAATATGCCAGGCTTCATCGTCAGCATAGTGGACATGCAGATAGCCAGGGCCGCTGCCGCTCCACTCGTACAGATCAAAAGATTGCCCAATAGCTGCGATGGCTTGTTGGCTGTTTGGGCGTGTGGCGCGATCGGCAAAAATGATCGGTTCAGTCATCAGGTACACTCCTTTCCGAGTTTGCTTGACGGGAAACGGCCTACGAATGGCCGGAAGTGCGGTGAACGCTCAGAAGGTAGCACAAAAGTTCGGTATTGTCAATGATCACAATGAGGGTCGTCAAAGTGAGGTGTGCTTGAAACGGCCCAACGGGTTGTGTATCAGCCGCCGCCAAGGCGCGTGGCATCAGAAGGCGCTAAAATAGCGACGATCTTGCGCGCCGAAGGCGGTCGGCTACATACGCGTGTTCGGCGGTCACGCCGTTGCGTTCACACACACAAACAGGATAGTGCTCAGCACTTTGGGACAAAAATCATTCATGAGTTGACGCAGATTGCGCGCAAAAATTGGTGAGATCCGCTGATCAGGTATCGTGATTTGAAATGCAAGATTGGTCATGGCAGCCCATGTCACAAACAGCTCAAGCATGCCATCTTCAGCGAGCGGCAACGACTGTAGTTGCTGATAGCTCCTCACAAATGCTGCCCGTATGGCGACATCCTGATGCAATATATGGTACAACGTCGTGCCAAGATCGAGCAGATAGTAGGTGGCGTGGAGATTATCAAAATCGATGGGATGCACGGTCGTATCCGCAAAAAGCAGGTTGCCGTGGTGTACATCACCGTGAATTGCTCCCCACACCGTCGGCTCACGTCCTAATCGCTCAGTTATCTGCGTAATCATATGGCTCGTCTGCTCAAGTCGATGATACTCGTCGGCTGAGAGCAGGTCGAGTGTAATCGCAGGACGAAGCTGTGCGACCTCTCGGCATAAATCGTTTGCATCGTACGTCGGCACGTTGCTCCTATGAACTCCGTTCCAGGTCTATGGGCATGCAATGTTGCGAGCATCGCGCCGACTGCTTCAATTTGTGGCAGCGTAAAATCGCCAGTCGGGTGTTCACCGGGAACCCACTGTTGAAGTTTGCAGGGCACCGGGTGGGCGAGACCAGAAAAGACAACCATGGTGACCAATGTTCCATCACGGTTTGGCACGGGCTCCTGGAGAGCAAACGGAGCCACCTGCCCGAACGCAGCCAACCAGACCATACGTGCGTCAATATGTGTGGCAGATTGGGCTGCACCATCGCCGATGGAATCATGAATTTTGAGCAGAAAGCATTGATGTGTGCCGCGCATGGGCACGCGATAGGTAATACCCGAGTTATGTTGGAGAAACTCAGGTGCGCCAAACGCGAACGGATAGGAATCAAGGACTCTGGTTGCGAGTTGCTGATAGTATGGCACGCGCTTTATCGGAGACAGCTCGTTGAGAATGGACGTGAGTTCGCTCATAAAGAAACTCCACTCCGCAAGGCACTGAGCGAGGCATAGCAGATCTCAAACCAACAGACAAATGCGACAGCGGTGAATGCGTGCCGTCGGATCATGCTGTTTGGCATCGCGTTTCCGTAGTATTGCTATATAAGCCGCTTGGGTGGCCGCACAGCTTCTGGCGCATTGGGATGATATTTCCGGGAAGCCGATGAAATCAGCGTTGCAACATACTGCGGATCTTGGTCTTCTCGTAGGAAGACCGTTACATCGTTGCTGGACGATTCCCATGTAATGCACAATGGCGGCACAAAGCGGATGTGCGTTATGTGATCCCAGCGGTCGGAGGTTCCACCACCAGGCGAGAGCAGAATCAGGCGCTCACTGGTTACAATCAGAAGTGCGTTTCCGCTGCGAGAGGCAGCCGTTTTTGGCAGCACACAGGATACCTTCAGGCTAAGGTGGCATGCTTCATCACGGTAGAGCGTAACAGGAGCGGCAATTGTTGGCAGATTACCAGCCGTAAGGCGTGCGAGTTGGGCTTGTCGATCAAGCTCAGTCGTGAGTCGGCGTTGCTGCTCTTCGGGGAGTTGGTAGGATTGAATGATTGCGCGGAGCGATTCATATGCTGGCTGGGAACCGAGATAGGCTGCCCGCTCAATCACGAGATCTTTCAACTTGCGCTCAATCAGTTCATAGATGCGCCCAAGCGCTGTTTGATCATTGGTTAACCCAAGCCGCCGTTGGAGTAGTTGCAACTCAGCGACCTCAGCAGCCGAAAGTCGGCCATTCTCAACGTAGCGCTGAGCAATACGCTGGAACAGGGCCATCGCTTCGGGAGCAACGAACTGGCGGGCGACATTCCAGTCGATCTGCCCGCGCAGACACCATTGATACAGGAATTGCTGGCGCTCAGGCGGGTACTGGTTATCCGCCGTGATCCGCAGGAAGTTCCGACGGAATTTCTGTAGCTTGATACGGAGATCATAATCATCAAGCGCTTTGTCGAGATGAAACATAAGCAGACCTATAGTGCTGTGTTTTATACACATTCATAGAACATAAGTATGCCGTAGCAAAGACCGCATGTCAATTTCAGAAACCAGGGTTCGCTCACACGCCGCGGGCTGAAGCCTGCGCCAAAGAGAAAACGAACCCATAGGCGCGTGGCTGATGGATCGTTACATTTCATCGGGAGGGTTCGGCTGTGTGTATGGAGTGCGGCAGCATGGCTGCCGCAGCGCAAGCATGGCTGCCGCACTCCACATCCGCGCCTATAGGCGCCAGGTGCGATCTCCCCGATGAATTGATTAATCTTCCTCAGCCTGCGGGGCATGGTGTAGATGAACAATACATTGCACCATCCCTATCGGTTGACCTCGCGCTCGCTCTGTCGATTGAGCCACGCCAGTGCCGATGCCATGCTTAGCCAAGCACACGCTTGCACTGCATAGGGTGGCATCCACATGGTATACAGGCGCAGCGCCTCCTCAAACTGTATGATCGCTTGTACATCGTCCCTGCGGCTGAACGCAAGCACCCCCTGCGCCTCGTAACACGATCCAATCCCCGCCCGATTCCCAAGCTGCTGCTCGACAAGCAGCCGTGCGCGGGTATGGGTTTCCGCCTCCACGATGGTGTTGCAGAGGAATGCAACCTCGGCCAGGCCAAGCAGCATGTTGGCTGTGGCGTGTGCATACCCGTTTCGGCGACTGGCGATGAGCCCATGCTCGAAGGTTCGTTGCGCTTCCGCATACTCGCCAGCACTCCCGAGAATCCAGCCGAGACTGAAGAAGCCCCAAATCTGACCGACCTGATCGCCAGCAAGGATTGCGCGCTCAAGCCTATCTTCCGCATCGGCACGGGCAGCGACCAAGTTGCCGCTGCGCCAGGCTTGCTCGCTGCGCACCAGAATAGCGCGGGCCATACCATGTGCATCATCATTGCGTTGCGCGATAGCAAGGCTCTCCTGCAGCACATCATCAATCCATGCATCATGCTGCACACGACCCTGGATGCGCCCAAAGCACACCCCAACCTTCGCTCGCAAAGTCTCCGTAAGCTCAGTGCCATGCTCCAAACATCTACGCAGCCAACCAGCCCCTTCGATGACGTAGGTCTGTTCCAACAGAAACAACTCGCTGAGCGCAGCGCTGATTCGGGCCGCTGTGTTCCAATCGCCCGTTTCGCAAGCCCGCTGGATCGCAGCACGTACGTTTGGCATATCCGCAGTGATCCGTACGAGTGCCTGCTGTACTGCGCCTCCAACCAACTGTGGCTCGGCTTCCTCCGCCAATGCCACAATATGCTCGGCATGCCGTTACTGAATATGTTCGATTTCACCTCGTTCTGCTAATCGCTCGAGCGCATATTCGCGAATGGTTTCGAGCATGGTGTAGCGCGGCTCGCCATTCGTCTCCTGAAGGCGCACCAGATTCTGCTCAACCAACCCATCCAGCAGATTGACAACATCGATTGATGGAGTGCCAATGGCTTCTGCTGCTTCCAGTGTCCAGCCACCAACAAACACACTCAATCGTGCGAACAATATGTGTTGGGGTCGTGTAAGCAGGCGATAGCTCCAATCAATCGTGGCGCGGATGGTTTGCTGGCGTGCCGGGAGATCGCGAGCACCACCAGTCAGCGTGTGGAGGCGCGCCGAACTCAGCCGATTGAGCAGTTGCTCGGGTGGAAACAGCCGAATACGGGCTGCGGCCAGCTCAATCGCCAATGGCAGGCCATCCAAGCCCACGCAGATCGCGGCGATGGCGGGCGCATTCGCGTTGGTGAGCCTGAAATCGGCCCGCACCGCACGGGCACGGCTCATGAACAACGCAATCGCATCATACTGGCTGAGATCCACGTCGAATGTTTGAACGTTTGAGGGTTTCAACGTGCCAACGGTGGGTGGTGGCAACCCAAGTGGGGCAACCACATACTCCTGCTCGCCCGTAATCCGTAGCGGGATGCGGCTGGTCGCCAGCACCGTGAGCCTGGGCGCACCACGCAGCAGTTCGGTAACCACATCCACCACACCGGCCAGCACCTGTTCGCAATTATCGAGGATCAGCAGGATCTGGCGCTGGCGCAGCCAGTTCAGCACATCAGCGCGGATCGGTTGGTCGGGCGACTCGGGGAGACCCAGCACCTGCGCCATGGTCGTCGCGATCTGTTCGGGATCGCTGATTGGGGACAGGTCGATGAACCAGATTCCCTGCGTGTATTCGTGGTGTAGGGGATCGGCTGCCCGCAGCGCCAAGCGAGTCTTGCCACTGCCGCCCGCACCCGTCAGCGTGATGAGCCGTATGCCATCCTGGTGCAGGAAGGTGTGCAGATCGCGGATCTCACGTTCGCGCCCATGAAACGATGAAACCTGGCTTGGTACGTTTCCCGCCGGTTGGGTGGGATTCTGAACCAGCGTTGCGCCAACGACCATCCGTATGGTGCCGTGGTCAGGGGCTGGCAGCCGATCAACAGCCAGTTCGGCGCGGGCGACACGAACAAAGGTTGCCGTATGGTCGGGTGCAATCTGCAGCACCTGTGCCAGCCGTGTCGCCATCTGCGGTGATGGGCGGCGCGCATCGGCTTCAATCTTCTGGATCAGCACCAGCGAGCAGGCGACCAAACCCGCAACCTCATGCTGGGTTAGCCGGAGCGCCCGCCGCCGCCGGCCAACCCACGCGCCAAACGAGTATACGTCGTCCATCGCGCCTCTCCGTATGTGGTGGCTGTATGAGTCGTTTGTATGGCTGATTGTATCAGAAGCTCATACCACAGGGAAGCCCGGATCTGCTATTTGATAGCTATGTAGTTCTTCGCCTTCAGATGATGTGGTTTAGCCAACATCTCAGGCCGTCGGTATTCCCTTGAACTGTATCAAACCACACACCTAGCAGCATACGGCAGCAGCACAATTGCACATTGGTTTGATTGGCAGAAGGGCCTTGCAGCAGCCACCGACGCTCTTTCAGACCTGAAACATTCGATCCCTTGGCAATATGGTTCTCGGTTCTTGCTCGCTTGTTCCCTCACCGCTGCTGCGCCGCCCCTCTGCGACTGGGAGAAGGGCCGGGGGTGAGGGCAGTTCACAAAAGGATCTATGATGCGCCGTCGGCTGATGGCACTCCTGATGCTACTCCTCATGGGAAGTTTGGGAGTTGGTGTGCGTGGGGCGCTCTTAACCCTGCCGCCAACCACAATCGAGCAGGCGGTTGCGGCTACGCTCATGCGCGCTGGAGCGCCCACCGATGATGTACGGGTTGAGAACGCCCACTGCGTGCCCGCCCGCGAAACCTGCCTGAGCTATATCGCCGATGTTGTGTTACCTGGCGAATATGCAACTGGACGGTTGGCTTGTGTTGGCCCGTGGCATGCCTGCACATTGACCATGGCCGAGTTTGGGTTGCGTGCCACGCCCGTTCCAGATGTCGGCCAGCCGAACCCCTGGGTAGCGCGGATCAACGAAATCGTGCAACAGTCGCTTAATTGGGCAAGGGCGCTCGTTAGAGGGTGAAATGCGGCTGGAGAATGATTGCCCTACATTGCAAACATTACCCCTCACCCACCTCTTTTCAGGTGAAGGGTTTTTTCGGACCCATGCTGATCCCCCTCTCCCCAACCCCTCCCCCACCGGTGGGGAGGGGTGCGAAGGGTTCGCAATGCGGCAATCCCCCTCGCCCCGGTGTGGGAGAGGGGTCAGGGGGTCAGGGGTTGGGGTGAAGGTGCGGGAGCTACCGCACAAGCAGATCATGAAACACATAGCGAAATTCGCCTGGTTTCTCCAGGTATGGTGTGTGGCCACATTCGGCCAGGGTAACTTCCTGGTACTGGCCGCCATTGGCCACATACACATCCAGCACCGTTCGCATCTGGCTCACCATCGGCTGCGATGGGTAGATCTCCTGGCCTGGCCAGCCGGGCACATACCCATAGGCTCCCAGGGTGCCGAAATCAAACAGCGATGTATCCGAAACGATCTGGTCATCGGCACCACGCACCCACAGAATCGGCGGCTTATATTCAGCGCCAATCAGCCGCTCAACACTATTGCCAACATATTTTGGTGAGAGTGCGTTTGTCGGCCCCAGCACGCCCGGCGCAACCCGCGGCCAGTTCTGTGATGGAACAAAATCGCCTGGGTATTTATCGGTGCCGATCTTCTCGCTCAGCAGCCCCGAAAGCAGCTCCTCCTCACGTGCTGGGATGAAGGGCGGCTTCCAGTAGAAGCTGTTCATTACGACCCGTGGCGATGCCTGCGGATTATCGCTCGTTCGGTCGCCAATCGAGATCAGCCGCGCAAATTCGGCATTGACGATCCCGCCACCCGATCCGGCATAATCGGCATAGCAGGGCTGCCCATCCAAACCCTTTGAGCCACCATAGCCATATGGCGAACCAGGCGCAGCTACCGTTGCCGTAAAAATTGCCGCACCAGCAGCTGCAATCATATTCAGAACGATGGTGCCACCAAGCGAATGCCCAACAACATGATACCTAGAGATTTCAAGCGTTTCCATCAGGCCAAGCAGATCATCAACCCAATCGCCAAGGCCACGCGTCGAATCAACCAGCTTATCCTCGGTATCGCCATAGCCGCGCAGATCCGGCGCAATCGCCCAGAAGCCGCTTGGGAGCGCCAACATCTCTTCCTCCCAATAGGTTGCCGATGATGCATTGCCATGCACGAATACTACTGGAATACCATCATGTGGCCCGGCGAACCGAACATGTAGCGCGATTCGTGGGGTTTCGACCATGCGTGATGTGATGCCGCCCATCAATGGGATACTGCTCATGAGGCACTCCTTTGTGTGAACTAGCCGATAGCCGATAGAACAAGCGCACAAGAACCAAGAACTATGCGAACAAACTATTTTCACAGCGGTTTATCGATTGCAGCCGTAGCATGACACACAAATACTAGCAAGCCATGATGTTCCATTCAGGGTCCAGGGACAAGGTCCCTGGCCGGGGGAGTTGGGGTGGCGGCCCACCCCGACCGCGGGTGCGGGGCGCGTAGCCCTGCGAAAGCCATCTGGGGCGCGTAGCCCTGCGAAAGAGTTCCTGAACGCAGGCGCGGGGCGCGTAGTCCCGCCAGATGAACACTGTAAGCTTATAATCCATACTGCTGTTTCAACCATAACCGATCCACCTTGCCAGCCGCTGTCTTTGGGATCGAATCAACCACCACAACACTCTTTGGCAGCTTGTAGCCCGCCAATCGCTCGCGCCCATAGGCCAGAAATGCTGCCTGATCAAATCGATGTGTTGGCCGCACGACGATAATGGCCCGCCCTACTTCGCCCCAGGTTGGATCAGCAATGCCAATTAGGGTAATTTCGGCAATTGCGGGATGGCCTGCCAGCACACTCTCGACTTCAGCTGGATAGATATTCTCGCCACCCGAGATGATCACATCCTTCAGCCGCCCAACGATTGAATAGCACCTATCGGCGTCAAAACTGGCTAGATCGCCAGTCCGCAGCCATCCATCCACAAATGCGCTGGCCGTCTCTGCTGTGTTATTCCAGTACCCAGCACACACATGTGGCCCACGAATCTGCAATTCGCCTACCTGATCTGGGCCACACATCTGCCCATCCGGCGCAATGATTCGTAGATCAATATGCATCAGCGGGTAGCCAACAGCACCAGGTTTGCGGCGCACATCGGCGGCTGGCAACCAGAAGGTGTTCGGTCCAGCCTCAGTCAGGCCATAGCCGGTTTTGAAATCAACCCCGCGCTCCCAGAAACGCTCGAACACCGGCAGCGGGCATGGTGCCCCACCGCTGATGATCAATTTGAGCCTGCTGAAATCGCCCGTCCACCAGCGCGGATGCTGCTGCAATGTGATAAAGGTCGTCGGAACGCCAAAATAGAGCGTCACGCCTGCATCACGGATCAGATCAAAAACCTGGGCCGCATCAAACCCCCGGCAGACAATCGATGTTCCACCAATATACACCAATGGCGCGGTAAAGACATTCAGGCCACCTGTGTGGAACAATGGCGCATTCAAAATCGTGGTATCGTCCGGCGTAAGCCCCCAGCTCGTGATCGTGTTGATCGCATTCCATGTGATGCTGCCATGCGTCAGTAGCGCGCCTTTCGGCAGGCCAGTGCTGCCACCAGTGTAACAGATCACCCAGGCATCGTTCCAATCCAGCGCAATCGCAGGCGGTGGTGTGTCGGAATATTGCTCACATGCTGTAAATGGTATCAGATCATGTTCTGATGTTTGTGGGTCAAGGGCAATCAAGTCAATAGGCAGATCGGCGCAGATGTTAGCAACCTGGGCGGCGAATTCGGCCCCATAGACAAGCACAGTCGGCTGGGCATCCGCAATCAGGGCAGCCAACTCGTGCATAGTAAGACGCCAGTTGAGCGCCTGGAGGATCGCACCGATCTTTCCGCAGGCAAACCACAAATCAAGATACTCAACACAATTGTGGGCCAGGATGGCCACGCGATCCCCGCGCTCAACACCAAGCGCCCGTAGGAAGTTGGCCGTTCGATTGGCAGCGCGGTTCCAATCGCGGTAGGTGATCGGTCGCATGCCATGCAGTGCATCGATCAGGGCCACCTTCTCCGGGCTCAGTTGCGCCCGCCGATCAAGCCAATCACCAATCAACATCATGTTTTGTCGCTTCGCTTAAGCTTACAGTATTCAGGTCCCAAACGCTGAGAACCATGCGGCTCTGGTACATCATCTCCTGGCCGCAGGCTTCATCGTCCCTTGGTCGTACCCCTGGCCGCAGGCTTTAACCTGCGGATTCTGGGGCATCTATCGTTCTCTCGGCTGATGGCTTGGTTGGCTGATACATAAGCATAACATCCATAGTCACAGTTCAGTTACGCAAACGGCTACAGGATAACCAAACCCCACGGTATGTAAAGACATGACAACACACTCCGATCAGCGCGGCTGCTATTCTATAACCCAGAACAGGAGTGTCTACAAGGCCAGAGCGCTTCTCTTGAAACGCTCCGCTGTGGCATTTCTACCCTGCTGATGATCGAAAACAAGATTGGTGGCCTACCAGTTGTGGAGGAACAGCACAATGTGCTTGGCATCCTTACCGAAAGCGATCTGTTTGAAGCACTTGTCCAGCGGCTGGATAATGAGCACACGAATCCGTAGCGACACGATGCCTCGTGTCTGAACGCAAACACGTAAAGACGCGCTGCCTCGCGTCTGTTCAATATAGAGGAGCGCGTAATGGACGCGACACAAATCACAATTGATGGAAATGAAGCAGCGGCAAATGTCGCATATCGGCTGAGTGAAGTTATTGCGATCTACCCAATCACCCCCTCCACGCCAATGGGCGAATCTGCTGATAGTTGGGCGGCGACACACCAACCCAATCTGTGGGGTGTGGTTCCGCATGTGATCGAGATGCAATCCGAGGGTGGCGCAGCCGGTGCGCTGCATGGTGCGCTCCAAACAGGCGCACTGGCCACGACATTTACGGCATCGCAGGGCTTGCTGCTGATGATTCCGAACATGTATAAGATCGCTGGCGAACTGACATCGACGGTCTTTCATATTGCTGCACGCGCCTTGGCAGCCCAGGGTCTTTCGATCTTTGGCGATCATTCTGATGTGATGGCCTGCCGTGCAACTGGCTGGGCCATGTTGGCATCGCGGAATGCCCAGGAAGCCCAGGATATGGCGGCAGTTGCTCATAGCGCCACACTGCGGGCGCGCGTGCCATTCCTGCACTTCTTTGATGGCTACCGGACCTCACACGAGATCAATAAGATCGCCCTGCTTGGTGAAGAAACCCTGCGTGCCCTGATCGACGATAGCCTGGTGCATGCCCATCGCATGCGCGGCCTTTCATCGGATCGTCCGTTCATCCGTGGTACCGCCCAAAACCCGGATACCTACTTCCAGGGCCGGGAGACGGTCAACCCATTCTATACGGCAACGCCAGGAATTGTGGCCGAGACACTGGCGCAGTTTGCGAAACTGACTGGCCGCCATTATGATCTGTTCGATTATGCCGGTGCGCCCGATGCCGAACGGGTGATCATTCTGATGGGTTCTGCTGCTGAGGCGGTTGCCGAAACGGTGCGCTTCCTAGCAGATCGTGGCGAGAAAGTTGGCTGTATTAATGTGCGGCTGTTCCGCCCGTTTGATAGTGCAGCACTGCGGCGTGCGCTTCCGCCAACAGTCCAGCGTATTGCGGTGCTTGATCGAACCAAAGAACCAGGTAGTGTTGGCGAGCCACTGTATCTCGATATTATGTCCTCCCTGCAAGAAACCAATAATCCCCAACAATCATTGATGGTAGTTGGTGGGCGCTATGGCCTGGGCTCGAAGGAATTTACTCCTGCGATGATCAAGGGTATCTTCGATGAACTAGCCAAAGCGCAGCCCAAGAATCATTTTACGGTTGGCATTATCGATGATGTTGGCCATACTAGCCTAGAATACGACCCGACATTCTCGATTGAGCATGCGGCCACCGTGCGCTGTCTGTTCTATGGACTTGGCTCCGATGGCACGGTTGGTGCCAACAAGAATGCAATCAAGATTATTGGCGAAGAAACCGATAATTATGCCCAGGGCTATTTCGTCTATGACTCGAAGAAATCTGGATCGATGACGGTCTCGCATCTGCGATTTGGCCCGTATCCCATCCGAGCACCCTATCTGATCGACCAGGCCGGGTTCGTGGCCTGCAGCCAGTTTACCTTCCTGGAACGGGTCAATGTGTTGCAGCATGCGGTTTCTGGCGCGATCTTCCTGCTCAATAGCCCATATGGGCCAGAAACAATCTGGGAATATCTGCCGCGTGATGTTCAGCAAGAACTGCTCGAAAAGCAGATCCGCTTGTATGTGATCGATGCCGATAGAGTTGCCCAGGAAAGTGGCATGGGGCGGCGGGTCAATACCGTCATGCAAACATGTTTCTTTGCGCTGAGTGGCGTGTTGCCCCGCGAGGAAGCCATCGAGCAGATCAAGAAGGCGATCACCAAGACTTATGGCAAGCGTGGGGCGACGGTTGTGCGCCAGAATGAGCGGGCTGTCGATGCGGCTCTCGAAAACATGTACCTCGTTGATCTCAGCCAGCATAGCATCTCGCCAACAGCAATCGAGATGCGTCTGCCTGCACCACTGGACGCACCAGCATTTGTTCGCAATGTTCTCGGCCCAATGATCTCGGGCCATGGCGATAGCCTGCCAGTCGGTGCGCTGCCAGTTGATGGCACCTATCCAAGTGGCACGGCCCAATGGGAGAAGCGCAATCTAGCACTTGAGATTCCGGTTTGGGATCCAGATCTATGTATCCAATGCGGCAAGTGTTCGTTCGTTTGCCCACATGCCGTGATCCGCACCAAGATCTATGACGCGACCGAATTGGCTGGCGCACCAGAAAGTTTCCGCTCCACTGCCGCCCGCTTCAAAGAATTCCCTGGCATGCAGTATACGCTGCAGATCTCACCAGAGGATTGTACCGGCTGCGGGCTATGCATCGAGGCCTGCCCAGTCAAGGATAAGCGTCAGGTTGGCCGCAAGGCGATCAACATGGCTCCGCAGCCGCCACTGCGCCAGAGTGAACGCGCCAACTGGGAATTCTTCCAGGAACTGCCCGAAACCGAGCGTGTTCAAGTTGGCCTGGGAACCATCAAAAACTCGCAGTTGATCATTCCGCTGTTTGAGTTCTCGGGTGCCTGTTCTGGCTGTGGCGAGACGCCCTATGTCAAGCTGGCCACCCAACTGTTTGGCGACCGCATGGTGGTTGCCAATGCCACTGGTTGTTCATCGATCTATGGCGGCAACCTGCCAACAACACCATGGTCGGTTGGGCGCGATGGCCGCGGGCCAGCCTGGTCGAATTCGCTGTTCGAGGATAACGCCGAATTTGGTTTGGGTATGCGCCTCTCGCTGGATCAGCAGACCGATCAGGCCCACGCATTGCTGACCCGACTTGCCGCATTGATCGATGCCAACCTCACGCAGGAACTGCTGAACGCCGATCAATCAACCGATGCCGGGATTGCTGCCCAGCGTGAGCGGGTTGTACTGCTGAAGAGCCAACTCCAGCAACTGCTGAATGGCGATGTCAGCACTCCAGCGCTGCGTTCATCAATCGAAATGCTGCAAAGCCTCGCCGATGCCCTGGTGAAGAAGAGCGTGTGGATCATCGGTGGCGATGGTTGGGCCTACGATATTGGCTTTGGTGGGCTCGATCATGTGCTCGCATCAGGGCGCAATGTCAATGTGCTTGTGCTCGACACCGAGGTCTATTCCAATACCGGCGGCCAATCCTCAAAATCGACTCCCCGTGGTGCAGTGGCGAAGTTTGCGGCGCGTGGCAAAGGGACGGCCAAGAAGGATCTGGGCATGATCGCCATGTCGTATGGCAATGTCTATGTTAGCCGTGTCGCAATGGGTGCCGATGATCAGCAGACTCTCAAGGCCTTCCAGGAAGCCGAAGCCTACGATGGTCCATCGCTGATTGTTGCCTACAGCCATTGTATTTCACACGGAATCGATATGCGCCAGGGGCTTAGTCAACAAAAATTGGCGGTGCAGAGTGGACACTGGCTGCTCTATCGCTACAACCCGACATTAGCAGCACAGGGCCAATCCCCGCTAACAATTGACTCGAAGGCCCCCAGTGTGCCGCTTGAGCAGTATATCTATAACGAAACCCGCTACCAAATGCTGCGCCAGAGTGACCCAGAGCGTGCAGAACTGCTGCTCCACGAAAGCCAACATGCCATTCAAGTTCAATGGGAACACTATCAGCAACTTGCGGCAGAACCCGTGAAGAGCTAAACCAGGAGTCACAACAACGGAACAACGGAACAAAGATTGCGCTGATTCTTGTTCACTCGCCTGCTTGTTCTCTTGTTCTCGGTTCTTAATAGGAGCACACTATGCCCGATCTCACAACAACATATTTGGGTCTTCCGCTCAAGAATCCGCTGATCGTTTCGGCCTCACCACTCTCGCGCAAGGTTGATCGAGTGCGGCGGCTTGAGGAGGCAGGCGCTGGTGCCATCGTTATGTACTCGCTGTTTGAGGAGCAGATCGACCACGAGAGCCGTTCGCTCGATCACTACCTGAGCAAGGGAACCGATAGTTATGCCGAGGCACTCAGCTACTTCCCGGATTTGGGGCACTACAATCTAGAGCCGGAACAGTATGTCAATCACCTGAAACGATTGAAGGATGCAGTACAGATTCCTGTGATCGCCAGCCTGAATGGAATCTCCGCGGGTGGTTGGGTAGAATATGCCCATCGCCTGCAGGAGGCCGGTGCCGATGCACTCGAACTGAATATCTACTATGTGCCAACCGACCCAAATTTGACTGGCGCTGAACTTGAGGAAAGTTTTGTTACACTAGTGAGTAGTGTTCGCCAACAACTCCACATCCCATTGGCCATCAAGATCGGCCCGTCCTTTACCTCAATTCCGAATATAGCGCAGCGCTTTGTTGCTGCTGGAGCGAATGGGTTGGTTCTGTTCAACCGTTTCTATCAGCCAGATTTTGATCTGAACGAGCTTGAGGTTGTTCCGAACCTGCACCTGAGTACCTCAGATGATCTGCGTATGCCACTACGCTGGATCGCCATTCTCTATGGGCAAATCGCCGCCGATCTCGCATTGACGAGCGGCGTCCATAGCGCCCAGGATGTTGTGAAGGCAGTTATGGCAGGAGCCAATGCCGTGATGCTGGCCTCGGAACTGCTCAGCCAGGGTACGGCCCGCCTTGGCGGGATACTCTACGATCTGCATGCCTGGATGGTTGAGCATGAGTATGATTCGATTGAACAGATGCGCGGCTCCATGAGCCAGCGTTCTGTCGCACAGCCAGCCGCCTTCGAGCGGGCCAACTATATGAAGATCCTGAATTTATTCGATGACCGTATGTTGGTATAGCGCTTGTCCATCGTTATGAATTCGACCCTGTGCTGAGGCGAAATGCATGCACGAGCCACCACATATTTTAATCATTGATGCTGATAGTAGTGCTGCATCTGTCACTCGCACCCTCGTGGAGCGGGTTGATCCGCATGCAATAGTAGCCGTCGAGTCCACTGCCGAACGAGGGCAACTGAGTGCTCTGCGGCACCAGCCCGACATTTTGATTATTGATCCATCGCCGCACAATCGTTCCGACGAGGAGTTGGTAAAACAACTCAAGCTACATGACCCTGGTGTGCGAATTATTGTGCTGACATCCTCATCAACGCTTCTGATGCGGCGACGGATGGATGAGCTTGGCATTGATCTCTATATTGAAAAGCTGACGGCACCAACCCCATTGATTGATGGGTTGCGTTCTCTGCTGGCGACGAGGACATAGCCTCCCCTACCGGCGCGATGCATCGCGTCGCTGCTGACTCCCAATTAGAACAACCTCCCCGCTGCCAGCCAGATCATTACGACACCCAGCGCCCCCGCTATTCCCGAACCAAGATACAGAAGATTTGAGCGTGTCGAAACACTGCGCTCCAGTTCGCGCTCGCTACGGTAGCTGATCACAAAGGGATACTCCTGATCGGAATGGCAGACGAGCGCCGCTTCACCATATACTTCACCAAGGTAGCCAAGCACATACACTGGCGATCCAAGCGCTAGCGCATCCTCTGTATTCCATGCACCGACAGTCTCGGGCCGAGCGGTATCGACCCCAGATGTGATGCTTTCATAGCGCTCATCTGTGCGTGGCATATCTATTGTGGCCCAGGCGGGATCGACAAGCAACCGACCACTTGCATCGCGAACATAAAAACGTGCCCTGCGCTCGTTTGGCGATTCGACCTGGGTATATTCACGATTGCGCGACCAACTGCCCAGTGTTGCCCGGCTGTTTCGCGTATCCTCAAGATCACTATAGACACCACTCTCCATGTGTTGAACAACCTGATGCGAGTACGCAACACAGATCATATTCGACATCGGCGCAGTCATTGGCGAATCGCATTCAATCACACCAGTAATTTCACAGCGCAGCCCACGTTCACCAGCACGATGCAGCCGTTCGATCTCCGATGCGCTCAGGGTTCCCGTCCCACGCATCGCAATCACGCGCCGATCATAATTCAGGGCGATACCAACGCATGCAATTGCTGTTATTGCCAAGAAAATGCCTGCACCGCCAATTAACCACCACATGCCATCCTCCATGCATTTCTCTCAAGAGTATCTCATCAATTTGAGTCTCGCTCGCGGGGGTTCGCGGGCCGCAGACCCGCGGATATTCCCCCTCGTGGGTTGCAGCTTCGCTGCAACCCACGGGAATATCTCAACTATACACTGCGTTTGAAACCAAGCCGAAAGCAATATGTTGGCAATTCGCGAACACTGCCATAGCTATAACGCTTGCACTGGCTCGGAAGGTATCGTATCCTGAAGCGCAGTACTGTTGATCAATCTGCGAAATCTGCGAAATCTGCGGATATTGACTAATCCTTTGCCGTGGGTATATGAGTGAGCAGGCAAACCGGAGGAAACTGGCGATGACACCAAATCAGCAGGAGATTGCGCCACTCCAGCGATGGCTGGCCTATGGATGGTTCATCTGGGGCCAGAGCTGGTGTTATTGGGGCGTTCGCACTGCCGAACAAACGTTATTCCGTTTCGGGATCGCCAGCTATGATCGGGCTATTCGCATCTGGCCGGATTTCACAAGGGCATTCTATTGGCGCGGATTGATCCGTGGCCGTGAGCTTGGCCAATACCGCGAAGCAATTGGCGATCTAACCCGCGCCGTTGAGATCAACCCTGAATGGCCAGATCCCTACCTGCAACGGGGCCTCTTCCAGCGTTTTCATGGCGATCCCCAGGCAGCGATTGCAGATCTTCAGCGCTTCCTGGCGCTTGGTGGCGAACTCTACTGGAGAATTGAGGCAGAACGCCAGATTGCCCAATTACGTGCCGAGATTGCGGATCAAGCCCCGGATATGGTATAGATGCACGATAGTATCTCTCCAATGATATCTTTTTTGTAGTGGAGTTTCATGACTACCCTGATCAAATCGGCTGGTGTGATCGCTGCCGATCCACTTACCAACGGCCAGTTAGCACTGGTGACTATCGCTCGTCTGGCTTTGACGATCGCATTTCGCATTATCTACCCGCTGCAGCCATTCCTGGCTGGCCATCTGCATGTCGATCTTGTAACAGTGAGTGCGCTTGTGACGATTCAGTTGCTTGCCTCGCTGTTTAGCCCGCTTGGCGGTACCTTAGCGGATACTCGTGGCGAACGCACAACCATGAGCGCTGGTTTGGCGCTCTTCTGCATTGGCGCCTTGCTCTGTGCGCTTGTTAATAACTTCGCGGGATTTTTGGCGGGCTATGCCTTGATTGGCCTGGGCATCACGCTCTACCAACCTGCCGCTACCGCCTACCTGAGTGCCCGTACTCCCTATGCCCGCCGTGGCTGGGCACTTGGTATCTTCGAAACATCCTGGGCTGGTGCAGCCCTGATTGGCGTCGCCCCGCTGATGCTGCTTGTTCAGACGACAAATTCATCCGCTCCTGTATATTGGGTGCTCCTAATAGCTGGGATTCTTTCGCTAGCTTTGATACACTTCTTCCTGCCACCCACGCCTCGCCAGGCGCAGCCAAGTAGAAAAGGTGTTTCTATTGATTGGCGAGCGCTACGCAATTCCAGTGTTGTGGCTGTGTTTGCCATGATGACACTCACCATGTTTGCCTATGATCTGTATGGAGTTGTACAGGGAGCATGGCTCAAACAAGATTTCAGGGCCACTGAGGCACTACTCGGCCAGACCGCTGCGATTGCTGGTGCTGCCGAATTATGTGGTTCGCTGGCAGTTATTCTGCTGGTGGATCGGATTGGAAAGAAGCGTTCGGCCATTGGGGGCTTCATCTGTGCAGCGCTGTGTATCGCCGCACTGCCATTCAGCAATGGTAACTGGTGGCTGTTCCTTGGGTTGCTGTTCCTGTTTTTTCTGGCCGAGGAGTTCGCGATTGTTGCCGCAATTCCGCTTATTTCTGGGGTCGCGCCAACAATGCGCGGTACCGTGTTGGCCATGACGATGATGATCAGTAGTATTGGGCGGGCCGTTGGGGCTTCATTCAGCACACCGCTATGGGAGTGGGGTGGAATCTACGCAAATACGCTTATTGCTGCACTACTCACACTGATTGCTGCAGGAGTGTGTGCCGTATTCGTCCGTGAAACCGAGGCAACCGAGCATCATAGTGTGTGATGGGCAAACGCTCATCTCTACGGAAAAAAACTCTCGGGCGGCAGGGGCTGGGCATCTTCGACAACCGCCCGTAGGATCAGCCCTTCGCGCTGGACATCCGCAATCTGGCCCTGGATCAGCCGCTCGCCCTCACGCCAACGAACGGTATCATTGCGGCGAATATCGATCATTTCTGGTTTCATGTAGGCACCAGTGAAATCGATCACAAATTCTGTGTGCGAGAGGCTATCCACCGGCAGGCTCGTATAACGGCGACCATACCCGCGCCGTTCAATATCAATTGTGCGAAAGACCTGTTCTATGAGCATGTGGAATTGCCATTCGCCGAAATAGATTCGGAGGGGCACACTACCCCTCCGAAGAGACGATCATATCGACAGCATTACCGTGCGATCAGGTTGGTATCTTTGTGCTTCTCGCCCTCTTCGATCAGCATGATCGGGATGCCATCTTCGACGGGATAGCGATAGCCGTTGCGTCGGTTGATCAGCCATTCCTTGCCCTCGCCATCGGCGACCAACTCAACCGGGCCTTTATCGCCTGGATCGGCCAGAATGGCCAGCAATTCCGGGCTGATACTGCGACGCTCGTTTGTTGCTGTCGCTCCCGAATTCGATGAGCTCAAGTCGAAGACGCTATCCTCGCGGTATTGGCGCACAGCACGATAGATCACAATGCCGATGCCCACCAATACAGCCAGGCCCAATAAACGCAGAAAACCCTTCATACATTCCTCCTTGTTGTTATGACATTCCAATAGCGCGAACTGCCGCGATAAATGCACATATCTTGACCGAATCTTTGACATTCTCGGTCTCGACACCGCTACTTACATCAACGCCCCATGGCCGTACCTGCTGGATCGCCTGGCCAACATTGCTTGGTGTTAGCCCGCCAGCCAACATAATCTGGTGATGTGTGGCCAGCCCTGCTGCCCTTGCCCAATCGGCAGTGACGCCTGTACCGCCATATGCGCCAGCCACATGCGCATCCACCAAAAAACCTACGCGCTGGTGATGGCGGCCATCTGCTAGCCATGCAGCCTCGCCAATTCCATCATTCAGCCGAATCGCCTTCAGAATCTGGCGTCCTGGCAGGTGTTCGAGCAGATCGAGCGGTTCATCGCCACTCAACTGGATGATATCCAGCCCACACCGATCAACAATATCACAGATTGCCAGAGGTGGCGAATTCACAAACAACCCAACCACCTGTGGGCGGTTGTTGATCCGCTCCAATGCTTCACGGATGGCAACTGCCTGCACGATATCGATCTGCCGCCGCGATGGTGCAAAGACGAGGCCAATCAGATCGGCCCCAGCCTCTGCTGCCACCAGCGCGTGTTCAACTGTACGCAGCCCACAGATCTTAATAACGGTCATGCTCATGTTCCGTCCGAGCTATCTGCTGATTCGCAGGGACGCGATATATTGCGTCCCTGCGAATCGACGCCTACCCGTCCTGCTCGGCATCGGCTGGTTTCTTTTTGCGACGCGAACGGCTTGGCTTCGTAGCTGGTTCCTCAACCACAACAACTGGCTCTGGTTCGGGGGCCGCTTTCACCACTGCTACCGCCACATCTGGCACCACATCGGCCTTTTTGCGGCGTGAGCGGCTCGGCTTGGTTGTTTTCGGCTCTTCCTGAACAACCGCCACTGGCTCAACCACCAGCACTGCAGGTTCAGTTTCCACAACGGGTTCTGCTGGTGCTTCGGATTCAATCACAGCGACCGGTTCTGCCTCGCTGGTTGCTTCCAACTCGATTGGAGTTGGCTCTGTCGTCACCATTTCGGGTGGTGCCAGGCGATAGTTGACGCGGGTGCCTTTACCGCTACGAACCAGTTTTCCGGCGTTAATAGCCTGCTTGATCAGCGAGCGCAATTCCTCGTTTGTGCGGCTGATACCAGCATTATTGCGGGCATCGCGCAGCAGATCGTGGATTTGCACGAACGAAAGCGCTTTATCGGTGCGAGCCATCAGGTTCAGCAGCAGCGTCCATTCTTCGTCGGTGAACGGCAATGAAATGGCTGGCTGTTCCTCGTTATCTGTTTCGAAAGCACCGACCGCTGCGACCTCTGCGCTAGGCGCAATTGGCTCGCTTGGCAGCAGTTCGGCCACGCCTGGCTCGATCTCAAATACGGCTGGTTCAGCCTCAAGGGCTGTAAGCTGATCTGCTGTTGCTTCGGCCTCTAGCTCTTCGAGTTGGATTGGCTCATCAAGAATCGGTGCTTCAAATTCGAGCAGTTCTGCCGGCTGAATGGTTTCTTCTTCTGTGACGACTGCATCGAGTAACTGTAGTGCATCATAGCCTTCCAGCACCTCGCGTCGGGTTTCTTCCTCGTCCAGCCGATCCAGCAGTTCATCGAACATCGCATCAGAGCCATCGGCAGCCTCATCGCCCTCAACAAAGGCCAGCTCAAGCTCTTCGAGCTCTTCTAGCTCATCAAGCCCCTCACCATTCTGAGCACCCTGGCCTGCACCCTGGCTGCGCCCGCCGCGCGAACGCCGCCGCCGCCGCCGGCCACCAACCGTCTGGCGTTGTTCTGGCCGATCTTCGACGAGTGGTGCTGGGCTCACTGGTGCCCTTGGCTCTTCCTTGAGATCCATCGCAAAGCGTGAGAGCTTGTATGGATCCTCGCCGGGGAGAAAGACCTCATTCATTGCGCCGCTGGTGAAGACCTGCACTTTGCCACGGCGCTCGGCTTCCATCACAAAGTCCTTGAACTTTGCAAATGGACGGCCACTCGCATCACGATATTTGTCCTCACGGAACTCGCCGCCCATTAGTTCCTTCATCAGCAGCTTGAGCGAGCCAAATGAGCAGACAAAATCGCGCTCACGGGCCACATGCACGGCCTGAACAAGCACATCAAAGATATCGACCTGTGGGGTGGCTGGTGTTGGCTCTGGAGCACGTATAGGCTCTGAAGCGCGAATAGGCTCGGGGGCATGGATTGGTTCTGGTGTGCGCACTGGCGCAACCTCGCGAATTGGTGTTTCACGGATTGGTGGCGGCGCACCTGGATTTTCGAACTCGTACTCGCGGCCCTTCTCCGGCATCTTGGCCTTTGGTTGATCGGCCAACAGTTCGGATGGGCGCTTCCCAATCAGTGTTTCATAGAAAATGAACTCATCGGCGCTCTGGGCCAGATGCGACGATGCTGCACCGCCAATGCCAATGATGATTACATCCTTGCCCTGCTGGCGGATGCTATTGACCAACGGAATAAAATCTCGGTCGCCAGTGCAGAGAACAAATTTCCCGATATTCGGGTTGGTAAACAGTGTCTTCATTGCGTCGATACACAAATTCATATCGACACTATTTTTGATCGCCCGGCCCGTGCGGCCCATATCGCGATCATAATAGTAGGTTGGTACGTACATTGGCTCGACACCATTTGCATATAGTGCGCTGGTGACGCGCGGGTAGCGGTACCAATCGGCATAGGCCCGTGCGATCACGACCCGGCCATAATCTTCACAGCGGTCCATGATCATTTCAAAATTCGGATTTGCATCGAGTTTGTCGCGGACGCTAACGTAGATGTTCTCGAAGTCAATAAAGACGGCGACGTCGTCGGGGCGGCGATTATCATTCGACATTGTTCGTTTGACTCACTCCTGGTTGGATGGAGGTAACGGAGTTGCGTGTGAGTCGTGGCATAGAACGATGTTATAAAACTGTGATCGAGGGTTGTACGAAAAACAGGCTACCCTCATACCAGCATAGGAAGCCACTGGTACATTATCGTATGTACCAGCTTGGCATCCACCAAAGAGCAGTATTGGGATCTGCGCCTTGCTGCCATCACAGCCATCAAACTCATTTCTACACCCGGTGCCAGACATCGCTCGGACCTCAGCCACACCGGCGTGCAGGTCATAGGAGCGCATCACAGCACCGCCAGTCATTCGGGTGGCGACAGCGGCAGACCGGGTGGCAAAGGCCACGTCGGGAGCCAGGCGGTCGTGTAACCGGACGACAAAGTTGTTCACAATAGCATTCCGTTACCGAGACGGACGAAACGATCATTCTCACGGACGGGCGGCTGCGCGTGCTGCGATACAAGCCTGCCCGGTAGTCCTCTTCACTATAGCATATGCAGTGGTTATTTAGCAACACCAGAGACGCAATATCTTGCATCTTTACTTGATACGATAGATCGCCAATGCCCGTTCGCGCTGCACTGCATGATCAACAATCGGCATTGGGTAATCGCGCCCGATTGTTATTCCCACCCGGTTCTGTTCTGCTGCTGGCATCGCCCAGGGTGCGTGGATGTAGTGATCTGGAACGAGTGCCAATTCTGGAACATAGCGGCGGACATAGCTGCCCTGTGGATCGAACTTCTGGCCCTGGCTGGTTGGATTAAAAATGCGAAAATAGGGCTGTGCATCGGTGCCGGTGCCAGCCGCCCATTGCCAGCCGCCATTGTTGGATGCTGGATCGCCATCGACAAGCATTTGCATGAAGTAGCGTTCACCCCAGCGCCAATCGATCAGCAGATCTTTTGTCAGGAATGATGCGACGATCATCCTGGCTCGGTTGTGCATCCAGGCTTCCTGGCGCAGTTGGCGCATGGCCGCATCGATAATCGGGTAGCCGGTTTGGCCTGCACACCATGCCGCAAACAACTGTTTGTCATTCTCCCAGGCAATCGCGTTATATTTTGGCCTGAAGGCTCCCTGCATCACATGTGGGAAGTTGGCCATAATCTGATAATAGAAATCGCGCCAGGCCAGTTCGCTCACCCAGGTTTCGATTGATGCCTGGTTCTCTCCCATCGCTTCCATGGGCGAAATCGTGTTGGCCGCCCGCAAACAGGCCCAGGGTGCCACACAACCAAGCCGCAGGTAGGCCGATAGGCGTGAGGTTCCCGTTTCGGCCATCAGATCGCGCCTGGATGCATATGCGCCAATGCCCGCCGATAGATCCTGGGTGAATGCGCGTAATTGGGCTAGCCCGGCTTGCTCGCCACCAGGCGGAATGATCTGGTTGTTTGCCTGGCCGAGTTCGGCCATGCTCGGAATTGGCACGCTGGAGATTGAAGCGGGCAGTGGTGCAATAGCTGGCAGTTCGTGTTCGGCCAGAAGGAGATCTCGGTTGGCATCAACAAGCGTACGCCATGTACGCCGGAAGGGCGTGAAGACGGTATAGACGCGGTCTTCTTTGGTGCGAACGGCATCTGGCCCCAGAATCATCGTATCTGCGAAATCGAATGCTGCAACCCCGATCTCGTGCAGCATCGCAGCTGCCTGGGCATCGCGTTTTTTGGCGAATGGGCTGTAATCGCGGTTCCAGTAGACAGCCGTTGCACTGGTTTCCTCTGTAATAGCACGCAGGGTTGGGATCGAAGCCCCTCGGCGTATGATCAGCCGAGTGCCATGCTGCTGTAATTCGGCATCAAGTGCCCGCAATGAATCCAGCAGAAACGCAACTCTGGCCGGAGCGATGGCGGGTGCAGAAAGGATCGCATCATCCAGGATGAACAGGGGAAGCACCTGTGCATTTGTGTGGTGCAGCGCCGCAGAAAAGGCCGGGTTATCGTGCAGGCGTAGGTCGCGCCGAAACCAGTGGATTGCGGTCATTCTGGCAACTCTGGCGCTGCGGGCGTGCTATTCAGCCGTTCCTGGCAGGCGGCAAGTCCGGCGGCACTTTCGGGCGATGGATCGAGATCATGGGCTGTCGTTAGGGCTATACGTGCATCGGGATAGCGGCCAAGCATGTACAGGGTTTTGCCCTTGTTCAGCCAGTAGATTGCTTGAATCGTTGATGTGCTGCTTGCTAGTTCGAGTGCCCGTTCGAAGCAGGCCAATGCCGCCTCGAGGCGGCCAAGTTCCATGAGCAGTGCGCCTTTATTGTTCCACACGCCAGCATTTTCTGGTTCGAGATCGAGCGCTCGATCATAGCTGCTGATCGCCTCATTGTAGCGGCCCAGGTCGGTTAATGCCATTGCCCGCCATAGCCAGGCGGCATGATTGCGTTCGGAGGCCAGCAGCGCCCGTTCAAACAATTGCAGTGCTGGTTCTGGTTGGCCCTGGCGCAACAACATCTGTGCCTGATCGCTGATCTGGCGACTTTCCTGCTCACTCGAACGAGCGGGGCTGGCAGGTTCACCGCCTGCCAACACACGGTCGATATCCTCGCGCAAACTCCCCTCGGTTGCCAGAAGCCATGCCGTCGCCGAATCGTCCCCAAGCCGACTAACCAGTTCACATGTCTGCAAGGCCACTTCAAGCGTTTCAACACGCCCCAGCAGGCGGGCGGTATCGGTGGCCCAGGCAGTAAAGGCCAGTATCGCCTGGCGTGCGAGTGCGAGTTCTTCGGGGGCGACTTCACCGGCACGATGATAGGCTGCAATCGTTTTGGCAGCATAGGTCTGGCTCAACAGCGTTCCCTGGAGCGTCAGGTGGGCACATAGATCGCCAATCTGGAAGTAATCATCGGCCAGGGGTGGAGTTCGGCTGTGGGCCGCACGGCCAAGGGCGCGGATCTGCGGGTTGGCATCGTTTGCGAATGGGTCAAACGAACCACTCAGATCGCGGAAGGCGGTGAGCAACTGTGCCCACAACCCGCGCGGCTCTTCATCACGAATAGGGCTGAATGATATGCGGCCAACCTGTGGCGCTGGTGGCAGATCACCAGAAACACTATCTGTGCTCATCGGCAAAGCTCCCGATTCGGCATCATGTTTGCTCTTATCATATCACCATGCCATCTACTCACCACGCATTGCAGCAGCCGGAACGACATCAGGTCGCAATCTCGGGTGCGCTCGCCAGCAGCACGCTATTTAGTGGATCACTCGCATCAAGTGCAAGCGCCTGGGCAGCACGCAGCCCAAATGGCAATCCAATTGTTTCGTGCAGAATGGCTAGCTCCGCTTCGTCAAGCATATTCGCCGGGCTATCGAGGGTCAGCTCTCCATCACGCACCAGCACGATGCGGTCGAGTGTCTCGAAGCAGAAATCCAGATCGTGGCTGACAACAATCGCGCTTTTGCCACGGCTGGACAGATCATACACAAGCTGGGCCAGCAGCGCAATACTGGCATTATCCAGCCCGGCAGTCGGTTCATCCAGCACCAGCACATCGGTATCCATCGCCAGCACAGCCGCAATCGCCACCAGCCTTCGGCGTGCCGGTGCCAGATCATATGGATGCGAATCGGCTGCGTCGGTCAGATCAAGGGCTGCCAGCGCCCGATCAACCAGTGTATCGATCTCGCTCTTGCTCTTACCCAGGTTGCGTGGCCCGAAGCGCAATTCATCGCGCACCGTGCTAGCGAACAGTTGGTTGCGAATATCCTGAAAGACGATCCCGACAGTGCGAGCGCAGCGCCCAACACTGGTTGTGCTTGTATCCTGGCCCGCCACAAGCACTCGCCCGGAACTTGGCCGCAATAAGCCATTCAGATGACGAACGAGTGTACTTTTGCCGGCTCCATTGCGGCCCAATAACGCCACCCGTTCGCCCCGACCGACCACCAGCGAGGCTCCACGCAATGCCTGGACGCCGCTCGGGTAGGTATAGGCGATATTCTCGATCTGTAGTATTGGGTTTGACGCATTGCTCGTCTGTAATGGGCGGGCGGCAGGCGAATGGATCGCTTCTGTAGAACTCCCACTGTGCCCACGAATACCATCGACAAGTTGCTCAAGTGTGATTGGCAGGGCCAGATCTGCTGGCCAGCGCCCAGCATCCTTTGCTCGTTGGGCCATCGTCACCGAACGCGGGCGGCCAATCCGCAGCGTTTCCAATCTCGGGTCAGTCAGGATTTCACGCGGCGGGCCTTCGGCAACAATCTGGCCTGCATCAATCACGGATACGCTATCGGCCAGGGCCGCCACCCATTCGAGGCGATGCTCGGCGATCAGCATGGTCGTGCCATTCTTGGCCAATTCGCGCAGGAGGTCGGAAAGCTCCTCGATTGCGAGTGGGTCGAGCTGGGCGGTTGGCTCATCGAGTGCCAGCACTGGTGGGCGCAGCGCCAGAGCCGCAGCAATCACCAGGCGTTGCTGCTGGCCGCCGGAAAGCGCATAGGGTGAGCGATCGCGCAGGTGGGTGATCTGTAGGGCATTCAGCGACCACTCGATCCGTTCGATCATCTCGGCGCGTGGCACA
Source organism: Chloroflexales bacterium (assembly GCA_038214135.1). GTDB lineage: Bacteria > Chloroflexota > Chloroflexia > Chloroflexales > Roseiflexaceae > JANLSE01. The sequence goes on along the minus strand of JBBQSD010000012.1, from coordinate 12,415 downwards.
CCCAGGTTCTGCAGGGCGAAGCCAACCTCCTCGAAAACGGTATCGCAGGCTCCAGAAAGCTGGCCAGATGCATTGCCACCAACCAGGGCCACATGGCGCACAAGCTCGCTGATTGGCCGCACAAACACATTCTGGCTATCCACGGTTGCGCTGCCGCTGATTGCGCCCTGAAAGAAATGCGGAATGAAGCCGGCCACGAGCGCACACAGCGTACTCTTGCCAGCACCGGCTCGCCCGATCACAGCACAAATCTGCCCCTGTAGCACCGTCAGGGTTATATCACGCAATGCGGGAGTTGTGGTACCAGCATAGCTGAATGAGGCGTGTTGGAGATCGATCACAGGGTTTATCTGCATGAGGCCTATACAATCCGTATCTCAATAGCTGTGGCAATCCGCCAGATGATCAGAGCAGCAATGCCAAGCAGCATCACAGTTCGCGCACGGTGTTGAGCAATACTATCGGCCAGCACGCGTAGGCTCGTCTTCGGGCCGGATGCTGTGTAGGCGCGCGATTCAATCGCCATGGCTCGTTCCTCAACGTCAACCAACGCGCCAACCACCAATGGCCCAATAAGTGGAATGATTGCCCGTACTCGCCCGAGCGCACCATCGGTTGCCAGGCCACGCGAACGCTGCACATCGAGAATCGCCGTCGCACGGGCCGTCATATCTGGCACAATCTGGAGTGAAACCAGCAGAATATAGCCAACGCTGCGTGGCAGGCCACGTTCGGTCAGGGCGAACACAAGATCCGATGGATGCGTTGTGAACAGCACCAGCAGGATCGTTGTACTGAGTACAAGCAGGCGGGCCGCGATCAGATAGGCGAATAACAGACCTTCATAGGTGAGCGTGATTGGCCCAAGCGGCAGCGGCGTCGCACCGATTGGTGGAAACAGGATGCCCTGAATCAGAAACAGCGAGAACGTCACCGGCAGAATCAGCCGCAGGACAGTTCCAGTCAGGCGTTGGGCGACACCAGCGATCCGCGCAATGATAAGCAAGATAGCGAACACCAGCACCGGCACGAGCGGCCAATTGGTGAGATAGGTTGCCAGAATCAATAATAGCGCCCCAGTCAGTTTGGTGAGTGGGTGCAAACGATGCAGTGAACTGGTACCAATTGTGTAGATTGAGAGCATATAATTTGGGAAACAATGACCGCAGGAGCGGTTCGTGAACCGCCCCTACACAACCCGGCCCCGCTACACAACCTTTGGTTGCGTCCCAGGGAAGCGTTGCAGCAGGCGATTCGGCAGTGATTGGACGATCAGCCACACGACCATAAACGAGGTGAGTTTATCGAATGGATCCGAAACGGTGCCCTGGGCGAATGCCGATGCCAGAATATTTGCACCGCTGGCCTGGAATGCCGCAACTAACACATCCGTTCCCGATCCGGTGACGCCACCAAACACATATGCCGCAATCGGTGCGGAAACAATCGCTGCAACCAGGCCCGTTATTAAACCAGCCACGCCAGCATAGCCAGCATCCCGAATGACAAAATAGCCCAGGGCTGCACCAGCAATCAATGCGACAATGAAGATGATCACATTGGTTGTGTTGGCAAAAAGATCGGCAGCAACTGGAAAGGCCAGTGAGCCATCCGGGTTTGGAGTTGCATTAACAAACGTCACCACAAACAGGCTCAGGGCAAACAGGAAGATTGCGCCAATCGCTGCTGAGAGTGCCCGTGGCGAACCGGCCCGAAAGGCTCCAAAGCGCGATGCAAACCCGGCGATCAGTCCAATCACACCAGCAACCGGCGCGAAGGTCAGCGCATAGGCATCAAGCCCACTTAGCGTCCAGATCGTGTTGGAGAGTAGCCCGGTGATCAACCCGATCCATGGCCCTAACAATACGCCCGTCAGTACCGTACCAATGCTATCCAGGTAGATTGGCAATCGTAGGGTTTTGATCAACTGTCCGCCAGCAATATTGATCGCGATTGCGAGCGGGATGAGCGCCAACGCGGTGCTATTGAGTCGCCCTCTCATGGTTCGATCTCCCTATTCGTTATTGCAAGACATCAGCCAATGATGAATGATGTTATACACCCAGCCACACGGCGCGCAGCGCGGAAAAGCTGCCATTTCGAATGCTTGTACGCACCTCACGCATGAGTTTGAGCAGAAATGCGACATTATGCAGGCTGACCAGCCGAATGCCAAGCAGTTCCTCTGATCGAAACAAATGATGGATATAGGCCCGTGAATAGCGTTTGCAGGTGTAGCAATCGCACCATTGATCAAGCGGCCCCTGGTCCTCACGCAAACTGGCATTGGCGACATGCAGCTTCCAACGCCGTTCGGGATCGCGAACGAGTGCCGATCCATGCCGCCCTAGTCGTGTCGGGCTGACACAATCGAACATGTCGATCCCGCGGGCCACCCCTTCGATCAGATCATCGACATCGCCAATCCCCAGCAGATGGCGCGGCAATGCATCCGGCATATGCGGGACGGTCATATCCACAACTTCATTGATCTGCGTTTTATCGCCGCCAAGCGAGCCACCGATGCACAGGCCATCGAAGCCCATGCCGCCGAGTTCTTCGGCACTGGACTGGCGCAGATCCTCGAACACGCCACCATGCACAATCCCAAACAGCGATTGATCGGGATTAGGAACCACAAACGGCAGTATCCCCGGATTCTCAAGCGTTTGGCGGTGGTAGGCTAGGCAGCGCCGTTCCCAGGCATGCGTTCGTTCCAATGAGCGCGCCGTATAATCGTACCCAGCCCGAAATGGTGGTAATTCATCGAAACACAGAATGATATCGGCACCGATGCCTTTCTGGATCTCGATGCTGCGTTCTGGCGTGAACACATGCGATGAACCATCGATATATGATTTGAAGATCACCGCATCGTCTGTCACCTTGACCATGCCAGGTTTTGTTTCGGGGTGGGCAGGCCGCCGCCCCTTGACCTCATCGGCAATGCCGCCATAGATCAGGCTGAACACCTGAAACCCGCCACTATCAGTCAGAATCGGGCCATCCCAGCCCATAAAACGGTGCAGGCCGCCCATACGCGCGATCAGTTCGTGGCCAGGCTGAAGATACAAGTGGTAGGTATTGCCAAGAATAATCTGGGCACCATGATCCACAAGCTCTTCCGGCGTTAATGATTTGACCGTCCCACGCGTTCCAACCGGCATAAACATTGGCGTCTCGAACGAACCATGGGCGGTTGTCACCACCCCGGTTCGTGCCCGAGACTGTGGATCGCGGGATTGGATCTCAAAATGCAACGCCATGCAATCAACCACCACCATGCAACATGCCGATTGCCCATTGGCTACCGGCAGGCATCTTATTCGAAGATCGGCAGGACGATAGCTATCGCCATGACGATTCACTATGATCAAATATATCTGTGTGATGGATTATAGGGTCATAATGACACTTGGTCAAATCATAACGCACATGATGTTTAACATATATGGTGACATCGGGGGAGGGGCGGTTCGTGAACCGCCCACGGAGGATAATGAAGGGCCATCAATGAAGATTGAGTATTTTATCGGCAAGGAATGCCTTACCATCCGCAGGCTAAAGCCTGCGGCAAGGGAACGATGAACCCTAGCGTGGTGCGAAAACCTAGCCGCAGGCGGCCTGGTGCTACACTTCAGCCAAACGCCCCGAGACGCTGAGTTTCTCGCCACGGGCAGCCCGCTCACGCAGATCGCGAAGAAACGCATCAACCTTATCTGGGGTGAGGTTGTAGACATAATCCAGGTTGGCTTGCAGCACCGGGGCCTTATTACAGGCGGCCAGGCACTTCACCCGTTGCAGCGTAAACATGCCATCTGCGGTTGTCTGTTCGCTTTTGATCGCGAGTGTTTGTTCGAGCGCACTCACAAGATCTTCAGCACCAGTAAAGCAGCATGGCACATCATCACACACCTGTAACACCCATATGCCGACCGGCTTACTATACAGCAAACTGTAGAAGCCAACCACCTCAAACACCTCGGTGGCTGGCAGATCCAGAATCTCGGCAACCTCACGGATCGAACCATCGGTTAAATAACCATATGCATCCTGGGCCACATACAGCAGGTTTAGGATGGCGCTCCGCTTCTGCGGGTAGCGAGCAAGAATGGTATCGATTTCCTGTGTATGCTTTTCTCGAAGCGACATATCTTCTACCTATGTAAGCTCTCAGCTTTCAGCCATCAGCTTCAGCTTTGATGCGTGCTGGTTGTCAGTTCTGTGAGCCGCTTGTCTATCTTCATACGTACATCTTCAGCACTGCTGACGGCTGAATGCTGAAGGCTGAAAGCTCGCCTACCTATCAACTTCGCCCAACACCGGATCGAGCGATGCGGTGAGCGCCACAAGATCGGCCATTAGGCCACCCTTGGCCATATGGCTCACGGCCTGGAGGTTCACGAACGATGGGGCGCGCATATGCACACGATATGGCTTTGGGCTACCATCACTGACAATATAGGTTGCTAGTTCGCCACGTGGCGACTCAACCGCAACCAGTGCATCACCGCGTGGCGGCTTGAACCCTTCCGTCCACAGTTTGAAGTGATGAATCAGCGCTTCCATGCTATGCGTGATCTCGCTTTTTGGCGGCGGCGCAATCTTGCGGTCGGATGTGATATAACCGCCAGGCCTCATCTCACGCAAACGCGCAAGCGCCTGCTCACAGATCCGCACACTCTGGCGCATCTCGGCCATGCGCACAAGATAGCGGTCGTAGGTATCGCCCTTTTTTGCGATTGGGATATCGAAATCGTACTGATCATACCCACTATATGGCATATCGCGGCGCAGATCCCATGCGATACCCGCTGCACGCATGGCCGGCCCAGTGACCCCATATGCAATCGCGGCGGCGCTATCGAGCAAGCCAATACCAATTGTGCGCTCGCGCCAGATCGGATTGTTGGTCAACAGATCTTCGTATTCATCGACCTGGCCGGGCATAATCTTCAGGAATGCCGCAACAGTATCGTTGAATTCGGGCGGCAGATCATAGGCCAGGCCGCCAACCCGGAAATAGCTGGTCATCATGCGGGCACCAGAGACGAGTTCAAAGATATCGAGGATCTGCTCGCGCTCACGGAACCCATACAAGAACACACTCATTGCCGCCAGATCGAGCGCATGCGTCCCAAGCCAGACAAGATGGCTCGAAATGCGCTGAAGCTCGGTCAGCAGCACCCGCACAACCTGGGCCTTGATCGGGATTTCACAGCCAAGCAATTTCTCGACGGCCAGCACATAACTGAGATTATTGGAGAGCGGAGCCAGATAATCGGTCCGGTCTGTCATGACCAGTGCCTTCTGGTAGGTTTTGCTCTCCATGCTCTTTTCGATGCCAGTATGCAGAAAGCCGACATCTGGAGCAACATCAACAACCGTCTCACCATCAAGTTCAACGACCAAGCGCAACACGCCATGCGTACTTGGATGATGCGGCCCCATATTCAGCACCAGCGTATCGTCCTTGCCATTCATGGCTGGTTCGGTGATCTGGCGCGGCGATGGCACGGGATACGTGAGGCGAGCATCGTCGAGTGCTATATCAGTTGTCGGGAGCGTGAGAGTTGTCATGGGTTTTATCCTTGTAGGAGGCAGTATTCAGTATTCATGCTGCTTCAGATGCGCCCGTAGCGACGCGATGCATTGCGTCGCTACTCCTTCGCGAAGGGCTTCTGTGCATAGATGCGTTCTTGGTTGAATGTGAATGCTACTTCCTCGCCACCAAGCGGAACATCTTTTCGCAATGGGTGGCCCTGCCAATCATCCGGCATCAGAATGCGTTCCAGGCTGGGATGACCATCAAAGATAATCCCAAACATATCGTAGGCCTCGCGCTCCTGATAGTTGGCTGTTGCCCACAGCGATGTGAGCGATGGGACAATCGGGCTGCGCTCTGGCAGGCCAACTTTTAGGCAGATGCGGTGGTGGTTGGCGTGTGAGAGCAGGTGGTACACAACCTCGAAGCGTGGTGTGCGGCCAAGATAATCGACCCCACACAGTTGTTCGAGGAAATGATAGCGCAACTGTGCATCATCACGCAGAAAGCGGGCCACATCGATAATCGCATCGCTGCGGATCGTCACACTCAGATCACCACGAAACTCCTGCGAACCAAGCAGCGCATCGGGGAGCGCGGTGCTGAGCTTCTCCAGAACAGTCGCATTATCCATAAATATCCTCATATGGGCGCAATATATCGTAGGGACAGCATATATGCTGTCCCTACACACGCACCGGTTCGCGCAGCGAGCCATCCAGCTTCATGCGCTTAATCTTCTCGTGAAGTTGGACGATGCCGTCGATCAGTGCTTCTGGGCGGGGCGGGCAACCAGCAATATACACATCGACTGGGACGATTTCATCGACACCCTGGACGATCGCATAGTTATTGAACACGCCACCACACGCGGCGCAATCACCCATTGCAATCACCCATTTCGGGTCGCTCATCTGATCATACAGTCGCCGCACGACGGGGGCCATCTTGCGTGAAACCCGCCCTGCCACAATCATGAGATCCGCCTGGCGTGGCGAGGCGCGATTGATCTCCATGCCGAAGCGCGAGAGATCATAATTCGAGCCCTGTGCGCCCATCATCTCGATTGCACAACAGGCCAACCCAAACAGCAGCGGCCACATGGCATTTGTACGGCTCCAGTTCACCACCGTCTCAAGTGATGTGGTGACGATGCCCATATCGCCGGCTTTCTGTTCTATTCCCATACCAATGCCCCTCGTTTCCATTCGTAGATCAAGCCGACAACCAGGACCAAGAAGAATAAGCCCATGGCGATCAGCCCCGCCACTCCGAGCTGCTTATAGACTAGCGCATACGGAAACAGGAACATTACTTCGATATCAAACAGAATGAACAGCATTGCGACAAGATTAAACTTGATCGGGAAGCGCCGCTGGGCTGGCCCAATTGGCTCCATGCCGGATTCATATGGCATGAGTTTGCGCCGCGTTGGGTTCTGTGGGCCGAGGTAACGTGAGGCAATAATCACGAATGCAGCAATGAACAACGCTACTAAAAACAGTACCAGGATCGGCACAAAATCAGTGAGCATAACTGGTAGCCCTCGTTGAGTCAGGCGTGTGTACACCGGTACCCAAAACAAGCGAACAGTGACATGAATATATGCATTATATAGGCATCAAGCGAGTGCATTATACCTTTTTTCGAGTTTGTGTCAAGAAGAACAATCTTTGCGGGTGTAACGAAATTGTTCTGCAATGAACCGCCGTGCCAATCCATTGCGTAGGGGCGCACCAATGTGTGCGCCTGCATTGGGCATCAGAATACGATCATCGTGGGCAGACACGTTGGCCTGCCCTACGCGATGACCCGCCAGGGCATCATCAGAGGGGTAGGGGCGGTTCGTGAACCGCCCCTACGGCATGGTCAGTAGCGGCAAGAACTGTGAATAATTCACCGGCAGGGGCACTGGTACAGCAAACGGCGAGGTATTGCCATTTGTATCGGTGTTGGTCGCCGTGATATTGATACGGCTCGGGGCGCTTGTGAACACCAGCTGGAATTGGCCATCTGTATTGGCAGTCGTTGAGCCAAGCGGATCGCGCCCTTGATCGCCATCATCGCCAAATACCTCAATGGTACAACCAGCACACCCAATGCCGGTTGCATCCGTTCGCGATACTGCGCTGATATTTGGAGGCGCAATCGCAGCATTCCCGCCATCACGTAACGATATTCCGCTGATCTGATTATTGCTGATACTGTTGGCAATCAGGCGATTACTATCTCCCTCCGAAACAACCACCCCCGATGCGCCGTTATCGAGAATGAAATTTCCTTGGGCAAGAGTCTGTGTGCCAGTGATAAACACACCACTGCGGATCAGGCATTCATCTGTGAGCGAGCCATCCATGCCATTATTGCTGATTTCATTGGACAGCAGTTGCGCCTGTACGCCAGTCACACAGATTCCTGCGGTGGCATTGCCGGTTAATCGGTTGCCCTGCACTGTCACATGATTGCCACTGACGATCACCCCGGCAATATGGTTATTGGCGATCAGATTGCCAGGGCCGATCATATTTTCGTTGCCGCCAACCCGAATGCCATTGAACTGATTGCCCAATGGCGTGCTGCCATCGGCAGCAACACCGATCAGATTACCAGCAACACTATTATCATCTGAGTCGATACGGATGCCACCAAGGCCATTATAGGCAATCACATTGCCTTCACCTGCTGCGATCCCGCCGATCTTATTTTCGTGGGCATCATAGGCAATCAGAATACCCTGGCGCAGATTGCCGCGTGGCGTGGCTCCATCGGCGGCAAGGCCAATATAATTCCCCTGAACGATATTATTATCGCTGCCTGTGCCAGAAATATAGATCCCCTGGCCGCTATCGGGTAGCTGCGAACTGCCATTTGCAGCAATGATATTACGTTCGCCAGCAGCCGAACCACCAATCCGGTTGACGGTTGCACCACCAGTAATGAAGATGCCGCCCTCCTGATTGGCAAGAGATGTTACCCCATCGCTGGCGAGCGCTGCCATACCATCCGCGCCAAGGCCAATAATATTCCCAATAACAAGGTTTTCCTTGCTGTTATACAGGGAGATACCCTGCATATTGCCGCTGATCAGATTCCCCTGCTGCGTGCTGCCAATCGTATTCTCGTGTGCGCCATCACGGATCGAGATGCCAACCTCGTTTTTTAGGGGCAAGCCCTTGAACCGTAAACCGATCCAATTACCAGCCACCGTGTTGTTGTGTGTATCTATGCCACTCAACTGAACGCCAGCCCCAAGATTGCCAACAATCGTATTCTGATCGCTCGCCGTCGGGCCGCCAATTATGTTGCCAGATGCTCCGCCACTGATTGCAATGCCATAAAATCCGGGCAGGCTCGGTTGGCCATTTATACTGCGAAGATCCTCGCCAATGACATTGCCAGCGATTGTGTTGCCAACCGCCTGCGTACCATCCAGCACCACCGCCGAATCATAGAAATTCACCAGTGCAAGGCCACGAATAATATTATTGGCCGAACGAATAACAAACCCATTGCTCTGGCCAGCGGCTTCAACAATTTCAAATCCATCGATAATAACGCTTGGCCGGCCATCCGGCTTACGCAGGCTCGTGGCGTCAATTGTGATATTGCCGCGTAGAAGTGGCGGCAGCAGCGGTTTTGGAGCAGCATCCAGGTAGATCAACCACGTTCTAGTTGGTTTATTATAGCCAAAAATATCATTTTCACTGAGATCGAATATGATCGTCAATTGTTGGCCAGGGGTAGTCGCTTCGGCAGCCAGGATCGCTTCACGAAACGATATTTCGCCATCGGAGCCAGGGTTGTTACTGAGGGCCGTGAGCGATGTTGTATTGCCATTTACTGTATCGCGTGTTGTTGTAACACTAATTGATGTGAGGTTGCTTGCGAGGGCAATCGAATGCGGGGCAAGAATGCCCAACAAATTCAGTAACGCAAACAAGAGCAATGCCCTCGTTTGGTCTATTCTCCGCGTGCGGGACATGCGGGTCTCCTGGCATAGGGCGAAGCATTGGCAACAGGGCCCTGCTGTTTATTCCAACAAAGATGCAATGTTTATTATAGAGCACCGTAGATGCGACAGCAAGTTAACATTCCGTTGTCTGTGCTACGTTTAAGGCTTGCCAGCAAATGATTTATGAAAAGTTTGATAGCCTTCATAGACTATGCGGATGATAGTACGAAAGCGATCTCTGTTCTTGGCGAGATGCTCAAGCAGTGTTCAAACAGAATGGCATAAGCACCGGTGAGGAAAGCTTGTCGATCATGGGTTTTTGCTGGTGGTATAATCACTCGGGCCTTATGAGCGGCACAGCGAGGCATATCTGGAGGATAACCAATGACTGCTATGAATACTGATGAACCGACAGGCGAGACGATCACGATCCGTGATGGACGGCTGCATGTGCCAGATCGACCGATCATTCCATTTGTTGAGGGCGATGGCACTGGCCCTGATATCTGGCGAGCGAGTGTGCGTGTATTCGATGCTGCTGTCGAAAAAGCCTATGGCGGGCAGCGTCAGTTGGTATGGCACGAGGTTCTGGCCGGCGAAAAGGCGTTTACTGCAACAGGAAACTGGCTGCCGGATGAAACGGTTGCTGCATTTAATAGGTATCTTGTTGGCATCAAGGGGCCGCTCACAACCCCAATCGGCAAGGGTATTCGTAGCCTGAATGTTGCGCTGCGCCAGATGCTGGATCTGTATGTCTGTTTGCGCCCGGTTCGCTGGTTTCAGGGTGTGCCATCGCCGGTTAAGCGTCCAGAAGCTATTGATATGGTGATCTTCCGCGAGAACACCGAGGATATCTATACCGGGATCGAGTATGCTGCCGGAACGCCAGAAGCACAGCAGGTGCTGGATTTCCTGGCCCAAACGTTTCCCAAGGATTTTGCCAAGATTCGGTTTGGTACGGCTGCCAAGGGCAATGAGTTCCAGGAACTCATTGGCGGCGAGGCCAGCAGCATCGCCGAGGTTGGCATCGGTTTCAAACCAGTCAGTCGGCTTGGCACCGAACGGCTTGTGACATCGGCGATTCAGTATGCGCTAGAGCATAAGCGCAAGAGCGTCACGTTTGTCCATAAGGGCAATATCATGAAATTCACCGAGGGTGCCTTCCGCGATTGGGGCTATGGCCTGGCCGAGCGCGATTTTGGCGATAAAGTCTATACCTGGGAGCAGTGGGAGCGCACCAAGGCTGAGCAGGGCGAGAGTGCCGCCAATGCGGAACAGAAGGCGGCTTTAGCAGCTGGCAAAGTATTGGTGAAGGATGCAATTGCCGATATTACGCTGCAACAGGTGCTGACCCGCCCAGAGGATTTTGATGTGATTGCAACCCTGAACCTGAATGGCGATTACCTCAGCGATGCGCTGGCCGCGCAGGTCGGCGGGATCGGCATAGCGCCAGGCGGCAATATCAACTATATCACTGGCCATGCCATTTTTGAGGCAACCCACGGCACTGCGCCAAAATATGCCAACCAGGATAAAGTCAACCCTGGTTCGGTGATCCTCAGTGGCGAACTGATGTTGCGCTACCTGGGCTGGACGGAAGCTGCTGATCTGATCATCAGTTCGCTCGAAACAACCATCGCCACCAAGGTCGTCACCTATGATTTTGCCCGCCAGATGAGCGGCGCAACAGAAGTCAAAACATCGGAATTTGCCGATGCAATGATTGCGAATATGTGATTTATCACGGTGTAGAGACGCAAGATTTTGCGTCTCTACAGCCATCGTGTCAAATAACCCCTTTTGTGACCCGCATAAAAATATCCTCAAGATCGCTGGCCTGTTCGGCGAAGCGGGTGACAACAATTCCCTGGTTGATCATCCGCGTCAGCAATTCACCAAGCCCGCGTTCATTGCCAGTATAATCAACCAGCAGAGTGGTTGGTCGATCATCGGCTGTTTCCTCAGTGGCTGGCACAGGCTGGTTTCCTGCTATACGCACATCAAGAATATCGGGGAGGCTGCGAAGCAGCGCCTCAGCCTGATCGGCTGCCGTCAGCACCCGCACTTCGAGTGTTCGGTGTGGTTGTAGTGAGCGCAGGATGGAATCGACATCGCCAGATGCCAGCAGGCGGCCATGCTCAATAATCGCAATATGGGTACACATCTCGGCCAGTTCGGTCAATATATGCGAACTGATCATGATTGTCTTGCCCAGTGAGCGCAATTCCTTGAGTAGTTCACGCAGTTCGATGCGGGCGCGTGGATCGAGGCCACTGGCTGGTTCATCAAGAATAAGCAATTGTGGATCGTGGATCATGGTGCGGGCCAGGCTCAGGCGCTGGCTCATACCCCGTGAAAGCCCCATCACATACTCATCACGCTTATGGCTGAGGTCAACCAGGGCCAGAAGTTCATCGATCAGGCTTGCACGGCGGTTGGCTGGAACATTATAGGCCCGGCCAAAGAAATCGAGATACTCCCAGGTCTTCATGTTCTCATAGACGCCAAAATAATCTGGCATGAAGCCAACGACTTTGCGAACGCCAGATGGATTATCGCTCACCGAAAGGCCAGCAACCCGCGCCTCGCCGCTACTCGGAACAAGCAGGGTCGTCAGAATACGCATGGTGGTTGTCTTCCCAGCACCATTGGGGCCAATGAAGCCGAAGATTGTACCCTCCGGTATCTGGAGCGTCAGATGATCGAGTGCCAGGGTATCGCCATAACGGCGGGTGAGGTCGGTCGTTTCGACGATCATTGGCATTGTGGGCCTCTGTCCAACAACTTACTACGCTATATATCAGTATAATGCCAATTATGCGTAAGGGCTATGCGATCATACGGTAGGTGTGGCGTGATGTTGCGGAATCAGGTGTTGCATTGTTGGCAACGACCGTAGGGGCGGTTCGCGAACCGCC
>JBBQSD010000011.1:0-79533 GCA_038214135.1 Chloroflexales bacterium | reverse complement strand
ATGATCAAGCAGCCGTGCAAAGCGCACATCCGCATCGATCAGGCGTGAGAGCGGGCGGTTGAGTTGGTGGGCAGCATATGCTGGATCCTCATTGATCGCCGCAATATCCTTGCCCATGTTCTCCTCAACCAGGCGTAGAAGCTCAGATACCTCATCCTGGTGGAGGGCACCGCGCAGGTGCAGATAACCCTGGATGTCAAATAGGAAACACTCGTCGGCGCTGACCATACATGTCCTCCTCGCTACAGCAGATCCAATACCATCCCTGCACTCGTTTGTCGGAACGACCAACCCCAGCGTTCGGTGCCAGCATTGCGCTGTTCGTCCAGAGCATCACTGCGCAAAGGCTGACAACATGGCGTAGTGCGCTGGTCGGTTGCAGGGTGAATTCGGAGCCACTGCCACTCACAACACCTACTTCATATGTCATCGTTACTTGGCGGCATGGATCGCCGCCAAAGCCAGCATTGATCTCCCCATGGCGGAACTTCCTCGGCAGCAGCAACGGGGGCCAATAGAACAACAACAACTCCATCGATGAAATATTCGTCAGTGGCCAATTCGGCAGCAGCATGCAACGCGAGCGTCGTCTTGCCGATACCACCGAGGCCAACCAATGTCACAAGCGGGTGGACGCCATCGCGGAGATGCTTGAGCAGTGTTGCCCGTTCGATCTCACGTCCAACTAGAGCCACCAATGGAACGGCAACCTGCTGACGGCGAGGCAGCGGATGATCCTGGTGATCGCTAGCTGGCTCGGATGTCTGAATGTGGCCCACCCGCGCAAGCTGAAGAAAGCGTGGGCGCTCATGCTCTGGGATCGCAAGCGTATCGGCCAGGCGTTCGGCGAGCTCACGCGATGGCCTGCGTGCGCCACGCTCGATCTTCTGAAGTGTAGGGCTGGCATAGCCAATGCGCTCTGCCAACTCCTCCTGGGTGAGATCGAGCATGCGACGGCTGCGTTTGAGCCATTGGGCAAAGGTTGCTACATCATGAGAATGCTGTGTCATCGAGATACATTACTTGGTGTGCGGCTATTCGCCATAGTGTACCATTTTTTTGGGTGGTTGTGTTGGTGGGTAGCTGCACTGTACAAGCCGAACTGGTTACGCTGCCAGCGTATTCACACACAGCACTATTTGATCTACAATCAGATCGCGCACATACACTCATTTCAGCAATGTAGTTCTGTTCAAAGATGAAACGTGGATTGAGGAGTAGAGTAACCATGAGCCTTGAGGCGTTGGTGTCATCTGCAATCCGTGGTGATCGGCTGGCCGCTCGCACCCATGATCTGGTGAGGATTCCGAGCCCAACCGGAAGTGGCGATGCCGTGAGCAAGCGCTATGCAGAATTGCTTGCCGAACTTGGATTAGAAGTCTCAATCGACCGCTATTTCGCCGGTGGGCCAAATGTGACTGGGCGCTGGCGTGGTACGGGGCGTGGGCCAACACTCGCATTTGTTGGCCATCTGGATACCATCCATGCGCCACACGCCCTGCCATACCAGACGGACAGGGCAGTTCATGGGCGTGGGGCCGATGATATGAAAGGTTCGATGGCCGCTATTATTGAGGCCATTACTGCACTGCGTACGGCCGGCGTTCAGCTCCAGGGCGATCTGCTGGTTGCAGCGCACAGCCTGCACGAAGCACCAGTTGGCAAAATGGAAGGGCTACGGCGGTTGGTGGCATCTGGAGTTCTTGGCGATGCAGTACTGGTGGCGGAGTCGTTTCCGGCACAACATCAGATCCTTGCCGGAAAAGGCCAGGCAATCTTCACGATCACGATTCGTCGGCCTGGTGAGAGTGTCCACGAAAATTACGCAACAGATGGAACGATCAACCCGATTGATGTCGCAATCGATATTGCAGCACGCTTGCGCGCACACCATCGTACCCTTGTAGCAGGTGCCGCAATCCCGCTGCTTGGCCCAGAAACCCTGTTTGTTGGCGAAATTCATGGCGGTGATTTCTATAACCGGGTACCTACAGAAGCAACAATCAGCGGAATCCGCCGATTTGGGCCAGAACGGGCATGGGCTGACATCGAGGCCGAGTTTGCCGAACTGCTTGCACCAATCACTCAGGAATCTGGCATTACAATCACACTCGAACTTGGCGGGAATGGCCTGGGGTATCGTGTGCCGGATGATGCACCAATTGTGCGGGCGCTGGCAAGTGCGCACCAGGGCGTTACTGGACAGGAGCTTGCTGTAGCAGGCACAAAATCTGTCACCGATGCGAATATTATTGTGCGCGAAGGGCAGATACCAGCACTGTGCTATGGCCCCAATGGCACCACAGCACACGCCGATCAGGAATGGGTGGCAATCGCGGATCTTGAGCGCGCCGCACAGGTGTATGCCCGCTTGGTGCTAGCCTACCCAGGGTTGGTATAGCCTTCCTCGCCACTTGATCCAATAGACGCAGCGTTGGGACGCAATATATCGCGCCCATAGCTTTTATAAAACCGATAGGATTGCTATATATCAACGAAAGGTTCAACAATGTCACAAGGCAGGTGGGTATTTGATCCCGATCGCGGCGGGGTGAGGATTCCGGAAACGATCAAGCGCAGTACAGAAGCGAAGCTTCGGCAGATTGCTGAGGCCGAGTTCACCAACCACTACACGCGCCTCGACATTCGCTTCCGTGGGGCGTTCTGCTATATCGATGCCTACGCTGAGGATGCATTTCGGGTAGCAGCAAGGGTCTATCTGTTGGATGTATAGCAACGAGATGTCGCACTCGGCCAAATGGGTAATTTGACACTGGGCCAACCATAGTGGAAACTAGCGCCCATGCGCCGCTCCGTGCGATTGCGCTGAATAGAGGAGATCAACTCATGATCAGCATTGACATCACCCCTGATGAGCGAACAACCGGGCACTTGGCTCCAGAAAAGATTGCCATAGCAGTACAGGCAATGGACGAAGATGGTGTGGTGGCCCTGCGACAAGCACTTGATGTTGTGCCTGTCGATGCGCTTGGTGCGCGCATGCTGGCTGACGTAGCGCAATATGAAGCAGAATATGCGATCGACAACAACTTCCAGGGTATCCGCCCGCCGCCCTTTCACCCATTTCTGTTTCCCGAGATTATCTTCAACGAGCCTGCGATCACGATCAGCCGCGCGATTCTCGGAGCCGGAGCTACCTTAACCAGCTATGGAGCCAATACCGCATTCGTTGGTGCGCAGACGCAGCAGGTACACGCCGACACAGTGCCACCCGAGGCTGGCCCCTATCGGCCAACTTCATTGCTGGTCGTCAATGTTCCATTGATCGATATGACCGAAGAGAATGGTGCGACAATCTACTGGCCGGGTACGCATCGTGACATCCGGCTGCATAGTGGCAATCGCTTTCCTACTGCGGAGATGATTGCCGAGTGGCAGGCCAAGCGTCCAGCTGAGCGCGTCCTGGCGCAGCGCGGCGATCTCATCCTGCGTGATCTGCGCGTATGGCATGGCGGTATGCCCAATCGTACCCAGATCCATCGGCCAATGCTGGCGCTGGTGCATCGTGCGGAAAAGCCGGAACATGGCACCTTCGAGGCCGAAGCGGGCAGCGAAGCGTTCTGGGCCAGCCATCGATTGCTCCAGACCAGCCCAACCTTCGTGCCCAAACCGATCGATTATATACGCCAGGGGCACTCGCGGCCTGGCAAGAAGGGCTAATCGCAGCCAGGCTGGGCGGCGATCTGCTCTAGTGCATGCTGCGAGGCAAAGTTACAGTTCAGATCGCTTCCCAAAGGCAGATCATCGGCTGCTGAATAAGGAGCGATTGCGCAACGCTCTGCAGGTAACGATTTCCAGGGGACAAAACTATTCACTACAGGAGAGCCGTATGCCTGTGATTGTCCATCGCCGACCGAACGATAGCCTGTCCGACATCCTATCGCTAGCCGACATCGACCGATGGCGCGAAATACCCGTGGCCATTGCGGTGGATGTCAGCAACGCCATGTGCCAGATCGACCCAGCCATTCGCCCACTGTGCCAACCAGGCCATCAGCCGCGCCTGTTTGGCCGCGCTGTGACGGCGCGCTGCGAGCCACCGGACTTTGGTGCCGTGCTGTACGCCATCGATCTGCTGCAGCCCGGCGATGTTCTTGTCATCGCTGCCGATGGCAACGCGGTGACGGCGATGATCGGTGAAATCCTTGGTGGCCAGGTGCGCCGCTGTGGTGGCAGCGGCATCGTCTGCGATGGGGCGATCCGCGATGTGGCACAGCTCGCGGCATGGCCCGACCTCTCGGTCTTTGCGCGGTCGATCACCCCACGCGGCCCGGTGGCAATGGAACGTGGTGTTGTCAATGCCGCCGTGACAGTTGGCGGTCGCCTGATCCACCCAGGCGACCTACTCATTGGCGATGACGACGGGTTGGTTGCGCTCGACCCACCTGCAGTTCGCGCCTATATTTCGGCTGCTGAAGCGAAACAGGAGCGTGAGGCACAGTGGATCGCCAGCCTTACCCAGGGTCGCTCCGCCGCAGAAACCTTTGGGCTGCCTGCTGGCAACAAAGCCCCTGGCTGATCGCTATATCACTGTTTTTATACTCGATTGAACGTGGTATGCTTGGTGCTGCACAATGTATGTGAGGGAGGTAGCCCGTGATCCAGACACAGGATATCGTTCGCCCATCGAAGGAACTGATCGACGGCCTGGCACAGATCGGCAGCGCTACCGCCAGTGGCGAACTGAGCCGCCTTGGCATCCGCGACCCATTTATGCACGGGCCGGTCGCCTGGGCAAAAGGCAAGACGGTGGTTGGCCCGGCTCTAACGCTCCAGTTTATGCCCAAGCGCGAGGATCTGTATGGCGTCGATGAATATGCCGACCCGGAACGCCAGTTGCATCGCCACGTCCTGTATCATACGCAGCCAGGCGATATTGTAGTGGTGGATGCGCGTGGCGACCTGAGCAGCGGCATCTTTGGCGAGATGATGCTGACCTATTTCAAGGGTCGTGGCGGCATTGGGGTCGTCATCGATGGCTGCATCCGCGATTACCCGCATGTGAAAGAGCTTGAGCTTGGCCTGTGGTTGCGCGGTGTCACCCCAAATTTCCATACGCAGACCAATATCATGCCATTTGCTGTGAATGTACCGATCTCATGCGGCAACGTTCTAGTGATCCCAGGCGATATTATCATTGCCGATGATGATGGCGTCGTCGTCGTTCCAGCCAAGCTCGCACCGCAGCTCCTACAGAAGGCCAGCGAACATGCCGAGTGGGAGGATTTCTCGCGGCTACAGTTGAGCGAGGGCGGCGATCTACGCAAGTATTACCCGCTCTCCGATGAGGCCCGCATTGAGTATGAGGTATGGCGCAAGGCACAGGGGAAATAGGCGTTTCCTGAGCTTCAGCGTACTAAATCTCATTGCACACCAATACCCGCAGGGACGCGATAGATCGCGTCCGTACAACTGCGTGATTCAAGGTATGCCATCCGCACTCTAGATTCCCATACCATCTACGGTGGAGTCGCACACTATGGCTATCCTGGGTTCGTGGTTGGGGATAGGTCGGCTGCCTGCGGAAGATCCACCCGGCCACGGCGAGTGCGCCTGCGGATGATCCACTCGGCCACGGCGAGATTGATCACCCAGGCAGCACTCATCAAGATGTCTCTGTTCAGGTCACTTGGTGTCCCAAATATCAACGCCCAGGGCAGCAGGACAAGCACCTGCGTGCCGGCACCCTGGCCGATGGCATAGCCGCGAATCATCCAGGCGCGGTGCCGTGCAATATCCCGCCGCATAATGGCAGCCAGGCTGAGAGCAATGCAGAGAATCATGCCAGAACCAACCAGAATCCGGACGCCATACAGCAGATCGCCCTGGAGGTGCTGGAGACGAAGCGGATAGAACTGTGTCATCCACAAACCGGAAAGGCCAACAACAAAGCCGGAGGCGACCAGCACCCGCCCGGCAATCCGGTGCCAACCGGGCCTGCGGCGGCGAAATCCTGGGGCGAACTGAAAGGCACCCAGGATACAAAACAGGGTCGCGCTGATAATGTGTAACACCACGGGCAAGGGCATTGCAATGAACCGTGCGTTTTCCGGCGTGATTGCTGTGCCAGCAGCCAAACTGACCAGGCGGGCGATGCCGGCAACAAACGGAACTGCGGTCAACGCAAGCAGCGCAGCAGGTATCGGCCAATCGGGTTTGGTGGACGTGATCATGGTGGGTTTCTGCTCTAGACTTTTGTTCATGCTTTTGTTCATGCTTTTGTTCATGCTTTTGTTCATGGTGGATGCCCTTCTTATCTTCAGAACCCCGCGATACTAGCGCGTATCATCTTCCGCCTCGTAGGAAAACACTTCCTCAAGCGGTACGTTAAAAACCAGCGCGATTCGGAATGCTAATTCGAGCGAGGGCGAGTATTTTCCTTTTTCCATGGCGATGATCGTTTGGCGCGTTACTCCTACTTGCTCTGCTAATTGCTCCTGCGTCATTTCATTATGGAAGAAACGCAATGTCCGAATAGTGTTGTTAATATGACGCTTACCCATCTTAAAAGCCTCGTCGGTAAAAATAGAGCCGCGATATATCTGCAATAATCTGTGCAACAACGCCGAAGAAGATAAGCAGGTTGAACATCACCAATGGCTGCTGCCCAAACACAAGTGTGAGCATTGAGAGCGCAACTCCGATTGAGCAGACCCGATACGCTATATTCGTACCTTTCAATTCAATGAACGTATCTCGCTCATCCTGAATACCTTTGATATGTGGTTCTTCACTCGTTTTCATGGTATGAATAACACCAGATGCAATATGTGTGAAGATAATGATGGCAACCGTCCCAACCGTGGCAAGTATGGCCACAATTCCCCACAGCCGAAAGACATATTCTGAAGTGAGATGCCCACCCTGAACCATTTGAAACAAGCTTATGAGGAAGAATCCTAGTATCAACGTGAAGTTTACTAAAGAAGCAGTAATATTCTTTTCCTGAAACGACATGGTTCCCTCCCTATGCTGCTTGTGACATGCTGCCCATGGCCGCTTTCTTCCATTTTCCCGTAATGTTCACACAACAAATAGTAATGCATAACATACATAATGTCAAGTATTATATACATTATATTGAAAGGAATGCGTGCTAATCGGATGGAGGACGATTTGCAGGGATGCGATAGATCGCGCCGGGCGTATGCGACACGCTCCGACCTCGCATAGAAGGTTAGGCGAAGCATTAGCCCTATGGAGGATTCGCTTGTTTATGCAGCAGGGATCTCGCCCAAGCGTCAGATCGCCATATGCGCTTGAAACGCCGTTTCAACGGCCGGAACCAACAGCAGGAATTCGTCGGGAGTGAGACTGGTCATATCCAACACGTCCATCGGCTTGCGGGCAAGCGCGGCATAGCGTAAGCGGGTCATCGCGGCTCCTTCCGTGTGATGAAGGAGCAGTATACGACAAATCGAGATAAAGTCTAATAAACACGATTGCCACTCCACGCATCAATGCGCGGGTTGATCCTTCAGGTGGGTACTTATTGCTTCAGCAATCTCGATCAAGCAATCGAGTTGTTCTGATGTCAGCACATCGCCAAAACAGCGCCGAATTTCACGCTGCTGGAGCGGTAATGCCCGTTCGATTGCCAACGTGCCCAATTCCGTTACGCTGATTTGAAAACTGCGTGCGTCTTCTGGGAATTCCATCCGCTTCACAAGACCACTCGCCTCCATCCGTGTGATCTGATGCGAAAGCCTGCTGATTTCCCACCTCAGGGTGCGGCACAATTCTTTCGCACGAACCGCCGGGACAGCCGCTTCAGAGAGTGAAACGAGCACAAGAAACTCGGCTTCGGTAAGTTCCGAATGGGTTGCCAAATGCCGTGTAAGGTGTGGCAAAAGCTGCATGCGAATGCGGTGGAGCGAGCTCCAGGCCTGCTGTTGGTGTTCAGTCAATCCTTGTGTTTCCATAATGGCATGGTACAGTAAATCACTTGACATGTCAACAAAACATCATGCAAATGGGGGGGTGCGTAGCAACGGAACAGAAAACACCCGTAAACGAGACCGGATACACCATCTCGTTTCTTTGCCACGTACCATGGAACCATCGCCGATGATCACACCGATTCAACCATCATTCCAACACCATCCCTGTGAAAACCGCTGGGCGGATGGCACGAAGAGCAGGAAGCGCCACCACACGTCCAACATAATGCGACTTATGTTTGAAGTTTGATAAGGAGGACGAACCGACGAGCGCTGCATCGCGTCGCCGCTGCCAATCCGTGATCAATACTGTAGCGTGTACAATCTGCGTGAGTGTTTGTGGCCGCACAATCAACAGATGATAGGCACCAAACGCAATCATTACGCCAAAGAGCACCAATTTGGCAAAAAGCGTCCGCCCATAGTCGCTCGTCCATAGATCACTGAACGCCATGAGGCGCAGTGTTGCCGTATAGACTCCGCAGTGAACTGGCGACAGAATGAGTGGATATGGAGAGCCGCTAGTCTTATTTCTATCAAAGCCAACACGAGCGGTAGCCGCAGTTTCAACCACCAGGCGACCAGTTCTGATATGCTATACTCACTGGCAAGCAAGTGATTGGAAGTGAAGCATCGACAGACACTCCCCTATAGATAGAAAGGCCCTCGTGTGGATGTCATTGAGCGTTTAGCAAAAGGCAGCGATGGCCTTCTGTTCTCCAGCGAAGCCGATTACCCCCTGGAACCATTTCTGTGGTCAGATCCACAACCATTCTCGGCGAATGCACTCTATACACTAACGAAACTACCAGAATCAACACCAATCACCCAAGTGAAGTTCAACGAATTCTTTGCGCCAATGGTTTCCCTTGATCCCGAGGCATCCGAAGATGCACACAATCGCGTGGCACGCTCTAAAAAGCTGATACGGTTGCTGCGGCGCATGTTCCGTGAGCTGACTGTCTATAAACTTGGCACTATCGAAATGCCAACCTTTATTGTTGGCCGGCTTGCCGATGGCACAATTGGCGGGCTACGCACAACGGTCGTCGAAACGTAGCGATCAACCTCGCACAAACACGATGCTGACGCCGTACCGACGCGATGCATCGCGTCGCTGCTGCCTCCTGAATATAATACTGAAAGAGCCACTATGCGCATCAAAATAAACTGGCAAATCGTTCTTGTGCTGGTGCTGCTCGTGAGCCTGTTTCTATGGTGGAACTATCGCTCAAACCCAACGATATCGGTCGCGCCTACACCAATTGTGCCAACTATTCCTATTGCAGAACAGCCGACTGAGCCTACCAAGCCAACGGCCCGGCCCACAAAGCCAACCGCGAAGCCAACAAGCACGGCCAAACCAACCGTGCGCCCCACCAGTACCGCTAATCCCAGCAAACCAAGTGGCAATCGCAATCTGCTGTTGGGTAATCCCAGTGGAGCCGTTCACGATACGGCAGAGCCAAACAATTATCTGATCGAGCGCCCACAATATGTGCTTTCGTACAACCGCGATAACGGAATTCCAAATTGGGTGAGCTGGCAATTAACCAAAAAGGATCTCGGCGAGGCAAAACGTAGCCCGACCTTTACGGCAGATGGCACGCTCCCAGATTCATGGTATCGCGTATCCCTCGATGACTATACTGGAACTGGCTATGATCGCGGCCATATGTGCCCATCGGCGGATCGCACTGCATCCGCCAAGGATAATCTGGCAACGTTTATTCTGACCAATGTTGTACCACAAGCCCCGGATAATAATCGCGGCACATGGGAGCAGCTTGAGTCATTCTCCCGAACACTAGTCAATAAAGGGCATGTTCTGTATATTATCGCTGGTAGTGATGGCAGGATCGGCACAATCGCCGATGGCAGAATACGGATACCACGCTACACCTGGAAAATTATCGTCGTGATGCCAAAAGGCCAGAGCGATATTTCCCGTATCACCGCCAAAACACAGGTAATTGCGATACGTGTTCCGAATAGCCTGGATGCAACACTTGGCGATTGGGAAGAGTATCGCGTCAAGGTCAGCGAGATCGAAAAAGTAACCGGATATCAGTTCTTCAGCAATCTGCCACCCGATATTCAAACAGCCCTCAAATCGCGTATTGATCCCGTACCAACAACGTGAGGCTTTGTAGGATAGTGAGCAACCAGCCATGACACGCTCTGAATATAGCACCGCAGGCCGGATTATTCTTGGCGCTGGAACAAGCAATGAACTGCCATCATTGCTTGGTTCACTTGGCCAACGGATCATGCTGATCGGATCGGCTGGCTCTGCATTGCGTGGCGGCCCGCCAGCAGCATTGGCCGCCCGCCTGATTGGATTAGGTGTTGTTATCGCACAATCGGAAACGCATGGCGAACCCGATATTGCTATAGTTGAGGTTGCTGCAACGCTCGCCCGCGATCATGGGTGCGATGGCGTTATCGCCATTGGTGGGGGCAGCGTGATCGACACTGCCAAAGCCGTTGCTGCACTCGCTGCCAACCCTGGCAGTGCCCTGGAGTATATGGAGGTGATCGGGGCCGGGCGCACGCTCGAACATCCGGCACTGCCGCTGATTGCCGTACCAACAACTGCTGGTGCTGGCAGCGAAGTCACCCGTAATGCGGTGGTGCGCTCGCCCACACATCGGGCGAAAGCCAGTATCCGCGATGCTTCGCTCTTCCCGAAGATCGCCCTGGTTGATCCAGAACTGACCTATGGGCTACCGGCGCATATAACTGCCTCGTGTGGGCTGGATGCGCTCACCCAACTGATCGAGGCATTTGTTTCGCGGCGAGCTGGGCCGCTCACCGATGGCCTGTGCTGCGAGGGACTAGCCCTGGCGGCTCGTTCACTACGCAATAGTGTCCAGCAGCCAGATGCTCAATCACGCTTCGATCTGAGCACTGCGGCCCTGCTGAGTGGCATGGCGCTTGCCAATGCTGGCCTGGGAGCCGTTCATGGGATTGCAGCGCCACTCGGCGGCATGTTTCCAGCGCCACACGGCGCTGCCTGTGCAGCACTGCTCGCACCAATCACCAAGGCCAATCTGCGTGCCCTATACCGCAGCGACCCAAACAGCCCAGCGTTGGCTCGCTATGCCGAGATTGCACGCCTCCTGGGAGTGACAAACGGGTTGCAAGAACTGCCAGCTATGCTGAAATCCCTGGCGGGCGAGCTTGGCATCCCCAATCTGGCGTCCTACGGACTCAGCGAAGCAGATATTTCCGAACTCGCCACCCAAGCCGCACAGGCAAGCAGCAGCCGTAGCAACCCCATCACCCTTGAACACGCCGAACTGGCTGATGCGATTGCCGAGGCGCTGAGCGGCGCGTAATCGGAACAAGAGTATTCAGGAGTCAGCATTCAGAAGTCAGAATGAGGCCATGTCAGGTTGGCGGAATAACTCCTGACCCCTCACCCCTCACCCCTCCTTTCAGGTGAAGGGTTTTCTCAGACCGTTGATCATTCCCCTCGCCCCCAGCCCCGCCCCCACAGGTGGGGAGGGGTGCAAAGGGTTTGCAAGAGGTCAATTCCCCTTCGCCCCGGCATGGGCAAGAGGGCAGGGGTGAGGGAATAACCGCTGACTCCTGGGTTTGTCACAGCTTCTGAGGAATGCGCTCTGGTTCAGCGATCGGGTTTCGGAGTGGTGCCCCAATCTCATTCAGATACCCAAGAATTTCCCGATACGACTGTACCACACCTGTTTCGGCATATGAAACGCCCCGTTCCGCACAGAACTGTTGCACAATCAGGCTGGTCGGGCGCAATCGGTGCATGGGCAGGGATGGGAACAGATGGTGCTCGATCTGGTAGTTCAGCCCGCCATACCAGAAATCGGTCAGCGCATGGGCACGCACATTCCGGGCCGTCAATACCTGAAGTCGCAGATAATCGATCTCGGTTGTGTCATCGACAATCAACATGCCCTTGTGGTTCGGCGCAAACACCGACCCAAGATACACACCGAACACCGCATGGCTGATCAGAACGAACATCAGGCCAGCCCACGGGCCGAGCGCAATCATTGGCAGTGCCAGATACCAAACAACATTGGCTGCCATCAACAATCCCTCAAGCCAGGGCTGGCGTGCCTTGCCACTGAATACAAAGCGGATGCTGACTTCGCGCAGCGCATAGCCCTGGAGTGTCAGCAGTGGGAAGAACAACCAGGCTTGATACTTGACGATAAAGCGCCAGATGCCCTGCTTGGAAAGCGCCTGTTGCTCGGTAAACGCCACAGCTGGCACATCAAGATCCGGATCCATGCCATCGTGGTTTGGATGGGCATGATGCACATTATGCTTCAACATCCACCAATCACGGCTAATGCCCAGCAGAAAGTTCCCAAAAATCAGCGCGGCCACATCGTTCTGCCATAGTTTATTGAAACTCTGGCGATGGCAGGCACTATGCGAGATGAATGCGATCTGCCCCATCACAAAGCCCATAAAGATCGCATTGATCACCTGAAACCAAACAGAAGTGATGGTGAACATCATAACCATACAGACGATCAGTAAAACCAGCTTCACAACCATAAAACCGAAATAGTGCCACGGTTGCTTCGTAAGGAGCCCTTGATCTTTTACGAGTTTCTTGAGTGCGATAAAATCTGCGTTGTTGACCATTCGCCTGTTCCGTATCCTTTCGTAGAATGAACCTACCATTCGCATCCACAGCAGCAGTACGCCATGGTACACTTCATGCTTGGATCCACAGCGAGTATCTGATCGTATTGATCCATAAGAACAATACGATGATCCTGTGAACGTGAGCCAACCCATCTGTCAGCTACTTTCCTACAACGTTCACGGTAGGCCTTGCTTAAGAATACCATGGCTTTACCCATCGTGGCTCAATCATAACAGGATTGCTCAGGGATTGCTCAATATATGCATCAGGCAAATCATGCAAATCTGTGGAGCACATACATGGAACACAACGAGATGGTTGCCCTCATCCGCGACGAAACGCGCCCGCCAGGCGGGATCTGGGCCGATTTAGGCGCAGGGACGGGCAATTTCACCTGGGCGCTTGCAGAATTACTCAGCCCAACAGCAACAATTCATGCCATTGACCGCGATGGCAAAGCAATTGCTGCATTGCGTGCCCGCCAATTACTCTCGCAACCCGCTGCCCGTGTGCTGCCAATGCAAGCCGATGTGCGCCAGCCACTACATCTACCATTGCTTGATGGCATCCTGATGGCTAATCTGTTGCACTTCCTGAGCGATCAAGCACACATCCTCCAGCGTTTCATAGCCCATCTCCGGCCGGGTGGACGTTTGCTTGTGGTTGAATATGAGCAATCCCAGCCAATCTCGTTTGTGCCCTTTCCTGTCCCATTTGCCCGATTGTCCGAACTCAGTACAGAAGTCGGCCTGATCAATCTGCGTATGATTGGCAGCCGCACATCGCCAAGTTCGGGCCGCATCCTGTATGCCGCTAGTGCAGTGCGGCCTAAGTAATGATCTGGTTTGAGCAGGGCTTTAGCCCGTTACAAAGCGGTGCGCGATAGCGCATCATCTACGCTTCAGCGTACTAGTGCTATACTACCAGGTGTGCTATCGTAATCAATAATTCTGGCCATCTTGCTATTGCGGAGAATGTATCTTGACCATACCAACAATTCTGGCAATTTTCGCTCATCCAGATGACGAACTACTCAGCGGCGGAACCCTGGCCCGCTATGCCGCCAGTGGTGCCCGTGTCGTCCTCGCCTGCGCCACCGGCGGCGAAGTCGGTGAAATCAGTGAGCCACACCTTGCCACCCGCGAGACACTCGGTGCCGTCCGCGCCGAAGAACTGCATAATGCCGTTACCGCGCTTGGCTTCAGCGAGCTACGCTTCCTGGGCTTCCGTGATTCGGGAATGGTTGGAACATCCGAGAACAATGATCCACGCTCCCTGCATAGTTTCGATCCACAGGCAGCCACCGAACGATTTACCGCCCTGCTCCGCGACATCCAGCCCGATGTGGTGGTCACCCATGATCCAACCGGCGGCTATGGTCATCCCGATCATATTGCCGTCTATCGCTACACAACAGCGGCGTTCGATGCGCTCTCCGATGGGCCATTGCATGCATCACGATTATTCTATGGTGTCATGGCCCGCTCATTCTTTGAGCAAATGGGCGAGGCAATGAAGGCTGCCGGTATCGATACCCAACCCTTCAATAATCGCCCGGATGGCGTGCCGCTTGGCATTTCCGATGAGGAGATCACCACATCGATTGATGTTTCTGCCCAACAAGCAGCCAAGTTTACTGCATTTGAAGCGCATCGTACCCAATTTGGGCCTCAAAACCCCATGCGGAAGATGCCGGACGAACTACGGGCAACCATGTTCGCCAAGGAATATTTTATTCTGGTACGGCCAACACCACCCGCTGGCTTCCACAGCACAGATCTACTGGCCTAGTAAACACACAACACCATAATCCAGCACATAGCCTCACCCAGCCCCGCTCCTGCCTTGGAGCGGGGTTCCCACATGCGGGGTATTGGTCAACTACCAGCAAACACACCTCCAACATGCTTCCGCCAACCCATATTGCAGCGGCTCCGTAATGATTGCGAGCGTGCCAGGAGTTCCCTTTACAGCAGTTCAATGCTAAAATAAGCCCGTCCATAGCCGAAACAGCAGAGGAGTATAGAGATTATGGCAAAGCAGACAATTCGCGACGTGGATTGGCATGGCAAACGGGCGCTCGTCCGTGTCGACTTCAATGTTCCACTAGAAGATGGACATATTACCGATGATACCCGCATTCGGGCTGCCGTACCAACCATCCAATATCTGATCGCGCACGGTGCCGCAGTCATCCTCATGTCGCACCTGGGCCGCCCAAAGAACAAGGTCGTCGAGAGCCTGCGCCTCACACCAACCGCCACGCATCTCGCCGAACTGCTTGATCGCCCAGTCCAGACCGTGCCAGTCACTGTTGGAACAGAAGCAGAAGCTGCATCAAAAGCACTTGAACCTGGTGCCGTGCTAATGCTGGAGAACACGCGCTTTGATGCCCGTGAGGAAGCCAACGATCCGAGTATGGCTCAGGATCTCGCAAAACTTGGCGATGTATATGTGAATGATGCCTTTGGCGCGGCCCATCGCGCCCATGCCTCAACAGAAGGGATTGCCCACCTGTTGCCAGCAGTCAGCGGGTTGTTGATGGAGCGCGAGCTAGAGGTACTTGGTGGCGCACTCGAACATCCAGCGCGGCCATTTGTCACAATTATCGGTGGCGCGAAGATCAGCGACAAGATCGGCGTGATCGCCAATTTGCTCGGCAAGGTCGATGCCCTGCTGATTGGTGGCGGCATGGCCAACACATTTCTGCTGGCCCAGGGCAAATCATTGGGCGATTCGCTGGTGGAAGCGGATGCAGTGGCAACGGCCAAGGATCTGCTCGACCAAGCGGCAAACAGCAATGTCACCCTGTTACTGCCAACCGATGTTGTTATTGCAGATCGGTTCGCAGCCAATGCCAACACCCAGGTCGTGGGTGTCGATGCGATCCCTGCTGGATGGCGTGCGCTTGATATTGGCCCACAGACCCGCGCAGCCTATGCCAAAGTCGTTCTCGAAGCACAGACGGTGATCTGGAATGGGCCAATGGGTGTGTTTGAGCTAGAGCCATTTGCCGGCGGAACACGCGCAGTCGCACAGGCGCTGGCCGATTGCTCAGGGATGACCGTCATTGGTGGTGGTGATTCGGTTGCCGCAATTGAGCAGATGGGCCTGGCCGATAAAGTCAAGCACATCTCCACTGGCGGCGGGGCGTCGCTGGAGCTACTCGAAGGCCGGGTGCTGCCCGGAGTTGCCGCATTGAACGACAAATAAATCCGCAGGGCGCGATATATCGCGCTCGTACGATCTATCTATGCTTTCTATCAAATGAACCATGATTCGGTCTATTATGGCGTGATGCCTTCTGCTTCGAGCCATGAATCAATCGCGGCAGCATCCACATTCGCGTTCCCACCAGGGATATAGCGGAAGCGATCACCATATCCATCCATCACCTGTTGGCTGAGTTCTACCTGAGCAGGGCTGGTATCACCCTCGATCAGATCGACAACCATACCAGTCTGGAGGTCCAGAAACGAGCTAATCGCCGGATCGGAAAGGGCCAGCGCGCTCTTAATTTGTGTGCGGTCAAGCTTGGCTGCCACGGCGACATTCTCCTGGGCCACAGGCCCGCTTCTGGGATCGCGGAAACACATTTCGCACAGCCAGCACAGTGGCTAACGGAATAACCACCGAGCTAACGTTCATGGTATACGATATGTTCTCGTTGTGCAAGCAGATAGAATCAAGACCTGAACCACACATGCATCAAGAATAGACGAACATCTCTTCGTGATGCATGAAACCTTTGCAGCGCATCTTCGTAGATGATCATACGTCGGGAGAAGCCATGGACCATCAGGCCGAGGAGATCTTCCTGATCGAACAGGCCTTAGGAGGGAACCATACGGCCTTCAGCCAGTTGATGCACAACTATGCTGGAGCTGTTTATGGCCTCGCCTATCGGATGCTAGGTAGCCCACAGGATGCAGAGGATGCGAGCCAGGAGATCTTCCTTCGCGCATATATGCATCTGGTTCGATTTGATCGAACACGCCGCTTTTCGACATGGCTGCTTTCGATTGGATCGAACTATTGTGTTGATCGGTTACGCCGCCAGCGCTATAGCTGGCTGACGCTCGATGATGTCGCTCTCGTGATTCCGAGCACCCAACGTGGGCCAGAGGGCAGGGCAATCGATCAAGAACGACGTGAAGCTGTGCGCCAGGCACTTCAATCGCTACCCGAGGGGTACCGCCTGGTGATGGTATTACGCTACTGGAACGATCTATCGTACCAGGAGATTGCCCAAACAACCGGGCTGACCGAAAGCACAATTAAGACACGTCTGCATCGTGCGCGCAACATGATGGCTAAACGACTTAGCCATAACGGGGTAGAAGTATGCGAACCCGAACCAACCACATCCTAGATGAAGAACCTGATGATAGAGCGTTTCGCCAACGATTGGCGGTATTCGATGAACCAGCACCTCTTGATCCACCCTCCGATCTTGTCGTTCGAACCACTCGGCGGCTGCCCACTGAAACTCCACATACGCTCATGCGCCAGGAACGTACGCGAATTCTGGTGCGGATCACCCTGGCAGTTCTGATCTTTGCTGCTGCGACATTTGGCGTATGGGCGCTGTTGATCGAAGCACCAGCACCACTCGCGATCCAGTTAATCCTCAAGCCACTCCTTGGTGCAGTTGGGGCGATTGGCATTCCGCTGTTACTGATTGGGTTGACGGCAGCGATTGGTAGTGGGCTTTTGCTGGGTCGGCATGCGCGCACCATCACAAACATGCATGTAAGCGCCTAATCTGAGGGTAGTATGGCATATCTTATGACAGCTCTGCTGCTGATCATGCGGCTTACGTTTAGCCTTAACGATCTGCCGCGCACTGTACCAGCGGGGGATAAAGTAAATGGCAATATTGCCACAATTACCAGCGATGTTCGCGTTGATGGCGAGGTTCTTGGTGATGTGACGACCTGGACGGGCAGCATTATCGTTAGTGGGCACGTTCATGGTGATGTCGTCAGCTATACTGGTGATATTATCCTTACGCCTGGTGCCGAGATCGATGGCAATGCGATGTCACTTGGTGGCCGAGTACAGGCCGATAGTGCAAAACTCGCCGGACGCACAATCATTGGTGGGGTTGGTGGCCAATACCTCAGCCGCTTGGTTGGCCTGTTTGCACCAGTTCCCTATGGCCCAAGTAGCACCATAGGAATTGCTGGCTGGCCATTTAGCTTGGCGCTTGGCATGCTGCTGTTGATACTCTGCTTGCTGATGATTGGGGTTTGGCCGCATCGCACTGCGACCACCGCAGTGATGCTGGCCTATTATCCCGTGCGAGCCAGCATCATCGGATTACTCGCCAGCGTCGCACTGACGGCACTGCTGCCCTTACTTGCAACACTGCTCGCTATAACACTGATCGGGTTGCCATTGAGTGTCATTATTGTGTTGCTGGCCAATGTGCCATATATCAGTGGATTGGCTGCGCTCATTCAGGCAGCACGGGCGAGCATCGAACCAAAAACGATCACACTCACCCGCACAACCATCCTTGTCGCTGGAGGGCTTATTCTGCCAATTGCACTGGTTGGGATGCTCTCACCAAGCGCGGCGCTACTGCTGTTCTATGCGATCGCCAGCCCCGGCCTTGGTGCGCTGCTGCTCAGCCGTGTGGGAACGGTGCGATCCACACCAATGAGACAATTTTAGTCCCTCAACCATTGCTCCTCCGCTCTCCCGCTACCCCTCTCCCACGCCGGAGAGAGGGGAATTGCTCCATTGCGAACCCGTTGCGCCTCGCCCACCTGTGGGGGAGGGGTTGGGGAGAGGGGCGTTCCCCCTACTTCGCCGTCACCATTAACTTCACCCCATCTGTGAGGATCGCAGTCCAATGGCCGCCATGCCCTACTGACGGGCCAGTAGGCTCCAAATTATAGCGGCGCAGGACATGCGCTGCCAGGGCTTTGACCTCAATCTGGGCGAAGTTGATTCCGATGCAGATCCGTGGCCCACCACCAAATGTCACCAGACCATATGGCGTCCGCCGCTCCTCATCACGCGGCGGCAGGAATCGCTCTGGATCGAACTTCTGTGGCTCCGTAAACACTGATGGCAGGAGATGGCTACCCGCCAACGAAAGCCGCATCGGCGTGCCAGCCGGAATCTGGTATCCACCAAATTCATAGTCCGAAATCACACCACGTGGCACATTGATCACCGGTGGATACAGCCGACCCACTTCGCGCAGGAACGCATCCAAGCGCTTCATTGCCCGTAATGCCTCAACTGGGGCTGATGTATCGGCATCGATTGCCAAACTTTCCAGTTCTTGTTCAAGAGCGCGGCGCTGTTCGGGCTGGGTGGCAATAAAATACAACATCCACGAGGCCAGTGTCGTTGTTGTTTCATGCCCGGCTACAAGCAGAATGTTAATATGCGCCAGCACCTGCTCATCGCTCAGTGCCTGGCCATCTTCATCACGAGCGCGAACAATCATGCCCACCACATCGTGGGGCTGTTGATCGGGTGGCAGCGCACGGCGTTCAGCAATCAGGCGCATGAGTGTTATGTAGAGTTCGCGCTGGGCCTCGTGAAAGCGTTTATCATAGCTTTCCCAGCTCTCAATCCGATCATCGAAGCGCAGCAGGGTATAGAACAGCTCGCGCAACCGATCCACATCCAACCCACGCTGAAACCCGCCCAATGCCGCCGCCGCAATATCAAAGGTGATCTCGCGCGATTCCTGGTAGACATCAACAATCCCCTGCGTCGGCCAGGCAGCCGTCCGATCCGCAATCACCTGCTGCATCACAGGAATATAGGCTTCCATCGCAGCAGCCGTAAAGGCAGGATTCCACATTTTACGATGGCGGGCGTGCATGGGATCATCCATATTCAGCAGGCCCTTGCCAAGCGTATCGCCAATCAGTGGCGTCCAACCCTTATCGTGGCTAAAATGTTCACGGCCGGTATGCAGAACGAAACGGTTCGCCTCTGGCCCAACCATGAATACATACTCGCCAGCCTCCCAACCATCGGTAATTATCCATTTGAAGATCGGCCCATGCTCAATTGCTGCCTGAGCCAGCAGTGCCGGAAAACGGCCAGACATGATATCCTCGCCGCTAAAATTCACCGCAGGCAGATCCGCCATGGTCTTCGCCATATCTGTTCCTCTTTTTTTCTGTTCAGAAGAGCCATGAGAGTGACGACCAGAAGGCGTGCGAAGTTGCACTCTATTCGCATCAACCAGCCAGGTTCGGTGCCAATAATCTGCGAAATCTGCGAAATCTGCGGATACATATAAGACACTGTCTAACGCTCAGCCGTGAAGAGTATGGCTATTTCGTGTTAGGAAGCGTTGTGTTCGGCAGGCGCAATGTGCCAATGATCTGCTCAAGCAACCCGCGGCAGCCCTGATCAATGAGGGTGTAGGTTTCCTCAAAGCGTCGATCATAATATGGATCGGGGATGTCGGTTGTGCCACTCGCTTGTGCGAAATCCATCAGTAGTGCCACGCGGGCGGCGGCACCACCACCCATTGAGCGCAGATCACGCAGATTATCGCGATCCATAGCAATCAGATAGTCGAAGCGCGTAAAATCATTCTGTGTCACCACCCGAGCAACATGTGCTGTTGTGAGGCCATGCTTGAGCAGAACGCGCCGTGTGCCGAGGTGCGGAGGGTTGCCAACATGCCAGGCACCAGTTCCAGCGGAGTCGCTGGTAATTGTTCGGGAAAGGCCAGCCTGCTCGACCTGATGACGGAAGATCGCTTCGGCCATTGGTGAGCGGCAGATATTACCAAGACAAACAAACAACACCGCCACAGTACGGCTCGTTGTGCTCCGTTGCTCAGGCACGCGTCATCTCCTCAGGCTGCGGTATAATAGCCATGGATCGCTGCATAATGAGGCGAATAGTACCACATGTCCGAACAGATTGCCGAGAACATTGCGAACATACGCCAACAGATCGCTACCGCCGCCCAGCAGGCCGGACGTAGCCCGGCAGAGATCATGCTGATTGGCGTAACCAAAACACATCCCGCTGCGATTGTCGAACAAGCACTCGCAGCTGGTTTGGCCGATGTTGGCGAAAATCGGGTGCAGGAGGCCGAATCCAAGATCACGGCTCTCTCCGCCGAACGCCAACGCCTGACCTGGCATCTGATTGGTCATCTGCAATCGAACAAGGCCAAGAAGGCTGCCCAACTCTTCAACATGATCCATTCTGTCGATAGCCTGCGCCTCGCACAGCAACTGGATCGCGCTGCGAGCGAACTGCGCACACAACCACTCGACATCCTGCTGCAAGTCAATGTATCTGGTGAGGTGGCAAAGGAAGGCTTCGATCTGGTTGGATGGGAGACGCACCAAGCCACGCTCAGTACATTTCTATTGGCGGTCGAACAGATCGTCACACTGTCGCATCTGCAAGTTCGTGGCCTGATGACAATTGCACCAATTGCGAGGGTACCAGAAGATGCGCGGCCACATTTTGCCAGCACTCGTATATTGCGTGAGCATCTGGCACATACCTTCCCACAGGCCGATTGGTCGCAGCTTTCCATGGGCATGAGCAACGATTTCGATGCCGCAATTGCCGAAGGGGCAACAATGGTACGAATTGGCCGGGCGATCTTTGGATCGCGCTAGGATGTGGATACATTTGGCGTCAGAGCGATTCGTGAATCGCCCGCTAGGATGTGGGTGCGATACATTTGGCGTCAGGGTAGGGGCGATTCGTGAATCGCCCGCCACGATAGGTCAGCCGATACGCGTAGACGCATGGCAGACCCCACCCAAAGCACAACGACGCACATTAGAATGCTCATATCGGTAGGCTGTGGTAGGATAGACACGAACAAAAGAATTGAAGGAGGCAGGTTTGAGCATCCTGGTCGATAACAATACCCGCCTGGTGGTGCAGGGCATTACTGGGCGCGAGGGCGAGTTTCATACCCGCCAGATGATCGCCTATGGAACACAGGTCGTGGCTGGTGTCGTTCCTGGCCGTGGTGGCCAGAAAGCAATCGATGGCACAATCCCGGTCTTCGACACCGTCCTGCAGGCGGTTGAGCAGGCTGGTGCCAATACATCGATTATCTATGTGCCAGCGCCCTTCGCCCCCGATGCCATTCGTGAGGCCGCTGGTGCCGGTATCGCGCTGATCGTCTGTATCACCGAGGGCATCCCAGCCAACGATATGGTCAGCACCTATGCCTATGTCCAAGAATATGCTGCCCGGCTGATTGGCCCGAATTGCCCCGGCCTGTTAACCCCTGGCCAAGCCAAGGTTGGCATCATTCCAGGCAATATTGCGACCCCTGGCCCGGTTGGTGTTGTATCGAAGAGTGGCACGCTGACCTATGAGGCTGTTGATGCGCTCACACGCCTTGGACTCGGCCAGAGTTCGATCGTTGGTATTGGCGGCGATCCAATTATCGGTACATCATTTGTGGATGTGC
Source organism: Chloroflexales bacterium (assembly GCA_038214135.1). GTDB lineage: Bacteria > Chloroflexota > Chloroflexia > Chloroflexales > Roseiflexaceae > JANLSE01. Next base: position 57,494 of record JBBQSD010000011.1, on the reverse strand, counting down.
TCGAACTGTTTCAGGCCGATGACCAGACCAAGGCGATTGTGTTGATTGGCGAAATTGGTGGGCGGGCCGAGATTGATGCCGCCGATTATATCAAAGCTCATGTGACCAAGCCAGTCGTGAGTTTTATTGCTGGACAGACAGCCCCGCCAGGACGACGCATGGGCCACGCTGGTGCAATCATCTCGGGTGGCGAGGGGACAGCCCAGGAGAAGATGGCCGCACTCGCGGCCGTGGGCGTAAAAATCGCCAAACTACCCACCGATATTGCCCTGCTGGTGAAGGAAAGCCTCTCGTAACGATAGTGTGGGCGCAGCAGCTTGATACTTGAGACGCGCTCGCATCTGCTGCTGCGCCCCTACGTACTCCTAAAATGGGAAGGGCGAGGGCATCCTGAAAGCTATACTCTACTCCAGATATGCATGCAACCGGCTGCCAACTGTTGGGCCACGTAGGTGCCGTAACGCCTCAGCTTCAATCTGGCGAGTACGTTCGCGGGTGATGCCAAACGTAACCCCCACTTCCTCCAGCGTGCGCCTGCGGCCATCGGCGAGCCCATAGCGTAACTGTAGTACCGTTCGCTCACGTTCGGGCAATTGCCGCAATGCTTCAGCCAGATCCTGTTCGAGCATCCGTTGGGCCGCAATCTCAAGCGGTGCATCAGTCACATCGGAGGCGATCATATCACCAACAAAGCCCTCGCCCTCACTCCCAATCGGCTGTTCGAGCGAGAGGGGCTGCGCCGAAACTTGTAACAATTGGCGAATCTTGCGTTCAGGTAAGCCAAGCGCACATGCGATCTCCTCAACACTCGGCTCACGCCCTAGCGATTGTTCTAACTGGCGAGTTGCCCGCCGAAGCTGGCCAATCGCATCGCTCAGATGCACTGGCAACCGAATAACTCGGCTCTGTTCAGCAATCGCACGGGTGATAGCCTGGCGAATCCACCATGTGGCATAGGTTGAAAAGCGATGACCCTTGGTGTAATCGAACTTTTCAACCGCACGCATGAGGCCAATATTGCCCTCCTGCACAAGATCCATCAGCGAAAGCGGCCCGCTCACATACTTCTTGGCAATGCTCACAACAAGCCGCAGATTGGCCTGAATAAGCTGCCGACGCGCATCATCGCCAGCTACCACAGCGCGCTCTAGGCCAAATCGCTCGCCACGAAGCAAGCTCTCAGTCGATTTGAGGGATTGTTGCGCCTCATGGCCACGCTCAATCGCCTGCGATAATCGAACCTCATCTTCGGCATTCAGGAGTGGCACGGAACCGATCTCACGCAAGTAGAGCTGGACAGAATCTTCTGCAGATGAACTTCCACGCTCCTGGGGTTCCTCAGCAATCTCGCTCGGCTCAATATTCCAGATCGGAATACCTGGCTCAGACGTCTCTGCGTCCTCGTCATGCCGAAGAGTAACAGTGCGGCGTCGCTCGTTCATCGCAATACTCCGTGATGGGTATGATCCAAGGAATACAATACATAGAAGAAGGGCTATTTAGCATATACCTGTACATACATAGGCGTCATGAGATATGTACGAAAGCTTTGCAGAATATGGATGTATATTTTGGTATAGATTTTGTTATTGTGCGGGAGCATTCAGGAGTCAGGAGTCAGGAGTCAGAATTTCAAATTGGGAGCCAGCCAGCGAACGAACAAGCGAACAAGAACCCGAGAGAACAAGAATGCGAGGAATAAGAGAGCAAACTCGAGCACCAAGAACCAGGAACCGAGAAACTGTTCCGTTGCTCCGTTGTTCCGCGTTTCCTGGGTTATTGCTGGCGATTGAGGACAAACTCGCCAAGTTCAGAGAGGGTGCGGCGCGTCGCAGAGGGAGGAAAGATCGACAGGTGGCTTTTGGCCCGTTCAATCAGATTGCGGGCCTCACGCATGGCGCTTGCATCGCCACCAGCCGCTCGTACTGCTGCAATAATCTGTGGGACGCGTACTGGATCGGGGCGAGCTGTTCGGGCAAGTTCATGCAGAATCGGTGTTGTACTATTGGAGACGGCATAGATCAATGGCAGTGTTAATGTGCCTTCGCGCAGATCATTACCAGCCGGCTTGCCAAGAACGATTTCGTCACCAACAAAATCAAGCACATCATCAATAATCTGGAAGGCAAGCCCAAGATCATGGCCAAAACGACCCAATGCTTCAACCTGCTCAGGAGTACCGCCAGTAACGGCAATCCCCGATTTACACGCCGCCTCAAACAGCACCGCCGTCTTCGCGCCGATCTTGCGAAAGTACTGCCCAAGGGCAATATCAAGCGGCTCAAGCTGAGTAACAGGGCTCAGTTCGCCCTCAACCATTGTTTGTGCAGCACTCACATAGAACCGAATAATTCGTGGATCAGGCTCATCGGCCAATTCATTTGCCGCTAACGCAAACAGGTAATCGCCAAGCATCAGCGCAACATCTTTATCCCAGCGCGAATGAACCGTTGTACGGCCCCGTCGCTGCCCAGCATTATCGACAAGATCATCATGGATCAAGGAGGCAGTGTGCAACAGTTCAACAGCTATAGCCGGATGGCTGGCTCGATCAAAATCATATTCGCCAAGGCGCGCAGAAAGCAATACCAATGTGGCGCGCAGCCGTTTTCCACCAGCGGCAATCGTGTAGGAGCCAGAAGCAGAAAGCAGCGCAGAAGTAGACCGTGTGCGTTCGAGCAGCAACCGTTCAATCGACGTGAGATCATCGACGATATCGGCGCGTTGGAGAATTTCGTTCAAACTCATTGGATGCATGCGCACAGTGGTTTCATTTTTGCGCTGCACGGTCGTCTCAGTATACATAGAAGGTAATGCCATTGGTGTGCGCCCTTCCGCGCATTGCGGCTCGCTCGTTGCACTTGTTCAATATATCACAAATTATGCTAGAGTCAATAATCACAAACTCTGCACACCTTCGTTGCACACTTTTTGCAAAGATATATGGACAGTATACCATGCTCACTATGCAATCTAATTAGAGCGCCTTCTGATTTTCGCGGGCCGACTCAAGCCGCCCGAGGTGGCAGGCTTCACTCAGGCTCACAAGGTATGGCAGATCATCGCCATATTCAATCACACTAATACTCGCATTCGTCACCCAGATGCCATTGATGCGATCCATATTCATACCCAGCGCATCCGCCACCAGGATTTTGACGACCACATCATGAGTTGATACGAGCACCGTTCGATCTGTATGTTCCTGCAGCAGGCGCTGTTTGAAATCGAGTACTCGTTTGAGGATGTTGCTGAAGCTTTCGCCATTTGGAAACTGCGAGCGGGTGGGATGCTGGCGCCATTCACGCAGGCCATGGGCATACTGAGCCTGTACATCTGCGCTATACAGCCCCTGCCAATCGCCGTGATGAATCTCCATCAGCGCTGGCTCACGAACAAAGGGCACATCGGGATGATAGCGAGCAATTGCCTCTGCCGTTCGAGCCGCTCGCTGCAATGGGCTGCTGAAAATTACATCGAATGACTCGCGCTTCAATCGGGTTGCCAATGCCTCAGCCTGATTTATGCCCAATTCCGATAGTGGTGCATCGGCCTGACCCTGATAGCGCCCGATTCGATTCCACTCACTCTCACCATGTCGAACAACAATAAGTCGCATAGACTCCTCATTCGGGGAACAATTCATCGGCCTCAGCATACGATTTGCGTCGTTCTTCGATTGTCGATGGCCGCTCACCCATTGCAGCATAGAATATTTCATCATAGGCTCGCGTCCGAATCACCACCGGCATCGGTACCGCATGCCCAATCACCAGCGCCTGCTGCTTGCTATCGAGGCTGGAAAGCACTGTGCGCAGGCTACTACTCCCGCCAACTCCCGTAAACACAGCATCAATATCCTTCTCATCATTGAGCAGGGCCGTCACACGGGTGCCTAACTGGCTCATCACCTCAGAACTTATCGATGATGGGCGCTGATCGACAACCAGCAGCGTGACGCTATACTTGCGTAGTTCACGAGCAATTGTGCCGAAAATCGTCGTGCCCGATGCCGAATCATTCAGAAATTTATGTGCTTCCTCAATCGTGATCATCAACTGACGTGGCTTATCGCTTGGTTCCTGGGTACGCAAAAATCGTTCCGTCTGCTCAACCCAACGCCGGTAGATCCGCCGAGTAATGATATTGGATACTAACATATACGATAGCATGTCGTTATGCTGCCCAAACTCAAGCACAATATGCTGCCCACGCTCAAGTGCATTGATCATTCTGTCGATTGCCGATGATGGCACACTCTCGCGCACAAACGATTTACGCTGGATCTGTTCGAGCTTGCGCTTGAGGGCGCTGATCGCACCAGCATGGCCGCCAACACTTTCTGCAAACTCACGCAACTCATCGGTGCTCATCTTCAACAATGCCTTGAGCCATGAATCTTTGAAGCGATCAACAAGCAGATAGGCCGATTCAGCCGCTGTCGGATTCAGGTTTAGCTCTTCCTTGAGCAATTCGATATCGGCAACTTCGATCTGATCCAGGCCAATAATGATCTCTTCATCCACACTCACGCCGCGATTGCGCGATGATGCTGGATCAAGCGAATAGACAAGCACTCGTGCGCCAAAGAGTTGGCGCAAACCCTTCACAAAGGTGCCCCTCTCGGAAGTAGCCGAATGCCCATATTCATTGTGCATGTCGAAAATCAGGTTTGATGCAACATCGGCCTTGATTGTGCCACAGAGCAGCAGGCGCGTCAGGAAGCTCTTGCCAGTGCCGCTCTTCCCGAAAATACCATTGGAACGTTCAACTATTTTATGTAAATCTAAACAGACTGGCACGTCCATGTCGAGTGGCCGACCAATCTCGAAGTGGGTTGCATCCTCGCCGCCAAACACCCGTTTGAAATCGCCTTCATCGGCCTCCAGCACAGGCGCAAAATGGCGTGGAACCGTCTTAGGAGGCAGCAGGCCTTCCTTCAGATCATGGGGCAGCATGAGCATCGGCTTGAGCGCAATCGCACCATATGTTGATGTACCGGCCAATACTTCATGAAAGAATGGATCGCCATTTGGTGGATCGGAGAGCACCTTCTGGTTGGTGGCTTCCAATAGTACATCCGTGATCATGGAGAAGAATTCGTGTTTCTCGCCCTGAATGACCACAAACTTGCCAACGCGCATATCCTCAACGCTCCCACGACCCTCCAAGCGCGCAGCTAGCCCTTCGATCAATGAGCCACTCGTAACGACTCCCAAACGGGTACGTGTGTGTGGCGGCATTTCGTTACTCCCCATCGTGTGCTTGACGCAAACCGCCAAAACTCTAGGCACATCCTGTTCTGCATTCAATAGCACAAATATACCATATCATTGAGGCTTCGCCCAAAGACGTTACAGGGAGTTCGGAGGCTTCGCCCAAACACATCACGTAAGCCTAGAATATCAAGGATTGTCACTTGACAATCAGGAAAAAAGCCTTATAATATAAGGCTGGTGATGTATTTCACCAATGACATTCGAGCTCTCCGGCGCGCGGCTGCCCAACAATATTGTTCCAGTCGACGTGCGTCACCAGGCGCGGCCATTGACAGCTGCCCAGGTCGGTGCTCCGGTAGAGTATTCTTAGAGGGGTTATGGACGGTAAGGCCAACTTACTTTGCCGCGATCAGGCATGCGATGCTCGTTTCGGGCATTGGGCTGGTTCGTTGGCGCTTGCCGCTCTACGTCACCCATAGTGGGTCTTCTCAATGCGCCTGCGCCCTCGCACCACCTGGTGTGAGGGTTTTTCATGCCCTCCTCTCCGAAACTGCCACTCCATCCGGATCGCGGTGGACGACACAGTCCGCTGCACAAGCTCGATATATGCGCTGCCAGCAATGGCAACGTGCGTATCTTGTTGCGCTCGTGCGCGTACCGTTGGCCGAAATTCATTGTGTATGTTCGCATCGTGTTTCCGCAGTTTCGTACCAAGAGGAAGGGTCACCAACATTGAACAAGCAGACTTACTCCGGCTATCTGCAGGATCGTTACGGCATTACTGGCGATGGGATTATTACCGATTTTGTCTCGCGGCAGGCGGGGCATTTGCTGCTTGGCAATCGGGTTGATCTGAATGCGTTGGTTGCTCGCTATGGCGCTCCATTGGAAGTCGCGTACTGTCCGCTGATTACAACTCAGATTGATCGCATGCATGGCTGGGCCACCGAAGCGCGTGAGCGCAGTGGCTATACCGGCCAGTTTCTCTATGCCTATGCAACCAAGGCGAATTTTGCGGAAGAGGTCGTTCGGACGGCTCTCAACGCAGGTGCGCACCACGAAACCTCGGCAGCGTCTGATGTGGTGATCGCCCATCACCTGTGGCGGCAGGGCACAATCCCCAGTGATCGCTCTATCTTCTGTAATGGTTCCAAGGATCGTGCCTATATCGATGCGATTGTCGCACTCAGGCGAGCTGGCTTCGAGAATCTGGTGCCGATTCTGGATGACTCAGAGGAGCTGGAGCAGTTTCTGACGCGCTATGCCGGGCCATGGAAATTTGGCGTGCGTGCTCGCTTCGCCCCGGATGTTATTGATCCAGGCCACCCCGGCGGGGAGCGTTTCGGCCTGACTCAGGCTGAAATCGGGCGGATCGCGCAGCAACTGGCGGGAACCCAGCACCAGATTGTGCTATACCACGCGATGGTTGGCTCGCAGATCGAGGATGCAATTGCCTGGGAGGCGCGTTTGCAGCATTCGGTGGCAGAATATGCTGCGCTGCATGCCCTGGCTCCGAGTTTACATATGTTCAATTTTGGCGGTGGAATGCCAACCTCGGCCTATACCATCGACTTTGCATTCGATTACGCAGGGTTTCTGGAGCGGCTGATGCGCCTGACTGCCGCAGCCTGTGCAATTCGTCAGATCCCACAGCCAACGATTGTTGGTGAATTTGGGCGCTATAGCACAGCATCGCATAGTGTCTTCCTGATGGAAGTTGGCTCGGTCAAACGCGGCCAGGGTGCTGCACCCGATTGGATGCTGCTGAATGGCAGCCTGATGGTCACACTGCCAGATATTCTGATCGTGGAGGAGCAGCAGTTTGTGATCCTGCCGCTGGAGGGCTGGGAGCGTGAGGTTGTGCCTGCTCGATTGGGCGGGCGCTATACCTGCGATTCGGACGATTTCTTCCCACGATCTGGCCAGCCAGCGCTGATGCTACCGGAAACGGATCTGGAAGCAGAACCATATGTACTGGCCTTCTTTGGAGTTGGAGCCTACCAGCAGATGATTTCCGGGCGTGGCGGCGCGCATCACTGCCTGACACCCGAGATGCGCCGGATTGTGATCGAGCAAGATGACGATGCGCTGGTTGTTCGCGAGATTGCACCACAGAACCTGGAAACGATCATGAATCTGCTTGGCTACCCGCAGGGCGAGGCCATCGAGCCAGTTCCTGCGCCACGTCCAGAAGTTCCTGCAAGCGTCGAACGCCGCCCGATCCGCGAATCGGTGCTGGCCGCACGCACGCCACGCCGCCGCCAACCAACCTTCCCACCCCGCCCGGTAACACCCCGCGATCCACGGAGTGTGACCGCGTCTGCATAAAAAGAACAAATGAACATTGGCTGTAGGGGCGGTTCGCGAACCGCCCTATCGATCATTGCCCATCGCCTTCATTGTGGGCGGTTCGCGAACCGCCCCTACCCTCTGAAATCTGTCATGCACACCATTCCAACATCATACGAATATGGGCCAAATGGCCAGGACGATAGAAATCGACCTGATCGGTTGGCATTGGCAGCGCCTGTTCAAATGGCAATCCAACCAGTGCTTCAAGATCGGTACCATCTGCTGGTTTTGCCGACGCACCAGATGCCAATGCTGCGCGACAGTGCTCCTCAAGTTCATCGAAATAGGCCGCATTCGCCAGCAAAAGCTGTGGACCAGCGGTTACTGGCGCGTGGCAATACAACACCTGTTGTGGTTGGAGTGCGATCATGTGCGTGATCGATGAGCGAATCTGTGGGAGCGATGCCGCCGATTGTGCAAACGGGAATGGCGCTTCGGCGGCATCGCCAGCCAATAGCATGCCGATTTCTGGAATCCAGATCGAAAGGTGATCCGGCTGGTGCCCAGGTGTCGCAAACAGCTCCAGCGTCAGATCGCCGCCATCAATCACCAGCCGATCCTCGAACAATACTGTCGGCCGCTCAAGGCGGGTCGCACCAAAACGGCCAGGTTCCTTGGCACGCATCTGTTCAAGCCGTTGTTGCGCTTCAGCCGAACGCAGCCGTTCCGCACAGCGGTGGGTTGCAATAATTGGCGCGGGGTGCAGCGCATCCGGCCCAGCAAACACCTGATTGCCCCAGGCATGATCCCAATCGGCATGGGTATTGATCGCCAGCAGTTGCCGCCCACTCAGGTATGGCTGTGCAATCGCAAGCAGGGCGGCACCTGTTTCCGGGCCAACCAGCGTATCAACAAGAATAACGAAGCGCTGGGTCACAACCACAAACACATCGACCAATGGCCCACAGCGACACACCAGAATTCGTGTGTTCCAGCCAGTATTCTCGACCAACGTTACAGTATCGGGCATATCATGTCCTTTCAATAGCCATCAGCCGTCAGCCATCAGCTTTTAGTGCAGGTGAATGTTTTTGCTGTCCCTGGCTACGTCTGTTGTATACAAGCATTCATTTTATGAGAACTGAGAGCTGAAAGCTGAGACATACTCGTCACTCGCTCCGCAGCGCCCGCACTGGTTGAAGCCGAGAGGCTTGGATTGCCGGAAATAGCCCAAAGATGATGCCGATTGCTGCCGCTACACCAGTTGCCAACAGCACCGAGTCGAGCGTCACAATTGCGCTGGTTCCCTCTGCCAGAAAAACCGCACGCATCACGAATGTTCCAGCAAACGAGAGCAGATAGCCCAAACCAACCCCAATCGCGCCACCAACCAGGCTGAGTACTAAGGCCTCGATCAGGAACTGCAACAGAATATCGCGTCGGCGCGCACCAACCGCCTTACGCAGACCAATCTCACGGGTTCGTTGGGTCACCGATACAAGCATAATATTCATGATACCAATGCCGCCAACCACCAGTGAGATTCCGCCAATCACGAGCAGGAAGGCACTAAAACCAGCAATAGATCGCTGTGCTTGTTCAGCTGTCTGTTCGAGGCTCTCCGCACTAAAATCGTTATTTTGGTATGTCAGGCGATGGCGCTCACGCAGCAGGATCGTCGCCTGGCGCAGGGCATTCGTCGCTTCAGCAGCACTGACAGCCTGCACAGTAATCTTCGAGACATCGACCTGAGGCGACATCTGGTTACGGAACAGGCGGCTCCTCGCGCTCTGGTATGGCAAATACAACGATTTCGCTGGATCGCTAAAACCATTACTCGCCTGGTTCGGGCGGGTCGACACAATCCCGATCACATCAAAGGCCACCCCTTCAACCATAATACGCTGGCCAAGCGCTGCCGGCATGCTGCCATATAGCTCTGTGGCAACATCCTTGCCGATCACCGCCACGCGGGCCTGGTTGCGCTCCTCGTCCGCGGTAAAGAAGCGACCACTGCTCAGATCGTGGGCGTTAATCACAAAGAATTCGGGCGTTACGCCATTGATATCATATGAGAAGCGCTCACCACTAGCACTCACAATACCCGAGCCATTATACTCAACCGCCACGCGGGCAATCGCTGGTGCCGCACCAGGCACACTCAATGCCGCAGCATCGGCGGCTGTCAGCCGAGGCTCAATCGGTTGATCAGATTCTTCGCTATTCGTCGCTGGCGTAATATACACGACTCCAGCGCCAAGCCGATTGAATTCACGCGATAGATACTGTTTGAATCCATTGCCAATCGCCTGCATGCCGATCACCGAACCGACACCGATGATAATGCCAAGCATCGTCAGCAGCGCCCGCGATTTATGGGTGACAAGCGCCATCCACGCCACTCGAAATGCTTCAAAGATATTCATTCGGACCTCAATGCATCGATTGGGTTCATTCGTGCGGCCTGGAGTGCAGGGAAAAACCCAAAGACCAACCCGACAAGCCCAGCCATCCCTGTTGCGAGTGCAACGGCATTTGGCGTCACAACCGCCTGTGCGCTGGTATCGCCCTGCGCCAACCCTTGCAGCATTAACGAACTGAGCGGTGTGAGCGCATAGCCAAGCCCAACTCCAATGATTCCGCCGACAAGACACAGGACGATTGCTTCGATCAGAAACTGCTGCAGAATATCCCAGCGCTTGGCTCCAACAGCCTTACGCAGACCAATCTCGCGTGTTCGTTCGGTGACAGAGACAAGCATAATATTCATGATGCCGATGCCACCAACTAGTAGTGAAATTCCGGCTACCACGCCCAAAAAGGCATTGAAGCCAGCCACAATCGCACCGATCTGAGCCATCAACTGTTCGAGATTGAGCACGGTAAAATCATTTGGTTGGTATGTCAGGCGGTGCCGATCCCGCAGCAGTTGCGTGACCTGGCGGACAGCAGTATCGACATCCTGGCGGCTTTTGGCCTGGATCACAACCTGTGATAGATCAACACGCCTGTCGAACTGATTGCGGAACAGCCAGTTCTTGCCGCTCTGGTAGGGGATCAGCACCGTCTTCTGTGGGTCGCCACCAAAACCAGGCTTTGTCGTCAGCACGCCAATCACATCGAACGAAACCCCATTGATCAGCACCCGCTGCCCAACGGCTGCGCCAACACTGCCATACAAGCGTTCGGCGATCTTCTTGCCAATAATCGCTACCCGTGCTCGCGCCTGCTCCTCTTCCCCGGTATAGAAGCGCCCCGCCCCCAATTCATTGGTTGTGATCGTCAGATAGGCCGGTTCGGCAGCTGTGATGTTATAGTTGCCACGCTCACGGCCACTACTCACCGTCCCGCGATCATTGATCACCGCTGCTGCGGCAACAACCGCTGGAACAGTACCAGGCGTACGAATGGCATTCACATCTTCTGAAGTAAGCTGTGGAACCAGTTGCTGATCGACTTTGCGCGTATTCGCGCCAGGGAAGATATAGAACGCGCCGCTGCCCATCTTGCGCAACTCATTATCCAGAAATTGTCCATAGCCGGTGCCAAAGGCCAGCAGCGCAACAATCGACCCGACACCAATAATGATGCCGAGCATCGTCAGGATCGAGCGCAATTTATTGGCCCGCAACGCGCTGAGCGCCAGCCGCAATGATTCAATCACATTCATAGGATAATCCCTTGATAACCTGACATCTGACACGGTGATATGGTGATATGGTGATGATGACACGGTGACACACGTTTGATCGAAGCTGTACCACTTGAATCAAGCACTGTCACCTGGTCACCTGGTCACGTTGCCACCTTGTCAAAGAAGTCATTCAGCCACTTGCTCCAACTCAGTAGCAGCCTGCACCTGATGAGCCACCGTATGATCACTCTCGACTAACCCATCGCGGACACTGATAATGCGCCGAGCGTGTTGCGCCACCTCGGGATCGTGTGTCACCAGAATAACCGTAATATTCTGCTCACGGTTCAGCCGCTGGAAAATACCCATAATCTCTGCGCCAGTGCGGGTATCGAGCGCACCGGTTGGCTCATCGGCCATCAGGATACGTGGGTTATTGACTAATGCCCTTGCGATGGCAACACGCTGTTGCTGGCCGCCAGAAAGTTCATTTGGCTTATGGTGCATGCGATCACCCATACCAACGGCTGCGAGAGCCGCCTCCGCCCGCGCTCGCCTGTCCGATGCGCCACCGCCATAGAGCATCGGAAGTTCAACATTCCGAACCGCACTGGTGCGTTGTAATAACATATACTGCTGGAACACAAAGCCAACCTTCTGGTTGCGGATCGCCGCCAGCTGATCATCGTTAAGCTCGCCAACATCGATACCATCAAGCAGGTAGCTGCCAGCACTTGGCTGATCCAGGCAGCCAAGGATGTTCATGATCGTGCTTTTGCCACTGCCGGATGGCCCCATAATCGCAACCATCTCGCCCTGTTCGAGCCTGATCGAAACGCCACGCAACGCCTGAACCTCAACATCGCCCATCTGGTAGACTTTCCAGAGATCGCGGACTTCAATAAGTGGTGGTTGTGTTGGTTCCATGCCCTCACCCCTGCCCCTCTCCCACGCCGGGGAGAGGGCTGCTCTAATTCGCAAACGGATTGAATGTCTGAACAACATCGGGCACATAGACCTTCTCGCCAGTAGCCAGGCCGCTCACGACCTCAACGATATCGCTGTTGCTCAGGCCCAGTTTCACCGCCCGGCGCTCACCAGGAGGCGGCGCTATCGCTCCAGGGCCAGCCGCCTGCGGCTGTGGCGTTGTTGGCTTTGCACTCGGAACATACACGAACGTCTGGCCATTTTCGGTTTGAATAGCCCGCCGCGGAGCCAGCACAACCCCTTCCTTACGGGTTGTCACAACCTGAACACTGGCCGTCATACCTGGCCGCACCATCGCATCAGCCCCATCGAGTTCAACCGTCACCGCATAGGTGTTGGAACCCTTATCGTTCTTAACCGCCAATGGCGAGATCGTTGTCACTTTACCGGTGAACTCTTTGCCAACCAGCGCATCGAGTGTAATCCGCACCGTTTGGCCTGCCTGAACCTGGGTTACATCAAGCTCATCGATTGGCAGATCAATATGAAAGCTGCGCATATCGACAACCGCAATAATGCCATTAACACCAGCCTGTTCGCCAATTCGCAGATCAATCCGTGCAACAGTTGCATCAAACCGAGAGCTTAGGCTCGTCTGATTCAGCGCCCGCTGAAGCTGCTTCATGGTCGTCTCTGCCCGCGCCACATCCGATTGCGCCTTGGCCAGATCATAGGCATTCGCCCCCTTGGAAAGCTTGTCGAGCGCCAACTGAGCAGCCTCAATATTCGTCTGCGCTGCCGCCAAATCGCTGGCACGGCTGGTGCCAATCAACCGATTGAGATCCGCCTGGGCACTGGCAACACTCGCACGAGCTTCTGCTAATGTCGCTGGCTCACCGCCACGTACTTTATCACGCGACGCCTGAGCGCTCGCCAGTTGCTGCTCGGCTGTCTGAACGCCAGTTGTCTCCGCCTGGCGGGCAGCATCGAAATCGACCTGCGCCTGCCGAACGGTTGATTCGGCATTGCGTAGATTCGCCTCTGCCGAAACAAACGAATCATAGTACTGTTGGCGTTGGGTATCACTCAGTTTATTCGGAATCTTCTCGCCTGGCTTGCTGGGATCGGAAGACTCAGGGTTGGTTGGATCCTGCCCGGTTTGGTTCACAAAATCCCAATTTTGTTTGGCGGTTGCATAATTCTGCTGAACGCGACTCAGGTCAGCAACAGCCCGATCCATCTGCAGCTGTGCGTTCGTCTTTGCCTGCGAGAGCCTATCGCGCTCCGACTGGAGCGCGATCTGGGCGCGTTGGAATTGCGCTTCAGCATCACGCATATCGGTCGATACCGGGCTACTGCGGATCTGGTTCAATTGTACCTGCGCCTGCTCCAGCCTAGCCCGCGCCGCAACAACATCGGCATTTGAAACCTTGGCCAGTGTCTGATCATACGCTGCCTGTGCCTGGGCCAGCTTGGCCTGTGCATCCTTGATTTCTTCGGGAGTTGAACCAGCTTTAAGTTTATCATAGCCAGCCTTGGCCTGCTCATAATCGGCCTGCGCCGCTTCCAGCTTCAGTTGTGCATCAACCTGATCAATGCGAGCCAATGGTTGGCCTGCTTTTACAGTGTCGCCTGGCTTCACCAGGATTTCCATCACGGTGCCATCGCCAGTGAAGCGTAGTTCGGCCTGTGCCTGTGGAGCCACATTGCCTGTCGCGCTAATCGATGCCTCAATTGCACCATTCGCAACAGCTTCTGTCACCCATCCAGGCGTCCCGGCTGTTGCCTGTGCGCCACCGTTTAATGCCCCCACAGCAATAATACCAATGATCACGATGGCAATCAGCGCCAGCGCAATCCAGATCCACCGCCGTCCCATTCGGGGCCGTTTACGTGGAGCCGTCATCGTCGCCATTATCGTATCTCTCCTGCTTATTGCCCAAACAGCCTGTGTTGAGCTACCACTAACTACCCTGATTTAATATCGAACGAATGCTATTCCGTTTGACGGCTAGATAGCGCAGGCAGTTGCGAATGTGACACCATCGCAAAATAGAACAGTCTTGGGGCGGAGTGCGTATCATTCATTAGTAGGACATGAGCCGAACATTAGTCAGATGAGCGTATCTCAGGAGAACGTCAGACGCTCAACTCGATAGCAATGCTATAATCGCAGCGTGCGTCAGGGGATGTTCACCTGATCCACCAGAGGTGTACTGTGCCAAAATGGAATGATTTCGGAAATATTCTGACAACCATCCGCGAATTGGATGTCAGTACGATCCGTACAGAAGCCGAACAGCCGCTGATGATCGTCTGTGTTGGTCATCCCGCAGCCGTGGATCAGGTGGGCACATTGCTCCATCAAGGCTACCAACGTTATCCCCTCACCACACCCAGCCCTTTTATTGGCATTCCCCTGAACCAAGCGAGTACGCAGGCCGATGTCATCCGGCGAGCGAGCCTGCTGATCCTAGCAATCGATGGGCGCACGAGCCTGACAGCAGCAGAATCAGAAGGGTTTGGGCGGCTCGATTCGTTGGCCGTTCCCTATATGGTTGCCCTGATTAATGGCTCAGTCATCGCGGGTACTGCCACGCTGACACCGGCAGCACATGCACGGATCACCGCTATTGCCGATCCAATGGCAATCGAAGCCGCAGATCTGCTCGCCAGTGCGGTACTCGAACGCCTACCCGCCGAGTTGCATCTCGCTGCGGCGCGCCTGCTGCCAGGGTTGCGTGGCATGTATAGCCGCGATCTGATTGCAGCGACATCATTCAGCAATGCCGCCTATGCGCTGGCATCTGGGCTTCCAGAACAGATTCCGATCTTGAGTGTACCATTTGCGGCAGCGGATATTCTGGTGCTGACAAAAAATCAGGCCATGCTGGTCTATCGATTGGCATTGGCCCATGCAGCCCCACCAGATTTTCAGGCGCGGATTGCCGAAGTCATCCCCGTTATTGGTGGGGCCTTTCTGTGGCGGCAGGCCGCCCGTAGCTTAATTGGCCTGATCCCGATCTGGGGTTTAGTGCCAAAAATTGCGATTGCCTATGCTGGAACCTATACGACGGGCATTGCGGCCTGGCGCTGGTATGAAAACGGCGAGATGGTTTCGACCGAACAGGTCAAGCGTATTAGCAATGAAGCCTTGGCGATTGGTCGGGCACGGGCCGAGGAATTGATCGCCAGAGCGCGTATCGCCAGCAGTAGAGTTGCCGATCAAGCACGCAGCACAGGCACGAAAGTTGCCGGCCAGGCACGGGCATTGGGCGATCAGGCCAGCACCCGAGCGAGGGGTGCAGGCACATTCTTCGATCAGGTTCGAAAACGGCTGCCATTTCGCCGCAAACAATAGCCGCAGGCATAGACAATAGCCGCAGGCATAGACAATAGCCGCAGGCATAGACAATAGCCGCAGGCATAGACAATAGCCGCAGGCATAGACAATAGCCGCAGGCTTCAGCCTGCGGATCACGAGGAGAGGTATCGTGGAACGTTTCATCATCGAGGGTGGTCATCGTCTATCCGGCAGTATCGTGCCAGCTGGCAATAAAAACGCCGCGCTGCCACTGATTGCCGCAACACTCCTCACCACCCAGGGAATTGTACTTCGCAATATTCCCCAGATCGGTGATGTTGTCAATAAAATCGCTCTGTTGAAGAAGCTTGGAGCGCAGATTCATTCCGTTGGCGAGCATGCCTGGTCGTTCCGGGCAGCCGATATTGGCCAGGCCCAGCCCGATATCGCCCTTTCGCGCAAGATCCGTACATCTATTCTATTGGCAGGGCCACTCTTGGCGCGGCGTGGCTCGGTCATTCTGCCACGGCCAGGCGGTGATGCGATCGGGCGGCGGCGGCTTGATACCCATTTTCAGGCATTACGCGAATTGGGAGCCTCAATCGAAATCACGCCCAGTACCTATATTTTGCAGGCGGATCGGCTGCGCGGCGCGGATATTCTACTCGATGAGATGAGTGTCACCGGTACGGAACAGGCCGTGATGGCTGCCGTTCTCGCCGAAGGAACAACCGTCATCTCCAATGCCGCCTCGGAACCGCATGTGCAGGATCTGTGCCACTTCCTCGTGGTTCTTGGCGCAAAGATCGATGGCATTGGCACCAACCGGCTGATCATCGATGGCGTCAGCAGTTTGCAGGGCGGCGAGTATACAATTGGCCCTGATTTCATGGAGGTTGGTTCATTCATCGGGCTGGCGGCGGTAACAAAAAGCGCCATTCGGATCGTTGGCGCACGGCCAGAGGAACACCGTATGACCCAGCTTGCCTTTGGGCGCTTGGGCGTGCGCTGGAACGTAGAGGGCCAGGATATCATTATTCCCGCAGACCAAGAGCTGTGTGTGCAGCACGATGCCCATAATGCCATTCCGAAGATCGACTCAATGCCATGGCCGGGGTTCAATCCCGATCTGATCAGTATTGCCCTGGTTGTTGCAACACAGGCGCACGGCACCGTTCTGATCCACGAGAAGATGTTCGAGAGCCGCCTCTTCTTTGTTGATCGCCTGATTGGCATGGGCGCACGGATCGTACTCTGCGATCCGCATCGCGCTGTTGTGGTTGGCCCAAGCCAGCTGTATGGCGAGCCAGAGGGGCTGCCAAGCCCGGATATCCGCGCTGGTATGGCGCTGCTGATTGCGGCCCTGTGTGCAAAGGGGCGCAGCGTGATCTACAATATCGGCCAGATCGACCGTGGGTATGAACGGATTGATGAGCGGCTGCGCGCATTGGGTGCCCAGATCGAACGTGTGTAGGGGCACAACACATGTTAATCGGGTATTTGTGCGCCGACCACGCCGCGGGCTAAAGCCACGCGGCTAGGAGTGTATTATCGCTTTGCCGCAGGCTTCAGCCTGCGGATGGGAGAGCATCCATTGGCTCCCGATTATTTCCTCAATGTCATAAACTGCCCATACGCCTCTACTTATCCATAATCCGATAGATCACCAATGGCGTCTCACCTTCAGCATCGCGCAATAGTAATTCCACCTGATTTGGCGTGACAACGCCACGGCTCAGTGGATCATGGTTCTGACGACCCTCAAAGTAGTAGTAGTAGGTCTGATTCTGAACGCGCAACCCGCGCAAACTGCTAGAACGATCAATCACTCCTGGGCCAACCTCGATCAATGGATCAGCACCAGGATTGCCAGCTAACACAAAATCGCGAACATGTTGCGGGCCATTTGTATCGGCAAGTGGCATACTTGCCGGCAGGCGGTTCAACACAAACAGCAGAATAGCGGCCATAAACAGGCCCTGGAGCGCAAGCAAGAACCAGAATGTCCGTGAACTCGGATACCATAATTGAGCATGTGGGCGTTGTGAACCAACTGCCTGCGGAATTTGGACATTGATCACCTGACACCCCCCTGGTATAATGGCTTATCAACGCGCTGGATCGCTCGTCTTGCGTGTAGAACTAGTCTACTAGCACCAGCGTTACGGTTCGATTGCGAATGACTGACAGCATTGTGACAACTTCATAGTATCTACTGATATGACGAAGTTTGCGGCATTTGGGTTCTGCATGAAACTCCGACTTCAGATTGATCTTTTACTGGCCTACCTAGTGGGAACCATCGAAGCACTCCTCCTGGCGCGGCTCGTGCTACAATTGTTTGCAGCTCGGCCAGATAATGCCACCGTGAACATTCTTTTGGCAATAACTGGGCCATTGATCGCACCGCTGAACATACTTGATGCTGGGCAGCCACGTTTTGGGGCCATACTCGAATTCTCAACACTGGTGTTGTGCCTGATCATCCCAATGCTGTGGGTTATTGCCAATCGTTTTCGCCGCTCTCAGCCGCTAGCAAGCCGATAGGAGAATGTTGTGGATCTGTTACAGCTACTGATTCTGCTGACAATCACGGGGATTTGTGGGGCGTTTGCGGTGCTTATTCTGGGGTTTAGCCCGCGCGGAGTTGTGACTCAGTTGTTCGCGCTGATTGCAGGGACGATTGGAGCGGCACTTGGGGGGTTGGTGAAGGAGTGGCTCAACATTCCGGATCTGTTCACGCTCAAGATCGCGACAGTGCGAATTGATATTATCCTGACGCTGCTTGGATCGCTGGCAGTCGTCGGGCTACTGATGGTGCTCCAGAATGTGATCAGCAGGCTTGAGCAGCGTTCAAATCCACCGACCGAAACTGGCTCAGGGCGACTCGGATGATGAGATGGCAGGAAGATCGACCTGAAACGTCGCCCCCTGCTCAGAGGTTCGAACCGTTAGGCGGCCAGAATGGTGATCAATAATGCTATAGCAGATAGCCAAGCCCAGACCAGCATTCCCATTCTTCGTTGTATAGAATGGCTCGAAGATCTCCTGTACATGCTCTTCGGGAATGCCAGAACCAGTGTCCGTAAATTCAATCACAACCATCTGCTCATGCCGGTTGGTCACCTCAGTATCAATATGCGTCCGAATGGTGAACTGGCCGCCAGCTGGCATGGCCTCAAGCGCATTCAAGGCCAAACTAAGAAATACCTCACGCAGATGGCTGCCAATGCCCACAACCCATTGCCCCCCCTGAGCGATATCACACACAATTGCCACACGTTGCTGTTCGGCCAATGGCGTTAGCTGTTCGATCACATCACCAAGGAGGCTATGAACAGCAATTGGCCGTTGGCCTGCCCGTGTAGGGCGGTGCATATCGAGGGCGCGGCGCACGACACGAATGAGGCGATCAATTTCTTTCTGAGCCATACTAAGATAGCGTGCATGTTTTTCTGGCTCAAGTGGCCGCCCAAGCAGCTGGAGTGCATTCGCCAATGCCTGCAGTGGATTATTCATTTCGTGGGCAATAATCGCCGTCATACGGTTCATACATGCAATTCGTTCTGCCATTATCAGTTGTTGCATTGATCGGCGCGGTTCATTCAGATCATGCAAACACAATATCACCAGTTGCCGTTCGCCCAGAATCTCGGTGGCATGGATGGCAATTGGCAGCATTGAGCCATCGCGATGATGTAGTTCACCATCGAGGTGTATTTGCCCACGAATTCCACGCAACGTCTGGCGTTGATTACGAGCATAGGCAACAATGCTTTCGATAGCGCGCCCTTTGAGATCAGCAGCAGAATAGCCGCATAACTGATCGGCGGCATGGTTGGATTGCTCAATGATCAGCGTTTCGGCATCAATAACGATCAGCGCTTCACCAACCTGATCAATCAGTTCGCCATAGTACCGGCGCTCCCGCTCACTGGCAGCCTGACGGCGCGCATTCGTGAGGGCGATCGCCAGATAGCGTGCAAACGATGTAGCCGTGCATGGTGCTGTTTGGTTCAGCGGCGCGGTAGATCGCCATAGGAGTGCGAGCACACCAAGCGGTTGTGTTGCTGCGGAATGGTGCAGTGGAACAGCTAATACCAACCGAAAGCCCTCGTCGTGCAGTGCATGGTGAATAGGCAGCATTCCTTTGCCATCACGATCGATCCGTACGATGGCATCGGTGCGAATGGCCTCACTACCGAGCAACTCCAAAAGCCGCTTGCTTGGGGCAAGGCCAGACAGATGCTCACGCTTCGAACAACTGGTAACCTCAAGCTGCCCCGTCTCATTCACCAGCAGAATCGCAGATGCGTCGCAATCACATTCCTGTAACACGACATCAGCCGCCTTCACAACCAGGATCTCTGGATCAAGTGTTTGAAACAGCCATTCGATAGTCTCTGCCGACACGCTCACAATTGCCCCTAACGCAAACCGAGAACCGAGTATTCAGGAGTCAGAACTGAGAAATTAGCGAACAAGAGAACAAGAATCGGCGCAATCATTGTTCCATTATTGGTTCGCTGCTTTGTTCGTTCGACCATTAGCTACTATGGCGGCGACGCAACTCCTGCCAGATTGCCTCAAGTGGCAGTTCCTGCTGTTGCAACAACACAATCGAGTGATACAGCAGATCGGCCATCTCCCAGGTCAGTTCCGCTGGAGAATGATTCTTGGCAGCGATGATCACCTCAGCCGCCTCCTCACCGATTTTCTTGCCGATTCGATCAACGCCACCATCGAGCAATTTTGTCGTATAGGCACCAATGGGGCGCTCAATTGCACGCCGAGCGATCAGATCGGCAAGCTCGACAACAAAACTAATTGTGGGAACCCGTTCGGATGTTGGCGTCCCATCGAGCATACAGTGAAAGCAACTTGCTTCGCCAGTATGGCAGGTTGGCCCGGCTGGCTCAGCGAGCACCAGTATCGTGTCGCCATCACAATCAGGGCGAATCTCGACCAGCCTGAGCATATTGCCCGATTCCTCGCCCTTCTGCCACAGCTTCTGGCGGCTGCGGCTCCAGAACGTCACCAGGCCCGTATCGAGGGTTTGCGCGAGCGCATCAGCATTCATATACCCCAGCATGAGTACTTCACCACTGCGGGCATGCTGAACAATTGCCGGTAGAAGTCCATGTTCGTCGTATTTTACTGCATCCATAATATGTTTTTCTCTGCTTGGTGCGGCGCGGCTTCGCCGCACCGCACCAAGCAATAATTCTTGTGGGGGCTTTAGCCCCCACACCCCCACAATTTCTCGCAATGGCTAAAGCCTCCACACCCCGATTATACTAGTGGCGGAAGTGGCGAGTTCCAGTAAAAACCATTGTCATGCCCAGTTGATCGGCAGCAGCGATGACTTCCGCATCACGAACCGATCCGCCCGGCTGAATCACCGCAGTTGCACCAGCGGCAGCTGCCGTCTCAACGCCATCGGCAAATGGAAAGAGTGCATCACTAGCAACTGCACATCCCTGGAGTGAGAGACCGGCCTGCTGGGCCTTCCACACGGCAACCCGTGAACTATCAACGCGGCTCATCTGTCCAGCCCCAATGCCAAGCGTTCGATCAGCTGTTGTATAGACAATCGCATTCGATTTGACATGCTTTACGATTCGCCAGCCAAAGCGCAAGGCCTGGAGTTCGGTATCTGTTGGAGCACGGCGTGTCACGATATTCAATGGCTCGTTGGCCAATGGCGCTCGATCCGGTTGTTGAGCCAACACACCACCGGGAACACTATGTAGCAGCAGGCCACGTTCTGCATTAACTGATCGCAGCGAGCGCATGAGACGGCGGTTTTTCTTGGTGCGCAGCAATTTCAGGGCATCTGGTGCGAAATCCGGTGCAATGACGATCTCCGAGAAGATTTCATCGATTGCCTGTGCCAGCGCGATATCGAGAGTCTGGTTTAGTGCGATGATACCACCAAATGGCGCTGCTTGGTCGGTCGCAAAGGCCTTCTCCCAAGCTTGCAGTGGCGTTGCTCCTGTACCAACCCCACATGGATTGGTATGTTTCACAATCGCCAGTGTCGCAGCCTCGTGTGGATCAAATTCCTCGATCAATTCCTGGATGGCAGCAATATCGAGGATATTGATATAGGAGAGTTCTTTACCATGCAGTTGCTCGAAGAAGCTCCCGAAATCGCCATATAGCGCGCCAGATTGATGTGGATTCTCACCATAGCGAAGGTTCTGGGCCTTATGGAACGCAATTGGGAGTGTTTCTGGAAAGAGCTCATCACTCAGGTAGGCGGCAATTGCAGCATCATAGGCGGCAGTATGGGCGAAGGCCTTAGCCGCGAGGCGGCGGCGCAATTCGGGTGTCACCTGATCGTTCTGCAATGCCGCAAGCACCAATGGGTAATCGCCTGGATCAACAACAATCAGCACTGCTTGATGATTCTTGGCCGATGCACGCACCATTGCTGGCCCGCCAATATCGATCTGTTCAAGAGCCGCTTCGAGTGTCACATCAGGGCGAGCAATGGTCTCATGAAACGGGTACAGATTGACGACAACAATATCGATTGGTTGGATTTCATGGTCGGATAGTGCCTGCATATGGGCTGGCAGATCGCGGCGCGCAAGGATGCCAGCATGAACACCGGGATGCAGTGTCTTTACTCGCCCATCCAGGATCTCAGGGAAACCAGTCAGTTTGCTGACAGACTGAACGATAACACCAAGTTCGGCTAGACGCCGAGCGGTATTCCCTGTCGAAAATATCTCGATGCCAAGGGCTTGAAAGCCACTGGCGAATTGATCGAGATCTCGTTTATCGGAGACACTAATGAGCGCGCGCACGGCGCTTCAGTCCTTTCTGAATAAACGACCCCACCCACATCGCGGCGGGCAGGGTCGCTTCATCCCAATGATTATACATAGATACAAGCGTAGCCTATTATGCACTACTCAGCTGTTGTGTCAGATTGCGCATATCATCCACCACCGGGCGAACCCGCGGTAGACCGAAGGCGCGCGCCGCTAGGGCCTCAAATGTTTCTAGCGCTGCAATCACCTGTGGCGTTGTTGCGATGCTCTGATCACGAATACCAGCGCGACCATAGGCATCATAGAGCATCGCCCGTGCCGATGTCCCAAGTGATGTCATCACCATTCTTTCGAGTTCGGGGAATAGTGTTTCGGCCAGGGAGGCATCGCGTTTTTCAATCAGGCCATCCGCCAACAGACGGGCAATGATCTCGCCGGTACGCAATTCGCCAAGGCCACTTTTCTGAGCGATCTGCGCAACAGTATTCTTGCCATTCACCATCGTCAGCACACGCCACTCATCGGCCTCCAGGCTAATTTCCGTTCCATTTGAGGAAGGGTTAGGGATGAGCCGTGGGACCATATTGAGGCCAGGGACATGTTCTTGCAGCAGCGCCCATTGCTCCTGGCGCATGATCCCTTCCATAATGATCATCTCATTTGATTGGGTGATCGTCTGTGATTCGGGTTGAAGATGATCATGGAACTGGAATGGCCCAGCCGTGAGCGTAAAAAACGTGAAGGCGGCCTCAAGCGCAGGCAAGCTGCCGAGTTGAGCCGCAATAATTTTGCCATCACGAAAATAGAGCCAGCCATCAAGTGACTGTTGGCCGCGCAGGCCCTTAATATGCACCCCGCCGGTCTTCTTACTCAGATCAACAAGCTGGATGATGTCAGTGAGCGGAAATTCGCTCAGTTCACCTGCCAACGCCATACATCCCAGCCATCAGCTACAAGCAATCAGTGCCAATACGTGGCATCTGATGTCTGGCAGCTACTAGAGCCTACTAATCACCAATTTGCTGATTGCCTTCAGCGTATCGAATACCCCAGGCCCACTCGTTGCTTGCGCTTCATAGCGCTGCCATCCCAGCTTCAGGGCTGCTGGATTCAGAAATTCGTCCATTTTCTCGACGGGGAGCGCACCAGGGACATCGCGTTTATTATACTGAAGAACCACAGGAAATTCACGGAAATTCTTATTCTGCTTTTTGATATTCTCGGCCAATTCTTGCAAGCTAGCAATATTCTCGCGCATCTTATGCCGCTGCGAATCCGCAACAAACACAACCCCATCCGCACCATTCAGCACTGCAACTCTGGTGCGTTCATACAGCACCTGGCCTGGCACCGTATAGAGGTGAAAACGGGTCTGGAACCCGCGCACCTTTCCAAGATCCAGTGGCAAAAAATCGAAGAACAGTGTTCGCTCCGTTTCGGTTGCGATTGAGAGCAACTCACCTTTTGTGTCCTTCGGCACCTGGCTATGGATATACTGCAGGTTGCTAGTCTTCCCACTCATTCCAGGGCCATAGTACACAATCTTACAATGTATTTCGCGTGCGGCGACGTTGATCAGAGCCATAGGTCCTCTCGCGTAGCTCGACTAGCAGTGAACCGCGACGATGCTTCTACACAGCCGCGCGGTAAGATCCGCCATACGGGGCACTCAGTCACGGAAGAGCAGATCGATCGTATCCTCCATTGAGGTACGGAACGAAGACCCAAGCACATCGTCACGAGCCTTTTGCTGCTCACGGACTCGATCAAGAACGAGTGCTAACTCATCGGTGGCCTTCTTCGTTAACACCTTTACGAGGCCAATATGCGTGCCCTTGTTAAAGATAATACAGAGTATCCACTGATCCTCGATCAGCGCAATGAAGATATTTTCGCGAACACCCTGGGTAAAGAGTTGACGGAAATCCTTCTCGCGCAATAGTTTTGCAACCTCACGGGAAGAGGCAAAGGTTCCAGCGATCAACGCACCAAGCGCAGTAACATCCTGCCGAGTACTATCGCCATGGGCTGCAATCACCTGACCACTCTTATCAAGCAACAGAATATGGTTACCGCCAGTGTTCTCGGCTAAGACGGACAAACACTCTTCGATAGCCCTGACCTCTTCGACCGGAACGATCTGACTGGTCAGCTGTGGATCCATGTGTCACCCTACCTTGTCTGTGCGTGCCAAAACCCAGGCGAACAACCCGTCGGCTCTATCGATCCATTATAGCACACCGAACCAACGCGATGCTGTCATTGTGCTGCACAACCCCTTCAGAAGCCATTCAATAGCTTGATATTGGGTAGCCGCAACCATCGATCCACTATAGCAAACCTATATGATTCATACAAGGTACGGGCGCGATATATCGCGCCCAACGCTGCGTCCATTTGAGCCATCAGCGAGGATGCTATATTAGAGAGATTATACCTCAAATCGGTACACTCAAACGATTAGATCTCCACAGTGCCATTGCGCTCACGCTCTTTGGGTGGCCGCCCGGTTCGAATGTTACGAAGCGAGTGAATCGTGGCTGCTAATGCACGATCAGCCCAACCATAGATTGTTGGCCGGCTTTTGCGTAGATCCTCTGCGATCTGTGTAACATTGGTACGATACTCGGGGTCAAAGGTTGCCAAATTAATACGCGCCGATGCGACGATCTGCAGGATCTCTTCTTCAGTCAGGTCGTGTTCATCCATTAACTTTTTGGCCCGCTTACTCGTCAGATCGAGCCGCATAGGTGCGCTCCTTGCATCGCATTGACGGCATTCCCGACTGGCAACCGTGGGCAGTAGGGATTAGGAGGTGTAATGCTTTATGATAATAGCATGATCATAGGCCGATGTCCAGTGCTATCTGTAAATAGTATACATGGGGTATTATGAACGCGGAGTTGCGCTATTGGTTCGGA
The DNA here is from genome assembly GCA_038214135.1 of Chloroflexales bacterium. Classification (GTDB taxonomy): domain Bacteria; phylum Chloroflexota; class Chloroflexia; order Chloroflexales; family Roseiflexaceae; genus JANLSE01. The sequence continues at coordinate 32,415 of JBBQSD010000011.1, read as the reverse complement.
ACGCTGCCAGTACGCGAACAACACAACCTCTGGATCGTGGCTTGGCCCATGAGTAGCCTTACGAGCCACGGTAACACTTAACAAGGCGTCAGGCGTGTTGGAAATTCGGTGTAAAAGTTAAACAGAACAAAAGAACCAAAGAACAAAGAACAGGAAAACCTTGTGGGGGCGGTTCGCGAACCGCCCCCACAAGATAAACCTACACATTAGATCGATTGAGTGCTGGATCCCAGCGATTCATCGTTGTCATGTCCGTACTCCTTCATTCTATTGCTTCAGATACATTGGCTTTACCGGTTCGGTATTGCCTTCAAGATGTAGTATATAATTTGAGTATTAGATCGAAGTCAGAGGGATGTAAGACGGATGTTAGAACCGCCAGACCAGCGCCAACGGCAGATCGATGTGATGCTGCAACTCAGCCGTGCCCTAACAGCCCAGCTTGATGTGCCCAGTTTACTGAACCTGGTGATCGAAGTTGCTGTGGATCTGCTGGCAGGGAGTTCAGGGCTGATTGCGTTGCTTGACGAAGATGGGATTTGGCGTGTTCATGCCGCATCGCGCCTGCCACGCGAAGCATGGCCTGCATTTGAACTGCTGCTGACGATTGCGCCAGATGATACTGCGGGGCAGGAACGAGCATTGCGCCAGATTGCTGCCGATACGCGCCTGCCATTACGGCATGTGAGCGCGTTGCCCCTGATCTATCATCAGACAATCATTGGGGTTAGTTATGTCTTTCGGGCAGCGGTGAATGTCGGGTTCACCAGTGGAGAACGGCAACTCCTGGCAGCATTTGCCGATCAGGCGGCGATTGCTGTCAGCAATGCTCGTCTGTATCAGAGTGTTGTCCATGAGCGCCAGCAATTGGCTGCGATCATTGAGCAGAGTGCCGATGGTGTGATGATTCTCGATGGGCGCTGGCGGATTACAGCATTCAACCGGGCGATGGAACAGCTTACTGGCTGGAAGCGTGGCGAAGCGATTGGGCGACCGTGTGCGGAGGTATTGGCGATCAAGAATAACCAAGGCATCAACATCTGCCTTGTCGATTGCCCATTGCAACGGCGTTCCCGATCATCGAATACAACTAATCCAAACGACGCCAATCCATTGGTTGAGGGCTGGGTAGAAACCCGCGATGGCCGCCGCCGCTATGTGCAGAGCCGTTATGCGCCGCAGCGTGGTGCGGCTGGCGAGTTGAGCGGGGCGATTGCCAATGTACGCGATATCACCGAGCAGAAGATTGAGGAAGAGATGCAGAGCACCTTCTTCTCGGTGATCTCACACGAACTGAAAACGCCGGTCAGCATTATCAAGGGCTATGCCGAGACACTCGCACGCAGCGATGCCCATTGGAATGAGCAGACGATCCGTGATGGCCTGATTATAATTGGTGAGGAGGCGGATCGGCTGGCCAATCAGATTCAGGATCTGCTTGATGCATCGAAGCTTCAGGCTGGCGGTATGCGCATCGAAATGAGCGATTGGTCGATCACGCATCTTGCTAGCCAGGTTGCGGAACGATTCGCGCCACAGGCTGGTGAACGATTTACCTTTGAGCTACGCTTCCCGCCAGACATGCCAGCCGTGCATGGCGATTATGAGCGGATTCGTGAGGTGATCGAAAACCTGGTTTCAAATGCCGTCAAGTATAGCCCGGAGGGCGGTACAATACGCATCAGCGGGCGAGCGGATCGCGAGCGAGCGGTGATTTCGGTCAGTGATCAGGGGATTGGCATTAGCCCAGAGGAACAGAAAAAACTATTTCGGCGCTTCTATCGGGCCGATAATCGATTGCGCCGCAGCACCCAGGGTGCAGGGTTGGGTCTGTTCCTCTCTCGCGCAATCGTCGAAGCTCATGGTGGCCGCATTTGGGTCGATAGCCAGGTTGGGCGCGGGGCGCGCTTCTCGTTTACGCTGCCACTGGCCACGCCACAATTACAGGATTCCGAGAGCGATAAACAACAGCCAGCAGATGCCAAAACGGTAACCGAACCATTAACAACGCGTTTGTTAACGGATCGATTAAACGATTAAACGTTCGGCATGGCCTGTAGGTAGACGCACTATCTTGCGTCTCTACGATTTGGGGGTAGATCTATGTCTGAACTCAAGGATAAACAAATTCTGGTGGTTGATGACGAGCCGCGCATGATCAATTTCATGCAGATGAACCTCGAACTTGAAGGCTGCCGGGTGATCAGCGCAACCAATGGGCGCGAGGCGCTCGATAAGGCCCGTGAAGAGCTGCCCGATGTCATGCTGCTCGACATTATGATGCCAGGGATGGACGGGTTCGAGACGCTAAAGCGGCTGCGGACATTCTCACAGGTGCCGGTGCTGATTCTGACAGCTCGTGCCGATGAGGAAGATCGGATCAAAGGGCTGGAATTGGGTGCCGACGACTATATCAGCAAGCCATTCAGCCACCGCGAACTGGTGAGCCGTATTCGAGCCGTGTTGCGCCGCCATTATGCGTTACCACCTGCGATTCAGACGATGGTGCGTGTGGATGATCGGCTGACGATTGATTTTGCGCGCCGTGAAGTGCTTGTAAACGATGAACGGGTGAATCTGCGCCCGACAGAATACCGGCTGCTGTATCACCTGGTGCAGAATGCTGGCTATGTGATGAACCACGAGACATTGCTCACGCGGGTGTGGGGGCCGGAATATCGCGAAGAAACCCATTATCTGCGATTATACGTAACCTATCTGCGCCAGAAGATCGAGGCCGATCCGGCTAACCCGAAATATATTCTGACCGAACGCGGCGTTGGCTATCGGTTTATCGATTTTACAAAGAAATCCGAAGGATGATATTCCGAAAGATGATGAACGGATGATTGGTCGATTTATTATATTCTTGGTTAATCTGTGGCTACGAACCGTGAATCTCTGGCGGCGCGTTCGCAACCAGCGCATCGATTATGTGCGCCTGCGGCTTTCCGGCACTATCGCGGAATTTAGCGATGCACCGCCGCGTTGGCAGCGCAGATTTCTGGGAACCCTAACGCCATTGAGCGTCGCTGAATTGCGGCGATTGTTCCGCATAATCGCCGAAGCGCCGCAGATCCGCGGCGTGCTGCTGGAGATCGATGGATTGGCGAGCGGCTGGGCGACGCTGCAGAGTATGCGGGCGGCGATTGGCGATCTGCGTGCTCAGGGCAAGCAGGTGGTTGTGTACCTGATCACGCCAGATGTCGCCAGCACCTATGTCGCCTGTGCAGCAACGAAGATTCTGCTGCCGCCAACGATGTTCTGGAATGTGCTGGGGTTGCGGGCCGAAGTTCAGTTCTTGCGTGATGCCCTGGCGAAATGGGGCATTGAGGTCGAGGCAACGGCTGTTTCGCCATATAAATCGGCTCCCGATACGTTTGTGCGGACGGATTTTACCCCAGAGAGCCGCGAACAATTCGAGCGGTTACTTGATCTGCGCTATGCCGAGCTGCTGCGGGCATTGGCCGATGGGCGTGGCAAGAGCATTGAACAGATCAGCACATTGATCGACCATGCACCGCTCTCGGCGCAAACAGCCCTGGATGCCGGGTTAGTCGATGGGCTGTGTTATGAGGACGAGCTTGCGGCGTATCTCAAAGATGGCGAACTCGATCCAATCATTCTTGAGCTTGAGCCAGCCCTGAAGGCACTTCAGCGCCCATTGCTCCTGTTCCGCAAACAGCGCATTGGGTTGGTGCGCATCGAGGGCACGATCATGCGCGGGGCCAGCCGTAGATCGCCATTACCACTGCCGCTTGTTGGCGGAACCATGGCGGGTGCTGAGAGTGTGGCACAGGCCATGCGTCAGGCCGAACAAAACCCACGGATTGCCGCAGTTGTTGTGTATGTCGATTCCGGCGGCGGTGAGGTATTTGCATCGGATCTGATGTGGCGCGAGGTGCTGCGCGTTCGTAGGCAGAAACCAGTGGTGGTGGTGATGGGCAATGCTGCCGCATCTGGTGGCTACTATCTGGCAACCCATGCATCGGCGATTCTGGCACAACCTGCGACCCTAACCGGCAGCATTGGTGTGTTTGTGTTGCGCCCAGTAGTCGCGGGATTGCTAGAACATGCCGATATTCATACAACAACAATCAGCCGTGGTGCAAATAGCGGCCTATTGGGTGGAACGCAGATGCCGACCGAATCCGAGCGAGCGGCAACCCGTGATCTCGTCTTTGCATTATATGGCGATTTTACCGCACGCGTCTGCGAAGGGCGCACGCTGACCCAGGAACAACTCGCGCCAATTGCGGGCGGGCGGGTGTGGCTTGGTGAGGAAGCGCTGCAATACGGGCTGGTTGATCGGATTGGTGGTATTCCCGAGGCGTTGTTGCTGGCCCAGGAATTAGCCAAACTTCCCCAAGATCCATATGCGCCGCTGGTGCAATTGCGTGGTGGCAGATCCAATCTCGCGCCCGCAGCATTCCCAATTGATACGCCGCAGGAACTGGCCAAGATGGTTGCGGATCTGCTGAGGCCAACAGCCTGGGCGCATGTGCCGTTTGAGCTGCTATAATTCACCAAGAAACGAGTATTCAGGAGTCAGGAGTCAGGAGTCAGAATACCAAGAACCAAGAATTGCCCTCACCCCTGGCCCCTCTCCCGCTGTGGCAGGCGAGAGGTGTGGCAGTGGTGAAGGAGCAAGCAAACAAGAATCAATGGAACAAGCCCCTATCATCCGCAGCCGTGGCATGACCAACGAACGTTAGCAAGCCACAGACATCCATTGAACAAAAGAATAAGAACACAAGGGAACAAGCCACCATCACCAATTGATTGCAGCCGAAGCATAACAAACAATCATTGCTGTGCCACCAACATTCCTTACAGGTCGGGTACCCTCTGGGTGCCGTAGCGCCTGGCCGCTCGGAAGGTGCCGGAAATCGGGTGCCCGCTGGGCGGGAACGGTTTCTGGCGAAACAGAAGCGATAGAACAGAATGGTTCCCGCGAAAGAAAAGCAGTGAACGGTTCGCAAGAACTAAGAATAAGGAGTTAAACGATGACCATCCTACTGAATCCAAAACCAAGTAATACGGGGCTGAGTGGCGCTGGTGCGACTGGCAGCCATGTGATCGAAGTCGATGAGCGTAATTTTCAGAAGGAAGTGGTTGAGCGTTCGCGCACCACACCGGTTGTAATCGATTTCTGGGCACCCTGGTGCGGCCCGTGCCGTACACTTGGACCGATTTTGGAGAAGTTGGCAGCCGAGGGCAAGGGCAGTTGGGTGCTGGCCAAGGTCAATGTCGATAACAACCAGCGCTTGGCACAGGCGTTTGGCGTCCAGGGCATTCCGGCGGTCAAGGCGGTGAGCGATGGGCGGCTCGCCGAGGAATTTACTGGTGCCTTGCCTGAATCCCAGGTACGCGCCTGGTTGCAGCGCTTCGTGCCACCAAGCGCTGAACAGGCAGCCGAGGATCTCGCTGCCCTGGCTGCCCGCGATCCAAAAACCGCACAGCAGCGCTACCGCGCCATTCTGGCTACCGATCCAAAGAATGATGATGCGCGGCTTGGGTTGGGCCGCATACTGGTTCAGGATGGGGATGCCGAGGGGCGGGATCTCTTGCAGGGTATTGCCTTGGGAACGCCAAGCTATGCACAGGCACAGGCCTGGCTGACTCTCGCAACCTATAGCGACGAGGCCGACCCGCAGGCTGCGTTTGAATTGCTTGGGCGGGTTGACGAAGACCCAACCGACCTACAAGCGCGCTATGAGTTGGCTGCCCTAAAAGTAGGCGGGCGGCGCTATGATGAGGCAATCGATCTGCTGCTCGATATTATTGCCCGCAATCGAGCATTCCAGGATGATGCAGCACGCAAGACGCTCCTGGCGATCTTCACGGCCCTCGGCGACCAGGAGCCAATGGTGACGGCTGGGCGGCGGCGGCTGGCGAATTTGCTATTTTAACCAGGAGTCAGGAGTCAGAAGCGCAATCAGTGGAGAGACGCTCCACCGAAGCCTCTACGTCCTAATCAATTTTGATAATCAAACCTGTACCATATGGTTATAGGTGTGGAGTGCGCAAGCATGGCTGCCGCACTCCAAAAAAATACTGACTGAGTTGGATTGTCCAATTTGATTAGATATGCTAGAAATCCTCCATGGACGTTTACGAAAGCATAGATTGATAGCTCAACAACGCCAATGGAAGCTGCTTCTGACCGGAATACTGCTGATTGGTATGCTGATCGGTTTACCACTGGCAGGCAGCCAATTAGCAGCCCAAGAACGTGCCCAGCGCACCCAGGATCGGCTTGCTGCGGAAGCACTGTGGGCGCAGGCAGGGCTGGAGCGCTATACCCTGACAATTGATGAGAATGGCTGCCGGTATGTCACCCATGTTCGCGGTGGCATGGCGGCGATTGATGGGCTACAGTTGAACTGCACCTTTCAGGTTTCATCGGTGAAGGCGATGTTCGAAATGCTCACCCTTGATGGCACCGTTGAGCGGCTATGTGACACGCGTGGTTGCCCGTGTGAATCGCTGACATCGGTGCGAGGAATCTATGATTCGCAGCGCGGGTACCCAACGCAGATCATTGTTGATGTCGATCTGCATCCCGCCTGGCTCACGGCTGATCTCTGGAAAAACCTGTTTGCCGATTTGGCATTGCCGCCGTGTCTCACCCATAATGTAAGTACGCTTCGCGTCGTTCAGTTGCAATCGGATCAGTAGAGACGCACGATTTTGCATCTCTACGAGACGGGCCTGGCATTGCGGCGCCTCCACGACATGGCATTCCAACGCCGTAGGGACACACCCCGTGTATAACATAGTGGGCAGACACATTGGTCTGCCCCTACACACCGACATATCGATGGATCAGATGGATCAATGGTTATTCTGGTTTGACGACCAGTTCCTCACCGGCGACCCAACCCTCACGGCCATCGGCAACGCGAACCTTCCACCAATGATGGCCATCGGCATCGGATGGGCCTTCGAGCAACGCAAGTTGCGTGCCTGGTGCGAGTGCATCGAGCACATCCGATGAAAGCCCTGGTGCGCTGCGGCGGCGGAGGCCCTTGCCGCCCTCTTCGCGAACCCATGCGGCGGCTCCGGCTACCAACCCACCAACTGCGGCTGAAGATACTGCAGCAACTGGTGCAGCAGCGGCGGTGGCTTCGAGCTGATGGAGTTGTGCCTGAAGTTCAGCGATCTGCTTCTGGGCGTTCTGAAGGATCATGTCACTGGCCTGCTTATCCGCCTCTGCAACTGCCAAGGCCGATTGTGCTGCCATCAGCGCTTTCTTGGCCTGATCGCCAGCGCCTTCAAGGGCCTGGGCCTGGGCAAGCTCGGCTTTCAGCGTATCGATTTCGCCATCTTTACCCTTGCCCTGCTGCTGGAGCGCTGCGATCTGATCGCTGAGCGACTGCATCGCCTTGCCGATTTGCTCCTGCTTGGCCTTATCCTCTTTGTCATTGCCACTAAAAAGCCCACCAAGAAATCCTGCCATGGTATTCCTCCTCCAATAAGATCTGACACCCCAAGCGACATCGCATGGTTCGCCTATTCACAAGACGCCCTTATGATCGAATTGTCACATGATACAGCGCAACTTCGTCTTGTCATACATGCGCTATCATACCAGAGATTGTAGTGAAGGGCATGATTGTGGCACGATTGCATAGCGCCATGCTGTTTACATTACTGCTTGTGCTGGCGATCATTGCTGTTTGGGCCTTCCTGACAGCCTGGCGCAACCATAGTATCAGCGAGCAATTATGGGCTGGCCTGTGGATCGCAGAGCTACTGCTTCTGGCTGAATTTGGAATCGGGATGATTGTGTGGTCGCAGGGATTGCGCCCGGCTAGGCCCGAGACGCATGTGATCTATGGGATTGCGGCAATTGCCATGTTGCCTCTCACGATGGCCTGGGTACGTGGCCGCGAGCCACGCCAGGCGAGCATCACCATTGGGCTGATGTGTGTGTTTGTGTGTGCGCTTGTGTTGCGAGCGCTTCAGACGGCGCGATTATAATGAAATTCTCACAATCAGCCTAAAGTAGGAGATGGCTTCTCTTGACAGGATCGCCGCGCCCTGCTATTCTAGCGTTTGTCACTAACAGAAGTTCTGTATACGCGTATTGAAACCACTGAGAGAAAGGCAGTAGAAATGGCTAAAATGATGCTCAACCAGCACATTGATGCGCCCATTTTTGCTGGCATGCTGCGGATTCGTAGCACCGCCGCATATGTTGGTCGCGGCCATACTGCGCCCATTTTCCGGGAGCTCAAGCGCTAAACATCGAAGATTGAGCAAACGGGCCGTGGGCGACAGATGGTATCGCTCACGGCCCTTTTATGTCCCTGGGCCGTGAGACGCGCATCGCTCGTCCACGGCTTTTGTGTGCATACAAAGTTGAGCGACGGAGTTGGAGCCGTGTGTCACGCTCTGTGTCAATGGATGTCACACAAGTGTGCTATAACAACCAAACTAGTAGTAGCGTGCGATAGACAAGGGAGAGAGACCTGTGGTGATCCAACATATTGACGGCACCCTCGTCGACTCGACAGAGCAACCATCACACTCCGTCGGCGAAAAACAGACGTTCTACACCGAGATCCCACACCATCTGCTTGATAGTGTTGATGGGTGGATCGACCGATTATTCGGGTTTGCGTTCGATACCCTGGATGCGCAGCATATTGAGCTGCGTGTGATCGACCCTGAGCGAGATATATAGGGGAACTTCATGATCAGCGCACCATTAAGCGACCTGACAAGTGACCTGAGTGATCTGCAGGGCGTATTGCCAATCGATACGCCCCTGCCGGACACTCGCCAGATCGCATTGGAAATTGTGGACGCAGTCAAGCGCTTTACCAAAGGCCGCCAGGATCAGTCATTCTGGAAGCGTAATCGGCAGCCACGCCAGGTGATGGTGGCAGTCGATACCATGAATATAACCGTTCGGAAGGGCGAAATTTTTGGCTTGCTTGGTGCCAATGGTTCCGGCAAATCAACGCTTATTCGGCTGATATCGACCCTGCTGATTCCCGATGGCGGCGAGATTCGCGTATTCGGCATGGATGTCCAGCGCGATGAGCGTGCAGTACGGCGCATGATCAACCGCGTGAGTGTCGAGGCATCGTTCTTCAAGAAGCTCTCGGCGCTCGAAAACCTGATGTATGCGGCACGATTGTATGATCTTGAACCACGGGCAGCACGAGCGCGGGCAATCGAGATCATGCGTGAGATTGGCCTGAAAGAAAAGCGCCTGTATGAGCCACTTGAGAATATGTCGCGTGGAATGCAGCAGAAGGTCGCAATTGCTCGCGGGCTGCTGACATCACCGGTGATGTTATTGCTTGATGAGCCGACTACTGGCCTCGATCCGCGCTCGAAGCAGGATGTGCAGCGCTTTGTGTTGCGGATGCGCGAACAGCACGATACGACGGTGTTTCTGACAACCCACGATATGGATGAGGCCGATCGATTGTGTGATCGAATCGCCGTCATTGATGACGGGCGGATCGTTGCCCTCGATACGCCAGCTGGGCTGAAGCGCACAATTGGCCAGCAGATCGGCAAGAATGGCGCAACGACGATGGAGGATGTCTTCCTGAAACTAACCGGGAAGAGCCTCGATGATGATTTTGAACTGGACGAGAATAGTGCTGCAGAGGAGTGAAACCCGGCCTATGCAAGGAACGGTGATGCGCGCACAGAGCGGCTTCTTCTGGGTTCAGACCGATATGGGCGTGTTGGAATGCTCGTTACGCGGTCGCCTGAAGAAAGAACGCCAATCAAGCGATCTGGCCGTCATTGGTGATCTCGTCGACGTTGTACAGATTGCGCCTGGCAAGGGTGCGATTGAAGCTATTCATCCACGACGAACGAAGCTGGCTCGCCGCGCAGCCTTTACCAAGGGCATCTGGAAAGAAGATGTAATCGTCGCCAATGCAAACCAGATTCTGCTTGTGTTTGCGTGCGCGCAACCCGAATTTCATCCCGGCATGCTTGATCGCTATCTGGTGCTGACCGAATTTAGCGAGATTGATGCCGTGATCGTGGCGAACAAGGTTGATCTGATTGGCTTGGAACGCGCCAAGCAGATGTTCGCAGCATATACGAAGATCGGCTACCAGGTTGTGTATACCAGCGTCACAGATGGCTATGGCATTGATGAGATCCGCCGGTTGCTGGCAGGCCGAATCAGCGCGGTCACGGGCAAATCTGGCGTTGGCAAGAGCAGTTTGTTCAATGTCGTGCAGCCAGGATTGAACCTGGACACAGGCGAGGTCAGCGGTGCGATTGGCAAGGGCCGCCATACCACTCGTGTTGCGGAACTGATAGCACTGGATCTACCGGGTGGCGGGTTTCTGGCCGATACACCTGGTATTCGGGAATTAGGGCTGTGGCGCTTTCCCGTCGATGAATTGGCCTGGTGCTTCCGTGAGTTTCGGCCATTCATCGGGCAGTGTTATTTCAATAGTTGCACCCATACGCACGAGCCGGATTGTGCAGTACAGGCGGCCCTCGCACGCGGTGAGATCGATACGCATCGCTATGCGAGCTATTGCAAACTACGTGAGGATGGGTAGGAGTCAGAAGTCAGAAGTCAGAATATGCTAGACCTGACTCAGTGCTTTTACAATCGCCACAGCCACTCATTCAGATCATTCTGACTCCTGACTCCTGAATACTTGATACATCGAAAGGAGCACATACATGAATACAACTGCAATTGTCGGATGCTGCTGGAGCGTGAACGCGACGGACGTTACGTCAAGTTAAGCAGGGCGCCGCGTTGTGCATGCGCCCATTGCGGAGGGCAGCCACACCATGCCACGAATTCATCTGTATGTTCAGGATATCGACGAGCTTGAAGAATTGGAAGACACCGATGATTGGGAAGAACTGATCGGTGTGCGCGATAGTGATGAGCGCTTGCGGGCGCAACAGGGCAGCGCCGAAATGCGTGATCGGCGGCGATCGGCACGCGGGAGTGTCGATGCGGCGCAACAGCGGCGCAGTGAACGGCGCAAGACCATCCGGCGCGGTGGGAAGCGGGATTAAACCAGAAGTCAGAATTCAGGAGTCAGGAGTCAGAAGATGTGCCACTGACCTTGCTCATGCGCTATTCTGGCTCCTGACTCCTGACTCCTGAATACGAATAATAACGAGTGAAACAATGATAAACCCATCTCGTGAACCCGAGAAGTACCCGATTGTAGTGCCAGGGGAGCGAATCTTTCTCAGCACAATACAGCGATCCGATTTGCCGCTGTACACGCGCTGGTTTGCCGATCTGGAGCTGAGCGCCTATCTTGGTGCGATGGGAACGGCGTTCATGGCCGAACACGAGGAAGATTGGTACAACTCGGTTGTTCGTGCGACGGATAGCCGTACCTTTGCGATGATTGTGCGCGATGGGCTTCAGCCAATTGGCTCGGTCAGCCTGAGCCATATCAATACACGCCCACAGGTAGCCGAATTGGGCATTGCCATTGGTGAAAAATCGGCGTGGGGCCAGGGCTATGGCACTGAAGCAGTCCGGCTGATGACAGACTACGGCTTTACGTTTCTGAACCTGCACACCATCTACCTCTGGCACGCCGGTTTCAATGAACGCGGGCATCGCGCCTACCTGAAGGCCGGCTTCAAAGAAGCTGGGCGATTGCGCGGCGCGCGCGTGTTCAATGGCAAGCGCTACGACGATATCTTAATGGATGTGACCCGTGAGGAGTTTGGACCATCGCGCCTGACGGGCCTGCTTGGACAAATACAGGAGTAACCGACGTGACCACCACGCCGATTGAGATAACCACCCGCCTGTATCAGGGCGAAGATGACCTCCAGCCGATTGTTGATCTGTTGAACATCTGCGAGGAACACGATCACCTCGAAGAGGGAGTATCGCTGAGCGAGCTGCGCGATGAGATCAATGATCCGCGGCTTGAACCAACCAAGAATCTGCGGCTGTGGTTCGGTAGCGATAATGCGCTGGTTGCGTATGCGGAATTTCATGGGCCAGTTGATCAGATAGCGGTAGATTCACATGCTGCTGCATTCGTCTGGTTTAAGGTGCTGCCAGATGCACGCGCTACGGGTCTGGAAGAGCAGATCATTGCCTGGGCCAAGGAACTAACGGCTGCGGCTAGTGCCAGGTTTGGCGTGCAACTGAGCCTCGAAGCCGTGGCGCGTGATGTCGAAACGCAACGGGCGGCCATTCTTGAAGGGATGGGCTTTTTGCCAACTCGCTACTTTCTGCGGATGGTACGCTCACTTGCCGATGCTTTGCCTGAGCTTGTATTACCCACTGGCTTGCGGATTGTGCATGCAGCCCTGAGCGATGCTGAATATGCAGAATTGCATAATGAGGTCTGGGTTGATCATTTTGGCTACAGCCCATGGACGCCCGAGATCGTGACCCATTATCGTGGCCTGACTGATCATGATCCCAATCTCGATCTGTTCGCGCTTACCGAGGATGGAACTCCAGCGGCCTTTTGCTGGTGCAGTACCCATCCGCTTGAAAACGCGCGCAATGGCCGCAACGATGGCTGGATTGGCATGCTTGGTGTACGGCGGGCTTTCCGTCACCAGGGTGTAGGGCGAGCGCTGCTGCGCGAGGGCATGCGGCGGCTCAAGGCTCAGGGTGCCGAGTATGCACGCCTTGGTGTTGATGGCGCAAGCCCGACGAATGCAACCAAACTGTATGAGTCCGAAGGGTTTCAGACGACCTATTCGCGAACGCTATATTCACTTCTTCCATAATAGCGGGTGGGGTTTGGGGGAGGCTTTGCCTCCCCAAACCCCACCAGGGAGGTTTGGAGGGCACACGTGCCCTCCACACCTCCCAGCCAAGAATATCAGGAGAACATCCATCATGACTCTCATACCACAGCGCCGTGGCGGCGTGGTTGGCCGTGAACTGCGGGCGGCCTACGCCTTCATTGAGCGTAATGCGAATCTGTTCAAGCGCTATTGGGCCTGGGAGTTGGTCTGGCTGGCCTACTCAATCGTCAATGCGCTATCGATCACCTTTATTGGCAAGGCCTCTGGCGAGATCACTGGCGTTGCGATTCCGCCAGATAAGGTCAATGAGTTCATTCTGTACCTGATGGTCGGAACACTCGTCTGGCATTATCTCTCGCTGGTCTTCGATCTGGTGAGCGAGTCGATCCAGTGGGAGCGCTGGGAGGGCACGATTGAGTATACATTCATGGCACCGATATCGCGGCTGACCCATTTGCTTGGGCAGGCTGCGTTTGCGATGCTGTATGGCATTTTTCACACAACGATCATCCTTGGCGTTGTCGCAATGTTCTTCCAGGTGGATCTGAGCCATGCCAACCCGTGGACGATGCTTGTGATTGTGATCGCTGGCAGCACCAGTTTCATTGGCCTGGGTATGTTTGCGGCTGTTTTGCCGCTGCTCTCACCAGAAAAGGGCCTACAGATGACCAATATTATCAAGGCATTGGTTCTGTTGGTCAGCGGTGTCTATTACCCGGTGAGTGTACTGCCAACATTGCTTCAACCACTCTCGCGGCTCTCGCCTGCTACCTATATGTTGGAAGGCATGCGTGCGGCATTGCTGAGTGGAACCGGCGTCGGCAGCGCGTTTGTGCCCTATATTCTGCCATTGCTGCTAACGGGGCTGATCACGATCCCGGCTGGATTGTATACCTTTATGCGGGCTGAGCGCTATGCCAAGACCACCGGCGCGCTCAAGCGCAATGGGTAATCAGGGCCTGCCATCCGCAGGCTGATTCGGGAGATACAGGATGCCCTGCCATCCGCAGGCTGAGGCCTGCGGCAAAGGGACGACTCATAGCTGTGCGGCTTCAGCCTGCGGCGTGCAAGCGCAGCATACCTGATTCATTTGTAACTATTCACTCGCGCGATCCTGTTGATCGCATCTCATCAAATAAGGCTTTGGAGATCATCATGCTCAAGGGATCACGGGTGACACTGCGCGCAATCGATCGCAATGATCTTGCCCGCTTTCACGAACTCAACCAACAAGTTGATCTCGTTCTGCTGGTTGAGGATAGCTGGGAACCCATTTCGCTGGCACGCCGCGAGCGTGAATATGAGAAGCGACTTGATGACCACCGCTTTGCGATTGTCGTTGATGAGCGTATCATCGGTGGATGCGGCCTGCATTCCAGCAATCGCTACTCCGGGACAACATCGTTCGGGATCGCCATTCTTGATCCCGAGTACCTTGGCCAGGGCTATGGGCGTGAGGCAATCGAATTGTTGCTTGATTATATCTTCCGCATCCAGAATTGGCGACGGGTGTCAATTCAGATGCTAGCCAATAATGAGCGCGCCATTCGCTGCTATCGCGCCTGCGGCTTTGTTCTGGAAGGTCAACTGCGCGATGAGTGTTATTCCAATGGCCGGTATGTCGATATGATGGTGATGGGTTTGCTGCGAACAGAATGGGATACACGGCAGCTTCGTTCACCAATGAACACATAGGAGAAATGTTATGTCAACACATATACACGAAGCAAGCTATCGCCGCGACATGGGCGATGGGTTGATTTTACGCTGGTCGACTGCTGCTGATCACGAGAAGATCGGTATATTGTACGAGACCGTGTTTCGCCCGAAGCAGGATACACCGTTTAACCACCGCATGGCAGCATGGGCCATGGATGTTGGTAGTGGCCGCCATCCGGCAGCTGGGCCGGGCGATTTTGCACTGGTTGAGGATACGCGCCATGGTCATATCGCAGCTGCGTTGATGGTATTACGTCAGACGTGGCGCTATGATGATATTCCGTTTGAGATTGGGCGACCAGAGGCTGTTGCAAGCCTACCCGATTACCGTAACCGTGGGTTGGTGCGTGGCATTTTTGATCTGTTTCATGCTCGTAGCGCTGCCCGCCACCAACTGGTGCAGGGCATTACCGGGATTGGCTATTTCTATCGCCAGTTCGGCTATGAATATGCCATCGATCTCGAGGGTGGCCGCCATGTGCCGTTTAGCGCCATTCCAAAGCTGAAAGATGGCGAGAGCGAGCCATTTACCCTGCGCCCAGCAACATTGGAAGATATTCCGCTGCTGCGAACCCTGTATGAGCGCGAGTGCCATGGGTTCGCTGGCTATGAAGCACGGGTTACCACCATATTCGATGAATCCTGGTGGCGCTGGATATTCGATGGCCAGAATCCCGAATCGGGCCAGGGCTGCAACCCGCATATCATCAGCGACACGAATGGGCAGGCGCTTGGCTATGTAATGACCACCCGCCTACGCTGGGGCGATACATTGGGTATTTTTGGCATTTCGGTGCTTGATGGCGCGCCGCTAAACCGTATGCTGCCGAGTATTCTACGTGGCCTGGAAGCAGTTTCGAAAACGATGGAACCCTGGCGCGTAGATCCAGAGGGCAAGCCACCGAGTCGCCTGATGTTCGTTCTGGGCGATTCGCACCCGATCTATGATGCACTGCAGCCTGGCTGGATCAGCAAAACAGATCCAGCCTATGCCTGGTATGTGCGCATTCCTGATCTGCCAGCCTTCGTGCAAAAGATCGCACCATCACTGGAACGGCGGCTGGCGAGCTCGCCAGCGGCTGGCTATAGCGGCGATCTCAAACTGGATTTCTATCGCGATGGGCTGCGGCTTGTGTTTGAGAATGGCAAACTCACAACCTGCGAGCCGTGGCGGCGGCCAGTATGGAACCCAGAAACAAAGGCTGGCTTCCCGCCACTGGTATTCCTGCAACTATTGTTTGGGCGGCGGAGTCTGGCCGATCTGCGCTATGCCTTCCCCGATGTGTGGGCCGAGGACGATGCGACAGTCGTACTGAACGCGCTCTTCCCCAAGCAGCGTTCGTGGGCGATTGGGCAGGATTAATACATGGCGGGGTTTGGGAGGCTTCGCCTCCCCAAACCCCGCCTACCCAAGATGAGGAGCGCTTGTGAATATCCCGCTCCGGCAGTTCTGGGCACTGTTATCGGATTATTTGCGACCACAGTGGCCAAAAGTTGTTCTACTGGCAGTGCTGATTCTGAGTGGAATCGGCCTGCAGCTCGCCAATCCACAGATCATTCGTTATTTTATCGATACCGCTCAGACAGACGCTCCGCTTGAGCGTCTGTTGTGGGCTGGTGGGTTCTTTCTGGTCGGTGCGATCCTGCTCCAGATCACGACGGTTGCATCGACCTATGTTGGCGAGGATATTGGCTGGACGGCGACAAACCAGATGCGCGAGGATCTGGCGTTGCACTGTTTGCGTTTAGATATGCGCTTCCATCATGATCATACGCCTGGTGCCATGATCGAGCGGATCGATGGCGATGTTGCCAATCTGGCGATCTTCTTTGCCCAGTTCGTTGTGCGGGTGATTGGCAGCCTACTACTGCTGTTTGGCGTGCTGATCGCACTGGCCTTCATCGATTGGCGGATCAGCCTGGCCCTGGCGATCTATGCCAGCTTTGCCTTATAGGCGCTGGTTCGGATGCGCAATATCGCAACACCATTCTGGAAGGCATCACGTGAGTCCAGCGCCGATCTGTTCGGTTTTATTGAAGAGCAGCTTTCTGGCACCGAGGATATCCGTTCGAGTGGGGCCACTGGCTTCGTGATGCGCGATCTGTTCCGCTTCAACTGGCAGCGGCTGGTGATCGAGAAGCAGGCCGGGGTGATGAACACATTCATGGTGATGACCTGGATGGGCTTGTTCACACTTGGCCAGGTGATTGCGCTTGGCTCGGGGGCCTATTTCTATGGGGCCGGAATCCTAACGATTGGGACAGTCTATCTGTTGGTTTCGTATACCGATGCGATCTTCCGGCCTCTCGAACAGATCACCGATGAGATCCAGAACCTGCAGAAAGCCGCCGCAAGTATTGATCGAATCCAGGAACTGTTGAACACCCCAGCCCAGATTATTGATGGAACCGCTGGCCTGCTGCAAACCGGGGCGTTGGGCGTTGCATTTGATGCTGTCACTTTTTCATATGAAACGGCCAATTCGGCACCCAAACCAGCACCTGAGCCTGCATCCAGCGCTGAACAACTGCACAAACAGATTCTCACAAACCTGAGTTTCTCGCTCGCCCCTGGCGAAGTGCTGGGCCTGCTTGGCCGGACAGGCAGCGGCAAGACGACAATCACGCGGCTGTTGTTCCGGCTCTATGAACCGCAGCAGGGCTACATCCGCCTTGGCAGTGGCACAACAGCACACGACATCCGTGCGGTGCCGCTTGATGATCTGCGCAACAAGATTGGGATTGTGACCCAGGATGTGCAACTGTTCAAGGCCAGTGTCCGCGATAATCTGACCTTCTTTGACCGTAGTATTCCAGATGATCGCATTCTGGCGGCACTTGAGGCGCTTGAGATGGGCAACTGGCTGCGTGCGCTACCAAACGGCCTCGATAGCGAACTCAGCTCTGGCAGCGCCGGGCTTTCGGCTGGTGAAGCGCAACTGCTGGCCTTTACCCGCGTGTTCCTGCGCGATCCAGGATTAGTCATTCTTGATGAAGCCTCCAGCCGACTTGATCCTGCCACCGAACAACGGATCGAGCGGGCCGTTGATACGCTGCTGCAGGGGCGCACCGGTATTATTGTGGCCCATCGCCTGGCAACGGTTCATCGCGCCGATAGCATATTGATCCTGGAAGAGGGCCAGATCCGCGAGTTTGGCTGCTATCGCGATCTGGTTCAGGATGCGGATTCGCGCTTTAATCAGTTATTACAGGCTGGCATGGAAGAAGTGTTGGTGTAGCCGTTAGCTTTCAGCCGTCAGCTTTCAGGAGCATACAATATGACAGATCTCGCACTTGAACAGGAAGAGCGCGATGATGCGCCGCATGTTGGCATTCCAACCTGGAAGTTTATCTGGGGCACGATCCGCTTTCAGCCGGTTCGCTACCTGTTTAATAACCTGGCCATGATTGCGCTGATGCTTGGCTGGCAGATGCCTGGCCTGATCACGCGCGAATTCTTTAATAATCTGACGGGATCAGCACCCGTGCGCTTTGATCTCTGGACGCTGCTGGCGATGCTGATCGTTTCGGCGTTGGTGCGGATTGGCGGCATCTTTGGCCTGATTCGTACCAACGTGCCCTATCGGTTCATCAGCCAGACGCTATTGCAGAAGAATATGATGCAGCAGATTCTGTGCCAGCCCGGTGCGAAGGCCTTGCCCGAATCACCAGGCAAGGCAATTGCCCGCTTTCGTGAGGATGTGAACGAACTGCCGACCTTTGGGCTGATGAGTAACGATATGGTCGGGTTGCTGGTGTTTTCTGGCGTTGCACTGAGCGTCATGATCAAGGTCAACCCAACGATCACGCTCGTCGCAGTCTTGCCATTGCTCGGGTTGGTTGTGGCCGCAAACCTGGCGACACAGCAGGTTGAGCGCTATCGGCTGGCCAGCCGGGCAGCAACCGGAGCTGTCACTGGCTTCATTGCCGAGACCTTCGGGGCTGTGCAGGCAATCAAGATTGCCGGGGCCGAAACCCGCCTGATGACGCATTTCCGTGGGCTGAACGAGCGGCGGCGGGTGACATCACTCAAGGATCGGCTGTTTGAGGAAGTGCTTGGCTCAGTCTTCTGGAATGCTGGCAATCTCGCAACCGGTGTCATTCTGCTGCTGGTTGCCCAATCGCTACGAGCAGGGCAGTTCTCGGTCGGCGATTTTGCACTGTTTATCTACTATATCTGGTTTTTTACCGAACTGACTGGGTTCATGGGCTTTCTCATGGCCCGCTACAAACAAGCCGGGGTTTCTGTCGCCCGCATGGCACGGCTGATGCCAGGATCGCCACCAGAGAATCTTGTTACAACAGGGCCGATCTATCAAGCTGGAACGCTACCAGAGATCCCGCCAATTGCCAGGATTGATGCCAATCGGTTGGAGCAGGTAGATGTGCGTGGCCTGACCTATCGGCATAGCGAGAGCAACCGAGGGATTGAGGATGTGAGCTTCAGCATGCGGCGCGGCTCGTTTACCGTGATTACCGGGCGCGTTGGAGCGGGCAAAACAACGCTATTGCGTGCCTTGCTTGGCCTGTTACCGGCACAATCTGGCGTGGTACATTGGAATGGGCAGCCTGTTGAGGCACCAAGTGATTTCTTCACGCCACCACACAGCGCCTATACCGCCCAGGTACCGCGGCTGTTTAGCACAACGCTACGTGATAATTTGTTGCTCGGGTTGCCAGAGGATTCGGTTTCGATCTCCAACGCCATTCGGAGTGCGGTACTTGAACAGGATCTGGCCGGGCTTGAGCATGGACTCGACACCCAGGTTGGGCCAAAGGGCGTGAAGCTTTCTGGTGGACAGATTCAGCGTGCAGCAGCGGCGCGCATGTTTGTGCGTGGTGCCGAACTGCTCGTATTCGATGATCTCTCCAGTGCGCTTGATGTCGAAACAGAACAGGAACTATGGAGCCGTCTGGGCAAGTATTCAGAAGTCAGAAGTCAGGATTCAGAATGGCTGACGCAGCAGCAAGCACCGATGCGTGCAGAACACATGCAGGATGCGGCTCCGGCACATGCTGATCAACCAACCATTCTGGCGGTTTCACATCGCCGGGCCGCATTACGGCGGGCCGATCAGATTGTGGTGCTGAAAGAAGGGCGCGTGGAGGCGGTTGGGGCACTGAATGACCTACTGGTGACATCTGAGGAGATGCGCCGACTGTGGCAGAGTGAGACAGCCGAGGAGCTTCCCCTCTGCCCCTAACCCCTCTCCCACGCCGGGGAGCGGGGAATTCATTATTGCTACCGCCGGTGGTATAGTAAGACCTGATATGAAGCGATCACACACCATCATATGCATTGTTGCACTTTTTATTGGTGGCCTGGTTCTGCGAACATGGGCTCGTGATTGGGGGCTGCCCTATGTTGAGCACCCCGATGAACCGGCGCTCTTACGGGTTGTTGTGCGTATGCTTCGCGATAATACACTAAACCCGCATACCTTCACCTACCCATCACTGTACTATTATTTGCTGGCTGGAACAACCCGCCTCTATGCTGCCTGGGCCATGGCGCATGGGCAGCTTGCCTCGCTCCAGGTGCTGCCACTACATACCGATCTGTATACGAGCACGCCAGGCATATATATCTGGGGCCGCACACTAACGGCAGTGCTTGGTGCGCTGGCCGCTCCATTCCTGGCCATGCTGGCCTATCGCATGTTTGGCCAGCGTGCTGCAATCATTGGTGGCCTGCTCATGATGACATGCGCCTACCATGTTGAGCATAGCCATTATGTGACAATCGATGCGACAACCAGTGTCATGGTGATCATCCTGCTGATCGGCACATGGCGGATCGTTGAGCATGGCGATTGGCAGGCCTACCTACTAGCTGGTGCAGGAGTTGGCCTTGCAGCCGGGGTGAAATACAATGCTGCCGCGATCGCACTGGTTGTTGCAATCGCTCATCTGCTGCGTTGGCGTCGCATGGCGATTGGTAAGCCATTGGTACGGCTCCTAACAGCCGGAGCCGTTTCGATAATAGTATTTCTGTGTACGACACCCTATGCTTTACTGGATTGGCCTCGATTTCAGAGCGATCTCCAGTTTAGCGCACAGAATTATGCAACCGTCGATCAGGGCGATTTTATTGGGCGCTGGCGGCTGGATGGCTATCTGCGCTTTGTGTGGAATCAAGAGCTATTCCCTATCGGTACGATCATCACACTGCTTGGGCTACCATGTGCGCTACGGCGCTGGCCACGGCAGATGCTGTTGTTGATCGCGACGATCACGATTCATGTGTTCTTGCTGCTGCTCCAGATGATCAACTTTGTTCGCAATATCCTGCCAATTGTGCCAGCACTTCTCCTAGTGGTAACTGCCGCTGCGATTGCCCTAGCAGATGCAATTACACTGGCAATAAGCCAGATTCGTCAGCAGCAACTTCAAGGAAACCGTGGGAACCCACGTATCAACCGATCAGCACAACAGATTGCGTTTCAGCCTTCCATCATCGCAACGATAATCTGCGCTGTACTGCTGATTGGTGCTCAAGTACACGACACAATTGATGGCCTATCCTACTGGAGCCGCCCATACACACTGGTTGCATTGGCGCAAACACTACAGGCTCAGCCGCATGGGATGCGTGCTGCTGTTGAAATGAATCCGGTTCAGTGGCAACCAGGTGAATTGGTCGTCGATATGGCCGATCTGCCACTGCCCGAACTTGCCGCCGGAACGTACCATATTGAGATTGGCCTGTATAATGCAAGCACTGGTGAACGGCTTCCTGCTCTAACACCTAGTGGTATGCAGGATAACCAATTAACAACACTGCATATTCACTAATCCTGAAATTCGTAGAAAATGACCCGTATACAACCATAAACAACTGTAATGTGTCTGTCGGGATGTGTCGGGATCTGGTATACTATACATACACAATTGTTCGCGTTTGCTGATGGTAGTAGCTTCTGAAGAAAGCAAGCAAACATTGGATAATGTGCTCCTTGTTCACTTGCTCCTATGTTGCCAAACAAGAGAACACGAATCTGATGCTTCCTTGTTCTTTCAACTAGGTAAGAGCGGAGGCTGCAATGATACGCGGTCCTCGCACAACCCGGCACAAGAATGTTACCCGAATTGATCATCCGATCAAGCGAACGCATGGCTACACTGTGCGGATCGCCTGGAAGGGTGCCAAGCACGGGAAGTTTTTCAGTGATCGGGTGTATGGTGATCGGCTAGGGGCACTTGCCGCTGCAATCGAATGGCGGGATAGGACAGAACGCCAGATCGGCAAGCCACGCACCGAACATCAGGTTGTTGGATGGCATTCGCGCAATAACACTGGCGTGGTTGGTGTACGAAGGCGCAAGCGCGGCAATGTCGAAGTCTTCGAGGCAACGTGGATCTCACGTGGCGAGAAACGCAAGCGTATCACAACCTGTTTTTCAATCGCGCGTCATGGTGAAAAAAAAGCCTTCAAGCTGGCATTGCGCGCCCGCCAGAATGGTGAGCGAATGCGCTGGAGTTGTCCGCGTGTTCGGCGTGACCCGCAAAAGCCAACTGAGAACCTCGTTCCCTTCCCATGGGTACCACCAGCCTCCTAGTGTTCAATCTAAGAACGCTTCCCAATGGTACGACCGTCCCTCACTCATGCAGGAGCGGGGGATAGCCGTGTTAAAAGGGTCTACGCAAGATCAGGAAATCGTGCTACAATGTGAGAAAATTGTAATACGAGGAGTTCATCGATGCAGATCTTAGTAGCAGATGACGATATCAATAATGTAAAACTGGCTTCGTTTTTGCTCGAGGAGGCTGGCTATCGTGTTATCAAAGCCCATGACGGGCAAAAGGTGTTGGCGCTTATTGAGAATCAGCAGCCAGATCTCGTTCTGCTAGATGTTTCAATGCCAGGAATGAATGGATTTGAAGTCTGCCAGCAAATTCGGCGTGCATCTGATGTTCCGATCATCTTTTTGACTGCCCATTCACAGCTGAGTGATCGCATCAAGGGGTTGCAGATCGGCGGCGATGATTATCTGATCAAACCATTTGAGCCATCCGAGTTGTTGGCCCGCATTGAGGCGGTATTGCGCCGGAGCAATAGTGAATCGCTGGCACCATCATCGCGGATCAGCCAGGGTGATCTGACGCTCGACCCTGTTGAGCACAAGGTTGTGTTCACCGATGGGCGGGTTATTTCGCTCACACCGCTCGAATTCCGCCTGCTCTACTACCTGATGAAGAATGCAGGGCGTATTCTGAATAGCAGCCAGATCCTTTCGAAGGTCTGGGGTTATGATTTCGAGGGTGAAAGCAACCTTGTGGCTGTGTATGTGCGGCGGCTGCGCACAAAGGTTGAACGTGAGCCAGAACATCCCCGCCATATTATTACGATGCGAAACCTGGGCTATAAATTCGAGCCGTAGCTGATGCCCCTCTCCCCAACCCCTCCCCCACCAGTGGGGAGGGGCGCGAAGGGTTCACAAGAGATTCATCCCCTGCCCCGGCGTGGGCGAGGGGCAGAGGGGAGCAATATTCTCACTGCGTTAATGGAACCAGCGATGGTTTCTCGCGTAGGAACACCCCACTGAACCATAGTTCCGCACCAGCAAACGCAATAATCAGCACGAGTGCCATAACAACAACCCGCCCGCCTGGCCGCCGCCAGAGCTGTTGCAGGGCAACCCCGCCAGCTAGGCAGATCAGCGGTGCAGCAAAATAGATATAGCGCGTCAGAAACCCCAAGCTGACGGCAATGGTGCAGAACAGAACACTGATTGATATCCAGATTGCCAGCAGGCTGCGCTGAAGGGCATGCCGATTGCGCGCCTGCCAGAGCAGTAACAGGCCAGCGGGAATCAGCGCAAGCAGTGGTTCGGTAAACCCCAATGTCAATGCACGGCCAACAAACATGAGCCGCAGATCACGCATCTGCATGCCACGGGCAAATGATTCGGCCAGGGTTCGTGCATTGGGATTGGGCGGCTGGGCCAGCACCGGTGCAGCCGCCGCGCTAAAATAGAACAACAGCGTCGATACTGCTACCAGCCCAAATGCGACCCACAATGCTTGCCATGCTGGGCGTGGCAGTACGAATATCCCCACAAGCATAAGCAGGGCTACTATCGCTACAACCAACACCAATGCGCCAACGTGAGTCAGGAAACAGATTGCCGCTACCACACTGACGAGCAGGGCGTTGCGATATGTTGGCTTGTTGACCAGCCGCAGCATTAACCACAAAAGCAGAAGCCATACGCTCTGGGCAATATCGTTTGCCGCAAAACCCCACCACAGCATGGTTGTATTGATCGGCAGCGCTGCATAGAGGCCCAAACCCAGCAGGGCGGCACGGCCATTCAGGCGCAATTCACGAGCGATTCCAAGCAAGAACAGGCAGGCCAAGCCATCGATCAGCGCTGTTCCTGCTTGAATGGCCGTGCGTAGATCGCCAAGCGGCAACCAGATCGGGGCCAGTAGCAGGTATGCAGCCGGTGGGTTGAAGGTCAGGCGGTTCTGCAGCTCGGCAGGAGTCGAATACAGGTATAACGCACCAGCCGCAACGGCTCGCATCCAGCGATCATGCACCGGCAGATCATGAGCATCGAAGAATGGATGAATGGCCCCAGCCAGCCGTAGCGCCAATGCAGCCAGTACCAGCGCGACGCCAATGCGAGCCTGCACAGGTGTCATCCACGGCTGCAGGATTCGTTCGAGCCGTGGTCCGCCGATCAACAGCCCAACCAGCAAGCCAATAGCCAGAACCAGCCACTGCCCAAGGGCCAGCCCGATCCATAATGGTTCGCTGAAGTTTAGGGCAAGGATACTGAGTATAGCAAGCACAGCAGGGATGCTTCTTGACAAGGTGACACTTCTTGACAGGGTGATGGGATGATGGGGTGACAGGGTGATGGGGTATGCAACATAACCAACCATCGCAAGAACAAGCCCCAGCAGCACCAATTGGCCGAGCAGTTGCCAGATAGCTGGGAAGCCTATGCTGCCCACACGGCGAAGTTCGATCCAATCCATAGCAATGCCAATCGTTCGGGCATCGCCTGGTGGGGAATAGGCCTCACTCACGAACCCAACCTGCACCGATGGGCTGGTTGTATGTTCAGGGAGTAGTATGCGATAGACGCGCAGTGGGATTGTTGTTTGGATCGTACTCCATTGTTGCCCGGCAAGATCGAGCTGGAGCGATGGCGCAGGGCCTGTTGGCCGCCATCCATGGGCACGCAACACCAGCAGACGGTATGCTGGACTCAGGTTTGGCAGAAACAGATCGGCCCGTGCTGTCGTCCAGCGATATGTTTCGGTCGATGATTCTTCCGGGCCATTCACACCAGATAATGCAGCATGATCGCCCCAACTGCCGACATCAATCCGCAATGCCGGAGCGCGAATCATGCTCAGCCAGAGTAGCGGAATCGCCAGCACCCAGAGTAGTATCAGGCCCAGCAGTATGGATCGATTGAGTTGGTGTGGCATATGTATCATCTATCATACCATATGTGTGCTGGCTCATTCTTGGCATAATCTCGGTAATACATTGGCGATGAATTCAACCGTAGGGCTGGTGGATTACAAGAAAGCGTATGGTATAGTGCATCGGTATTGTCACATTGCCGTGGTGAAGGAGTCTTGCGTGTTCATGATCCGTGCCCGTGCCCATTCTGCCTTTGTACACATAACTCCGCCTATTCGGCGTATTCTTATGCATAGCCTCATTTTGGGCCTGGCCATGAGTGTTGCCGATCTATTGTTTAATTTTTACCTGGTGAGCCTTGGCT
The DNA here is from genome assembly GCA_038214135.1 of Chloroflexales bacterium. Lineage (GTDB taxonomy): Bacteria > Chloroflexota > Chloroflexia > Chloroflexales > Roseiflexaceae > JANLSE01. Next base: position 7,198 of record JBBQSD010000011.1, on the reverse strand, counting down.
ATGGAACAGATGTTGCTGGATACCTCTCAACAATCTACCGTTTTGCTGGCGTTGTCGCAGGTGTGCCAATTGGTATCCTGATCAACCGAGCTGGCCCGCAAATGGCCATTCGGATCGGAGCCATGGTCTTTGCGCTTGGTTGGCTTGTGCAACTGATGTTGACCGATCTGTGGGCACTTGCTATTACACAGGCAATCATTGGCGCATCGGGCCTGATGGCCTTAACCGCCGTTGTTCCCTTATTAACCGGTGTAACCAACCAGGAGCAACGCGCATCGATCTTCGGCTTGAATGCCGCTGCTGCGCTGGTGATCGGCCTGGTGGGTGGAACGGTTGGTGGGTTGTTGCCAAGCTTTGCGGCAATGTTTCTCACGGTTGGTCCCCAATCGACAGCCGCCTATCGAGCGGCGCTTGGGGTTGTTGTGATCCTGGGGATGGTGGCAATGTTGCCAGTTCTGAAGACAATCACGCTTGATGCTGATGCACAAATACGACGGCAACCAGCAGGAGCGCAGCAGGCATCTGATCGGCTGCCATTCTGGTTTCTGGTGCGGATGGTGCTACCAGCCCTAACACTCGGCATTGGTGCTGGTGTCTTTCTGCCATTTCAGAATCTGTTCTTTCGCCAGCAGTTTCAGCTTACCGATGCGGTTGTCGGCACACTATTGGCCTGTGGAGCACTCACGATGGGATTGGGTGCAATGATCGGTTCCACATTCGCCAAGCGCTTCGGGGTGAAGGAAGCTGCCGCTGCACTTCGCTTGGTCGCTGCACCAGCTATTCTGCTGATGTTGGCACCGACACTTTTGCCAGCAGCTGTTGGCTACCTTATTCGTGGCTGGGGTATTGGAGCCAGTTTCCCGTTGAATGACGCCTATTCCATGCAGATCATCTCGCCACGCCATCGCGGAACGATTGTCAGCCTGACGAGCATGGTCTGGTCGCTTGGCTGGGCGATCACTTCTTCCGTCGCTGGGCTGATCGAGAAGGAGTATGGCTTCACACCACTCCTGATCGTTGCAGCAGTATCGTATGTCATCTCGGCGGTGACTGTGTATACACTACCGAATGAACAACCAAACCGAGCCAATGCATAGATAAAGGAGCGCAACGGCCATGAAAGAACACTATCGCACCCGACCAATTATTGGCATCGTCGCAGCCCAGTATGAACGTAAAACTGGCGGAATTGTTGCTGGTGTGCCCATGAGTTATGTACGTGCTGTTGAAGCAAATGGTGGTATTCCGTTATTGATTCAATTAACAAATGACCAGGACATCCTCGATACGCACTATCGCCATTGTGATGGCCTACTCTTTGCCGGTGGTGGCGATATCGAGCCAGCACAATATGGTATGGAGACTCATCCAGCCTGTGGCACTTCTGATCTATTGCGTGATCGGGTTGAGCTGTTGCTGGCACGGCGAGCATTGGCCGATGGCATGCCCATCTGTGGTATCTGCCGTGGCATCCAGCTTCTGAATGTCGCCATGGGTGGGACATTGTACCAGGATATTCCATCCGAGATGCCTGGTTCACTCAATCATTATGCCTCACGCAACTCGGAAGGCCGCACACTCATGCCGCATACCATTGCAATCGAGCCAGGCTCCTGGCTGGCCAAACAGCTTGGCACAACTGATATTCCAGCCAATACCTTCCACCATCAGGCGCTGATGGATGTTGCACCTGGGCTGCGTGTAACAGCACTTGCGCCAGATGGGGTGGTTGAGGCTGTCGAAGGCACCGATGCCGGGTTTATTGTTGGAGTGCAGTGCCATCCCGAGGATCTCTGGGATCAGGCGGAACCGCGTTGGGCACAGCTATTTGCCGGGTTTGTGGCCGTCGCACGCCACGCCACACCCGTCATACGATAGAGTAGGAATGATCGCTTGGAGAAGCCCGCAGCCGTCCTTGCCGTTGGTGGTGTCATCTATCGCTATGATCAGCGTGGAAAGCTCAACATCCTACTGATCAAGAAATTGGGCGGCTACTGGACTCTACCAAAAGGGAAGCTCATTTCGGGCGAAAGCGAATACGATGCGCTAACCCGTGAGATCGCAGAAGAAACTGGCCTGACCGGGGAAATTGGCTCTCCCATCCGGGTGGTGAGCTATGACATCATCAAAAAGGGCAAGGTCTTTCGTAAACAAGTCACCTATTACCTCATTCAGATGACTGGTGGTACTCTGCAACTCAATGAAACGGAACAGATCATCAAAGCCAGATGGTTTGCGCCACAAGCAGCACGGCGCCGATTGCGCCGTGGCAGATTGCGGGTGATCCTGCGGCGTGCGTGCTGGCTACTTGGTGTGCCAATCGTTTGATGCGGGGCTACGCGCCCTGCGCCCGCGTCCAGGAACCGTTCATTTGTTTATGATATGCTCTCCGGGGCTGCGCGCCCCGCGCCTGCGGTCGGGGTGGCCCGCCACCCCAACACCCCCGGCCAGGGACCTTGTCCCTGGACCCTAAATGAACCATCGTGGCACCCTGAACCTCGTTGGTCATGCCTCGGCTGCGAACGAACTGCGTTGGTGGCATTTCCTCGGGCGAACACCAGGTTCGCCCCTACGTGTTCATTTGTTCGCTTGTTCGCTTGTTCGTGTTGGGCGGACACATAGATCCGCATCCTACACGGGCTTTCGATTCTCGGTTCTTGGTTCCTCGCAGGGTATTCTGACTCCTGACTCCTGACTCCTGAATACTCCGTTCTCGGTTCCTTTGTGCCAATGGATGTGGTATCCTCTCATTTGTCATTGAACAAGCGAGAGGTTTTGTATGTCCAACGCTGCGAGCATCCCATCATCACCATCGCCATCGCAACCATCGCCAACACCGCCTGGCTGTTTGGTTCAGGGTGCGACCATCGCTATGATATTGTGGGCGCTGTTTGTGCCATTGATTGTGCAGACATCGGTTGTTCAGGCGATCTGGGCAGGCGATTTCACTAAGGTTGGCTATACGCCACAACAGGTTCTGCCATTCAGCTACATACACCCTATCCTAGTTGCGCTCCTGGCTATTGGCCTGCTGATTCGTAGCCCTCGCCATCGTGCAATCGTGCTGACACTGGTGGTTTCGGCGGGCTGTGTGGCACTGCTCCTATTGCCACGTGTGCTCCTATCGCCAGCATCGGTGTATGCATCCGGGGCGGCCAGGATCGTGATTATGCTGATCTGTGCTTTGCCATTGCTGATTCTGGCCAGGCGGCGGGGCACGTTGTTGGCTGGTTCGGGAAGTATGATGGCGCTGCTGTGTGTTGGGCTGTTTGCGTTACCATGGGTGCGCCTTGGTGGCCTTGGTGATCGGATCGATATTCTGTTGGCTGTGGGTGAGGGCCTGGCGATTGGCCTCCTGGCGGCTGGCCTGCTTGGCGGAATCCTCATTCCTGGCCTGCGTAGCCGCCCAGCAACACCAGGATGGGATCTGTTTCTTGGGGGTTCTGCGCTGCTGGCCGCACTGGTCGGGATCGGTGGAGCGATTGGCCAGGATGATATGCAGGCGTTGATGATGCCGGTGCTGGCTGGTGCCGCCTTCCCAGCAATGGCACTGGCATTGCCGGATCGGAATGGGCGCAATGGGCTGCTGGCACCATTCCTGCTGGTTGGCCTTGTTGCTGTGCTGCCGCTGGCCTTTGCCGATCCACGCGAGGTTGCACAGGTTGTTTCGGCGAGCGATGATACCTTCAAATTTACGCAACAGGCTGCTTCCCTCACAACCCTGATCGGGCTGGTGCTCTGGGGTATATTTCAGATCATACCCCGCCGCCTGCCGAACCTTGGCCCTGCACCTGTGATGGCTGTTCTCGCCTCACTGTCGCTGGTTGGTGCTGGTGTGGCCTATGCAACCAGCAGCCAGGTTGGGTTCTATGGCAACCATGCCTTCGTCATTCTAAAGGAACAGGCCGATCTCAGCGGCGCGGCACGGATTACGGATGTGACCGAACGACGGCGCTTCGTCTACAAAACGCTTGTCGATCAGGCCAACCAAACGCAGGCCGGGATACGGCAGCTCCTCGATCAACGCGGCGTTGGCTACACGCCCTTCTATCTCGTCAATGCAATCGAGGTCAAGGGCGATATACTCATTCAGCAGGAGATCGCTCAACGCCCTGAGGTTGATCGCGTGATCTTCAGCCAAAACCTGCGCCCATTGCCAGAACCACTGCCATTTGAACAAGGAAGTGACTCAGCGCCAAGTGATGTTAGTTGGGGTGTTGCTGCGATCAACGCAGATCGGGTGTGGAATGAGCTTGGCGTGCGCGGCAAGGGCATTGTCATTGGCCAATCCGATACAGGCGTGGATTGGAAGCATCCCGCGCTACGCGATGCCTACCGTGGCAGGGATGGCCAGCACGATTATAACTGGTTCGACCCATGGACGGGCAGCAAGGAGCCATGGGATGGTGCTGGCCATGGCACCCACACCATGGGCACGGTGCTTGGCGCAAATGGCATTGGCGTCGCACCAGATGCACAATGGTTTGGTTGCGCTAACCTGGTGCGCAATATTGGCAATCCGCCGGATTACCTGCACTGCATGCAGTTTATGCTGGCCCCCTTCCCGCTTGGTGGCAACCCACTGCGCGATGGCGATCCAGCCAGGGCCGCCGACATCAGCACCAATTCGTGGGGCTGCCCGCCAATCGAGGGCTGCGACCAGGGATCGCTGCTTGCGGCAGTGCGGGCGCTTCGTTCGGCTGGAATCTTCTTTGCGGCAGCGGCTGGCAATGATGGTTCGGCCTGTGATTCATTGGCCACCCCACCAGGCAACTATGCCAGCGCTATTTCGGTTGGTGCGATCGATTCGGGCGGCGATCTGGCTAATTTTAGTAGCCGTGGGCCAGTCACCAATTCACCAGATGGGCGCACCGCGCCAACGATTCTGGCTCCTGGCGTTGCTGTTCTTTCGGCCTGGCCTGGTGGCGGGTACAATACGATCAGTGGGACATCCATGGCCACCCCGCATGTCGCCGGTGTCGTTGCACTGATCTGGTCGGCCAACCCAAGGCTGCGCGGCGATATTGATACAACCGAAAAGATCATCATTGAGACAGCCCAGCCATACAATGGCACCCGCACTGGCTGTGGTGGCGATGGCAGCCTGCCCGATCCCGAGAGCGGCTATGGGATTATTGATGCCTATGCGGCCGTTCAGCGAGCGATTGAGATGAAGTGATCAACCAAGTATTCAGGAGAAGGAGCCGATGCAAGATACAAGCTGGGTTGATCGCGAGGCGTACCCATTCAGGCCGCATTACTTTGAGAGCGATAGCGGGCGTATGCATTACGTCGATGAAGGTCAGGGAGAACCGATCATCATGGTTCACGGAACTCCGACCTGGTCGTTTCTCTACCGCGATATGATCAAACAACTCGCTCCACGCTACCGGTGTATCGCGCCCGACCATCTCGGGTTCGGGTTGTCGGACAAGCCGGAACACGCGACCTATCGCCCTGTCGATCACGCCCGCCGACTACACGCGCTAATCGAACACCTTGGGCTTGGCGATCTTACCCTGATCATGCATGACTTCGGCGGCCCTATCGGTTTGTCCTATGCCATCGAGCAGCCACACCATGTTCGCTCGCTGGTGCTGCTCAATACCTGGATGTGGTCGCTGCGGGGCGAGCCAGTCGCCGAGGTGGCTGGTATCATTGGGCACGGGCGCATCGGCACATTTGTATTCCAGCGTCTCAACTTCGAGGTACAAGTACTATTCAAAATGGTGTGGGGCAATCCAGCTAGATTGAGCACTGCACTCCACCAACAGTACCGCAAGCCGTTCCCGCAGCCACGCGACCGACAGGCGATTCAGGTGTTGGCCCACGAACTGCGTAACTCAAGCGTATGGTACGAGGAATTGTGGCAGCAGCGTGAACGGATCAAGGATATCTCCGCACTGCTTCTGTGGGGCCTCAAAGACCCAATCTTCACGGCGCGGCACCTCGCACGCTGGCAAGCGCTGTTCACACACGCTCAGACGGTCACATTCCCGGAGGCGGGCCATTTTGTGCAAGAAGAAGTGCGTGAGACGCTCGGACAGCTCGTGGGGCAGTTCTTGGCGACACAACGGGGTCGAAGACAGGTATGATAGCGCAGAGCGGGACAGTTGCGCCAAAGTATGCGATCAAGCAACGGCGCAGGTGAAGCGTGGTTCATTAGAAGGACTATCCTACCTCAAAAGGGTGTACCTCCCCATATCTCCCAATCTGGATAGGGAGTGTTGTTGGAAAGAGATAAGACCTAAAAAACGATTGACGCTATACCGACGCGATGCATCGCGTCGCTGCTGACTCCTACCGAGAAAAGGCTCATTATGTGGCAACACTATTATCGCCCAACAACCCTTGCCGAAGCCCTGCAACTGCTCGCTGAACAACCAACGGCCCGAATTGTTGCTGGAGCAACCGACCTGACCATCGAGCTGCAGCGTGGCGTTCGGCCAACCGAAACCCTGGTGGATCTGACTGCCCTAGCCGAGTTACGTTATGTCAATTCCGACCAGGAAGCGATTCGGATTGGGGCTTTGGCCACCCATAATGATGTGATCAGCTCGCCATATGCGCTACAGATGTTGCCACTGGCACAGGCTAGCCGTGAGGTCGGCGCACCACAGATTCGCGCTGCTGCGACGATTGCCGGTAATGTGGTGACAGCATCGCCTGCCAATGACACGATCACGGCACTGATTGCAATGGATGCAGAACTTGAGTTGATCAGCGCGGATGGCGTTCGCACAATGCTTCTCCGCGATTTCTACCAGGGTGTGCGGCGAACGGCATTGCGTCCCGGCGAAATACTGCGCGAGATCCGCGTTCCAGCGCTGCGCGAGAACCAGCGTGGATTATTCCTCAAGCTTGGCTTGCGCCGTGCGCAGGCCATTTCAGTGGTGAATATCGCATTTGTGTTGAGTGGCAGCGAAGACGATGGCCTATTTAATGTCACAGATGCGCGGGTTGCGATTGGTTGTGTTGCTCCAACTATTATTCGTTGTGTAGCAGCTGAGGAGTTTCTTGTAGGCCGCATCCTCGATCAGGCAACCTGTAGCGAGGTTGGGCAGTTGGCAGTTGCAGCAACCAACCCAATCGATGATATCCGTGCGAGCGCGGCCTATCGCCGCCGCGCTGTGGCCGCGCTGGTTACACAGGGGCTTCAACGGATTGCGGCTAATCGGCAGGCCGATGGCTGGGATGC
>JBBQSD010000010.1:0-81472 GCA_038214135.1 Chloroflexales bacterium | reverse complement strand
TGGGATCGAGGGGGCGGTGCGCGACCCACCTTTATGGGATCGAGTGGGCGGTTCGCGACCCACCTTAATGGGATCGAGGGGGCGGTTCGCGAACCACCTTTCTGGGATCGAGTGGGCGGTTCGCGAACCGCCCCTACTATTGCTGTGGTTTGTGTTCAATGCTAATCTGGGTATCTTCGATGGCCTCCTGGCCGCTAGGCCCGGTGGTCGTCAGGTGATAGACCCAGCCAGGGAATTTGCCCGCACCGACGACCCGCGATGTCACACGGTAGCCATTGCCAACGCGCTCATTGGCGTGCATCTTTTCGAAATAGGATCTCCAGCCATTCGTATTCGCAACAACTGGCTGTGCACCAGGGCAGGTTATTGTTGTTCGTTCGCCGGGTATGCCGGGATCGTAGTGCAGTGTGATATTCACGGCCGGGCTGGTGCGGCTAACTGGCGTTATAGTGAGGCCGAATGGCAGTGTCTGTACATCAAAGGATGAGGGCGTAGCTGCCGTATTAAAGAGACACGGGCCACCGGCTGTCCAGCTGAACTCAAGCCAGTTCAATGGGCCACTGCCAACTGCGCGCATGCCAGCAGTGCTTGCCTGAAGCACAATCTTGTTCGCTTCGAGTGTGTAGACATAGCCAAATCCAGGAGCTTGCTCAGTCAGGTGTGAATGAAAGGTTAGCTCAAAGGTCAGGCAGCCGCGTAACTTTGCTTCGATTGCAGCCACTTCGCTGCTACCAAGATACGTTTTGGCGTAGCGCATCCAGCGTAGGAGGCGAAAGCCCTCTTCGGGTCGCTTCTGGCTGAAGCAGCGCTCAGCGGCATTGGCGGATGAGCGTAGCAGGATGCGCCTGATCCGATCGCGGCCCTCACTAAACTGGCTAATGAAATGTGTGCGAGAATCAGTAGTATCGACCCAGTGTAACCATTGATCAAATTTGGTGATTGCCAGATCGGTCAACTGGTCATTGGTTTCTGCCTGCTGGAGATTGGGCCGCACGACAGTATCGAAGACACTTGCCAGCGCCTCTACAAACATATCCGGTTCGAGCACCAATTGCTGTTCTGTGGCATCCATCGGGTCGCTTGGTGCTGGCTGAGTTTGCTGTTTGGTGAGGTCAGCCTGGTTGCCGCTACCAACACCAACCGGGCGAATGGAACTGATCTGCATTCCAATCACGGGCGCATCCGTCAGGAACGCATTAGGCTGGAGTTGCTGGCCGGAACCAGGGAAAAGTGGACGCAGATGGAACTGTTCGCCCGCGCCGTCGTAGGTAAAGCCAATTGTGAGCGGGCCTGCTCCAAGAGCCGGTGGAATCACACGCAGCAGCGCTGGTTCATAGAAGCTCAGGCCAGCAGGCTCAAGATTGACTGCGCCGATCGGGCCATTGCTGAAGGGCAGTCCTTCCGCTCGCAGCACCGGCGTCAGCGTGATTGTCTCAATAAAATCGAGCGAACCAGGCGGCACAAATAGCTCGAAGCGGGTGCCATCGGCGGCAATGGCGTTAAGGGTGCCACCCTCTGGCCCAATTGCGGCATGAACACTGCGGCTTGCATCATGAATGAAATGCACAGCAACAGGATTTGCTGGTGGGGATGCGCCACCGCCGCTACCACCAATAACTAATGGGAGCGCAACACGATAGTTTTCGCTAGCCGTTTGCTGGCTCGTCGGCTGGGCCTGGGCGCTATTGCCAAGCAACACGATGACAAGGAGGGCAAGGCTAACAAGGCCAACAGTTCGATGCGAAATGGGTGTGTTCATGTGGGTAGGCTCCATACTACGCAATGGGCATGGGGCGGTTTGCGAACCGCCCGCTACAGAGTCGGATCGAATGGACGGTTCGCGAATCGCCCTACACGTTCGGCTTGATGTTCTGATTGCGATGGAAGATATTCATTGGATCATAGATGGCCTTGATGGCCGCCAAACGGGCATAGTTCGCACGATAGGTATCGCGGATGGCCTGCTCGCCCTCATCGCCAAGAAAATTGACATACAGTCTACGGCTGGCGTGGGGTGCCATCTTTGCCTTAGCATTCTTTGACCAGGCCGTCTCGGCTTCGCCGCTGCCTTCCAGCCACATGCCGATATTCACAACCGAGAAGTGCGGCTCACGCAGCGCAATGGCGATCTCATCGTGTGCAATCTCGATAGTCATGTTGGTAACTCCTATCCTTCTATCTATTGGCTCTGGCGGCTCTAGTGGCTTTCGTTCGGCCAACCGGAATGAGCCAATTACTCCACGCATGGCTGTTGGTCAGAAGCTACGCATGAGCTACAATAGAGATACAGCTGTTTGTCTTGCGCGGCCAGGGCGGTTCCGGTAATTCTTTTGCCGCTGTGCGTAGCAGGCAGCCAGAGGGTACCCGACCCGTAATGGAGCGCGGTGGCTTTATAGTTGGTGGAACATGCCTGGGCTGCATGCGATATATGTTGGTAGCTTGTTGGGGCACAGCGCGCTGTGCCCGTACATGTTCCTTGGCTCTTGGTTCGTATCGGGCGGACACACAGGTCCGCACCCTACACGGGGTTTGGGTCGTATTCGCTTGTTTTCTTGTTCGTTTGTTCGCTTGGCTCTTGGTTCTGGACATTCTGACTTCTGACTTCTGAATACTTGGTTCTCGATTCTTGGTGTAGATATGGGCGACACATCCTTGTTTGGTCGCTGGCTGAAGCAGGTTCGCTAGGAGCAAGGGCTAACCCAGGATGATCTGGCTGAGCGGGTGGGCTGTGCAACGCAGACCATCCACAAGATCGAGGGCGGCAATCGTCGGCCTTCCTTTCAAATGGCCGAGCGGCTGGCACTGGTCTTGCAGCTCACGCCCGATCAGCGGGCCAATTGGATGCGGGCTGCACGGGCATCGGATGAGCCACACATGGCAGCGCCTGCACAAAGCGAGCCGACACCAATTGCGCTGCCAGTACATCACGCTTCGTTTGTTGGCCGCGAAACAGAACGCAGTGCGTTGCGGGATCGCCTGCGGGCTGGCAACCAACGCCTGACGACACTGGTTGGCCCCGGTGGAATCGGCAAGACCAGCCTCGCGCTACAGATTGCTGCCGATCTGAGTGCAGATCCGGGCTTTTCCTATGAAGCAGCGGTGGTGTTGCTCTCACCGATTACCGTTGTGAGCGATGTGCTCCTGGCTGTTGCAGAAGCACTCCGCGAAACGCTTCAGGGTGCTAGATCCGCATGGGAACAGGTACTGGCGGCGCTCCGCAAGCGCGCCGTTCTGCTGGTGTTGGATAACTGTGAGCATCTGTTGAGCGCCGATGATGGAACCGCGTTCACAACCCTGATCCGCCGCATGATTGAGGCAGCGCCCGATCTACAGGTGCTGGCCACATCACGCGAACGGCTGCGGTTGCGCGATGAACAGGTGATCGAGCTTGGCGGCCTTGCGCTCCCACCAGTTGATAGCGGGCCGCAGGTGGATCGAGCCGATGCAGTGCGGTTGTTTGTGGAGCGGGCACAGCGCGTGTCGCCGGGATTTGTGCTTGGCGCCAATAATCGTTGGGCAGTCGCCCAAATCTGCCGACAATTAGAAGGGCTACCTGTGGCGATTGAGCTTGCCGCTGCCTGGACGCGTGTGCTGCCATCGCACGAGATTGCGACCGAGATCGACCGTTCGCTGGATTTTCTTGCTGCCAGCGAGCGCGATGTTCCTGAGCGCCACCGCAGCCTGCGTGCGGCCATCAAACACTCCTGGCAACTGCTGAATACTCACGAGCGCAGCAGCATCGCTCGCCTTTCCGTCTTTCGAGGTGGTTTTGATCGCAGCGCAGCCGGGGAGGTTGCCGATGCCGATTTAGCCGTGCTGGCAGCATTGGTCGATAAATCGCTGATCCATCGCTCCGAAGCAAGTGGGACCGTTCGCTTCAGTCTCCATGAACTGGTGCGCCAGTATGCAGAAGAGCGGCTACGGGCCGATTCCGCCACACATCAAGCGACAATAACGCGCCATGCTCGCTACTATGCTGCGCTGATCCAGCGTTCGATTGCTGCACACATCGCTGGTTCATCACCAGATGCCTGGTCGAATCTGACACGCAATATCGATAATATTCGTGTTGCCTGGGTATGGGCAACCAACAACGGCGACAGCACGACCATCCTGGCAATGGCACGTAGTCTCATGATTCTGTATGACATCCCTGGTTGGGTGGCTGAAGGTGCGACCCTGTTCGAACGTGCGTCGGCGGCCTTGCGGGCTGCTGGTGTTCAGCCGAACGCAGCACTAGGGATGACGCTCGCCTGCCAGGGGTACTTTCTACAGTTGATGCGCCCAGCCGCAGGAACGCCATTGCTGGAAGAGGGTGTGGCGCTGCTCGAAGCTGCTGGCGATACCGTCGCATATACGCCATTCTTACTCAACCTGGGCATGATCGACATCGCCGCCGCACGTTTTGCCGAGGCTCGTCAGCGCTACGCACAGGCCAACCGGTTGGCAACCGCACATGGCGATCAGCATACCCATTTATGGACCCAATTCTTCGATGGGGTGATCGACCTGTCTATCGGCGATCTGCCCAGCGCAGAACAAAATCTGATCGCCTGCCTCAATATCTGGCGAAGCCGGGGCTTCAATCGTGGCATCGCCTGGTCGCTCAACTGGTTGAGTGATGTGGCTCGCCAGAATGGGCGCTTAAGTGAGGCAGCAACCTTTGCCCGTGGGGGGTTGCAGATCAGCGGTACCACCCATGATCGGCCCAGTATTGCTCGTTCGCTTCGGGAGCTGGGTGCGCTGGCTTTCGATCGTGGCGATCACGATGAGGCGAACTATCTGCTGACAGAAAGCTGTATCACATTCCGTACAATGGGCAGCCCGTGGGTCTATGGGCGCAGCCTCGCTATATTGGTACAACTGGAGGTGCAACAACATCGTTATGCAGAAGCGCGTGCAGGGTGCGCCGAATTGCTGCAACTGATCCATAATGGCGCATCGATTATGCTGCCCGAAGTAGCATATGGTCTGTCACTGCTCCAAGCCGCACAAGGCAACCCGCAGCAGGCGCTAGCACTTCTGATTGCAATTGCCAATATGCCAGCTGAATATGCGACACACGTATTGATCACCAAATTACGTGCTCATCTTGAACAACAGTTGGATGCAACACAACAGGCACAGGCTCATACATTGGCGAATACCCAGCAGCTTATACCCTGGTTAGAAGAATTGGGTGTACGCACTCATGTGTCAGGATAGGCATTCGCAACAACCGCCGCCGAGCATATAATCCTAATGATCACACATCAGACCGACTCCCACTCTTCGCGGGTGATGTTGGCGGCGCGGAGGACACGAGCAACGAGGCCCACACTGATCACGCCGCCGTGGTCATTTGGGATACTGATCCGCCGCTCGGCCTTCCCATCCGAGGGCCTGTAGGGATTGAATCAGGACGCGCCGACTAATAGATCCCCATGGTGGCATTAGGCAGCCTCCTGGCTGGGCACGAACAGTTCGTTCAGGTCAATCCCGTCAACCACCGGAATGGGTGTCCCAAAATGCACGCCCAGGAGAATCCATACCTCCAGTGCGCCACGCAACTCCTCACGACACTCCTCCAGCGTTCGGCCAATCGCTAGGACACCTTGTAGGCCAGGGATCTCGCCATAGAAGGGATCGCTGCCGCTGACACGCTCGCTGTAGCTCACGCCAATCCCTAATCGTTCCAGCGCATTGATCGTTACTGCATCTGCCTGGTTCATGTCCTGCCTCCTGTATGCTTCTGGCATTGTTGCTCAGCCAATTACTATGAACCTATTACAGCATGAACGTACCGAATCCAGAAGTTACACAGCAGATACAAAAAGAGATACAAAAGCAATCACAAGGAGCAAGAGCAGGAGAGCAAGAGAGCACACGGCTGTTCTCTTGTTCGTTTATTCGATTGATTGCTCAATTTATATAGATTGTGGGCGCGAAAGCGCAAAGCGGGGTTGGGGCGCAGCCCCGAAGAAAAGAAACCCTCTCCTCTTTTTCAGGAGGATTTCACTATGAACGAGAAAAAAGTAATTATGAGAAATAACTATGGTAGGATGGTGGTGCCGGTGACGGGACTTGAACCTGTGACCTAACGATTATGAGTCGTTCGCTCTAACCACTGAGCTACACCGGCACGATGATCGGCGGATGTACCGCCGAGCGGAAATAGTAGCAGAGTTCAGCAAAGATGTCAACCAATCGCGGTGCCCATCTCCTGCGCCACTTCCCCCTGCCCCTGCTCTGTGCAGCCCTTGTGGCAGCATTGGGCCTGCTGTGGAAGGTGCGCCGTATCCCAATAGCGCTGCCGTTTGTGTATGCCGATGCACTGGCGGCTTTTGTGATCGCTACTCTCTGCGCTGGCCTTGTGCTAGCCTATGTGGCCCGTTCCGATTGGCCTTCGTCTGTTGTGCTACGTGTGTTGGGCATAGCAACTCTTGCCACGGCGGCCTGTTTGTGCGCCATACCGATTGCATCGGCAATTCTGCTTTTTGCCGTACTAGCGCTGGCTGTTGCGCCATATATCCGAAGGCCAGTTGCGGCCATGCCGCTGCTGATCTCCGGGAGTGCAGCGTTGGTCGCCGCATTCGCGCTGACGCTGCGTGGCGTGTTGCGCTACGATGACCCAGCGGCGGGAGCGGCACTTGATTCACTGGTGTTCTGGTTCACACTGCTGGCGGCGGTCGTTCCAGCGCTACCCCTGACCGTCCCCGATGATGCGACCGATGATCCCTGGGGTAATGTGGCACGCATTCTATGCATCTACCCACTGGCCCGGCTCTTCACCCTTGGTCCCTGGAATGAAGGCTGGTCGCTGGCGGCTATGCTGCTTGGTGGCGGCGCGGCATGTTGGGCAGCACTTGCGGCGCTAACCCGAGCAACCCCACCTGCGCGGATGATAGCAGCACAGCGCTTCTTCCTTGGCCTGGCCCTTGGCGCATTAGGGTTGGCTAGTAGTGCCGGAGTTGCGGCCAGTTGCTATGCCCTACTATGTTATGCACTTGTGTGTACTACTCCGCCTGCTGGCAATCGGCCACGCTGGGCTAGCTGGGTGTTTACCGGAGCATTGCCATTGAGCGCCCCGTTCATGGCCAGTTGGTTGGCGATTGGGGCCGCGGCGGCCTCGGGTGCCATAGTATTGGCCGGCGTGCTGTGGCTGGCTGCATTATTGCGCGGCGTGGCGCTCCTGCTGGAGCAACCAACAGATGGTGATCGCGCCAGTTCCAAGCTGTTTGGAAGGGTGTATATTGCCGTGGGCGTGTTGGCCCCACCAATTGTGGCCTACGCAATCCAGCCGATTGTGGACCAGCTACAGGGCGGCCTAACACCATATGGCAATCTTTCGATTGCACCCTGGGTGGGCTTGGCATTGCTCAATTCGGGCAGCCAGGCGATTACAACCGCTCCGACGCTCGCGGCAGCGGGGTTGATGCTCGTGCTGGTTGCGCTTGTGTTTCTATTATCCCGCTTGTTCGCACGTCATGATCAATCGGTAACTGAAACCCATGAAACTGTTCAAATGGCTGGTTTAGATCGGGCAACGCTGATCGCCGATCTTGTGCGTGCCGTGCCCTGGCTGCGGTCGCTGGGTCGCCAGAAGGGCCGTGATCATGACGCTCGCTGAGTTGCTGGCGCTGCTTGGGCGCTGCTGGTCGCGTTTGTTTCTCTACCCCGGCGGTCTTGGCTTGCTTATCGCATTGCTGCTGATAAACCGCGAATCGCTGTGGCTCGGACTATCAAATAGCCGCGCTGTAGCGAAGAGCCAAGCCCAGGATCCAGCGGTTGACCTCACCCCCGGCTCCTCTCTGCTGCGGAGAGGGGTGCCTTCAGGGCGGGGTGAGGTTAAAACCAAGATCAATCTTGCTGGAATTACCGCCCTTGCAGCACCATGGCTTGGTCTAGCACTATTGCCGCTGCCCCTGGCCGTCTCGGTTGGCCGTTCCGTCGATCTGGTGTTCGCGCTGGCACTTCTGGAATGGCCACGGGTGCTTGTTGCCATTCGCGAGGCACATTCCGGCCAGATTACACGATTGGCAGCTGCGCTGAATAGCTACCCGCCATTGATTGCAGCACTGCTTCTGCTGGCCATGCCCTCCGGCTCATTCGATATTGCCACTATCGGCCAATCGCCAGGCGATACCGCTTCCCTGCTGCTGGTTGCAGTTCATTGGCTTGGAGCATTTGGCATTATCCTGGCGCTACCACCACTACTGGGCATTGGGCCATTTACCAGCCCACCACCAGAAGAGCCGCTGGCCCGTTTGGGGTTAATAGTGCGAGCAATTGGGCTGGTTGCGATAGGCACATTACCCTGGGCTGGATTGATTCCAGAGGCGCTGCGTTGGCTGCTGCCATTCCCGATTCTGGCTATTGTATTGGTTACCTGGGGGTTACACCGGATTGGCAAGCAACAAGCAGCACTGCCCTGGGCGCAGGCGCTGCTCTGGCTGTGTGCAGCGGAAGTCGTTATGCTGTTGCTGGCAAGTGTCGAAGGGTTAGCACTACGGCTACAGTAGCTGGCTGAGCGGCCCAACAAGCAGGGCTTCCAGTGTTTCACCTGGCTGGAAGATCGAACCACTGGCTGGAACGTGGACCAGCGCATTGGCCGCTCGCAGTGAAAGTAAACGGCTTGAACCCTGGCCACCAGTGCTGCGCGCCACCAAACGCCCATTCATCCAACTCACAATCGCACGCTGATATTCGGGCCGATCCGGCGACGAATGGATTGGATCGAGAAGTGTGACCGATACCCGTGGCCGATCTGGGTGCGGATCCCCCTGCAACCGGCGCAGTGCTGGTCGCACAAATACCTCAAACGAAACCAGCGACGAAACCGGGTAGCCGGGGAGGCCAAAGGCCAACTTCTTGCCAATCGTCGCGAAGGTTGTTGGTTTGCCTGGCTTAAACGCAATCCGCCCAAAATGAACCGTTCCTAATTTGGCGAGCAGCGGCTTGATCAGATCGCGGGTACCCATCGAGACGCCACCACTGGTCAGCAGCACATCGGCCTGTTCGAGCCCATTCAGGATAGCGGCTTCTTGGGTGGCAGCATCATCACGAGCAATCCCGAGCGCTATCGTCTCACAGCCAGCATCGCGGGCAGCAGCCAATAGTGCATAACTATTACTATCGCGAACACCACCAGCAATTGGCGGGCCATCTGGCGCGAAGACCTCATCGCCAGTCGCTAGTACTGCCACAATCGGGCGGCGATACAATTTGATGCGTGTTTGCCCAATTGTTGCCAGCAGGCCAATTTCAGCAGACCCAATCACGCTCCCGCGTGCAAGCACCAGTTCGCCATTGGCGATATCCTGGCCAATTGTGTGGATGCTATTGCCCAACGAAACTGGATGCCGAATGGTCAGCATCCCATCGTGCTCTTCGGTCTGTTCGACCATAATCACGGCAGTGGCACCTGGCGGAACTGGCGCGCCCGTCATGATTCGCACAGCAGTACCAGGCGTCAGCGATATACCAGATGCATTGCCAGCGGTAAGTTCGGCCAGCACGCGCCGTGGAGCAATACCATCATCGGCAATCAGTGCATAGCCATCCACGGCTGATTTTGGCATATCGGGGATGGGCGCACCTGCATAGACATCCTCGGCCAGTATGCGGCCATCGGCGGCTAATGCGCTGGCTTCCTCGATACCAAGCGCAAGTGCATGTTCAGCAATAATATGGCGAGCTTCGCCAATTTGAACCATTGGATATGGCGATTCGCGCAACATAGGCATCACGCACCAATCACATCACAACTGTTGATAATCTTTGGTCAGCACGAAATACGAACGCCCATTGGCCAGCTTGATCGTCGTATGAATGCCGGTGGTCGCCGTCTCAATGATCTTGCTACCATCGGCATAGTGTTGCCCATTACGGTCTGTCACGATCCGCACTGCGCCAACACGCGTCGCGCTCGGAATAGGCAGCCGGTATGCAGCTAATTGCTTACTACTCATAATCCCTCGCTCTCTTGACAAGGCGACACCGGAATCTTTTGACAAGGTGACACAAGGTGACAGTGCTAATGAAAACTGTACAACTTCGATCAAACAGCTCCCAATTTGTCAGCTTGTCACTCGCTCACCCTGTCACTCGGTCAGGTCTGTCACCGTGTCACCCTGTCACGTTCAGGGTATCACACCAGCGCAAGAACGACTTCTGATCGCAACTCGGCCTGCTGTGTGGCATGTTCCTGTTCGGAAAGGAACCAGACGGCTTCCATCGCCGCTTTGCACCCATCACCAGCCGCCGTCACTGCCTGACGATACACATGATCAACGACATCGCCGGCTGCGAACACACCCGGAATCTTTGTGCGGGTGCGCTCATCGGCCAGAATATAACCATTCTCATCCAGATCCAGCGTACCCTGGAACAACCAAGTATTTGGGATGTGGCCAATATATGGGAACACCCCATCGGTATCGAGGATCGACTCTTCGCCAGTCTTCAGATTACGCACCCGCACACCAGTGACTTTATCCTCACCCAAAATAGCATCGACGGTCGAATCCCAGATAAAACGCACCTTCGGGTTACTAAAAGCCCGCTCCTGAAGCACTGGATCGGCCCGCAGACTATCCCGGCGATGGATAATCGTCAAGTCAGTGACATAGCGGGTGAGAAACAATCCTTCATCAAGGGCACTATTGCCGCCACCGACAACAACGGCCTTCTTGTTGCGGAAGAAGAAGCCATCGCATGTCGCACAATAGCTGACGCCTCGGTTAGCAAGGGTTTCCTCACCTGGCACGCCCAATTTGCGTGGCGATGCGCCAGTCGAAACGATCAGGCTATCGGCGGTAATCAGCTCATTACTATCGGTATAGAGCTTGAATGGCCGTTCGCTCAAGTCAACCCGCTCGATGATCGCATCCATGAACTGTGCGCCAAAGCGAGCTGCCTGCTTTTCCATATTATCGGCCAAGTCAAAGCCACCAACTGCCTCAACAAAGCCAGGATAGTTCTCGACTTCACTGGTTGTGGCGATCAGGCCACCAGGCTGCAACCCACGAACAACGAGCGGCTCCAGATTGGCACGCGCCGCATAGATAGCGGCAGTAAGGCCGGCTGGGCCTGAACCAATGATAACGACTTTGCTGTGCATATGCGACACTCCTTTGTATGTCCGACGCGTAGAGCGTTGGTTGTTGTGTTTGAGGATGCAATAATGCTGGGCATCATACACCCATAATTGGTAACAAACACTATCATAACACAAGTTCTATGCCCCGCGCTGTAATCTAGATTACCCCCCTGGGGTATGGCCCTCCCGCAGTTTGGTGCGAATTACCGAAACCTTGTAATCGCACATTTCCGCAATTCCTATCCACATATAGTACCCAAGTGGAGTAGCGCTATCGGCTCTGATCGATGGGACTGAGGGCGGGTTTTGTTGTAGTCAGTGGAGCCGTATGCTCAAGCCTGAATAAGAGAACAGAGAATATATCGCTTGTTCTCTGGTTCATCTGTTTGTTTGTTCCAGAACAAGACAGATACGCGTCGTGGGCGTCTGCCGTGCCATTGTGGGCGTATACCGCCCCTACAGAGAATGATGTATGATCAAATATATGCTGCTGATTACGCTGCTGGTTGGCCCGATTGCGCTGCTGCCGCCCTTCAACACAGGCACGCTTGTGATCAACGAATTCATGCCAAATTCCAGCAGCGGCCCAGAATGGGTTGAGCTGTACAATACCGGCTCCGGCGCTATCGATCTTGGTGGGTGGCGGATTGATGACGATACCATCGGTGGTACGCGAACAACAATCGCAGCGGGCACGCAGATTGCCCCAGGTGGGTTACTTGTTATTATGCTGACTGCCAACATCCTCAATAATACTGGCTCTGATGCGGTGCAACTGGTTAATTCAACCGATCAGGTGATCGATTCATATGCCTATAATGGCACGGTCGCAAATCAAAGCTATGCACGCATCCCCGATGGTGGCTCAAATTGGCAACAGGGATCGCCAACACAGGGCAGTTGGAATGTTACTGCCCTCCCTACAGCCACAGAGACACCAACATCAACATCAACGCCAACATCAACACCAACATCAACACCAACTGCGACAGACATAGCAACTGAGACGCCAACCATATCTGAAACGCCAATAGAAACACCAGCAGTACAGCCAACGACAGACACTCCAACAGCGACTCCGCTTATCGTTCCGACCGATCAGCCCACACTCACGAGAACGCCAGCGCCAACTTATACCGAAACACCAACCAGTGTGCAATCCAATACGCCAACCTTTACGAAAACGCCAACCTTTACGAAAACGCCATCGCCAACCCGCACCGAAACACCAACCGATGAACCAACCAACACGCCAACATTCACGAAGACCCCCACATTCACGAAGACGCCAACACTCACCAAAACGCCATCGCCAACCCGCACCGAAACACCAACCGATGAGCCGACCAACACACCAACCACCACCAAAACCTCTACAGCCACAAAAACGCCAACCTTGACCAAGACAGCATCGCCAACCCGTACCGCGACAGCAACCGACGAACCAGAGCCAACCGATCAGCCAGCTAATACGCCAACATTCACCAAGACCCCCACATTCACGAAGACGCCAACACTCACCAAAACACCATCACCAACTCGTACCAGCACGCCAACCAAAACACTAACGAAAACGCCGCTTCCTGCTGCGGCCTTCACAGCCACACCAGGCGCATTCGGTCAATCAGATGGTGCGGGGAATGCCTGTTGCACGCCAACGCTGCCCAGGACGCCACGCCCACAAACGTATCTGGTTGTTCAGGCTGCGGACTACTTGGGCGTTGCCACCGCCACATTGCTCCCACAACCACGCACAGCCACGGCTATACCTGCGATGGAGTATGTCCCAACGCCAGCGACGAGAGCAAACGAATTGGGCCTACCAAGAATCCTTATTATTGCACTGTTGATCGTTTGTTACGGAGGATTCGTTATTGCAATAACGATCCTGATTGGCATGTTCAGATCGAGAACGCAACCAGTAGCGGATGCACCACAACCGGACGAACCGTGAGCAGTGTGCTATAATCCCAAACCAACCCACTGCATCGTGCAATGCTGCCGAGTGGTAAAGGAGGAGAACCATGAACGATCCGCAATTTCTTGTCCAGGAGCGTTTGGCCAATAAGACATGGGGATTTCTTGGCGGGCAGGGCCATGTGCTCGGGATGGATGTCGGCAGTTATGGGCTACGCGCCTCCTTGATCGATCTGGCGGGGCACACCTATACCACAGCCCATCGTGAAATCGAACGCACCGACACGCCCGCTATTGTTGTCGCCAGTGCGATTGAACTTGGCCAAGGGCTTTTGGCCGAGCAACGCATTCATCCCGATCATCTTGTTCGCGTTGGAGTCGGCTTTGGCGGCCCTGTTGATGCGCGGCGTGGCACGGTGATCATTTCACATCGCATGCCCGGTTGGGAACAATACCCACTCAAACAGGAAATTGAAGAGGTCTTCGGCGCGGTCACGCTTGTCGATAATGATGCCAACCTGATCGCATTGGCCGAGGCGACATTTGGCGTCGGCCATGCCGTGCAGCACCTGTTCTATCTGCACCTCAGCAGCGGAGTTGGTGGTGGCCTGGTATTGAATGGGCGTCTCTATCATGGGGCAACCACTACTGCCGGCGAGATCGGCCATGCCGTCGTTGGCCTGATCGACCCGATCCGCCCGCAGGGTTTACCAGGAACACTTGAGCAACACGTTTCGATCAAAGGGCTCTTGCGGCGGGCTGCCGAGCTTGGGTACGATACCAATCTGCTCACCGATATCTTCGGCACAAACCGAATCGGCCAGCAGGTTGTGAATGAATCCGTTGATCTGCTTGCAATGCGGCTCTCGCAGATCGTGGCCCTGATCGACCCACAACTGATCGTGATTGGCGGTGTCGTCGCACGCAGTGGTGGCGAGCCATTCATTAGCGCGATACAGGAGCGCATGCGCTACTACATGGCCTCGCTTGTCGAGCGGCCCGTGCCGATTGTCGCATCCGTGCTTGGCTTCGAAAGCGTCGCAATCGGTGGTGTGGCCCTGGCTCTCGAAAGCATGGACGATTAGGGTGGCGCAGGGGCGGTTCGCGAACCGCCGCCAATGATTGGTTGGCATGGTATTTTGGGGAGGGAGGGCGTATGCGCTACGCCCCTACATCACCGCCCTACCGCACAAACGCCATGATCTTCTCGGCGATCTGTTGGGCAATTGGGAAAACCGCCGGAAGCACGGCTACAATATTCTGTGCGGCCTGCTTCAATCCATCGACACTAATCTGCACGATGGTCTTGTTGGGCTGTGGCTTTGCGGCCTGCTCGACTGCGGCCTTGGCTATTTCCGCAACTGCCTGGGCGTCGGCGGCGTTTGCGGCGGGAACCTTTTCCAGTGCAGCGCTCAGTTGTGTGATCAGCACCTGGAGATCGGCCTTCGATTGGTCCGAACCGGGCAATGCGCCAATGCTCTGGGTCACATCCCTGAGCGTCGAGCGAATATTCATGATCGCGCCCTGGAAATTGCCGGAATAGGTATCGCCCTGGTTGACGGTGCCACCGAAGATGCCACTGCGCTGATCACGCTTATCGATATCACGCTCAGCGTAATCGCCACCACCGGTATTGATATGGCGGACACCGCTCTGCGCGCCACGGCCAATCGCCACCCCACTGCTACCGCTAATATCGCCGACCTTGATATTGTCGCCGCCACCTGTGTCGGTGGCATCGACTGGGCCGCTGAAGGTGCCAGCGAAGACCGGGCCATGGACATTGCCGCCAATCGATGTCTGGTTGCCTTCGACGGTGGTATTGGCGACGTTGCCGGTGACATCGCCCGCAATGGCGGTGCCAACCCTAGCATTGTCGCTGATAGTCTGCGTGTGGCTGCGCGCCGGTGGCAACTTGGATAGTACCTCTTGCAGGAATCGCAGGCTCTCGGCACTTGTGATGCTGCGCAGCGCTGCGGTGCGAGTCGGCACAGTTGGCGCATCGAAGGCATCCAGCTTTGCGCGATCATCGCCCTGGAACAGTGCGATGGGGAATGGCCCAACCCCCTGGATGACCGTCAGTTCGGGCTGCTGCTTGGGCGCTTTGGTGGTAACAAGCTCATACACGCGGTCATACAGATCATAGACGCCGATGAAGCCACGCCGATTGCTGACCCCATCGCCATGCAGGGCGCTGACCAACGCCTCGGGGAAGACGGTCAGTGTGCCATCGCCCACATAGGCGAACTCATCGGCACGGCAGGCCGTGATGATCACACGCCCCCGCCCTGTTCCCAGGATAGCGGCGCTCAGACGGGCCGGAAGCGCTGCGCCAGGGGCACTCGGTGGTGCTGCGGCATCCAGGGCTTGCGGGCTGACATTGCCACTATGGCAGGCGTTGATCAGGCATAGAAGCTTCTTGGCGCGGATTGCCCGCAGCTTGGTGAGCAATTCGGACTCAGTGACCACCGACTCGACTAGGATCTTGCTATCCGCGCCGCGCCGCAGATCGTTGGTGGTCAGCGCATAGGTGCCATCCGCAAGCACAACGCCATGGCCACTGAAGAAGAACACCACCGTGGCATCGGCATCGGTGGCCTTCGCCAGCGCATCGAGCGCATCCAGCATACCCTGGCGTGTCGCAGCACTGTCGGTTAGTGTCGTGATCTGTTCGTTGAGATACCCACAGGAACTGGGATCGGTCAACACGCCCCAGATCGCACGGGCATCATCCGCAGTGACGGGCACATCGAGTGATGATTCGTGAGCATAGGTACCAACGCCAATGATCAGGCCATGGCCGCTCGTGAAGGGCATGAGGGTTTCCTTTCAGATCAGCATCTCATAGCACAACCCAGGAAGATAGCGAGCAATAAAGGGTTGCTCCTATCTTAGCGCAGCCGATAAATGCCTGTCAAGATGATCATGACAGTTATTCGAAGCCAAGGCAAAATACAGGGGGTTTGGAAGGCAAATGCAACAATGTTGTTCAGGCATTGGGAAGCACGGAAAATAGATTGACTCTCGTACTATAGATTGTACAATAGATCTACTTCAGCATCTGGCAGAATGGCAGAGGAGACATAACAATGGATGACGTACAAAGAGCCAAGTCTGGCGACAAAGATCTGAGCAGAGCCGATCTTTTTAACGGAGATCTCGCTGGAGTCAAACTGGCTGATGCTGACCTCAGATGGTCGGATTTGCGTGGGGCCATTCTGGCCGGAGCAAACCTGCGTGGTGCAAACCTGACAGAAGCCGATCTGAGTAGGGCAGATTTAACGAGAGCCGATCTGACGGGTGCAAAATTGACGGGCGCAAAATTGACGGGCGCTGATTTGAGTAGGGCTGATCTGACAGGAGCCAAGCTCGCTGGAGCCAAGCTCGCTGGAGCCAAACTAAGCAATGCCAAGCTGGCCAGTGCCGATCTAGCTGGAGCTGATCTGACGGGAGCCAGAATGAACGCCACCGACCTGAGCAAGGCCGACCTGAGCAAAGCCAAACTAGCCGATGCCAAGCTGGGTGGTGCCAAATTGCTTGGAACTGATTTGACCGAGGCCGATTTAACAGGTGCCAATCTGATTGAGGCGCAATTGGCCGAAGCAACACTAACTGAGGCAAAACTGGCTGATGCCGACCTGACCGGCGCTGACTTGACCGAGGCTAATCTGACCAAGGCCAAACTTATTGGGGTTAAACTGCGCGGTGCCAAACTTATTGGAGCCAATCTGCGTGGTGCCGATCTGACCAAGGCCGATCTGACGAGAACCAACCTGGCTGAGAGTACCAGAACTGATACTATTCTGACGGATGCCACCATGACCAATGCTATTCTCTAATCGCACCAACAAGTAAGCGGTGCAGCGACGATCGACGATTCCAATCTTGACAATCATGTGTAAAAGTTATATGATTATCCGCGCTATGAATGAAATTATTGAAAATTTGTTTACGTTGCGTCGTACTATCCGTCGTCCGAGCCCGAGCTCGGGGGGCGGTTCGCATGTGTCTGTGAATGGTGAAATATTCTAACACCACGACATGCGTACGATACTGCAATCCCCCAGAGCCTTGAGGCCTGGGGGATTTTTATTGGGAGGCGGCGGATATGATCAACGTTGGAATCTATGGTGTTACCGGCTATGCTGGATACGAGCTTCTACGCTGGCTGGGTCGCCATCGCGATGTAAGGGTGATCTTCACTGCATCCGAATCGCAATCTGGCAAGCAACTCTCGGAAATCTTTCCTGGCCCGCTGGAAGCGCGCCTGATTGCGCCAGATGATGCACCACTCGGCGATGTCGATGTTGTCTTCCTTGGCCTACCGCATGGGGCCGCAGCAAAAACAGCGGTCAGGGCGCTTGATGCTGGTGTGCGGGTGATCGATCTCTCCGCCGATTTCCGGCTGGCAACACCTGCCGCGTATACGCAATGGTATGGCCACGAACACCCGGCTCCCGATCTGTTACCAGCAGCCTATGGCTTGGTCGAACTTAATCGCGAGCAAATCCGTTCGGCGAGGCTGGTTGCCAACCCTGGCTGCTACCCGACAACCGTTGTGCTTGGGTTGGCACCCTTATTGCAAGCCGGGTTGGTGAGCGATCCAACGATCATTGTTGATTCGAAATCCGGCATATCGGGTGCTGGCAGGCCGCCAAAGCAGAACACATCGTTTGTTGAGGTGAACGAGAGTCTTTCGGCCTATAATATTGGCCGCGTTCACCGCCATGTTGGCGAGATGGAGCAGGAAGCCGCAAAACTCACTACTGGCACAGCTCCGCAGATCATCTTCACGCCGCACCTCCTGCCAATCAGCCGTGGCATGCTCAGCAGTATCTATATTCGGGTGCCAGAGACGCTGAGTGAGGCTGCAGCTCGAGAACTTTTTCTGCAACACTATGCCAACGAGCCGTTTGTTCGTGTGCTACCGGCTGGTCAATTGGCCGCAATCGCCCATACATCGAATACCAACCTGGCAACAATCTCGGTGACGCTGGCAAAACCTGGGTTGCTGATTATTCTTTCCAGCCTAGATAACCTGGTCAAGGGTGCCGCAGGGCAAGCGATTCAGAATATGAATGTGATGTTTAGCCTGGAGGAGACGGAAGGGCTACGATAAGCAGTCAGCTCTCAGCCGAGCGAGCCATCAGCCGTCAGCCGTCAGCTTTCTGGTGCAGGCTAGGGTTGTTGCAGTTTCTACAACGTCTATCGCTGGTACAAACATCTATTATTAGAAAGCTGAAAGCTGAGTGCTGAAAGCTGCGTGCTAATTAGGATACCAATGACAACACTCGTGCTCAAAATTGGCGGGAACGAAATAGATGACCCAGCCTTCGTGATGGGACTCGCCCAGGCGGTAGCGGCATTGCGTCCTGTTCCGGTGCTGGTGCATGGCGGTGGCAAGGAAATCGGGATGATCCAGCAGGCGCTTGGCGGCACCCCGCACTTTATTGAAGGGTTGCGGGTAACAGATGAAACGGCATTGCGGGCCGCTGAAATGGTGCTGTGCGGTGCCGTCAATACGCGCCTGACGGTTGCAATGCTGGCGGCTGGAGCCGATGCACAGGGGCTTTCAGGGGTTGATCGCGGTCTGATTCGGGTGGTCAAACAGATTCATCCCACTGGCGATCTGGGCCGAGTTGGGCGACCGACGGAAATACGAGCCGAGGTGCTCCATTCATTGCTGGATGCTGGCGTTGTACCAGTGATTGCGCCGATCTCACTTGGGCCAGATGGCACATACAATGTCAATGCCGATGAAGTGGCTGGCGCGATTGCTGCTGCGCTCGGCGATGCCGAAGTTGTGTTTGTGACCAACGTCGCTGGAGTTTTGTCGAATGGGGCCGTGATTGCACACCTAACTGCATCCGAGGTGCTGGCACTGATTGCTGATGGAACAATCAGTGGCGGCATGATCCCCAAGGTTCGCTCGGCGCTCGCTGCAATTGATGCTGGCGTTCGAGCAGCACGGATCACCAATCTGGTTGGTATAGGAGATCAAGCAGCAGGGACACGGATTACTGGATAGAACCGAGAACCAAGTATTCAGGAGTCAGGAGTCAGGAGTCAGAATACCAAGAACCCGCGTAGGGTGCGGACCTGTGTGTCCGCCCGAACACGGGAACACGCAGGGCGTATGCGATAGCCCCAACAGGCCACAATCACGGATTGATCGCAGCCGAGGCATAACCAACGAGCGTTGAAAGGTCACGGTGTTGCATTTAGGGTCCAGGGACGAAGTCCTTGGCTGGGGGTGTTGGGGCGGCAGTCTGCCCCGACCGCCTGCCGCGCGTAGCGGCACAACAAAATTGTAAAGACGCTCTTGCGTCTCAACAGTAGAGGAAATACATAGTGACAACACTGGTCAGCGAATTGGAAATCATCGTGCCACAGGCGGAGGTCGCCGTGCGCCCGGCGCGGGAGGCGGATATTTCGGCGATTGTTGCGATTGTGGCCGAGAATGCCCGCCAGGGCCACCTATTGCCGCGTACACCCGAGAATATTCGTGCTAGCCTCTCGGCATGGCTGGTGGCCGAGGTTGAGGGGCGCGTGATTGGGATCGGCTCATTGCTGGTGATGAGCCCGACACTGGCAGAGGTTCGTTCGCTGGCGGTGTTGCCACAGTATCGGGCGCTTGGCGCTGGTGCCGCAATCGTACGCGGGATCGTTGCAGAAGCTCGGCGGCGTGGGTTTCCAACGGTTTTTGCTCTGACGCGGGCCGTCGGGTTTTTTGAGCGGCTTGGGTTTACTGTCACCATCAGGGATCGTTTTCCGGAGAAGGTCTGGCGCGATTGTGTGATCTGTCCGCTTCAGCACGCCTGCGATGAAACGGCGGTTGTGCTTGATCTGATCAACCCTGAAATCCAATAGTCAAAACCGAGTACAATACATCCCGCGAAGAGGGGATACACAAGCAATGACGATACGAATTCCAGCGTTGCTGGCTCTTGAGGATGGGACGACCTGGCCTGGCTATGCGCTTGGTGCAATCGGCGAACGCGCTGGTGAGGTGGTGTTCAACACGGCCATGACGGGCTATCAGGAGGTGTTGACTGATCCCTCCTATTATGGCCAGATCGTCGTGATGACGGCTCCACAGATCGGTAATACTGGTGTCAACCCAGATGATGAAGAAAGCCAGAAACCCTGGCTTTCTGGTTTTGTGGTACGCGCTGCAAGCCCGCGCGTCAGCAATTATCGGGCAACCGAAGCACTTGGCGATTACCTAAAGCGCCATGATATTGTTGGTATTACTGGCCTGGATACACGCGCATTGGTGCGCCATATCCGCGAACAAGGGGCCATGCGGGCGGTGATTGCATCCCACGATCCAAACCCCGAACGGTTGGTTGCTGCTGCACGCCAGGCTCCTTCGATGGAAGGGCTCGATCTGGTGCCGCATGTGACCTGTGCCGAGCCATATCATTGGAGCGCTGGCAATCCTGGCGAATGGGGCGCAGGTGTAGGGGCGATTCGCGAATCGCCCCTACGTTTTCATGTCGTCGCCTATGATTATGGGATCAAACGCAATATTCTGCGCCTGCTGGCCGAACATGGCTGCCGTGTGACGGTTGTTCCGGCGACAACAACGGCTGCGGAGGTGTTGGCACTCAATCCCGATGGTATCTTCCTTTCTAATGGCCCTGGCGATCCCGCTGCTGTCACCTATGCTGTTGATGCAGTACGGGAACTGATTGGGAAAAAGCCACTATTTGGCATCTGCCTTGGGCATCAGATTCTTGGGCTAGCGCTTGGCGGAACAACCTATAAGCTCCGTTTTGGGCATCATGGCAGCAACCAGCCGGTTCGTTTCTCCGATACAGCGCGTGTCGAGATTTCGAGCCATAATCATGGGTTTGCCGTTCGCGCCGATTCACTACCAGCAGGAGTTGAGATCACGCATATCAACCTAAACGACCAATGTGTTGAGGGGTTACGGGTCGCAGATCGTAAAGCCTTTAGCGTCCAGTATCATCCAGAAGCGGCTCCCGGCCCGCATGATGCAGCCTATCTATTTGGCCAGTTTGTGGATCTGATGCAGGAATAGAGGCGTCCGAAATGCCTGAAGATCATCATTCGTCATTCGAGCGAGAAGTAGTCGTGTCCAAGTATCAGCAGCTACGACCATTCTATAGCCGTTCGAACCAGGAACGGGCTGCATTGGTACGCAGTGAAATACTGCTCGTGCTGACTCCAACCCGCCTGATTCTCGATCAACTTGCAGCAGCAGGCACAGCCACTATTCAGGCGACATTTGGGCCACGCTGTGAGGAACTGGTTGAGATTGCACTCGAAACAGCCGAGAATCTGCGTGTTACAGTTGAAGCGCTGCCGCTTGATGGGCAAAGCATCGCTGATGATGAACAGCTACGCAAACTGCGCCACGATCTGCGTGGGCTGGTCGGGACATTGCTTGGGGCAGTGACGATCCTCAGCCGCAATCAATCTCTGGGCGCGCTGGCCGATCTCGCACGCCGTGCAACGGTAGCAGCCAATGAATTACGCGATATTGTCGATGCGCTCATGGAGGACCAGGAGCGAGGGAGTCATACATAGATGCCGCGACGCACCGATATTAGCACGATCCTGGTGATTGGATCGGGGCCAATTGTGATTGGCCAGGCATGTGAGTTCGATTATTCGGGTGTGCAAGCGTGTAAAGCGCTGCGCCGTGAAGGCTACCGGGTTGTGCTGGTCAATTCCAACCCTGCGACGATCATGACCGATCCTCAGTTCGCTGATGCGACCTATATCGAACCGCTGACTGTCGATGTTGTTGAACAGATTATTGCCCACGAAAAACCAGATGCCATCCTGCCAACCGTTGGCGGCCAAACTGGCCTGAACCTGGCGATGAAGCTACACGCAGCGGGAATCCTGGATCGCTATAACGTCCAGCTGATCGGCGCATCGCCGGATGCGATTGATCTGGCCGAGGATCGCCAGCGCTTCAAGGATGCGATGCTGCGGGTTGGCCTTGGCGTCCCGCTTGGCGATACCGTCACAACGGTTGAACAAGCCCTATTAGTTGCCGAGCGGATTGGCTACCCGGTGCTGATCCGGCCATCGTTCACGCTTGGCGGCAGCGGCGGCGGGGTGGCCTATGATCCCGAGCAATTGCGCGATGTTGCCGATCGGGGCCTGCGGGCATCGCCCGTCACCCAGGTATTGATTGAGCAATCGGTGATTGGCTGGAAGGAATTCGAACTCGAAGTCATGCGCGATCGCGCCGATAATTTCGTTGTGGTCTGCTCGATTGAGAACCTGGATCCAATGGGCGTGCATACTGGCGATTCGATCACGGTTGCGCCGATTATGACGCTGACGGATCGGGAGTTGCAGCGGCTACGCGAGATGGCCAAGTTAATCATCCGCACGGTCGGTGTCGAGACGGGTGGATCAAACGTGCAGTTTGCGATCAACCCGCAGGATGGCCGGGTGTTTGTGATCGAAATGAACCCACGTGTCAGCCGCTCATCGGCCTTAGCTAGTAAGGCAACCGGCTTTCCAATTGCGAAGATCGCCGCGCTACTGGCTGTCGGCTACACCCTTGATGAAATCCCCAATGACATTACCAAAGTCACGCCAGCCTCATTCGAACCAAGCCTGGATTATGTGGTTGTGAAGATCCCGCGCTGGGCCTTCGAAAAGTTCCAGGGTGTCGATACGACGCTTGGCCCACAGATGAAGAGCGTTGGCGAGGTGATGGCGATTGGGTCAACATTCAATGAGGCCTTTCAGAAGGCATTGCGTGGCCTCGAAACGGGAATGACCGGCTTTGGTTGCCGGCGGAATGTGCGCCCGTCAGAACAGACGCTTGCGCCAATCGAGCAACTGGAAGCGGCATTGCGGATTCCAAACCCGGATCGGATACAGGTGGCCGCCGATGCACTACGAGCCGGGCTATCGGTTGAGCAGATATCGGCGGCCAGTGGGTATGATCCATGGTTTGTTGAGCAGATGGCGGCGATTATCGCAATCGAGGGCGATCTGGCCAACTATACGCTGGCCTCGCTACCAGCCGATCTGTTGTATGAAGCCAAGCAGCACGGCTTCTCCGATGCACAACTGGCCTCGTTGTTGCAGGTGCCCCCGCTGCCCAACCCCTCGCCCACAGGTGCGGAGGGGCGCACAGAGCAATCCCCCCTCGCCCCGGTATGGGAGCGGGGCAGCCTCTCCGAGATGGATGTGCGAGCCCATCGTAAATCACTTGGCATTATTCCCGTCTACCATCGCATCGATACCTGTGCGGCTGAGTTTGAGGCGCACACGCCCTATATGTACAGCACCTATGCCAGCGCCGACGAAACCGAGGTGACTGATCGGCCAAAAGTGATGATCCTTGGTGGCGGGCCAAACCGGATCGGGCAAGGGCTAGAATTTGATTTCTGCTGTGTGCATGCCTGTATGGCCCTGCACGATATTGGCTATGAGACGATCATGGTCAATTGCAACCCAGAAACCGTCTCGACCGATTACGATACCAGTGATCGATTGTATTTCGAGCCGCTGACGTTTGAGGATGTGCTGAATATCTGGGAACGCGAATCGGGCATTACGACAGGGCCTGGCGACATGGTGACACGGTGGCATGGTGACACGACCGAAGCGGGGAACCGCGTACGGACGCGATATATCGCATCCGTACAGGCTGTGTCACTCGTTCCGGCCCTGGTTCAGTTTGGTGGTCAGACGCCATTGAATCTTGCGCGTGGGTTAGAGGCGGCTGGGGTTCCGATTCTGGGCACATCGCCGGATGCGATTGATTTAGCCGAGGATCGTGGGCGTTTTGGTGATCTGCTGAACCAGTTGGAGATCGCGCAACCCGAGAGTGGCATGGCCGCCGATCTCTCATCGGCGCGGCGGGTTGCCCAACGAATTGGCTTCCCTGTGCTGGTGCGGCCATCGTATGTGCTTGGCGGGCGGGCCATGGCGATTGCCTATGATGATGAAAGCCTGGCGCGCTATCTGCATGATGCAACCGCGATTAGTGCCGGGGCACCTGTGCTGATCGACCGTTACCTGGAAGATGCGTTCGAGGTCGATGTCGATGCGATTGGCGATGGCGAGCGGGTGGTGATCGGCGGGATTATGGAGCATGTCGAAGAAGCTGGCGTCCATTCCGGCGATTCGGCCATGGTTCTGCCGCCCTATAAAGTCAGCGCCTACCATTTGCAGATCATTCGCGATGAGACGATCAAGATCGGGTTGGCACTCGGCGTCAAGGGGTTGATGAACATCCAGTATGCGATTAAAGATGATGAAGTCTATGTTCTGGAAGTCAACCCACGCTCATCACGAACCGTCCCGTTTGTTGCAAAGGCGACCGGAGTGCCACTAGCACGCATCGCCGCGCAGGTCGCTGCTGGCAGAACGCTGGTTGAATTGGGGTTCACACGCGAACCACTGGTTGATGGCTTTTTCGTCAAAGAAGCGGTGCTGCCATTCGAAAAATTCCCTGGTGCGATGGTGTTCCTCAGCCCGGAGATGCGCTCGACCGGCGAGGTGATGGGCCATGCATCGAGTTTCGGGCATGCCTTTGCCAAAGCCGAAATGGGTGCTGGCGCACGCATTCCGACAGAGGGCGCGGCATTGTTGACTGTCAATGATTTCGATAAGGGTGCAATTGGCCGTATCGCCCGCGATCTTGTCAAGCTCGGGTTCACGATCTATGCCACACAGGGAACTGCGGCGTGGTTGCGGCAACTGGGGCTACCAGTCGAAACGGTCAACAAAGTCTCGGAGGGTTCGCCACACACCGTTGATCTGATTACAGCGGGCATGGTGCAACTTGTTGTTAGCACCCCACTTGGCTCACGGGCCTATGCCGATGGACAGGCAATGCGTTCGGCAGCTATTCGTTATGGTGTTATGCTGGTGACAACCCTGACTGGTGCTGTGGCAACGGTTGCGGGTATTCGGGCGCTCAAGCAGAAGACACTGCGGGTGCGCAGCCTGCAGGAGCATTATCGCATCCAACGCGAACGGGCAGCGACCTAGAGGATAGTGTGATGTTTGATCAAGATTCGCTTGAGCAATGGTTAATCAGCACCTCGGTTGGGCGCAAACAAGATCCACGTGAGCAGAAGTCGTTATACGATGAGCTGGGCAAGTTGGAGCAGTGGTTGGCACTTCCTGCCGAAACACGCCCGAAAACCATACCACAGGTGCGCAGTGGCTTATTTGGCAGTGCCCGCCTTGCCGAGAAGGATCTGCTGCCAACACAACAGATCTATCGGCAACTGCTTGTGGCAAAAGGCAATGGCAAGAGCTATATCGAGCCATCGCTGATTGCGTTGATGGCCTTCACACTGAATCCGGCGATAATCCCGTTTTTTGTTGAACTATTGAGCATTCCCAGTAAATCCGGGGATGTGTTTGCCAATCGGCGGCGCAAATTGGCGTTGAGCGGCCTTGCGTTTCTTGTCTATCAGGCGGATGATCCTGATGCGATGGCGGCCTTGCTTGAGGCGACACGGCATAGCCTGCCGTTTGTTCGTGCCGAGGCGATCCACTACCTCAACCAGATCTTCATTGGTGTCAGTGGCTCCTGGATCAGCGCATCGATGATCATAACGATGCCCAAACAGGATGAAGCACCCTCACAGCAGTTACGGCGCGAACCGACAGCCGCGGTTCTGGCGCGTTTGGCAGAGATCGTGAGTAGCGATCCAGCCTTCCAACCACGTTTTATGGCCCGCAGAATGTTGGCCGAACTGGATCAACCAGCAGCATTGGATCATCCAGACGGAGCCTATGCCTTCAGGGTTGCTTTTAAGCGATCAAAAACGGTCAGTCGAACGATCGAATTGCGCTCTGAGCAATCACTTGAGGATCTGCACCTGGCTATTCAACAGGCGCTTCGATGGGATAACGATCACCTGTATTCTTTTTATCTGAATAGCACACTCGATGATGATCAGCGCTATCGGTTCGCATCGCCCATGGAGGAAGATGAGCCACAGTGGACAACCGATGGCGTTATTGGGGCATTGGGGCTGATGCTCAAACACACATTCTTATACTATTTCGATTATGGTGATAGCCATGAGTTTGAGGTGCAGGTGGTTGGTATTCGCCCACAAGCAGAACCAAGCGAGTATCCACGTCTGATCGCAAGCACCGGTAAAGCACCGCCACAGTATTATTATGATGATGAAGACGAGGATTATTGATAAGGAGACCCCATGAAACCCACGGTTAAGAAAGTCGTTCTGGCCTATTCGGGTGGGCTGGATACCAGCATTATCGTGCCATGGCTGAAGCAGCACTACGGCAACCCCGAGGTTGTGTGCTATTGTTGCAATATTGGCCAGGATGATGAACTGACCGGGTTGGAAGAGAAGGCACTGAAGAGTGGCGCATCGAAGTGCTATGTCGAGGATCTGCGCGAGGAGTTCGTCAGCAATTACCTGTTCCCATTGCTGCAATCCGGCGCAGTCTATGAGCGGATCTATCTGCTTGGCACATCGGTGGCGCGGCCATTGATCGCCAAGCGCCAGGCCGAGATCGCCGTGCTGGAAGGAGCCGATGCGCTGGCGCATGGCTGCACTGGTAAGGGCAACGACCAGGTGCGCTTCGAATTGACCTACACCGTCTTTGCACCAAACATGCTGGTGATTGCGCCATGGCGCGAATGGGATATCCGCTCGCGTGAGGATGCCCTCGATTATGCGGCTGAACATAATGTTCCGGTGAGTGCATCGCTCAAATCGATCTATAGCCGTGATCGCAACATCTGGCATATGTCGCACGAGGGTGGCATTCTGGAAGATCCATGGAACGAGCCAGAAGAGGACATGTATACGCTGTCCACTGCTCCAGAACAGGCCCCCGACACGCCAGAGTATGTTGAGATTGGCTTCGAGCAGGGAATTCCAGTCAGCGTGGATGGGCAACGGCTCGGGCCAGTCAAGCTGCTTTCGTTGCTGAATGATCTCGGGGCCAAGCATGGCGTTGGACGGATCGATCTTGTTGAGAACCGGCTGGTTGGCATGAAGAGCCATGGTGTGTATGAAACACCAGGCGGCACAATTCTGAGGGCGGCACATCAGGGCATTGAGCAATTGGCACTCGACCGCGACACGCTGCATTATAAGGATGTGATCGCCCAGCGCTATGCCGAGGTTGTGTACTATGGGCAGTGGTTCACGCCATTGCGCGAGGCGCTACAGGCATTTATTTCCGTTACACAGCGCAATGTCACTGGTGTAGCGCGAATCAAGCTGTATAAGGGTAATGCCTATCTGGTTGGGCGCAAGGCCGAGAAGACGCTCTACAACCCGGATATTGCCAGCTTCACGATGAGCCAATCCTATAATCAGAAGGATGCCGAGGGCTTTATCAAGATCTTTGGCCTGCCGATGAAGGTGCAGGCGTTGGTGGATGGCAAGTAGCTTGTATACAGGAGTCAGGAGTCAGAATATGTCGTTATTCAGCGTAGTGCGAATTAATTGCGATGGTGTTTCTTGAAGCACATTCTGACTCCTGGCTCCTGTATTCTGAATACTCAAAGGAACAAATATGACCGTCGCTACCGATATCGACTCATTCGTATTTGCGCCTGGCTTCAGTGCGCGAGCGACTGCGTGTGGCCTCAAGACGAGCAGCGTGATGGGTGCTTCGGATCTTGATCTGGCGTTGATTGCAACCGAGACGCCATGTAGTGCTGCTGGAATCTTCACAACCAATAAGGTCAAGGCGGCACCTGTGCTGTATGATCAGGAGGTGCTGGCACAGCAGGCCCATGCCATTCGAGCGGTGATCACCAATGCTGGCTGTGCAAATGCATGTACTGGCCCGCAGGGCATGGCCAATACCCGCCAGACGGCAGCGCTGGTTGCGGAACGAATCGGTTGTGCGCCAGAACAGGTGCTGGTGCTATCGACGGGCGTGATTGGGCGGCAACTGCCGATGGAGAAGCTCTCACGCGGGATTGAAGCGGTCACATCATCAGAAGCGCTTGTTGGTGCGCCATTCGTGGCACGGGCGATTATGACAACCGATACCAAGCCGAAGGTCGCTTCTGCAACTATCACACTTGCGGGTGGCAGTATCACAATTGCCGGGTGCTGCAAGGGCGCTGGCATGATCCACCCAAATATGGCAACCATGCTGGCGATTGTCACAACCGATGCACAGATTGAGCCAGCGCTGCTTGATACAGCACTACGGCGGGCAGCTAATACGAGCTTCAATCGGATCAGCGTCGATGGCGATACCAGCACCAACGATACCCTGTTTCTGCTGGCATCTGGTGCCTCCGATGTGAAAATTGGCGAGGCAGAACTGGATGTCTTTGCTATTGCGCTCAGTGAGGTTTGCACATCGCTGGCCAAACAGGTTGCCCGCGATGGCGAGGGTGCCACGCGCCTGATCGAGATCAATGTCACTGGTGCCCGCGACGAAGCCGAGGCGCATACCGTTGCCAATAGCATCGCAACCTCACCGCTGTTCAAGTGTGCGGTGCATGGCGGCGATCCGAACTGGGGCAGGGTATTATGCGCGGCTGGCTATAGCGGTGCCGACATCGATCAGAATAAGCTGGCATTGACGTTTGGCCCTGCTGATCGCTATGGCGATAACGATAGCCCAGCGGTGCAGGTGGTAGCGAATGGGCTGCCGCTCGAATATGAGGAGCGTGAGGCAGCAGCAACGCTCAAATCCGATCCAGTGCTGGTTCGGCTGGATCTGGGCCAGGGAAGCGCCCGCGCAACCGTGTGGACCTGCGATATGAGCGCTGAATATGTGGAGATCAACGCGCATTATACGTCGTGAGTATTCAGGAGTCAGGAGTCAGGAGTCAGAATAACACGCTGCTGGCATATCTTGACAAAGGCACAAAGGCACAAATGGATCTACCACTGCTTGCACCACCAGAATGGTTTCCATCGCTCAGAATAGCGCAATTATTCAGTGTCATCTATCTGGCCTGGATCTCGGCTGAGGTTGTCAATCAGATTATTGGCCGAAGGATAGGCGGGTTGCGTCGCGGGCAGGATCGCGGTTCATTCTGGGCGATTGGTGGTATGGTCGCTGCAGTTATCCTGATCTGCTATGGCCTCCGTGGTGCTGGTGTGGGCGTTGTGGCTGGAGCTGTGCAGTTTGTTGGCATGGCGTTCATGATCATCGGGATCGCATTTCGGCAATGGGCAGTTGCTGTGCTGGGGCGTCATTTTACGGTTGCGGTGATGACAGATGCAGCACAACGATTAGTTGAAGAAGGGCCATATCGCTGGGTGCGGCATCCATCCTACACTGGCAGTATTCTGACGTTGATCGGGTTGCCATTGGCATTGGGTAGTTGGTTGGCATTGATACCAGTATTGGTATTGGTGCTAGCCGCGTATCTATATCGTGCAAATGTCGAAGAGCAGGCACTGACTACTCGGTTTGGTGCAGCATATACAGAATTTGCCCGCACTCACCCGCGCTTCTTTCCAGGGTTCTAGTGAGAACATGGCCCATGCACCCCAATCGTTTCCTGGCTGTGTCTGCGGCGCTGGCGGCGCTTGTGACAGTGGCGCTGCTGTTCATGTGGCGCAGCCTGCTGCTCGGCGAGGTATTCCTGCCATTGGATGCACTGATGCATATGCATCCCTGGCGCTATTCCTATGAGCGCGTCCCGGTGAACAACCAACTCACGGCGGATGCGATTCGGCAGATCTACCCACGCCGCCTGCTCACCAACCAAATTATTTTCCAGGGGGCCTGGCCACTATGGAACCCATCGATCCTGAGTGGCACACCGCTGCTTGATGATGGCCAGATCGCGCTGTTCTATCCCCCAAGCCTGATCTTCCTGCTTGCTCCCCTCGGCCAGGCCTTTGGACTATATGCCTTTGCCCAACTGGTATTGGCGGGTGTGGGGACTTTCCTGCTGGCGCGTGGCTTGGGGCTTGGCAATGGGGCCGCGGCACTGGCTGGGGCAGCCTATATGATCAACGGCCATATGCTCAATTACCTGCAATTGCCTGAGTTGAGCGCTGGCACTGCCGTTGCACCCTGGTGCCTATGGATCGTTGATCGCGCCTGCAAACAGGGCCGCTTATCTGCCTGGGGATGGGCTAGCCTTATCCTGGCGCTGCCGCTCGTCACCCAGCTGCAACTAGGGTTCTACACCTATATCGGCGTTGGCTTGCTGACGCTGTATAATGCGGCTCGTTTACGCGATTGGCGTCCGCTGCTGGGGTTGCTGTGTGCCGTCATCCTAGCTATCGGGCTAGCTGCCGTTCAGCTATTACCTGCCGCAGCACTGGCCGCACAGGGGCAGCGTAGCGATGTCGGGTTTCGGGTTCCCGAGGGCGATAATCTGTTTGGCCTGATTCTGCGCCTGGTCTTTCCAGCAGCAGGCGGGTTTGAGCGAGTTGGCGGTGCGCCATCCTGGGGGCCAGTAACGATTCAGATCCCCTACCCGTATATTGGGATTGCGCCACTGTTGTTGGCCGGAATTGGGCTGCTGATCAGCAAACGGCGGGCTGCCTGGTTCTGGGGTGCGCTGGCATTGCTGGCATTTATTGGCGCTGCACGCGGCCCGATTATTCCGCTGCTCAACGCGCTCATTCCAGTACATCGCCAGTTCGATGACCACACACGCTGGCTGATGCTCTGGTCGCTGGCGCTGGCAATCCTGGCCGCAATGGGAGCCGAGGCGCTGGTGCGATGGCGTAGCGCGAGTTCGGGAGTCAGGAGTCAGGAGTCAGGAGTCAGAATGGCTGGCCGATCAGCCGGGATTCTTACCCAATCCAAGAAGCTTAATCAGAATGAGCAACGCTCTCGGACTCCTATTCTTGGTTTTCGGTTCTCGGTTCTCAGTTTATCGGCTATCGGCTATCGGCTATCGGCTATATTGCTCGCCCCAGCTCGCCTGTTGCTATTCGGAACCCTTGCCAGCCTGGGCCTCTGGTCGCTATTCTTTTTGCAGCCGCTGCTGCCTGGCTCGCGGATCGGAATCTACCAGACCCTCCTGCGCCAGCAGCCATTGCTGCCAACCGGCCTCGCACTAACAGGAACACTGATCTGTATTGGGCTACTGCTCTGGCGGCGCGTGCCAGTATGGTTGGCCTGGGGCTTACTGATTGCCGTTCTGGCGATTGACGTCCACTGGTTCAACAGCGGCTACAATACCAGCACCCCACTCACGATTGGCCGCCCGACGACCGATCTGACGCATGATCTGGCAACATTCCCTGCTGGCCTTGAGCAGGAGCACACTATCTACCCGCCAACCCGCACGATTGCGTTTTTGCAGACTCAACCAGGGCCATTTCGGATCTATGGCCTCGAATATGCAGCGCTCTCGCCGAATTTAGCTGGTGCGTTCGGCCTAGAAGATGTGCGTGGCTATCATTCGCTCTACCCCGAGCGCTATAATCGGTTGGCTCGGCTGATCGATGGCAAGGATTACGGCCATACCTCCGATGGAATGGCCAGTTTGCGGGTGTATATCACATCTGGTTATGCCCGCCGCCGCGTGCTGGACATGCTCAATGCCGAGTTTTTTTTAGCGAACCCTGGCAGTACCATTGCCGAACGCTTTAGCGGCCTGGAATTGGTGTTCGAGGGCGACGAAGGCCGGATCTATCGCAATACCCAGGCTATGCCGCGTGCCTGGTTGGTGCATCGCGCCGAGGTTATTCCGAATGATGATGCCCAGCTTGATGCACTTGCACGCCCGGATTTTGATCCAGCACAGATTGCGATTGTCGAGGGGCCTGTACCAAACCTGAGTGCCCCAGCCACCGCCGAACCAATACCACAGGTGACATACGCGCCCAATCGTGTCAGCATCCGCGCGACGGCAAGCACGCCCGCACTCCTAGTTCTGGCCGATAGTTACTACGATGGTTGGGAAGCCGAGGTGGATGGCCAACCGACGCATGTCTACCGCGCCAATTATGCGTTGCGGGGGGTGTTCCTGGCAACTGGCGAGCACACGATTGTGTTCAACTACCGCCCAAAACCATTTCTGTATGGCGGAATCATCTCGCTTATTACGCTTGCAGGGCTGGGGATGTGGCTTGGTAGGCGTTCAGCGCTCAGCCGCCGCAGAATTATGGAGATTGATAATTAAATCGAGAAAAATGGCATTGCTCATCCATCCGCAGGCTGAAGCCTGCGGCAAGGGGACGATGAACCTTAGCCGCAGGCTTCAGCCTGCGGGGCATGGTGCGGATGACAATACCCGATCTACATGTAAAAGATCATGAGCCTGCGAAGTCCGATAGCATCCATCATTTTTCCGATTGTGTGGTTCGTACCTATCAAAAGGGCCGCACTATTCGCCAACCGATTCCGCGTACGGGGTTGCCTTCAGCTTCACAATCCCATCGCCTACCTGAACAATCAGCCCATCGGTGAGTTGCTCAATAATCATGCCAGGTCCGGCCTTGGTAGGCGTCTGATCAACAAGATCAAGCCGTTCAATTAACCAATCCTGGCCTGCGATACGGGCCTTTGCCGATATGCTAAACAGATTAAGCGCCGTCACCTTACATTGCAGCGCAAAGGCCGGTTCCGTTATGTCTATCCAGCGTTCGGCTTCACTGAATGCTGCCCCATAGCTCACGCCCATGTCTGGTTGCGGCATCCCTGGGTCGCCCGCAATCGCACGCGCAACCCCTTCGCTGAGCGCGGCCATCATTGTCGGAGCCCAGGCCGCCAGTATCGTTTCGAGCGTACATGGACGTGGCAGTGGTGCCGCATGCTGGCTCAGCATGCGGCCAGTATCGAAATCGCCATCAACCCAATGCATGGTCGCTCCAATAGATGGCGCAGCTTCATAGAACTGACGAGCCGGATTCGGCCCTCGATAGGCAGGCAGAACGGTTGGATGCAGATTGACCGCGCCTATGCGCGCTGGTTGCAGCAGCTCTGCAGGCAGCAACCACGGGAATGAGGCTGATACGATCAAATCCGGTTTGAGTTCGCGCAGAAGCGGCGTCGCGACCATCTTGAGCCGTGTTGTGATCAGCACTTCAATGTTTTTCTCGCCCGCTATTGCCGCAATCTGTTTATAGCCATCGGTTCGTCGAGATTTCGGGCCAGGCGATGTCACAACCAACACGATCTTATGCCCGGCCTGCTCGGCCCATTGGCTCACCAATCCAAACAGAGCTGGGATATTATTGAATGAAACGATACGCAGGCCAGAACCCGCGCGTGCTGGAGAATCGGTGGTCATGCGCTGCTCATTTCTTCGGCTCGACTAGGGAAATAGCCCAAGGCGAATCCATTGTAGCCGTGCGATCTGTTGTGAGGAATGATTCAAGTGTAGCATATGATCGTAGCACGTCTCATCCCGTGGGTGGAAGAGGCGAACGATTGCACCACTTTCGGAGTCGAGGCCATCCGTATGTGCAGCTTTCCAAAGATTGCAGGAACGGCAGGCTAATGCACAGTTGGTTTCGTGATCAGCACCAGCCAGCGACACAGGAATGATATGTTCAACTTCGAATGGGAAATTGAACACGACTTCCGGTGCATGGCAATACTCGCAGCGATGATCAGCTCGTAATGCCACATGTGTATACAGGGGGATTCATAAGTCAAGGTCGTTAGCGAGCATTGCTGCACGCTGAGTTGAAGCCTGCAACTCTAGCTCAATAAGGGATTCTAGTTCGGCCTGCTCCTGTGCAGGTAGCTGAGTCACTTGATCACGGGCAATGCGCCAATGAGCCATCAGTTGATCCAGGCGCTGTTGTTGTGCAGCAGTAAAAAATTGATCTGGGCGAAAGCTCTGCACAATCACGAGCGTACTCGTCTCATCTGCAGAGAGCTGTGCTGTCAGGGCATCTAGCGCTGCGCCTGCAGTTGCACCAAACGATTGCTTTGTCCCGGCAATAGCATGGTACGATCTGTTGCCGTGATCAGTTGTTACCGGCAATATGGCAACCTTTGTCATAGATGTTACCTCCTCTATATCAGTATATTATATGCGAATTTGTGTGGTTTTGGCCCGAGTGCGATCCTAGAGCTACATCATGGTCAACACTTCATCCGCAGATCACCCGAATGATAGCCACCATCAGTTTGCCAGTCTACCCCTCTCACGATATACTTGCAATGCTAGAATTGTTCCTTCGGATCACCGAACTGTAGCTTCATGGAGCATAAGGAGAGGTGTGAGTGTCGTTCCAAGCGTATATCGATAATATCAAGGCCAAAACAGGAAAAACGCCGGAGGACTTCAAGCAACTCGCCGAGGAAAAAGGCCTGCTTAAACCAGGCTACAAGGCTGGCGAGATCGTGGCATGGCTCAAACAGGATTTTGGGCTTGGCCATGGGCACGCTATGGCGATCTATGCAACATTCAAGGGTAAGACTGAGTAACATACCCGCAGTGTCTGATTGCCCTCCCTCCAACTAGAGTCCCAACCCAACCCTTGCCGGAATATCCCGATATGTGATCGATGAAGCTCTTACTGATCATGAGCAGGCCACCTGATGCAGTGGATCTTTGTCTCGCATAGATTAGGTTCGCCATGCTGAGTCGCCGCCAACATGTGCTGGCATTCCTGGCCTATCTGGTGCTTGCGGTTGTGCTGACATGGCCGCTCACCATTCACCTCGGTGACTTATTAGGTGGCGGGCTTGATCCAGTATTGCAGAGCTGGATTCTGGCCTGGGATGCCCAGGCGCTATTACATAACCCACTGGCTATTTGGCAGGCGCCGATCTTCTTCCCCTACCCGGATACGCTGGCCTATACCGATCATCATCTGCCGCAGATGCTCCTGGCTGCTCCGATCATCTGGGCTACGCATAATCCAGCACTGGCCCATAATCTGCTTGTGCTATTGAGCTATGCCCTGAGCGGCTGGGCTGTATCGCTGCTGGCCCTCGATCTGCTGAAACCCGGAACAGGAGCCAGGAGTCAGGAGTCAGCAGTCAGAATATCGAGCGCATCAGAAAGCACTTGGGTTCGATCAAAGCAGCACAATGATGCTAGGCTTTACTCTCGTGATCTGCCATTCTCCTGGGCCGATCACCTACCAGCGTTTGTTGCTGGTGCGGCCTTCGCCTTCTGTAGCTTCCGCATGGCCCAGTTCGTCCATCTGCAAATGCTGCAAACTGCCTGGCTGCCGCTTGCATTGTTGTTTCTGCGGCGCACACTACGCGATGGCATGTTGCGCGATGGACTGTTGTGTGGGCTGTTTTTTGCCATCCAGTGCATCACAGCGCTGTATTTTAGCTATTTTGCAGCGCTCACACTTGGGCTGTATGCCGGTTTGTGGGTTGTGCTCGCCATCTGGCGGCGGGTGCGACATGGCACCCAACTGCCCTGGAAGCCATTGGCGAGCTTGGCTGCTGGTGGCGTGTTGGCGGCGCTGATTATCGTCCCGTTCACGCTGCCATATATTCGGGTGTATCAGTCGCTTGGGATTATTCGCTCGGCCCGCGAACTCGAAAACTGGTCGGCTC
This sequence comes from Chloroflexales bacterium, assembly GCA_038214135.1. GTDB lineage: Bacteria > Chloroflexota > Chloroflexia > Chloroflexales > Roseiflexaceae > JANLSE01. The sequence goes on along the minus strand of JBBQSD010000010.1, from coordinate 46,053 downwards.
CATTGCAGGCATATCTGGCCGTTGATCCAGGCAATCGGCTGCTTGGCTCATTAGCACTGATGAGTGCCAGTGGCGGCGAGTTTGCCCTGTTCCCTGGGGCAACCGTGAGCCTGCTGGCGCTACTAGGAATGCTGGCAGGATTGCGCCGCAGCACCAAATTGGATCAATCGGCACTTTCTCCACGCCTGGATACGATCTTCCTGTTGCTGCTGGCGCTAATCGCCTTCGTCCTTTCACTTGGCACCACCCTGCGCCTGGTGCGCGGTGGTACTCCGCTGGCTATTCCGCTGCCATATGCGCTATTGTATGAGCGGCTGCCTGGCTTTGGAGCGCTGCGTGTGCCAGCTCGTTGGGGTATGCTGGTGGCACTAGCAGCGTGCTTGCTGGCTGCGCGTGGGCTTCGTGCGATCACCTCCTGGCCTTTTTCCCCGCTCCCCAACCCCACTGGTGGGGAGCGGCGCGAAGAGTTTGCACTGGGGCAATTCCCCTCGCCCCGGCGTGGGAGCAGGGGGCAGGGGGTGAGGGGCCGTTCGATCTTCCTACCGCTGATCGCACTGGCCCTTATTCTGGCTGAATCCGCAACCAGCCTGCCGCTAACTACTGCCCCAAATTTGAATACGGCTCCGCCAATCTACCGCTGGCTGTCAGAACCAGCCCAGGCCGATGTGCGAGCAGTATTGGAACTGCCATCTGGCCGTACCCAGCGTGGCGATGAGTTGGAAAAGACCATGCGCCGCCAGTATTATGGCACGCTCCATTGGAAGCCATTGGCGACGGGCTATAGCGGGCTGATTCCATTTGGCACAACCGATTTGTTGGGCCGGGCGCAGGGTTTGCCAAACGAACAGGCAATCCGCTTCCTGCAACTATCTGGGATTGATACACTGGTTCTGCATCGTGATGAGTACCCGCCCGATCAATTCCAGATGCTGATCAGCGGCCTGGATGCGACGCCACTCGCCCATAAACGGGCCACGATTGGCGAGGCGTTCGTCTACACATTATTGCCGTTTGATGGCATTGGCCTGCCGGATGGCGCATCGGTGGTGCTAACTGGCGATGAACGTGCCCCAGGGTTGCCAGCCCTAGCCCTGGTTCGGCGTTGGTCGCAAGCTGGCGTGCGCCTGTATGGGCCGGGGCGGGTGCGCTACTATGGGCCATTGGCAACGCCCCAGCCAGGGCAGGTGTTCGATTATGGGCTGCTGGCGGATACAGAAGATCCACGGCCATATGGGTTTACACAGGCTGGCAAGCGCTGGCAGGCGGCTGGGTTGGCATTGTATACGGGAGATCCAGCACTGCGCGCCAGCCTGGAATTGGGTGTGGTTCCGGCAAATCAGTTCCATCCCGCCAGCCCAGCAACACTAGAACTGATAATCGATGCCACTCGCATGCGAATTGCTGGCCGCGAGATTGGCTGGAGTGTGCCGATCACCAGCGCATATGTGGAGCTTGATCTGGCCAGCCTGAACACCCAGGATCTGCTGGTTGATGATACGCGCATGCCTTTGCAGCCAGGGGCGAATACGCTCTCGATCCCGGTTACTGTTGGGCAGCCATTGCGGATTACCGGTAGCACTGGCCAGGTTGCGCTACTGCGCGTGCGAATCCGTGATGGTGCTGGGCCTGCTTCCGGATCGGCGATTGCGCCAGAAGCAAGGCTTGCGCTAGCAGCCACAAGTACATTTAGTGGTTCGCGGCTGGCAATCGGCGTTCAGGTTGGTGGCCAAGGCGCACTGCTTGTGGAGGCCCGTGGTGCAGCAGCGCTTGATGATCGACCGATACTGCTGTTTACAGGAATCCAGCCCGTGCCATCAAATCGATCTGGGTCGTGGTCGTTCTCCGTCGATCTGCTCAACCCAGCCGATCCAGCCCAGGCCTGGATTCAGAAAAGCGGGCAAGCCCAGGATGGCCGTTATCTCGTCTATCTAAAAGATCCAAATCATCCAGATGGGCCAGGGCTAGCGATTGCAAAGTTCAATCTGCGTGCTGGCCGAGTAGTGGACGCCGAAGCCGTTCCGTTGCCGCTCACAGAGCTACGCTAAAATAGCAATCAACCCCGCTGATCGCCGGGTGCATACGCCCAGTCCAGCTCGTCGCGCTCAATGTAGTACTATCGCGGCTATCGCGCACCGATCTGGGCACGCCAGCGAAATGCTATGGTTGGCTATACAGGTTATCGTTCAGGCTTTCGTGGTCGTTTTTTGGGAACTGAAGGCACATGCATTATAGCGATAACGATATCGTTGCGATAACATATTTCAGGATTGAGGAAGATTGAGTATCTGCTTCACCTCGCCCCGTTACCGCGTTACCATTTACCATTCCTGTGATCCCGGCTGTGGCCTGGATGTGGTACACTCCGTATATTCGAAGTACCAGCGAAGGTGAATATATGAGCGATCATCCGACCCGCTCGCTGTTGAGCGACCAGGATCTATTCCTCTTTAATGAGGGCTCACACACACAACTGTACGATAAGCTTGGGGCGCATCTCATCGATGACGGTGCGGCGTTTGCCGTCTGGGCACCGAATGCCGATTATGTTGCAGTGATTGGCGATTTTAATACATGGGATAAGAACGCGCATCCGCTCAAACGCCGTGGCTCTTCCGGTATCTGGGAGGGTTTTGTTGTTGGTGCGGCCAAGAACCAACGCTATAAGTTCAATATAACCACAAGTAATGGCGGCGGTAATTTCGATAAAACTGATCCATATGCGCTGTTCTGCGAAATTGCGCCCCAAACTGCATCAATCGTCTGGGAGTTGAGCTATGCCTGGGATGATGCGGAATGGATGGCGACTCGTGCCAAGCATAATGCTGCCGATGCACCAATGACAACCTATGAGGTGCATATTGGCTCGTGGATGCGCGTTCCCGAGGATGGCAACCGCTCGCTCAACTACCGTGAACTGGGCCTCAAACTCGGTGAATACTGCGCCAAAATGGGCTTTACCCATGTTGAACTGTTGCCGGTGATGGAACATCCCTATTATCCATCATGGGGCTATCAGGCGACGGGCTTCTTCGCGCCAACCAGCCGCTTCGGCACGCCCCAGGATTTTATGGCGATGATCGATATTCTGCATCAGCATGGCATTGGCGTGATTCTGGATTGGGTTCCATCGCATTTTCCTGTCGATGCCCACGGCCTGAGCGAATTCGATGGCACGCATCTCTACGAACATGCCGATCCGCGCCAGGGCTTTCATCCGGATTGGGGCAGCCTGATCTTCAACTATGGCCGCCACGAGGTGCGTAGCTTCCTGCTGAGTAGCGCGTTTATCTGGCTCGATAAGTATCATATCGATGGCCTGCGTGTCGATGCTGTTGCTTCGATGCTGTACCTGGATTATTCGCGCAAGGCTGGCGAATGGATTCCGAACCAGTATGGTGGCCGCGAGAACCTGGAGGCGATCAGCTTTCTGCGCCATATGAACGAGATGATCTATGATCGCCATCCCGATGTCCAAACGATCGCTGAGGAATCGACGGCCTGGCCAATGGTTTCACGGCCAAACTACCTTGGTGGCCTGGGCTTCGGCATGAAATGGGACATGGGCTGGATGCACGATATCCTCGAATATATGCAGATGGATCCAGTGTTCCGCAAGTATCGCCATGATCGGCTGACGTTCCGCATGCTATATGCCTTCCAGGAGAACTTCGTGCTGGCACTCTCGCACGATGAGGTCGTTCATCTGAAGGGTTCACTGCTCACGAAAATGCCGGGCGATGATTGGCAGAAGTTTGCGAACCTGCGCTTGTTACTCGGCTACATGACGGCCCAGCCAGGCAAGAAACTGCTGTTTATGGGTGGCGAGATCGGCCAGTGGAGCGAATGGGCACATGATCGCAGCGTCGATTGGCATTTGCTCGAAGCGCCACTCAACGCCGGCCTGCAGCATTGGGTGGCCGATACCAACCGATTATACTGCTCCGAACCGGCCATGCATGAGCAAGATTTTAGCTGGGATGGCTTCGAGTGGATCGATTGCAATGATGCCGATCAGAGTATTATTAGCCTGATCCGTAAGGGCAAAACCACCGATGATGTCATTCTGGCTGTGTGTAATTTCACGCCCATTCCGCGCTATCACTATCGGATTGGTGTGCCACGTGGCGGAAGTTGGTATGAGGCACTCAATAGCAATGCTGCCGAATATGGCGGCAGTGGCGTTGGCAACTATGGGCATGTTACAGCAGAGGCGGTAGAATGTTTTGGGCGGCCCTATTCATTGGTGTTAACGCTCCCACCGTTGTCGATAGTATTCTTCAAAAATGAGGAATAGGGTCTTTGATCATTCATGTGATCGTTAATGGCGATCCAGTACAATAGACCGTGATACAGTTAGCAACTCGGAGTTTTACATTGACGCGCTATATCTGCATTCACGGGCATTTTTACCAACCGCCACGTGAAAATCCATGGCTTGATGCCGTTGAAACCCAGGATGCAGCCGCACCATTTCACGATTGGAATGAACGCATTACCGCAGAATGCTATGCAACAAATGCGGCTGCACGAATCTTGGATGGCCAGAATCAAATCGCCCAGATTGTCAATAATTATGCCCGCATTAGCTATAATGTCGGGCCGACACTATTGAGCTGGATGGAACGATCAGCCCCAGAAACCTATGCTGGCATTATTGCCGCCGATGTCGAAAGCCGCAAACGCTTCGGCGGGCATGGCTCGGCAATGGCACAGGCATTCCATCACTCGATCATCCCACTGGCGAATTTCCGTGATAAGCGCACCGAAATTCGCTGGGGTGTTGCCGATTTCCGCAAGCGCTTTGGCCGTGATCCCGCAGGGATGTGGCTGCCAGAAGCGGCTGTTGATCTGGAATCACTCGATCTCATGGCCCAGGAAGGGCTGCACTATGCCGTTCTTTCGCCATATCAGGCCTTTGCGACGCGTGTACTTGGCACAACACAATGGGCCGATGCCCGCGATGGTCGGATCGACACGACCCGTGCCTACCTGCAGAAACTGCCATCTGGCCGCAGTATTGCACTCTTTTTCTATAATGGCACTGTCTCACGGGCAGTCGCCTTCGAAGGCCTCCTCAATCGCGGCGAGGATCTAGCTGGCCGCCTGCTTGGGGCCTTCCAGGCAAATGATGCTCCCCAACTTGTGCATATCGCCACCGATGGCGAATCATATGGGCATCACCATCGCTTCGGTGAGATGGCCCTGGCCTATGCTCTGCAGTATATTGAGGCCAGCAAAACCGCCAGGCTAACCAACTATGGCGAGTTTCTTGAGCTGCACCCGCCAACCCACGAGGTGACAGTCGCCGAGAATACCTCCTGGAGTTGCTTTCATGGGGTTGAGCGCTGGCGCAGCGATTGTGGCTGCAACACGGGTGGCCAGCATGGCTGGAACCAGGCCTGGCGCGCTCCATTGCGGGCTGCACTGGATTGGCTGCGCGATGAGGTGACGACGCGCTTTGTCGCTGTGGCCACACCGATCTTCCGCGATCCATGGCTTGCCCGCGATGAATATGTGCATGTGGTGCTTGATCGATCCGATGCAACAATCGATCATTTCTTCAAACACAACCTTCTGCCTGGCATAAAGGTTGACACAATAACAGCATTGCGCCTGATGGAGGTGCAGCGTAGCCTGCTGATGATGTATACCAGTTGTGGTTGGTTCTTTAGTGAAATTTCAGGGATTGAAACGACACAGGTGCTGCAGTATGCTGGCCGGGCACTGCAACTGGCCCAGCAACTCTTCAACACAGATCTTGAGCCAGGGTTTCTCAAGCGGCTCGGCAACGCGCCAAGCAACATCGCCAGTGAGCGGGATGGTGCTTCGATCTATGAGCGGCGGGTAAAGCCAACGATCATCAGCCTGGCCGACGTTGGTGCCCATTATGCGCTATCGTCGCTCTTCGATGGCTACAGCAGACAATCCGCTGTGTACTGTTACAAGATACAGCGCAGCGATCACCGGGTACTCAATACAGGCAAGGCACGCCTGGCACTTGGCGCATTGCACGTCCAATCAACAATCACCAAGGAGCAGCAGAGCCTGGCCTATGGCGTGTTGTATCTGGGCGCACAAACATTGCTTGGCGGGGTGCGAACGGAAGATGAGAACATTGCATTGCAGCAGATGAGCGGTGATGTTGCGGCAGCCTTTCAGCGTGCCGATATTGCGGAAGTCATTCGATTATTGAGTAGCCATTTTGGCACGCTGGATCGCTCGCTTCGTTCGCTGTTCCGCGATCAACAACGAACAATTCTTGGGTCGATCCTGGCCGGTACACTCGCCGAAGTGGAGGAAGCCTATCACGATCTCTACACCCAACACGTCTCCCTGATGCGCTTTCTGGCTGATGTGGGTATGCCATTACCGGCAGAATTCCATATTGCGGCAACCTTTACCCTGAGCGTGGCCTTGCGACGGGCACTTGAGAATGACGAACCCCAAACCGAAACGATTGAGTCAATTCTGGAAGAAGCGCGTCAGGCGGGCGTGCAACTCGATACGGCAGCGGCGGGGCACGCACTGCGCCAAACACTAGAGCGCCAGGCTCGCCAGTTCTCTGAGCAACCAGCCGATCTGCGGCATCTGCAACTCTTTGCCGCCATGGTGGCAGTTGCACGTTCACTGCCCTTCCGCGCCGATCTGTGGAAAGCCCAGAATGCCTATCACACGGTTCGCGAAACAGTTGCGGTAGAGCAGCAGCTCCAGGCCAGCAATGGCGATAGCCAGGCGCAGCAGTGGGTTACACAATTCGCTACGCTTGGGGAGCAGCTCCGCTTTCGGGTAGGGTAATATTGGGGCTGTGCCTTTCTCGCTTCAGCGGGGCTATGCGCAGCCCCGCACCCTTCTCGCTTCAGCGGGGCTACGCGCCCCGCACCCGCGGCCAGGGCGATCCCGTCCGCCCTAGTAACCCACGGTCGGGGCCTTGCCCCGAACCCCAAATGGAACATTGTGGCCCGACAACCACTATCGGTCATGCCTCGGCTGCATTTCAATTCGTGATTGTGGCAAGCTCCCTCACCCCTTGCCCCTCTCCCATTGGGAGAGGGCAGCGCAGCAGGGGGGAGGGCGGTTCTTGGTTCTGCGTTTGGTATTCTGACTTCTGACTCCTGACTCCTGAATACCGGTTCTTGGTTCTGCAGTTCTGATTACGCCGCCCGTAATTCCTCCGCACGCATGAGCGTCTCACGCAGATACTGGCCGGTCAGCGAGCCCGTCACTGTTGCAATATGCTCGGGTGGGCCTTCTGCCACCACGAAGCCGCCATGCTTGCCACCCCGTGGTCCGAGATCGATAATCCAATCGGCGCATGCAATCACATCGAGCTGATGTTCGATCACCAGAACACTATGCCCGGCTGCAACCAATCGTTCGAGGCTATCCAACAGGCGCTGGATGTCGGCCAGATGTAATCCGGTGGTTGGCTCATCCAGGATGTACAGATTACGCCCGCCGCGCTTGATCTTGCTTAACTCATGCGCCAGCTTGACGCGCTGCGCCTCGCCTCCCGATATGGTTGTGGAGGATTGTCCAAGCTTGAGGTAGCCCATGCCCAATTGCACCAACACCCCGAGTTTGTGGGCGATCAACTGCTCCGATGCAAAGAATAGGGCCGCTTCCTCAATCGACATATCAAGCACCTGGGCGATGTTCTGGCCACGATAGGTTATTTCCAGGGTTTCCTCGTTATAGCGCGCCCCCTTGCAGGCCGGGCAGATCGCTTCGACATCGGCCAGAAACTGGAGTGAGGTCGTTTGGATGCCTTGACCACCGCATTCCTCACAGCGCCCGCCCTTCATGTTGAAGCTGAATCGTGCAGGCGTGTAGCTGCGCCGATGGCTCTCGATTGTTTCGGCAAACAAATGGCGGATTGCATCATAGATCCCAATATAGGTTGCAGGGTTGGATGTTGCCATGCGCCCGATTGGACTCTGATCAATATTGATTACATCCCGCAGGTGTTCGGTTCCATCAATTGCATCGTGGGTACCAGGGATAATGCGTGTATGATGGAACTGTTTGGCCAGTTGTTTGTAAAGAATTTCGTTGACCAATGTGCTCTTGCCCGAACCAGAGACGCCAGTGATACACACGAGCATGCCGAGCGGGATGCGAACATTGAGGTTACGCAGGTTATTCTGCCGCGCCCCATGGATTGTGAGCCAGGCAGTACCTGGGTGGCGGCGCTGGCCTGGATGCTCGATCCGGCGGCGGCCACTCAGAAACTGGCCGGTTAATGAGTTTGTATGGCGCAGAATGCTGTCGAGCGACCCTTGCGCCACAACCCGCCCGCCATGGATGCCAGGGCCAGGGCCGATCTCGATAATATGATCGGCGGCGCGGATCGTCTCCTCATCGTGTTCAACAACAATGACTGTGTTGCCAACATCACGCAGCCGTCTGAGCGTTGCAATCATCTTGGCATTATCGTGAGGGTGTAAACCAATACTTGGCTCATCCAGCACATACAGCATGCCCATCAGTTCGGAACCGATCTGTACCGAGAGGCGGATTCGTTGCGATTCGCCACCAGAAAGAGTTCCAGCCTTACGGTTCAGGCTCATATACTCCAGGCCGATATCCAGCAACAGATCCAGCCGAGCGATAATTTCCTTGACAATCTGCTCGCCAGCATCGTGATTACGCGGCAATGGCGGCAGCACAGCCAGCACCTCACGAAGCTCTGCTAGGGTCAGATCGCCAAGTTCGATGATATGCAGCCCGCCAATTGTTGTCAGTAATCGCTGCTGCTTGAGCTTGCTACCCTGGCAATCCGGGCAGATCTGTTCGACCATGACGCGCTTGAGGTATTCTTCCATCCACGAATGCGATACCTTCTGGCGGCGATAGTGGCGGTAGCGCCGTTCAATCTCGGTGATGATTCCATCAAACCGAAACAACTTGCCAACATGCTCATCGCCCTTGGTTGCGCCATCTGGCAGGATAATCGGAAAGCGTTCGCCCTTGGTGCCATAGAACAACATATCGATTACCGTTGGTGGCAGTTCCTCGAATGGTGCATCCAGGCTAAAGCCATACTGCTGGGCCAGGCTGTGAACCAGGCGTGTGGCCCAAGCGTTCTTATCATAGCGAAAGGCTTCGGGAATGAATGCGCCGCCACGCACACTGAGCTGCTTGTTCGGCACCAGCAGATCGGGGTGGACATGCAGATAGGTTCCCAGGCCAAGGCATGTTGGGCACATGCCATTCGATAGGTTGAATGAATAGTAGAATGGCTCAACCTCGCCCATCATGATCTGGTGATCTGGGCATGTAAACCCCTGATAGAACTGCTCGATTGCGCTGGACAACTGGCGCTCATGGGTCGATGATCGGCCTTGCTCGGTACGCCCGCCAAGAATGCGAAAGCGCAACAATCCCTCACCAATCAGCAAGCCATTCTGCAGCGAAACCAGCAGGTTCTTATGGATCTCGGGCTTGACAACAATTGTATCGACGACCACTTCAATCTCATAGACCAGCGCTTCATCAAGTTCTAGCTCATCGCTCATATCCACAAGTTGATCATCAACACGCAGGCGGCGATAGCCCTGGCTGCGGATCTGGCCAAGCAGATATGGGTAATCCTCGCCATAGATCTTGAAGATCGGCGCATCGATCTCGATCACGGTTCCAGATGGCAGCGCCAGAATGTGTTCGGCGATCTGTGCTGCAGAACGGGTTGGGATTTCGCTGCTGCAGCGTGGGCAATGGGCCGCACCACTGGTTGTGAACAGCACCCGAAAATAATCATAGATATCGGTCATTGTGCCGACAGTTGAGCGCGGGTTCTGGCTGACGGCCTTCTGCTCGATTGAGATCACCGGCGAAAGCCCGATGATCATGTCCACATCGGGCTTTTTGAGCTGGGCAACATACTTGCGCGAAAAAGAAGAGAGCGATTCAAGGAAGCGGCGCTGGCCCTCGGCATACAGCGTCTCAAACGCAAGCGACGATTTGCCCGAACCGGAAAGGCCAGTCAACACAACTAATTGCTCGCGTGGGATATCGATATCGATATTCTTGAGGTTGTTCTCACGGGCACCCTTGATGCTGATCGTGTCGCGCATATGGCCTCCTTGTCTATCATTCGAACCGAAAGCGCGTCATATCAGTGGGAAAGGTGGTCCATGCCAGCACCTTGCTCGGTCGGACGAGATAGAGCTGTTCGCGGGTTTCGGGTTGGTAGTTATAGCGTGAAGCATAGCTGGCCCGCACACGCGCAAAGGATGCTTCGTCCAGATCATTCTGTGCCGTAAACATCCCTTCCACGATCACAACCTCACTGCCGCTTTCCAGGTGAACGACGATCTGCGGGTTAGCGCTCAGGTTGCGGCCCCAGCGCGTTGTGATGCCGCCATCGAAATAGAATTTGTCGTCCAGCCATGCACCCCATAGTGGCGCTGCATGTGGCTTGCCAGCCGATGATGCCGTTGTGATCCAGTAGTTCTTGGCCTGTTCCAGCCGCTCGCGAACCTGTTCCCATGGCAACAAGCCCTCTTCTGTTTGCGGAATACCATAGCCATCCGGAACCTGTGGGCGGTCGATTGTTGTGATTGGCATCATACCCTCCTTGTTTCATCGGTTATCGGCTATCGGCTATCGGCTATCTCAGTTGTCCCATCATAGTAGTAGGCGGCTTCATCAAGGACAACCTGGCTTTTGCGGGTCAGCCGGACTGGTGCTGGTACTTTGCGGATGATGCCTTTATCGGCCAGCCATTCGGTCACATTCGAGAGCGCGTACGATTGCACCTGATCCTGGAAGTACAGGATAATTTCGCCGGTGGTGCGAATGCCACCCTCACGCCGTAGATATTCCAACACCAGGCCGAAGAGCAGTTCCATCTTATCATCAAGATAGCTGCCGATCAGATCGATCACACAACGGATGCGCGCCTGATCCTTGGGAGCATGGATCAGATCGGTATAGATCTGGCGAAAGAGTTCCGGGTTGAGTTTCAGCGCCTGCGGAATGACCTCACGTCCAGTCAGCTGATCGTGCAGCAGAACCTCGATCTTCGCGATATGTTCGACGGTGTACATCACCCACAGGAAGCTATACTCGATATCGCCACGGGTGAGCAGCCATTTCTCGGCCTTGGCATAGGTATACACGACATCGGCACCAACGGCAAGCAGGCGCAACTGGCGGTCGCGGGCACCAATCTGGCGTACATTATCGTAATAAGCGCGGATGGTATCGTCCGTGGTATACAGCAAAGTACTGAGCGCAAACGACGAATGGAAGAAGGTGCCGTGCAATGCTCCTTCGATTGCCTGTTTGAACTTGCTACGCGGCAAGAGGATCGCGTGGATGTTGACACCATGTTCAATCAGGCAGAATTCGCGGATCGGGATCTCTTCGCGCCCAACCAGCATCATATCGATATCGGATTTGCGCCAGACGGTATCGTGGGAAAGGCTGCCAAACAGAATGGCCGCGATCACATAGCGATCCTGCTTGACCTTCGCCACGAATGAGTCGAGTGCTTGATTGAACAGTGCGACCGTTTCGGCGAATTGTTCATTGCGCGAAGGGCGCTGGGCTTGGAGTGTCTCACGAACCATATCGATCATCCTTTCGCGCAGGCGGTTGCGAGCGGAAAACAGTCGCTTCTTGACCGTCCCGATTGGCACTTCCAGAAAGGCGGCGATCTCCTGCTGAGAATAATCGCCAATATAGAACATGAGCGCGGCCAGCCGCTCGTGTTCGGGCAGGCCCATGATCGCACCACGAACTTCCTGCTGGCGCTCGTGTTGTTCGGCGGATTGCTCTGGGTTGGCATATTCGCTTGGTAATTCGGCAATCGAATCGAGCGGCATTGTCACCAGATGGTTTCCACGGGTTTGGCGCAGGCACTGGCTCAGCACAATCCGCTTCAGCCAGCCAGGGAATGCCCGCGGTTCGCGCAGCTGATCCAGGCAACGCCAGGCGATGATGAAGGCTTCCTGGGCGGCATCCTCGGCAAGATGGAAATCGCCCAATGTGGCACACGCCACCGCAAATGCCATATCCTGATAGCGCCGCATGATCACACCAAAGGCCCGGCCCTTCTCCTCCTCGGCAGCACGGGCAGCAGTAATGGCTGCGATCAGTTGCTCGATTCCTTCCACCAGCGCCTCGCTCACCAACATTCTCTCGCACTCCATGAATCAGGAGCCATGCCAGCACAGAATGGTTACCACATCATACGCATGGCCCGACCACCATTGTTCGAGGGATGTGCGTATGTTTTTGCACCAACGCCGAAACCGGCCATTACGTAGGGGCAGACCGACGTGTCTGCCCGCCATGATCACGCCGAATGATCCATGCAGGCGCACACATTGGTGCTACCGCATTGTGGTGCCATCAATGCCGATTGCAAAACAATACGTCGCACCTAATCTGCGGAAATCTGCGGATGAATTCACACGATGGGCGGTTCACGAACCGCCCCTACGGGTATTGGCGGATGAATACGGGCCGTGTGCCCATCATCTGCGCTAATCTGCGGATAAATATGCAAGCTGGGTTGGCCGTGGAGACGCAAAATGGGTTGGCCGTAGAGATGCAAAATCTTGCGTCTTACGGCTGCAAGAGGCGAATAGCCTGGGCAAGCTGGGTATCGCCACATAACGATTGGCCAGGCGTTGGCTGCCGATCGGCCACACACGGGACGCGGCTGTTTGGATCATCGGCAAACGGGACAATATATTGCGGTGTTAGGCCAACCGCATGAATGGCATGATGATCGGGTGTAACCCAATGGGCAAAGGTGATTCGAGCACTACCACCATCGCGTAGTGTATGGACATTCTGAACCGAACCTTTGCCAAATGTCTTCTCGCCGAGTAATGTGGTTGAGGGGCGGCGATCAAGCAGCGCTCCGGCAACAATTTCGCTGGCACTGGCCGAACCATTATTGACAAGCACGATCAGTGGTACATCAGGGATCGATGGATTGCCATTAGTGCGTAGCTCCTTCTCGCCGCCAATGCCATCCTGCTCATACAAGGCAACCCCGCGATAGAAGCGGCCAAGCATATCCTGTGCGCTGCCAAGCAGCCCACCAGGGTTATTGCGCAGATCAAGGATAATCCCACGCGGGCGGTTCGTCAGCAGTTCGCGCAATGCATCATCGAATTCCTTGGTCGTATTGCCCTTGAATTCAGATACTCGCAGATAGACGATGCCACCATCGAAGCGCTGCGCCTCCACGCTTGGCACAACAATATCGCGGCGTGTCAGTGTGATGTTGGTGAGTGCGCCGCTTGCATTGCGGATCACCAATGCAACCTGTGTGTTCTCCGGGCCACGCAGCAGTGCCGCAATCTTCACCGATGCGGCGCTCACATCCAGCCCGGTAATCAATGGTGGCACATCCGCACCATCGATCTTGATCAGTTCATCATCCTGGCGTAGGCCAGCCTGATAGGCTGGGCCGCTCTTGAATGGTTTATACAGGAAGGCACGTCCATCGGTGATCCGCAGATAGCTGCCAATGCCACCCAATTTGCCCTGCATATGATCCTGTGTCTGGGCAGCCAGATCCGGCTCCTGATACACACTATACTGATCGCCAATGCCAGAAAGCATGCCCTTGATTGCACCCTGGATCATCTTGGTTTGGTCAAGAGCAGCACGGCCATAATACTCGTTCTCAACCAGATCCCAGACCTCCCAGAACACGCCGAATTGCTCACGCACCGCTGCCGGGCCGGATTGGCTGGCAGAACCTGGGACAAGCATGATCGCGCCATACCAGCCAGCCATGAATCCAGCAAGCAGCAATATGATAGCACTCACGACTCGCAACACAGTACGGATCAACATTGGCATCTCCAGTTATTCCATATCGCCGAACTGATACAGCGCGATGGCAGCAGCAGCTAATGGAGCCGTCTCGGCACGCAACGTTCGTGGCCCGAGTGTCACCGCAACAATGCCATGCGCCTGAGCCTGGCTGTATTCCGCATCACTCAACCCGCCCTCTGGCCCACTCAACAAGCTCAAACCAACAGGTGCAGTCAATGCCCGCAACACTGCACCAATTGCCTGGACGCCCTGGCCTTCCCATAACAATAATGCTGGGCCATTGGCAATCGCACCAGCGCAGGCCTGATTAAAGCCAATTGGCAATTCAAGCTGCGGTATTCGCCCACGGCGGCACTGCTCGGCGGCTTCGCGAATGATCCGCTGCCAACGGGCCAGTTTGGCTGCACCAACCGCTCCATCGCTGACGCTGCGCTCACACAGCACTGGCACAAACGCAGCGACACCAAGCTCGGTGCCCTTCTGCAACAGCCATTCAAACCGTTCGGCACGCATCAACCCGATATACAATGTCAGCGCCAGATGTGGCTCAGCGCCAGCTAATTCCTGCTGCTCGATCTGCCCGCGCACACGCCCTTTGCCAACTTCAGTAAGAACGACGATAGATTGGTTGCCAATGCCATCCAGAAACACTACGCGATCACCAACACCAAGGCGCAGAACAACAGCAAGCTGCCGCGCAAGATCGGGATCATCGATCTCGACACGATCACCGCGAAAGCATGTTGGTGGCACGAAAAAGCGATAGGTATTGCTACGGGTTGTTTGTCGTTTGGACATAAAGCCGTTACACTCGCTGATGGACGAGCGCAACCCAATCGCCCTCCTGGCGGCGCTCGATGCGTTCGAGGCCAGCAGCGGCATAGGCCAATGCCACCTCATCCTCACGGTCGGCGATGATCCCAGAGCTGAGCAGCAGTGCGCCGGGGGCCAGGGCGTTGGCCATATCATCGGCCAGAATGGCAAGAATACGCGCCAGAATATTGGCAACGATCAGATCAAACGAGCCAGGGTTCGCCGCCGCTGATTCCAGATTGGGTTCACACGCCTCGCTGCTGGATGTGAGCCAGTTGCCCAATTCCAGGCCACGCCCAAGGCTCCCTTCGGCAGAGACAACCTGTGCGCCAACACCATTACGGGCAGCATTTGCAGCACTGGCCTCAACCGCAATCGGATCGGTATCGAGCGCCAGCACGCGTTGTGCCCCGAGATGCGCCGCTGCAATTGCCAGAATACCCGAGCCGCTACCCAGATCGAGCACCACCTGGCCCGGTTGCACATACCCTTCCAGCAATGCCAGGCACAGCCGCGTGGTTGGGTGAAGCCCAGTGCCAAACGCCATGCCGGGATCAAGCCGAATAATCACCTCGCCAGGATGTGGCGTGTATTCAAGCCAGGATGGCACAATCACCGTTTTCTCGCCAACATGCTGGATCGTGTAGTAGCGCTTCCAGGCATTTGCCCAATCCTGCTCCTCAATTGGCTGAACCAGGAGTGGGCCAATCGTTCGCATGCGCCCCAGATGCCAGAGCGCCTGTTCGATCCGCACCCGAATCGTTTCTGCCTGGTCATCCAGCGGCAGATAGGTTCGCAATGTCACCGGACGCCCAGCATCATAGGTATATTCAGGGCCATCCTCACCCGGAATAATCGGCTGATCGATCACGACACCGCCATTGTAGCCATATCCGGATAACAACTCGGAGATCGATTCAACCGCCTCGGGATCGACCTGGACGCTTAGTTCGAGCCAGTTCATACAGTAGCCTTCAGCTTTCAGCTTTCAGCCTTCAGTTCTCGACCGTCAGTTCTCGGCTTGGGACACACTATGGATTGTTCATAGATTGCTGATAGCTGACTGCTGAGCGCTGATAGCTATTTAATCTTCCACCGCGTTCCCTGCGGCCCATCCTCCAGAACGACGCCAAGATCGGTCAATCGATTGCGAACGGTATCGGCCAGTGCATATTGTTTGGCTTTACGCAATTCAGCACGCAGTTCGATCAGCAGTTCGATGAACGGAGCCGCTTCCTGCGATTGGCCTCGGTTGCGTTCGAATGTTAGGCCAAGCACGCCAGATAGCTCACGCAATTCGGCCTGGGCACGCCCAAGCGCTGCACTGCTGGCCCCGCCATCACGGGCGACATTGATCGCTCGCACGAGCTCAAACAGCGCCGCAATCGCACCAGCCGTGTTGAAATCATCGTCCATCGACTCGATGAAGCGCTCACGCGCCTGCCCCGTCGTCGCCACCAGTAGATCTACAACCGCGCCATCTTCCTGGCTGCCAACCGCTGGTGCGAGGGCGCTTCGCAGGCGGGCTAGTTTGCGCTCCTGATCGGCAACGATCTCGGTGCCATAGGCCAATGGGCTGCGATAGTAGCTGGAAAGCACGATCAGGCGCAATACATCGGCTTCATGCTCGGCCAGGAAGGCTTCGATGGTGACAACATTACCGAGTGATTTGGACATCTTTTCCATCTTGGTTGTGCCATCGGCCAGCTTTGTCTGGATCTGCAACATCCCATTATGCATCCAGTAGCGTGCAAATGGCTTGCCCGTCATACTCTCGGTCTGGGCGATCTCATTCTCGTGATGTGGGAACACAAGATCACTGCCGCCGCCATGAATATCGATCTGCTGGCCCAGATGCTTGAGGTTCATGGCCGAGCACTCAATATGCCAGCCAGGTCGCCCCGCTCCCCACGAGCTATCCCAGAATGGCTCGCCGGGTTTGGCACTCTTCCACAACGCAAAATCTGCCGGATGTTCCTTGCGCTCATCCAGGCTGATGCGATTGCCAGCAATCATATCGTCCAGGCTGCGCCCCGAGAGCTTGCCATATTCCGGATCGGAAGGCACCCGGAAATAGACATCGTTGCCCAGTATGTAGGCGTGTTCATGCTCGATTAGCTTGCTAATGAAGCCCTGAATCTCGGGCATCGTCTCCGTCGCTCGTGGGTATACCGTTGCCCGTTGAACGTTGAGTTGCTGTAGATCGGCCAGAAATTCCTCGGCCAGATCGGATGCCAGTTTGGCTGGATCGATCCCAAGTGCATTGGCACGGTTGATGATTTTGTCATCGACATCGGTAAAATTGACAACATGCTGAACGGTATAATTGCGAAATTCGAGATAGCGGCGAATGACATCAAACACCATTGCAGACATGGCGTGGCCGATATGAGCTTTATCATAGACCGTCACGCCACACACATACATTTTTATCCGATCTGGTTCGAGCGTCTCAAGCATCTCAACCGTACGCGAGAGCGAGTTATATAATCGAATACTCATGCAATTCCTCTTGTGCTCCTAGATTCCCGCACCTAATGTGTAATCACTATCATACAGCCCATTCTCATCCAGGCTGGCCCATGGGTTGGGAGTGAATGGCTCGTGTGCGCCAACTTTGTGTTCGAGTTTATGATGATCGGTCACATCCTCGAGTTCGGTCAGGCGTTGTTCAAGATCGATCACCCGCGCTCGTAGGCTACGCAACATATCGGCCTCTGGGTCGGGCAGGATTTCAATGCGCCGAATCACACCAGTTGTAGGGTCGCGTTTCGCAACGATCCGGGCCGGCACGCCAACCGCAGTCGAGTGCGGTGGCACATCCTTGACAACCACAGCACCGCCGCCGATCCGCGCTCCACGCCCAATGGTAATATCTCCAAGGATAATCGCTCCCACGCCAATGATTGCATCATCTTGAATAGTGGGATGGCGTTTACCGCGCTGCTTGCCGGTACCACCAAGCGTGACACCCTGATAGAGCATCACCCAATTGCCGATCTCAGCCGTTTCACCAATCACAACACCCATGCCGTGATCAATAAAAAAGCCCCGGCCAATCGTCGCGCCAGGGTGGATTTCGATTCCGGTGAGGAAGCGGCCAATCTGCGAAATCAGGCGCGGAATAAAGGGTACATTCCGCTTCCACAGGCCGTGCGAGAGGCGATATAACAGTGTGGCGTGTAATCCAGGGTACAGCAATACCTCAGCAATGCTGCGGGCCGCCGGGTCGTTCTTGAGAATAGCACGCACATCGTCGCGTAAAATCTGAATGTGTTCGGAGAGTGACATACGAAGACCTCCCTATCGTCGGGGCGAGTGGGCAACGGGCGGCATAGCCGTAGGGGCGCCACCGTGATGGTGGATGGCGCCCCTAGCGACAGATACAGCTAACCACATTGCCCCGCACGCTCAACTGCGACGGAGAGGTCCAGCAGGTTAAAGAGAGCGCCTGGCTAATCTGCCGATGGCGCTGCTGTTGTGGTTGGTGTCGATGTTGGTGTTGTTGGTGTTGTGGTTGTACTCTCACTGCTACTCTTGGTTTCAGTTGCCGCTGGAGTAGTCGAATCAGTCTTGGTCGCCGTATCGCCGTTGGCATTCGCGGCAGGATTGACACTGGCAGTCTCGCTTTTGCGACTGTCGGTGATATACCAGCCCGAACCCTTGAAGACGATGCCTACGGGCTGGAAGACGCGCCGCACCCGGCCTTCCTGGCCACAGATGCAGATCCGAAGCGGATCATCCTTAAAGGATTGAACCTTTTCAAACTGCTTGTTGCATGCGTCGCATGTATAGACATAGGTAGGCATATCCTGGAAACCCTCCGGTAACATTGATTGGAACATGTATCTTCATTCGTATTGTACCCGATCACAGACGGGCAATCAAATAGTTTGCATAGGAGTTCTGTTAGAGTGTAGAAGCATGCTCCTTTGTTGCGTTGTTTTTTGTCCGTTAGCCATCTAACGCCCGCCGCACAAGCTCCGCAAACTCCGGCGGATCGGCCCATCGCACAACAATATCTGGCGTTGCATGCCAATTTGCACAATCGCGCAGTGTTCCAGCAATATCGGTGGCAAGCTGCTCATCCGGATTAATCCCTGGCTCCAGATGCAGCGCCTTGACCTCAAACAGACCTTCCTTGCGATGTGCCTTCGGATCGAGCCGCCCAACCAACTGCCCACGCCGCAGGATCGGTAGGGTAAAATAGCCATAGCGCCGCTTGGGAGCCGGGGTATAGCACTCGATCAGGTAATCAAAGCCAAATAGTTCCGATGCCCGCGCCCGATGCCATACCAGCGGATCAAACGGCGAGAGCAGGGTCGTCAGGTGTGGCTGGATCAGCCCAGCCGCTGCCTTCTCGGCCAATACCTGATTGTCAGGATGAACATAGCCTGGCTCATTCCAGCCCTCAACCTCAACAGTGAGTAGCTGCCCCTCTGCCGCCAATTGCCGAACAATTTTCGGGGTAGCACTGCCACTCATACGGAAATAATCGGCAACCCAGCGCGCCGGAGCAACCCCCAATACCTGCACCGCCCGGAGTGCCAGGATACGCTGTACCTCAGCCACAGTCGGGATCTGTGCATCATCCCAGGATGGCAGCACCTGCTCACGCACATCGTAGATCCGCTGGAAGTTGTGGCGACGTGAAATCATGAGTTCCCCAGAAATGAGCAGAATTTCCAGCGCTTGTTTCTCGATCTTCCAGTTCCACCATGTGCCCTTCTGCCCATCGGTACGCTCAAAATCGGATGAACGAACTGGGCCGTTCTCTCGAATATGGCCAAGTAAATGGTCAGCCAATGCCCGATGTTCCGCAAGCCACTCATGAGCATACTTCCGAAGGCGATCCTGCCCATGGAGCATCTGGCTGCGGTACAATGGATAATATTCGATTGGCAGAAAGCAGGCAGCATGCGACCAATATTCGAACAGCGCTCCATCGGCCAATAGTTCATCCAGCCAGCGTTGCTGGTAGCTGCCCAAACGGCTCCACAGAACCAGATACGGGCTACGGGCCACAATATGAATCGTATCGATCTGCAGCACTGCCATGCGGCTAATCGTCGCAAGCACATCCAGCTTCTCGGCTGGAGAGTCGGGCCGAGCATCAAGGCCAGTCGCAGCCAGCATAAGCGCACGAACAGCATTCTGGGAGAGTATCATCGTCATGGTTGAGCCTGTTTCTTGTAGATCATCACCCCTGCATCCGCAGACTGAAGCCTGCGGCAAAGTGGCAATCAACCATAAACCCTAGCCGCAGGCTGAAGCCTGCGGGGCATGGTGCGAGTGACAATACCCTATTATAGAACATGTGGTCGCAAACACGCAATTCCGTCGAACAGGCGCGACGTAACGTTTTGCTGCGATCTCCATGCCGGTCGTTGTGTAGGGACGGTTTGTGAACCGCCCACTAAGATGGTTCAATGGATTGGCATCGCGGGTGGTTCGCGAACCACCCCTACGATTCATCGCGGGCAGTGCGATCTGATCACAAAGACATCATATCCATAAACCCACACAAAAGGAAACCCGATGCACCCCAAACACCTCATCCTGGCATTCCTCACCATTGCCCTTATTGGCTGTGGTGGTCGCCCAACCGCCCCGCTTGCAACGTCAACGGCTGCGCTCCCGACAACATTTCCAGCGTCAACATCGGCTCCAAGCACAGCAACGCCAATTGCTCCAACGCAACCTGATCCAACCAGCACGCCAACTTCTACATTTGTGCCCACATTTGCCAAACACAGCTGTGCCTTCGATCTGCCTGGTGGCCGAACCGATGGTCAGAATACATTCTGTGGCACACTCACAGTACTCGCTGATCGAACAAAGCCAGATGGCCAAACAATCCAGTTGGCAGTTGCGGTGCTCAAAGCAAGCGGAACAAACGTATTGCCAGATCCGATTGTGTATCTCGATGGCGGGCCTGGTGGAGAGACACTTGGCGGATCATCGGATTTTTTTAGCACCAATTTTGCCGTTGATCTGCAGGAACAGCGCGATATTATTCTATTCGATCAGCGTGGCGTTGGGCTATCCAAACCCTCACTCGATTGCCCAGAATATACCAATGCGCTGTATGCGACATTGAATACGCCACTCACCCGTGCCGAAGTCAACGCCCGCGATGAAAAATCTCTTGAGGCATGTCGCAATCGCCTTGTGGCCAATGGGGTTGATCTGAGCTGGTTTTCCAGCAGTGCCAGCGCCGCCGATGTGTACGATCTAATGCGCGCGCTTGGTTACCAGGAATGGAATCTGCTTGGGGTTTCATATGGCACTCGATTGGGATTGACGATCCTCCGCGATCAGCCAGATGGCGTTCGTAGCGCCGTTCTCGATTCGGTCTACCCGCCATTTGTGGATCGCTATGTCGATCTGCCAGCAGCAGCCCAGCGTGCGTTCGATACCCTGTTTCAGGGGTGTGTTGCCGATCCAGCTTGTGCAAAGGCCTACCCAAACCTGGATGAACGCTTCTATGCACTGGTTCGTAGGTTGGATGCCAAGCCGCTCACGGCCACAGCACGCAACTATACCGATGGTAAGGAATATGCTGTACGAATCGATGGCACCCAGTTGGTCAATATGCTGTTCACATCACTGTATATCACCGATTTTATTCCTGATCTGCCGGATCTGATCGCACGAGCGGATGCAGAAACGGCCCGTGGTGAAACAGCAGCACTCGGCGAATGGGGCTGGGTGATCTTTCTGTTTGATGGGTTGAGCGAGGGCGATTATTATGCAGTTGAATGTTCAGAAGAAACGCCATTTAATCAGGTAGCAGCGCTAGAAACGGCAGCAGCAAAAGTCCATCCAGAGCTTAAATCGGCCTTTGGCGACCCAGAGATCCTACGTTATTGCGCGAAATGGGCCGCCCGCCCAGCCGATCCACGCGAGAATGAACCGGTACGTAGCGCCATCCCAACCCTGTTACTCGCGGGCCAGTATGATCCCGTGACGCCGCCAGAATATGCCAGCCGTGCGGCCAACACACTAGAACGATCCACGGTGGTCGAGTTTCCCGGACTGGGCCACGCGACCTTCGCGCAGCCCTGCCCGATCTCGATCTATACCGCCTTCATCAATAACCCAACCGCAAAACTAAATATATCCTGTGTTGATCAGATGCAACCGCCGCCATTTCGGGTGCCACGCTAACGCCCTCCCTGGCGCGCTAATAGCAGCAGGGCCGCCAATAATAACCCTGCGCCAACAAACCCAAGCGGCCCAAGCTGTTCCTTGAATATCAACCAAGCCAGGAGCGTGGCTGTCAACGGCTCCACCAGAGTGACAATCGTCGCCACTGTTGCGGAAGTCACCCGCATGCCAAGAAAGAACAGACCATAGGCAAACGCTGTTGGCACCAACCCCAAATACACCAGCAATAGCCAGCTTTCGGTTGGATAGCTGAGGATCGGCCCACCCGATGGGATTGTCAGCACCAGCAGCACCAGCGCACCCGTTCCAAATGCAATCGCGTTTGTCTGCAATGGATGGATGTTCCCTGCAATCAACCGACTACAGATCGTCATAGTAGCATAGCCAAATGCCGAACCAAGCGCGAACAGAACACCAATAATCAATCGGCCACCCGCTGCGCCATGTTCAGGGATACCAACAAGCAGGATCGTGCCGAGTAATGCGATAGCCAGCGAAATCACAATTGTTCTGTTCAATCGTTCGCGGGTGAAGATCACCGCAAGCACCGCCGCCATGATTGGCGCAGTACACAGCGTCACAAGCGTCGCGATTGTCACACCCGTATACACAATCGCGGTGAAGAAGCACACCTGATACAGCGCCAGCATGGCCCCGATCATGGCCATCAGCCCAGCATCACGCATCTCGATCTGCCAGGAGCGTCGGCCAAGCAGAAACAGGCATGCAACCAACAGAACTGGCGCTGCAATCACCAGCCGAAAGAACCCGACTGAAAGCGGAGTGACGGTGGAAAGCCGATAGATCCCTTGCGTTGCAACCCCAACAGTGCCCCACAGCGTGGCCGCCAACGCGATCAAACCCAGCCCACGCCGTGTGGCATGGACATCCAGAACAGAATGAGACATTGGAAACCCCGATCCTTTCGCTGCGCTCAACAAAAAACCAATAATGAGCGGAGGACAGGATGGGTACACAGAATCAGGCACATGCAATGATGCGCCAGAAAAGTATTGGCCAGCCTGCCCTTAGTGAGCGGCAGCGACTGGTGGGGGCAACACGCCATGGATTGAGGGTGGCATTGCGGTCTGATCCTTGATCAACGACGGCACACACATCCCGTGTGCGGTCGTGATTGTACCATACCTGACACGGTGACGGGGCAACGGGATGGCACGGCAGTGGGATGGCGCGTTGACCGGGTGACGGGATGACACGGTGAAGGTGTTTGATTGGTGTGATACGCTTCGATGAAGCATATGTCACCAAGTCGCCCGGTCACATTGTCACCTGGTCAGAGTAACGGCTATTCTATTTCTTCAGAACGCCCAATAGATTGATTATGCCGCCTCGCGAAA
The DNA here is from genome assembly GCA_038214135.1 of Chloroflexales bacterium. GTDB lineage: Bacteria > Chloroflexota > Chloroflexia > Chloroflexales > Roseiflexaceae > JANLSE01. Next base: position 22,909 of record JBBQSD010000010.1, on the reverse strand, counting down.
GTATTGGCCACTGAGCAACTCAAAGACGAGTTGATCAAGCGCAACCTCCGCCTCGTGATAGGTTCGGGCAAACCCGACCAATTCACCATCGAGGTACATGGCGTAATCATGTGTCTCTCGGTCGTAGGCAATTTCTTTACGATACATCTCTTCCCTCGCGTTTCTTGGGTGTCTACCCTCTCCTACACACGATCATCTCGGTGTATTTGTATTATAGAACAAGCGTTCGCATTTGTCAAGTCCCCAGTTTTTGAGCCCAGGGCATGTGCAAAGTCCCAAAATGGGGGTGTATCGCCTTGTTCCCCTCACCCCAACCCCGCTCCCACACGGGGAGCGGGGCTCTGCGCGGCATCGCACTACGGTTTCCCCTTCTCCCCAATGTGGGAGAAGGGGCCAGGGGATGCGGGGAAAAGGGACGTTGCTCATGCCCAGTTTTTGAGCCTTATAGCATCGTTCTTGCGCGTCCTGAATGTTACGCATATACTGTTTGCAGTCGTCTCGTGAGGGCCACCCCTCACGTTTTTGTATCGTCATGGCTCATTGACAATACTGATAATACTGAGGATTGTATGGAATACGCACTCGACCAATTTGAGCGAGAGGTGCATACGGCAATCGCGGCTACTGGGCGAATACCCAAACCGCTGATCGAACTTGCTGCACCAAAGCCAAATATTCCCGCTGATCTGGCATTCCCAACCTTCAGAGCCGCCAAAGAACTGGGCGTTCCGCCGCCACAATTGGCCCAGGAACTGGCAGGCACCGTTCGCCTATCTGCCGATGGGTTGGTGAGCTCGGTCACTTCCGCTGGGCCATTCCTGAACTTCTCGCTGGACATTCAGCGCTTTGCAGCAGCCGTGCTAGCCCAGATCGAACGACTTGGCGAGCGCTATGGCAGCGATGATCGTGGTGCAGGCCAGACAATTGTGATCGATTATTCGGCCCCGAATATCGCTAAAACAATGCATGTTGGCCATATTCGCTCAACGATTATTGGTCAGTCGCTCTACAATATCTTCAGTTTCCAGGGCTATCGAACCATTGGCGATAATCATCTCGGCGATTGGGGCACTCAGTTCGGCAAGAATATTGCTGCCATTCTGCGCTGGGGTAAGCCACAGGCGGAGGGCGAAGAAGCGATTGCCCAGATCGATAAACTGTATGCTGAATATAATCGGCTGGCCAAGGATGATCCAGCCCTTGATGAAGAAGCCCGCGCTTGGTCGCTCAAACTCGAACAGGGCGACCCAACCGCACGCGAGCTGTGGCAGTGGATGGTCGATCTGACAATGGCCGCCAATCAGCCGAACTACGAACGGCTTGGCATTCATTTCGATCACGCCTATGGCGAGAGCTTCTATGCGCCAATGTCCGAGGCGGTGATCGAGCAAGCACTTTCTAGCGGTGTCGCCTATCGCGACGAAAAAGGCGCGGTGGTTGTCGCAGAGCTAGAGAAGAACATGCCGACCTTTCTGCTACAGCGCAGCGATGGCGGCACACTCTATCATACCCGCGATATTGCTTGCATCCAGTTTCGCGTAAGCGAATTCAGCCCAGCGCAGATCATTTATGTGGTTGATGCACGCCAGGAACTGCACTTCCGGCAATTGTTTGCACTCGCACGAGCCATGGGCGAGGCTCAGGGTGTTGTGCTGGAGCATATCAAATTTGGCACAATCTTTGATGTTTCCGGCAAACCATTTTCGACACGCGCTGGCAATATGATCTATCTGGCCGATCTGCTCAACGATGCCCACGCCCGCGCACGGGCCATCGTCGACAAGACCAGCCCTGAGATTCCCGAAGCCGAGCGCGACGAAATCGCTGAGATTGTTGGTGTTGGTGGGGTTGTGTATAACGATCTGTACCAGGATCCGCGCCGCAATATTACCCTGGATTGGGATCGGATGTTGGCGCTCGAAGGCAATAGCTCAACCTACATTCAGTATATGTATGCCCGCTGTAAATCGATTTTGCGCAATGCCACAGAAGAACTACAGCCATCTGTAGGCCATGAGAACACGGCTCTTTCGGCAGCATTGCTCACACATCCATCTGAGGCAGCGCTGATCAAGCAATTGGCCAGGTTGCCAGGTGCCGTACGCGAGGCTGCAGATCGCTATGCACCGTTTGTTGTTGGCGAATGGTGCTACGAGACAGCAAGGGCGCTTTCGGGGTTCTACCGCGATTGTTCGGTGCTCAAAGCAGAAACACCCGAACTACGGGTAGCGCGGTTGCGGCTGGTTGCGGCGACAGCGCAAGCACTCAAAAATGGGTTAGCGTTACTTGTGATTCGGGTTCCTGAGCGAATGTAAGCGTTCAGCTCTCAGCCGTCAGGAGTACAAACCGTTTGATGACATACAAGCGGTCTTTTGGACAGACAAGGCATATTTCCATGTGCTTCCATCTGCATCAGTGCTGAAAGCTGTATGCTGACGGCTGATAGCTTACATAAAGAGGTACTTGTGCTCGATCTTCGCAACTATTCGGCTGCTATCTTTGATATGGACGGCGTGCTCTATCGTGGGCAGGTGCCACTGCCAGGCGTGGCCGATCTTCTTGCGCTGCTTGATCAGCGCGGCGTGGCCTATGCCTGTGCGACCAATAATGCAACCATGACACCAGAGGAATTTTCGGAAAAGCTGGCAGTCATGGGCATTGCTATGCCAGCCGAGCGTATCATCACATCGCCTGTTGCAACCCGCCGCTACCTGGAAGTTCGCAACCCACGCGGCACATCGATCTATTGTATTGGGATGAATGGCCTGCGTACGGCCCTGTTTGGCGATGGCTATTTTGTTGAGGATGATACCAAGCCAACCTATGTTGTCGTCGGCATGGATTTCCAGGTCACATACCCGCAGCTACGGCGAGCTGCCCTGCATATTCGCGCTGGCTCGACCTTCATTGGTACCAATCCCGACACAACCTTTCCCGCCGAAGATGGCATCGTACCGGGTTGTGGCGCACTCCTAGCGCTGCTACGGGTTGGCAGTGAACGCGAGCCATATGTGATCGGCAAGCCCGGCCCAGCAATCTTCGAGGCTGCAATCTCGATCCTTGGTGCCGACCCAGCGCGCACGCTGACAATTGGGGATCGGCTTGATACCGATATCGCTGGTGCCAGAGCAGCCGGCCTCGCCAGCGCACTCGTGCTTACCGGCGTCAGCACCGCCGAATCGCTTGAACAGAGCGATATTCAGCCAGATGCCGTGTATGCAGATCTGCCAGCGCTTACTGCTGCCTGGAGATAGATATCTAGCTTTCAGCAGTCAGCTTTCAGCTTTGGAGCATGGGGAAATAATCGGGTATTCTTCCGCATCCTGGCTCGCCCCCCGCTCCCGTTCTGGGAGAGGGGCCGGGGGTGAGGGCAATACGGTGCGAAATATAAGAAAACTTAGTTTACGGAGCACTGATGGTCTTTTACATTGTAATTGGGTATTGGTATCGCTCCTCTCCCGCGGGCTGAAGCCACGCGGCGAGGGCATCGTTCCTTTTGCCGCAGGCTTCAGCCTGCGGATGGATGAGCAATGCCAGATCCCAATGATTTTGTCAATCTTCATCAGCCTGCGGATTCGATTGCGTTTCGTCGCTCCAGTGCCACCAGCAGTACCGCAATATCGGCGGGGTTGATCCCCGCTAATCGCGCTGCCTGGCCCAATGTTGCCGGGCGAAAGCGCAGAAGTACCTGCCTAGCTTCGTTGCGTAGGCCGCGAATCGCCGTATAATCCAGGCTCTCTGGCAAACGCCGCGTCTCCATCCGCTTCACGCGCTCGATCTCACGCTGCTGTTTCACGAGATACCCACCATATTTGGCCAGCACTTCCACCTGCTCGACAATATCTGCCGGTGCTTCGGGCAGATTGAGTGCCGCCTGCAATTGGGCATAGCGCACCTCTGGGCGGCGCAGAACCTCTTCGGCAGTTGCCTCAACCGCCAAGGCTGCGATGCCAGCCGCTTCCAGGCGCGTGTTGGTTGCCGCCGATGGGAACACCCGCCGCCCTTGCAGCAGTGCCATCAACTCCTCCGTGTGGGCTTGCTTGCGCTGAACCGCCACAGCCCGCTGCGCTTCCACAATGCCCAATTCAGCGGCAATCGGCGTGAGCCGCAGATCGGCATTATCGCTACGCAGAACCAGGCGATGCTCTGCTCGTGATGTGAACATACGATATGGCTCGTGGATCTCCTTGGTCACAAGATCATCGATCAACACCCCAATATAGGCCTGATCGCGCCGCAATATCACCGCCTGCTGGCCCTGAACAGCTCGCGCCGCATTGATTCCAGCCATCAACCCCTGAGCCGCCGCCTCCTCATAGCCAGTTGTTCCATTGATCTGGCCAGCCAGGAACAACCCGCGCAGCCGCTTGGCTTCCAGCCCGGCGGTGATCTCACCGGTTGCCACGGCATCATACTCAATTGCATAGCCAGGGCGCATCAATTCAACCTGATGCAGTGCCGGAATGCTCCGCAGCATGGCCCATTGCACATCTTCTGGAAGCGATGTATTGCAGCCCTGAACATAGACTTCGCTCGTCTGCCAGCCTTCGGGTTCGAGGAACATGCCATGGCGCTCTTTTTCCGCAAAGCGCACGATCTTGTCCTCGATGCTTGGGCAATAGCGCGGGCCAACCCCCTCGATCACGCCACTGAACAATGGTGCCCGATCCAGATTGGCGCGCACAATCTCGTGGAAGGCTGGGCTTGTGTGAACCTGATAGCACGGTAGTTGATCACGCCAGCCACCCAACTGTGCCGCTGGATAGACACGAGCTGGTGGGCCTCTGTATGCAGGAATGATCGCTGGTGCAGGCTGATAATCGCCTTGCTCATTGGTTGTCGCATAGTAATGCCCAAACGAGAGTGGCACCGCACTCCCAGGCTGGATCTCGGTCTGTGAAAAATCAATCGTGCGGGCATCGATCCGTGGCGGTGTGCCGGTTTTGAGCCGCACCAATGGGAATCCGAGCGCCGCCAGATCCTCGCCGAGTGCCACAGCAGGAGCCTCACCAGCGCGGCCAGCACCCCAGATTGCCTCACCAGCAACCGCCCGCCCGCGCAGAAATGTTCCGGTCGTCAGTATCAGCGTACGCGATTGGAAGATGCGTCCAGTATGAGTTGTAACGGAGAAGCCAGGAGTCACAAGCCAGGAGTCAGAAGAAGACATTGTTGCCACAGCATCAGCACTCGGAGCAACACCATTTGTATTCTGACTCCTGACTCCTGACTCCTGAATACTGGTAACCATCGCCTGTTTGAGATCCAGGTTTGGCAGTGCCTCCAGCGTTTCCTTCATGACTTTAGCATACAGCCGTTTATCGGCCTGTGCGCGGGTCGCCTGAACCGCTGGCCCTTTGCTCTCATTCAGCAGCCGAATCTGGATGAAGGTCTGGTCGGTGATGCGGCCCATCAGCCCACCAAGCGCGTCGATCTCGCGCACAAGATGGCCCTTGGCCGGCCCGCCAATCGATGGGTTGCACGACATATGCGCTAGTTTGTCGAGATCTATCGTCAGCAGGAGCGTCCGGCAGCCCATCCGCGCAGCAGCAGCAGCAGCCTCGCATCCGGCATGCCCGGCCCCAATCACAATCACATCATAGATTTGGTTATGGATCATATGCTTTGAATGCCTGGAGTGCTTCATCTGCAAGCGCATCTAATCGACCAGCGACGACATCGATCTTAGCCAAACCATAGCATAAAGTACACCAAGCGTCAACACTCCCAGGCCCGAATAACCGAACAGATGTTTCTATTTGGCGATAATGCCCAATGGTCGTACATCACTCGATATGTGCGATGACATCGCATGTTGGCTTCACACGCACCGAGTAGAACGTATTCCACCAGCCACGCTCAAAACTCATGACAGCCATTAGTGGCCGAGTCGTCGGCGGATTGGGGAAGATCCACGATGATCGTTTCTCCATAACCTCGCCCACGACCTCGCTACCATCTGCTGCGACAAATGAGACTGTCCATGCATTTGGCAGTTGCACGAACGCATGATCAAAGATGGCTGTCCACTGGCCGACTAGGCATGTTACCTTGCGTTTCATTCGTTCAACCTTTAATCAGCGAATTCCTGTCGTCTCGCGTCCAAGTAATCCAAGCAATACAACATAGGGTGTGCCAGCATTCTCTGGATGATACTCGAAGCGTGCCCGCTCAAAATGCTGGGTCAGATACGTTTTGCCATCGGTCTGGCTGACTTCCATCTGTGCTGGTGAGAGCGGCAACCCGAACAGCGCCAGGCTCTCATCAAAACTCTTGCCCGGCTGGCCATCGAATTCTAGCCCCTGGCTCGACCAGTAGCCCCAGAATTCTGGCGCAATTGCCTGGCCCGTCTGTGCGAAGTAGTGTTCGGCATTCGGGCTGGCCTTGGCAAACTGCTGCCAATCGATTTGGCGGGCAATCAGCCGATCCGCGCCCAAGCGGCCAAGCAGAACATCATATGGGCGGGCATTCTCGGGGTGCAACTCAAAGCGATTGCGCTCAAACACCTGCACCTGGTATGAACGGCCTTCGACTGATTGGGCGGTTTGGGCCGTAATTGGGAACCCAAACACCGACAGCCCACCGTTTTGTTCCCAATATTCGAGCATGCGTCCACACACCTGCTGGCTGGTTTCGGCAAAACTGCGGCATGGGCCTGTTGGCGCTGGGTTTGCTGGCGGGTTGGGTGCCGGAGCAGGAGCAGTAATTGGTGCTGGTGTGCTGGCCAGCGCATTGCGGAATGAATCCGAGAGTTCGCGGGTGAGCCGCAGATACAGATCGCCCATTCCATCGGTTGGCTCAATAAACGAACCCTCCTTAAATTCATTGAAGCTGGTCAGCACAACCGCATCGGCCCGCCGATCAATGGCTGTCTGCCAGGTGCCGCGATAATAGGCACCACCTGCGCGGTCGCGGCGGTGGCCATCAGGGCGAATCCGCAGGTCATCATAGCCCGGCATGACGGTTGCCACGAACGGACGGCTCTCATTACGGCTTTTGTTCCAATCGCTCAGGCGGCGGGCATACGAGGCCATCGCAGCACCAGATGTTTGTTCCCAGGTAATATCGTAGTAGTAGAGTGCGTCGAAAGCATCCAGGAAGTTGAAGGTATCGCTGCCGCCAAACCAGAACTGCTGGCGGTTTGGGTCCACCCGGCCACGCAGATCGCGCCATGTATCCGGGCCGCCAAGCGAGTTCAGGCCAAAATAGAACAATACCGGCTTACCCTGGAAGCGAAAATAGGCCGGCGAGCCCATCATGTCGCGCTGCACCACACCAATCGCATCGCTCAGGCCCTGGACGCTATTGAGCGAGCTCCAGGCCGCCTGTTCTGGCATGATCGCCACTTTGATCCGGCCACTTTCCTCGGCCAGTTGCAATAGCCTGCGGCAGCGCTTGTTGATCCGATCCTCGTTTGGCCCAAACCAGGCGCACACCAATGCATCAATTCCTGCATCGGCGGCCTGCTGAAGATGGCGGCGCAGCGTCGCATCATCACCACCACTATAGCGTGGCGCAGCCAGATCAGCCATCGTGTTCAGATTCCAATCGCTGAGTTCGTACCAGGGGTAATAGAAGGCAATCACCGGTCGTGCCGATTCGGCATGCGCTGTTGGGGCAACTGGTATGAGGAAGGCTGCGGCCAACAGAACACACAGCAGCATTAAACGGTTCCGAAACATGCGGTTTCCTTTCAGTAAACTGGCTATATTGTGACAGGCATGTGAGTTATTGTCCAAGAATTGAAATGAGGAATGTCGTTCGTGGTACAATATTGGTATACTACCATTGAAGCTTGATGGTTGAGGTTACGATTTCGGCACGAACCGATGGCAATGCGATTCAAATATGTTATCGCCCTGTTTCTGCTACTTGCACAGCTTGTGGCCTGCGGTAGCGTACCTGCGGATCAGGCAACCGGCGATGCTGCTCAATCGGGTAGTGGTGGCCTCTCACCCGAAAGTGTCACCCGTGGCTTTTTTGAGGATCTCGGGCGAGCGCTCAAAGATCCCGCATTGGGCCAGGAAGCGATACGAACGATCTGGGTTGAGCGGCTGGCAGGCTATTTTGCCCCAAATGAGCGCGATTCACAACGCGATACGCTCGATATCGCCCTTGCCAACTTTGCCGATGGCCGCGCCAAGCTGGCTGCCGATGAAACCCTGCTGATCGAAATACGCTTCGACGAGCCGCGCAGTATCTCAAAAGATGGCGATCATGCGCTCGTCCAGTTGCCAAATGCAAGTATTTTCATGCAGATCTCCCGCCTTACGGATCGCGGCCCGATTCCATACTATGAACAACCAATTAGCCTCGAGCGTGTGATTGGCCGTTCGGATGGCTCGGTACCAACAATTCGGATTGGCAATCGTTGGTTTTTAACTGAGGGCTAGTAGGATAATACCGCTAGCCCTTGATCGAGTGCAATGGCAGCTTCCACCGATACACGCCACCAGGATGCGGCCAAACGCCATGCAGCTGCTGTCGCTAGCCAGCTGCAACAGGTGCGTGAGCATCAGGCCGCAGCGCTTGCCCTGCTTGATTGCCTGGCTGGTACCATCCCCGAACACCTGCAGCGCCTGGCTGAATACGCAACAATGCGCGCCTTCATCCCCGGCGCAATCGTGATTGACGAACACGAACCTGGCGAATTTCTGTACCTCGTGTTGCGTGGCACCGTCTGCCTGCGCCTGCATGATCGGGCCGGACGTGAGGTGCTGATCGGTTTCCTTGGTCGCGGCGATTGTTTTGGCGAAGGGTCACTGTTTGGCGATCAATTCCGTAGTGCTTCCGCACGAGCTGAGACAATCTGCTACCTTATTCAGTTGCCGCTTCCCCAGGTTCGAACGCTGCTGGCAGAATCGCCAGAGCTTGATACAACCCTGCGCACCATCTACCGCCAGCGATTGGTTGCCAGTACGCTTGGCCGCGTTCCATTATTTGGGCAGCTCACGCCACTTGCCCGCGCCGAGATCGCCGACATGCTCATCCAGCAACACTATGCACGCGGCACACTGATCATCAAGCAGGGCATGCCAGGCGATGCACTCTACCTGATCGAGTCGGGCCAGGTTGTGGTTGAGGCCGAAGAACGGGCAATTGCCCATCTCGATGAGGGCGATTTCTTTGGTGAAATGTCGCTGCTGACTAAAGAACCACATAATGCTGATGTTCGCACCCTGACCCCAACCGATGTGCTGACGCTGCCGGCGGATGCCTTCCAACACCTGCTTGAATCTCAACCGGCACTCGGCGAGCAGATGCGCGATGTCGTTGCACGGCGGCGCATCACAAGCACAACGATGCGCCAGGATGTGGTTCGTTCACAACAACTGGAAGCGGCGCTTGAACGCGGCCTGCTACGCGGAAGGCATGTCCTGGTTCGTGATCCGCAGTTGTGCCTGGAAGGATGCAAACTCTGCACCGATGCCTGTACAACTCGCCACGGCAGCCCGCGCCTGCATACCGGCGGAGTCCAACTCAATGGCATGGATGTCACCGATAGCTGCCGGCAGTGCCGGGTTGGCGCAGAATGCGTTGAGGTCTGCCCATCCGATGCCATCCGCTGGAATCATCACGGTGCCCTGATTATTACCGATTCCTGCACCGGATGCGGAGAATGCGTGGCCGCCTGCCCATATGATGCTGTCACACTCGCACCCCGCAATCGCAGCCATAGTTCGCCACTCTGGGGCCTGTGGGAGCGACTGCAACGCACATATAAGACCATCCCGCTCGAACCGGTTGGCCCAACCCATCGAGCCGATAAATGCGATCTATGCCATGGGTACGATGATCTTGCCTGTGTGAGCGCCTGCCCAACAGGTGCGCTGCGCCTTGCCCCGGTTGAGGAAGTCTTTCCGCTGTAACCCCGTATGCAGGGTAGAGACGCTCCGCTGGAGTGTCTTTTTTCTTTTGATCAACAAACATTGAGGCCACCCAACCAGCGTGGCAAACCAGAACGCCCAACTGTCCAGAAGCCACGGGCGTGCAGAGCACGCCCCTTCCCCATCATCTATTGCCGAGTGCCATTCTTAGTGCCATAGAAGATGGAAGAGATGCAGGAGGGTAGCAAGGCTCAGGTGAAGAACTATACGCGCCCTCAACTGCATGCTGCCCCTCCCCACCGGTGGGGGAGGGGTTGGGGAGAGGGGAAATGCCTACCAAACACCCCAGCCTAGCAGCACACGGCGGCACAACAACAGCACACGGTACGCAGGGCGGAATATGCTCGCATCAGCCACCGACATACTTTCTCAACAGAAGGTTCGGCAGTTCTCGGTTCTATCTGCCCACATAATCGCCTCCCCACCCACCTACGCATCCCCTCAACCGATAGGCCATTGTGCGCCTGTGATCGGTACTTTCGCCATGATTTCCTGCAACGAAACCTATGCTTTAATCAACCTGTGATCATGTGGATCACATGGTTAGGGGTAGATGATCAGCGTTCAGTTGTTTCTCCTTGCAGCTGAACGCTGAAAATCCCGATCAGCCTCTGTACAGACGCCATGCATGGCGTCTCTGCTATAGGAAATCAACCAATGCTACGCAAACTACTCGATGGCATATTGGGCTTTATATTCCCGGATCGCTGTGCTGGCTGTGGCCGCATTGGCGCGCTCTTCTGTGCGGATTGCTGCTCGGCATTGCGGGTGTATCCAGGGCAGATACGCAGATTCCCAGCAACGCTGGATGCGGTGCGGGTTGGCTTTGTGTTCAGCGGGCCGCTGCGTGGAGCCGTGCATCGCCTCAAATATGGGCATATGCCACGCATAGCCAGGCCACTTGGCCAATTGCTGGCAACACAACTGGGCCAAGCCGACTTCACCGCCGATGCAATTGTGCCAATCCCGCTGCACCATGATCGATTGCGTGAACGGGGCTATAACCAGGCCGAAGAGCTCGCTCGTGCATTGAGCGACGCATGGCACCTGCCAATGATCACAACCAATATTGCCCGCGAACGCACCACCAGCCAGCAGGCAGCATTGAAGAAGGCCGCCGAACGGGCCGCAAATGTACACGGGGCCTTTCGCTGGGTTGGTACAGGGCCAGCACCAAAGCGCATTCTGTTGATCGATGATGTGCTGACAACCGGGGCCACAATGGGGGCGTGCGCCGAAGCACTACGCAGCGCTGGCAGCGAATGGGTCTGCGGGATTGCGTTGGCGCGCAGCCGCCCAGATCTCGATGGTGCAAATGTATCAAACAAATAATGTAGGGGCGGTTCGCGAACCGCCCCGACATGTGCCTGATTACCAGCGTTTTGCCTGGCCTGGGTTTGGCGCGCCAAAGATACTTGGCGGCAGCTTGAAGCCATGTGCTTCGAGGCGGGTGCTGAAGCGTGGGCGGGTGCCGGTTGGTTTCAGTTCCGAAATAATCTTCCCCTCAGCTGTCTTGCCCTTGATCTCAAGGATAAAAACATCCTGGAGGACGATAATATCACCTTCCATACCCTGAACCTCGGTGATATACGCGACTTTACGCGATCCATCCTCCAGGCGGGTCTGCTGAACAATCAGATCGACTGCTGATGCAATCTGTTCCCGAATGACACCCAGGGGAATATCCATTCCCGCCATCATTGCCATCGTCTCCATACGCGAACAGGCATCGCGTGGTGTGTTGGCATGCAGGGTCGAGAGTGAGCCATCGTGGCCCGTATTCATGGCCTGCAACATCGCCATTGTCTCGCCACCACGGCACTCGCCGATCACAATCCGTTCTGGGCGCATACGCAATGAGTTGATCACCAGTTCGTTGATTGTCACCCGGCCTGTCCCATCAATTTCGGCTGGCTTTGCTTCGAGCCGAACAACGTGTTCCTGGCCCAGCTTGAGTTCGGCGCTATCCTCAATCGTAACGATGCGCTCATCGGAGGGAATGAAATTCGAGAGCACATTCAAAAGGGTTGTCTTACCCGAGCCAGTACCGCCAGAAACAATGATATTCAAGCGGCTGATCACGCAGGCCCGTAGAAACTCACCCATTTCTGGTGTTACTGAGCCAAACTTGACCAGATCCTCGATCTGGAGCTTTTTCTTACCAAATTTACGGATGGTGACAGATGGGCCATCAATCGCGCAGGGCGGAATAATCGCATTTACACGGCTGCCATCTGGTAGGCGTGCATCAACCATTGGCCATTTGCGGTCGATACGGCGGCCAAGCGGGCGAATAATTCGATCAATCACCTTCAGAATATGATCATCGTTGTTAAAGCGTACTGGCGATACCAACAGTTTGCCGCGTTGCTCAATATACACCTGCTGTGGGCCGTTGACCATGATTTCGCTGATACTATCATCGCGCAATAGTGCTTCGATTGGGCCAAAACCAAACAGTTCATCGACAACCATGCCATACAGGCGCTTCATTTGCTCATCACCAATATTCACGCCGCTCTGGCGATAGTAGTTGGTAAAGCGCTCCTGCAGCATGCGCTCGGTTTCGGGCGTACGCTTGAGTTCGGTCTGCGCGCCAAGTGATCCCTGAATGCGATCAACAATCCATAGTGAAAGCTCAAGCATGCGCTGCGAGGAAACATCACTCTCACCTGGTTCGGCGGCAACACGTTGCTCAAGCGATTGTGATGCGACATCGGCGAGTGGCGCAGCAGGGCGTTGCGGCTCTTCTGGGCGGGGTGCTGGAGCCTGCGCTGGCTCATTTGGTTGAGCGGGTGGAGTGCTGCCAATCCGTTTGAGTAGTGACATATCGTATCCTCCTCGTGTTGGTTCTGGTATGCCTAGCCAAGCTTCACAAAGTAGGCTTCACAGGCTCGTTCGATCAGATCTTTTGTCATAGTCGGCGCAATACCGCGATACTTGGCCTCATCGAGAATTTGATCGCAGAGATCGCGTGGGTGGCATGCTCGCAGATCACGGCGAACCTTCAGATAGTGTTCCTGAATAAGATAGCGCAACCCTTCATCGTTATAGGGGATATTCTTGCCCTTACACACGCGCCGGAAGATCTCGCGGAATTCATCCGGGCTGGGGTTCGATACCTCGATCTTGTGGCGGATACGCCGCAGAAAGGCATCATCGACAAGATCCTTCGGATTGAGGTTGGTTGAGAAGACGATCAGCACATCGAATGGTACCTCAAGCTTCTTGCCCGTCTGAAGTGCGAGGTAATCGATCTTTTTTTCGAGTGGGACGATCCAGCGGTTGAGCAGATCCTGTGGCCGGCACTGCTGGCGCCCGAAGTCGTCGATCAGAAACAGCCCGCCGTTTGATTTAAGCTGATATGGTGCTTCATAGACCTTCGAGATTGGATCGAAGATCAGTTCGAGCTGCTGAAGAATCAGTTCACCACCAACAACAACCTGGGGTCGTTTGCACAAGACCCAGCGTCGATCCGGCTGGCGTGGGCCAGATTGAGGGGATTGCCCAAATGCTCCCGATAGTGGAGCAGCACTTTCTGTGGCAACTGGTTGCTCAATCGGTTTGTGGTTCAGTGGATCGAAGACCTTGATCACCTGGCCATCGACCTCAACCGCATAGGGAATAAATACCGCACCGCCAAGCATGTTGGCGATGCCCTCTGCAATGGTTGTTTTTCCATTGCCAGGCGGGCCATAGAGAAACAGAGAGCGGGCCGAATTGGCAGCCGGGCCGATTTTGTCCAGCATGCGCTCATTCACAACAATATGGCTAAAGGCCTGCTTCACTGTTGCAGTATCGACGATGAGTTCGCCAATTGCCTGCTGCTTACACATTGCGATGTACTCATGGAGCGGAACCGGTGCAGGGCCAGCATACTGGGAACGGTCGAGAATTTCATTGATCTTCGACCGACCCTTGGCGGCAGTCACATACTGAAAGGCGCGCTCATTCAGGCTGCCCTGGGAACCCATAATATCGACATACTCTTCGAGCTTGAGGTAATCGAGGACTTTATCCAGGACACCAAAAAATGGCAGTTTGGTGACTTCCCCGATCTTCTGGGCGGGAATATTGCCATTAAAATAGATGACCTTCAGGACAAGATCGTTCAGGAAGCCCATACCAAGTCCAGTTTCGGCAATCGAGTTTGGCTCGAAGGGTGTTGCCGGTGCTGCATTGGTCGCCAGAGGAGTGGTGGTTTGTCCAGCTGATGAAAGCTCACGCAGTTGGAAGTTCATGAATCAGCCTCACCTTCATCCTCATCAACAATCATCCAGGGAGCTGGCCGTGATTCGCTGATCGACTCAACCGGAGTGATCGAGACAATATGCTCATAGGAGACCAGGATGAAGCTGGCATGGTAGATAAAATCATCTGTGGCTGCATGATAGACACGCGCATCGGTAATTGGCAAAAAGCGCGACGTATCCTCGTTGATTTCGTCTTTCAGGCGTTTGTCCGGGCGTAGATACAGGTAGCCAATAATGTGTTGATCAGCGGTTCGTACCAACGCTTGCAATGCATCTTTTGCGACGCGTGGTGTGAAGAATTTGCCCTTTTCATCGATCCGAACATCCATAGCGGCTCCTCGATTCGGTCACGGGCACGCAGAAGGCAGGTGATTCTCTATCATCCAGCCTTCAGTATATGTCCTTCGTCCGCCGAGCGCAATAGTACAGCAGAGCTAGTTCGCAAATGGGCCATAGGCGTGTATGCATGCACAGATTTCGCATTCAGCAGGCCGCTATCGCAAGCTATCGATGCTATAATCATTGCGGCTGAGAATTGGACAGTATCCGCAGATTACGCACATGATATACATGCGTGATTTCGCATGGCCAGACGTTACCCGTGAGCAGTATATAATCAGCGCATCCATCATGCAGAAGGCGCTTGTACGATGTTCGACATCCTCGTTCTTGGTGAGTTGAATGCGGATCTGATCCTGCAGGGCGATCTGCAACCTGCCTGGGCACAGGCCGAAAAGCTGATCGATGATGCGACGATCACCCTGGGTGGCTCATCGGCCATATTTGCGTGTGGCGCAGCCCGCCTGGGCCTCAGCGTGGCCTTTGTCGGCGTTGTCGGTGATGATCTGCTTGGGCACTATTGCCGCACTACCCTGGCCACCGCTGGTGTCGATTGTGCTGCGCTGGTAGTTGATCCAGCGCTACGAACGGGCATGACAATTATTCTGCAACGGCCAGATGATCGGGCGATGTTCACGTTTCTTGGCACAATTGCGGCGCTGACGCCAGAGCTGATCGATCCGGTTCTGCTGGCGAATACACGGCATGTGCATGTTGGTGCCTATTGGCTTCAGAATGGCCTGCATGCCGGGTTGCCTGGTATATTCGCTGCTGCACGCAAACGTGGTGCCAGCACCTCACTCGACACGAATTGGGACCCAACTGAACGATGGTCGGGCCTCGAACAGTTATTGGCCGAAACCGATATTCTGTTACCAAATGATGCCGAGGCGTGTGCGATTGCGGGCGCACTGGCTGGCCAAACGGTGGATAGCGATCAGGCCATCGAACAGCTGGCGACGCGAGTCTCAACCATTGCCGTCAAACAGGGCGGCGCTGGCGCACTCGCGGCCCGTGGTTCCGAACGCGCCAAGGCGGCACCATTGCCTGTTATGGTTGTTGATGCGGTTGGCGCTGGCGATAGTTTCGATGCCGGGTTCATCTG
The DNA here is from genome assembly GCA_038214135.1 of Chloroflexales bacterium. Taxonomy (GTDB): domain Bacteria; phylum Chloroflexota; class Chloroflexia; order Chloroflexales; family Roseiflexaceae; genus JANLSE01. The sequence continues at coordinate 7,328 of JBBQSD010000010.1, read as the reverse complement.
CGGAAGTTTGCATGGCTGGGATCTGGAACGCTGTTTGCGGCTGGGAGTTGTGTGCGGTTCGCTCTCAACCCGTGCAGCTGGCGGAACGGCGGCCCAACCGACATTTGCCGAAGCGCTTGAATACTGAATTATGGAGTTCTCATATGTCGGAATCACCCCACGAAATGCCGGTTCATGGCCAGGTTGCGATTGTGACTGGTGCAGGGCAGGGGATTGGCCGTGCGATTGCGCTGCGCTTAGCCAGTGATGGTATGGATATTATTATTGCTGATCTGAAGCCGGAACCAGCCGAAGCTGTGGCGGCACAGATCCGGGCCACTGGCCGAAGAGCCTTAGCCATTGCCAGCGATGTCGCCAAGGCGAGCGCTCGCGAGCAACTGTTTGCAACCACATTGGCTGAGTTCGGGCGGCTGGATGTGCTTGTCAATAATGCTGGTATTCAGCGTGCCTCTGCACCATTGGATGTAACCGAAGATCACTGGGATATCATGATGAGCGTGAATGCAAAGGCCGTCTACTTTTTGTGCCAGCATGCAATGCAACACTTCATGGCCCAACGCAGCGGGCGGATCGTCAATATCGCATCGATGGCTGGCAAGGCCGCCAGTACGATCTATCACCCGGTGTATAACGTTAGTAAAGCGGCCGTGATTGCGATGACCAAGACCTTCGCACATATTGGAGCCAGCAGCGGCGTGCGGGTCAATGCCGTTTGCCCTGGCGTGATTGAGACGCCAATGCAGGATCTGGTTGATAGCGAATTTGGGCGGCTGATGGGCCGTGAACCGGTACAGGTTCGGGCCGAGCGGACAGGGCGTATTCCGATGGGGCGTCCAGGCAGCCCAGATGATGTCGCCAGGGTCGTATCATTTCTGGCAGGCCCAGATTCAGGGTACATGACCGGCCAGGCGCTGAATGTTACTGGTGGTATGTTGATGTACTAGCGCAGTATTCAGAAGCCAGGAGTCAGGAGTCAGAATGATTGTGGCATCAGCGTGCGTTCCTGGCTTATGCTCACTTGGTTTTTGGCCTTTGCTAGAGCTTCGAGTAATTGGCCAGGCGCGATGGCACCCAAAGGGTACCCGGCCTGTAATGGATGTTAGTGGCCCATCAACGCTCGTTGGTCATGCCTCGGCTGTGAATGGGCGAACATCTTGTCACCTGGTCACCCTATCATCCCATCACCGTGCCATCGTGTCACCCCGCTGAGTGCCCGCAGGAATGCAGTGTAGCTCTGCACCCGTTGTGCGCGCAGTTCGCGTTTCTGGCCGATCAGCCATTTGGCCCCTTCAAGCAGTAATTCGATGCCATAGGCAGCCATTATGAACCATTTGATGATCTGTGCCGCCATTGCACCATTGGTCATGTGTATATAGCGTAGTCGGTTGGTATGAAACAGGATGAGGCGTCTGGTAGGTATCTGGGCGCTACTCTGACCCTCATAATGGATGATCTCGGCAGTTGGCACAAACACAATTCGGCCAGCACAGTGCAGGCGGCGCTGCCATTCTAGTTCTTCCGAATACAGGCTGAACCTGGCATCGAACAGGCCAACTTGCTCGATTGCGCTACGCCTGATGAGCAGCGCCGCCCCGACAAGCCAATCGACATTCTGCTGCCGATCATCGGCTGTGTCGGCCATGCGGTAGCGCTGCACCCAGGGATTGTGTGGCCAGCGCCACTCAAGTGGGGTACTCTCAAACAGATACACGCCCATACTTGGGAAGCGCCGCCGCGATGATTGAATGCTGCCATCGGCATAGCGCAACAGTGGCCCGGCCACGGCAGCATCGGGGTGGCGCTGCATCCAACCAACCAAATGGGCAACACTATCGGCCAGCACCTCGGTATCGGGATTCAGCACAAAAACATATTCAGGTGGGTTTGGTTGGGCAAGCACTGCCCGCAGCCCCAGGTTATTGCCACCAGCAAAGCCCAGATTAGCGCCCGACTCAATCAGGCGCACCTCGGGATGTGTGGTGCGAAGCAGTGCAGACGTACCATCGTGTGAGGCATTATCGACAACCACAATTTCATAGCTGATCGCGCTGCCAGCCAACGAGGCATGCAATGAGGCAATGCAGCGCTGCAACAGATCGCGCACATTCCACGAAACGATAATAATTGTCAGCATGGGCATGATGATTGTTCCATGGAATGTGTCTAGCTCTCAGCTTTCAGCTTTCAGCTTTCAGTTCTGTGTAGCTCTATAGTACAACAAAGCGATTTGCTTGCTGTTCATAAGCCATCCGTTGATTTGCTACGAGATTCTGGCTCTTGGTTGCTGACGGCTGACGGCTGAGAGCTGAGAGCTAACTCCTCCAGCCCCCTCAGATGCACAAATTTCACTGCTTCAAAAAATGCGAGAGTCCCACACAACAATACGCCCAGTGCGCCATCGCGCCAGCCGCCCAATTGCACGAAGCGCCGCACAAATTCGCGGAGCGGAGCGCCAATGAAATTACGCCAGCGTGCCCGACGCCCTTCCAGATACAGGGTTTGCGCCTCCTGCATGGCATAGGATCGTTGTTTGCGCCATAATTCATCGAACTGCTCGATATTCAAGTGCAGAAAATGGCCATCCAAATAGGCAACCTGTCCATCGATCTGGGCATATTCATGCACAAGCCGGTTCTGATCGTAATGGGCCGATCTGCGCCGTAGCAAGCGCAACTGATGATCGGGATACCAGCCGCCACCGCGCACTGCTCGGCCAAAGAACAGATTATGCCGTGGAATCCAGTATCCTGAAACAGGGCTATGCTCTGGCGCATGAACCACTGCCCGAATCTGATCGGCCAGTTCAGGCGTCACGCGCTCATCGGCATCGAGGAACAGCACCCATTCGCCCTGGCATAGTTCGAGGGCGCGGTTGCGTTGAGCGCCAAAGCCACGCCACACTTCCCGATGGACGATAGCGCCATGATCCACACAGATCGATTCTGTCGCATCGCGGGTGCGATCATCAAGCACAACCACAACCTGAGCGGCCAACCCAGCCACACTATCGAGTGCGCCCGCAATATGGCGCTGCTCATCACGGGCGATGATTGCGATAGATAGGGAGTACTGCGTTTGCTTATTTGTTTGCATATTGAAGATGTTGGATATTTCCTTTCAGGGCTACGCGCTCCGTGCCCGCGGTCAGGGCGGTTCCGTCCGGGGGTGCCAGACCCAAAGGGTACCCCGGCCACGACCCACGGTCGGGGCCTTGCCCCGAACCCCAAATATACCTGAGTGGCATGCCAAAGCTCGTTGGTTATGCCTCGGCTGCGATCAACATATATTTGGTTGCTGATTCACAGCCCTTTGTTCTTGGTTTAAAGAATGTTGGTGGCCCGTAAATGCCCGTTGGTTATGCCTCGGCTGTAATCAACGTGCGTTGGTGGTTACTTCTGGCGCCCCTGAAAGCTGATTGCTGAAAGCTGAGAGCTACAATTTCATAATCAACGTACTCGCCAGCCAGCGATCGCGCAGTTCATCGCGCCCGATCCGTTTTTTCCTAAAATCGCGCAGGGCCAGAAGCGCACCGCGCAGCATACCGGCGCGTATAATCAGCCGATGGGCCATTGTGCGCGATCGGCCATAATGGCGCTCAAAGAACCGCAAGCGGCTGGCGTACAGCGCAACCTGCATGCGTGCGCGGAACTGGCTGGTCGCCGCGCCGCCAACGTGGGTTACGTGTGCCTGGGGAATCTGCCAGATCGCCCAGCCGGCCCGTTGGGCGCGCAGGCACCAATCGACCTCTTCGGCATACATGAAATAGCCTTCGTCCAGCAGCCCGATCTGTTCAATCACGGCGCGGCGAACCAGAATGCAGGCTCCTAATGGGTGATCGATTGGAAATGGTTGATCGCCATGCTCCTGTGGATAGCGGCCATGCCACCATGAGTTATACAATCGCCCTGGCAAAGCTTCACCAGGCGGAAACAGATCAAGGGCTGTCATCGAGAGCGTTGGGAAGCGAAATGCCGCCGGTTGGATGGTTCCATCCGGGTTCAGCAATCGTGGGCCGACCATGCCAACCCGTGGATGTTTGCACAGAAACTCGTTCAGTGTTTCAATCGCCCCAGGGTACACCACGGTATCCGGGTTGAGCAATAAGGCCAGATCACATGCCGGGCCATCGACTGCTTCTGCACAAAACCCCAGGCGGCGCAGCGCACTATTTGTTCCGCCCGCAAAGCCAGGGTTATCGCTGCGGGCCAGCAACTCGACATGCGGGAATTCGGAGCGAACCATTGCAGCACTGCCATCGCGCGATGCATGATCAACGACCACGACGCGCAGCGGTAGCGTGACATCGCGCAGCGACGCGAGACATTCCCGCAATAGGTCGCGGGTGTTGAATGAGACGATGGCGATACCGAGATTCATTAATTGTTTTCAGCTATCAGATTTCAGGCCGCTGTGCGCGGCAGACGTTCTTGCCGCTGTGTGCGGCAGACACCAGGGAACCGTTCGTTCCATTCTAGTGCGGATGCCGCTGCGCGCGGCAGGCGGTCGGGGCGGGCCGCCGCCCGGGGTGCCCTTTGGGCCACCCCCGGCCAAGGGCTTCGCCCCTGGATCCCGAATGTGTGTGGATGGCTCGCCAACGATGGTGGATCATGCCACGGCTGCGAATAGCAACCACTGTGGCATCGTGATCAGCATCGAACCCAACGAGCCGTAGGGGCGATACCAAGCCACCCGCTTGCAACCACCACCGTTGCCTAGCATGCGGCGCGTGTTCGCCCGCCACGAACGCCGTATTGGAATGCGATGGGCAACCACCCGGTCGCCCGTGCTGTTGGTAGCGCTTATCCGGGCGGACACATGGATCCGCAGTCTACACGATTACTTCGTTCTTGGTTCTTGATTCTCGGCAGAGTATTCTGACTTCTGACTCCTGACTTCTGACTCCTACCCCACCGGCCGTACCCGCACCAGATTACTGTGGAAGGTACTCTGCCCGGCAATATCCGCCAGCGCATCCGGGGTTGTCCAGTTGATATTACGTTTACCCCGCGATAGCCGCGCCCATGGGCCTTTCGGCGCAACTGCGACGCCAGGCGGCACATCCTCGGTGACGACAGCCCGCAATTCGCACGAGCCGCGTTCGTTTTCGATCAACACCTGCATGCCATGAACAATTCCACATGCTACCGCATCTTGGGGGTTGATCTCAATAAATGGCTGGCCCTCCTTGCCGATCAGGCTTGGCTGGTTGGCAAAGCTGGAGGAGACATAATGGTGGGATGCACCACTGATCAGAATCAGCGCTGGTGCATTCATCTCATCAGCCGATAGTTCTGAATCATCATCTTGCATTCGTCGCTGTTTGTGGCGGCGGAATTCGGTGGGGGCCACATAATCGGGCAATGGATCGATGCCCTGGCTAATGATTGACTCGCATAACAGTTCGACTTTGCCGGATGGAGTGGGGAAGTGACCATCGGCAAATGGCACTTCATGTTCAGCATCAAATGTCAGCGGAACGGTTCCCTCGTGTTGCAGGCGTTCCAGGGTAATTCCAGCAAACTGTGGGTATTTGGCGCGCATTTCATCGATCACAGAGTGCATGGCATCTTCGGCGCTCTCGTGCAGCCATGGCTCGCTATAGCCCATTGCCTCAGCCAGCAAGCGCATGACATCCCAATCACTCTTGCATTCCGCCAATGGCGCGATGGCCGGATGGTTATACTGGAGTGAGCGATGGCCATAGGCCTTGTGGACATCGACATGCTCAAGCTGGCTGGTGGCCGGCAGCACAATATCAGCATAATCGGCGGTATCGGTCATGAACAATTCATGCACAACCGTGAACAGATCCTCGCGCAGCAGCCCCTTGATCGTCAGGCTCGCATTCGGCGATGAGCCAACCGGATTGGCACAGAACACGAATAGTGATTGAATCGGCGGATCATTGACTTCGCCAGTTAATGCTGCGCCGATTCGGTTCATATTGATTGTGCGCGGCGGTGGCGGGCATTCGTTGGCGTGTGTAGCGGCATCGGTTGCGGCCCAGGGAACAAAACCGCTGGTGCTATAGAACAAGCCGCCGCCGCGCACGCCGATCTGCCCGACAATGGCGGGCAAACAACACAACGCCCGCGCTGTCTGTCCGCCATTTCCATGGCGCTGCACACCATCGGCAAATTTCAACATGGCTGGCTTGGTTGTCGCAAAGCGCCGCGCTAATTCAATAATCGTTTCTGCTGGAACGCCCGTGATCTGCGCGACACGTTCTGGCGGGTAGGCCATGCTACGCTCACGCAATTCGCGCCAGCCAAGGGCATGAGTTTCTAGCCAGGCTTGGTCGTGCAATCCTTCGCTGAAGATGACGTGCATCAGGCCCAGGGCGAGAGCGCCATCGCTGGCTGGGTTTGGGCGGATATGCTGATCGGCGGAGCGGGCCGTCAGCGTGCGGCGTGGGTCGATCACAACCACATAGGCACCATTCTTCTGCGCCTCGCGCAGCAGTGGCATAAAGTGTGGGCCGGTGCTGGCCGGATTATGGCCCCAGATCAGCACCAGTTTACTATGCAGCACATCACGCGGATCGGGAGCCCAGCGCGCACCCAGGGTTGCTTCGACGGCCATTTCGGCAGCAGCGCCACAGATCGAGCGCTCCAGATCACTGGCGCCTATACGGTTCCACAGGCGCGATGCACTGATCATATTCTGCAGCAGCCCAAGGGTGCCACTATAGGAATAGGGCAGGATCGCTGCCGGGCCGTATTCGGCAATAATCTGTTGCCAGCGCGATGCAATCTCGTTAATTGCCGCTTCCCAGGAAATCTGTTGCCACTGCCCAGAACCCTTCGGCCCAACCCGCCGCAATGGGTGCGTCAGCCGATCAGGATGATACACTCGTTCCAGGTAGGGGCGCACCTTGGCGCACAGCCAGCCCTGGGTATGTGTATGATCGGCATCGGCATAGAAACGAACCGCCCGCCCATCACGAACCTCTGTTATTGTCGCGCAGGTATCGGGGCAATCGTGTGGGCAGGCACCCCGCACCAATGTCACACTCTCAGCCGTCATCAATGCCTCCCTCAGCAGCAATCATCTGAAACGAGATTGTACCATATCGTCACTTTGTGGGGGTTCGGGGGCAGAGCCTCAAGAATAAAAGAATGTATCAACCGGGTGTGACGGATTCTTCTGCATGCGCTGGTGCAACGACCAATCATGGCCGGAGGGGCGGTTCGTGAACCGCCCTCCATGACCGGCAATGGCGCCCATGGTGGGCGGTTCGCGAACCCCCCCCACCCCAACGCCAAGCCAACCCATCCCCAAAGCGGAACCATACGGTACACCCGTATAAAACATGCGAAGGGCGCGCA
>JBBQSD010000009.1:0-89220 GCA_038214135.1 Chloroflexales bacterium | reverse complement strand
TGGTAGCCCATACACGATAGCAGGCGAATGTCCGATTGTCTGGCCTCCATGGACGCCAATATGCGCACACATGGGCGAAGAACGACCTGCGAAATGGCCGAACATTCGCCCAAAATCACCCTTGACAAACGGATGATGACCGTAACCTATGGGCCATAAACACGCGGTTCGCCCCTACGCGATGGTTGGGCATGGTGGTTCATTGCAAAAGAATCCGTCGCACCCATAGCGCGCTGGTATTTGGATCTATACGTAACATACGCTGCCGTGGCATGCCTCGATCTAAGTAGGTTGGCTTAACCAACAATTAAGCTGTGCTAGAATACACCAATCCTCCATTACTCTATCGAAATAGAAAGAACGAAACGATGAAGTTTCTGGTCACTGGTGCTACAGGGTTCATTGGCGCACGAGTAGTCGCCAATCTGCAACAGCGTGGGATCGCCATCGTTGCGGCAGATCTGCGCTTTGATCAATCAGTGATTGCCAAACTGGAGCGTGAGCGCCGATCTAACACGCCTGCGCCGATCTATGTGCCATTCGATGTTTCTGACACAGCCCAGGTTGATCGGGCATTTGTGGAACACCCTGATATTACTCATTGCGTGCATCTGGCCTACCTGATGAGTGCCGAAGTCGAGCAGGATCAGCGGCGCGGCGCACAGGTCAATATCGTTGGCATGGCCAATATGTTCGATGCAGCCGCCCGCCACAAACTGCATCGGCTGGTATTCGCCAGCAGTGAAACAGTCTATGGTGCATCGCAGGCCGTGTTTGGGCCATCCGAACATGCAATTACCGAGGATGAGTACGCCGGGCCGCAGCATCATTTCTTCACCTATGGCGTGATGAAACTGCTGAACGAGTTTGTTGCCAGCAAATATGTGCAGCGCTATGGCATCAGCATTGCATGCCTGCGGCCACCAGTTGTGTTTGGGCATGGCCGGAAACGCGGTGCGGTGTTGTGGTCGGAACACTATGCTTCCTATCCAGCAATTGGCAAACCGGTGCGATTGCCATTCCCCGCCAAAACGCGCGATTGCTGGATCTACAAGGACGACTGTGCTGAGCAGTTTGTGAGACTAGCGCTCAAGCCGGCGATTTCGCACCTTGCCTATAATTGCGGTGGTGAATGCCTGAGCGGGCAGGAACTTGCGGCAATGGTGCGCCACTGGCTGCCAGATGCCGTGATCGAATTCGAGCAGGAAAAACCAACAACACCGCTGGTCGACAATACCGATGGCAGCCGATTGGCTCATGAAATCGATTTCCAGTATCGGCCAGTTATCGATGGCATTCGGTTGCATATCAATGAGGCCCGTGCCGAAGCAGGGTTAGCACCGGTCTGAACATTTAGCCATCAGCTTTCAGCTTTCAGCTTTCAGTATCCAGAAGTCAGGAGTCAGAATAGCGCAACTGAGAACTAAGAACCGCCCTCACCCCTGGCCCCTCTCCCGCTGCGGCAGGCGAGGGGAGGCACAATAGGCGTGGGAGAGCCACCAACATTCTTTAAAACAAAAAAGAGCACTATGGGCGTTTGCAATACATCCCAACACGAGTCCAGGGCGTAGAGGCGGATCTCTGTGTTCGCTGAATAAAGCGTATACCCATCGCGTTCCAACGCGGCGTTCGTCGTGGGCGAACACGCGCCGCGTGGCAAAATAACAATAGTGACTGAATGAAGGCGGCTTGATATCACCCCTACATTCGTTGGGTGCGATGTCATCATTGCTCTAGCACGGTGGTTGCTCCCAACATATATCGAATGCAGCCGAGGCATGACCAACACATATTCAGAGGCCACGGTCGTCCATTCAGGGACCTTGTCCCTGGACCATGGCCGGGGTGGCCCAGAGGGTGGCGGCCCACCCCGACCGCGGGTGCGGGGCGCGTAGCCCCGCAGGAATGTGATCCATTGAACGCGGGTGTGGGGCGCGTAGCCCCACCAATAAAGGAATTCCAATTATGAAACCATACACCGCCACGGTCGTCGGCAGCTTTCCACGCAGCGCCGCGCTGGCCGATACTATGAAACGCCCATCGATGAGCCAGGATGAGATCGACGACTATATTCGCTGGGCTGTTGCCGAACAGGTTACCACCGGCCTGGAGATCGTCACCGATGGCGAGGGCTACCGTGAGAATATGTACTATTTCTACCAGAAACGTATTGATGGCATGACCTTCGATGACATGGTGCCGCAGAGCTATGGCACCGCCGGGTTTGCCATCGAGTGCCCGCGCCTGATCGATGAACTCAAGAATCCGCGCTTTAATCTGGCCCATAACTGGAAGATTGCCCGTGCAGCCGCCCCAACCCATGTGCGTGTCAAGCAAACCGTCACCGGCCCGCACGTCCTAACGCGCTTTACTGTCAATCAGCGCACCGATCTGTACCCCGATGATCAGGCACTCTGCCGCGCCTGGGCCAATATGCTGCGCCAGGAATTGCAGGAGGTGATTGCAGCAGGCTGTGATTATGTTCAGTTTGATGAACCAATGTGGACCGAGGCACCCGAGCAGAGTGAGTGGGCGGCGGAAATCCTGAACGAATTGATCGAATCACTTGGGCCGAATGTGCGCGTGGCATTGCATGTGTGTGGCGGCAACCCGCGGCGCAAGCGAGTGTATTTCACGAAGTATACCGATCTCGTTCCGGCTTTTAAGAAGGTTCGGCTGGATGAGGTATCGCTTGAGCATTGTACACTCAGCTATGATCTGATGGATCTGTGGAAGGAATGGGATTTCCAGGGTGATCTGGCACTCGGGGTGATCGACCAGCGCAGTGATGATCTTGAGAATACCGAGATCATCCGTATGCGCGTCGCTCCAGCGCTCAAACACTTCCCACCCGAACGGCTATTGCTGACCAGCGAGTGCGGGTTTGGCCATGTGCCGCTGCCGATCACCCAGGCCAAGCTGCATGCCTTAACAGAGGCATGTAAAACATTCCGCGAGGAGTGAGACCCTCACCCCTGGCCCCCTCTCCCAGAACGGGAGAGGGTATTAATTTTCACTATGGGCCTGGATGTGATATAATGTTTTCTACACGACATCGTTTATAACGCTTCGTGATCGAGATATTGTTACTGGGCCGATCATCTACGCAGTGAGAAACAATTGACATTGCAGTTTCAGAAATCGTTCCTATCTGATCTGATCGTCGAGCCACTCGATCTACGCGATACAACGCTGCTCGGCCTGGAAGAGCGTGGAGCAGTCTTTACTCGCTCCGAGGTGGTGGAGTTTATCCTCGATCTGGTTGGCTATACCCCTGATCATCCACTTGTTGATATGCGGCTACTAGAGCCTGCGATTGGCCAAGGCGATTTTCTGTTGCCAGCTATTGATCGTCTGCTGGCATCTCTAGGTTCCGGCTCGCACAAGCTTCGCGCAGCAGATACGCTTCTATCAGCGATTCGTGGGGTCGAGCTGCATGCGTCAACGTTTGCCGAGACGCGCCAGAAGGTCATTGATCGGCTGATCAGGCATAGCTTCTCGATTGTAGATGCTGAACTGCTGGCGGATAGCTGGCTAATTCTAGGCGATTTTCTACTGACCCGAATAGAGACTGGCTTTCATTTCGTGATTGGCAACCCGCCATATGTGCGCCAGGAGCTGATTCCAGATGTGCTGATGGCGGAATATCGGGTGCGCTACCAGACGATCTATGATCGTGCTGATTTGTATATCCCTTTTATTGAGCGCTCGCTGTTGCTGCTAGAAGAGGGAGGGCAACTTGGATTCATCTGCGCTGATCGCTGGATCAAGAATCGCTATGGCGGGCCGTTGCGCAAGCTCGTGGCTGATCATTTCCATCTAAAAGCCTATGTGGATATGGTTGACACGCCGGCGTTTCATTCAGATGTAATAGCGTACCCAGCGATTACGATTATCGCTCGCGAACCGGGCACGGTGACGCAAGTAGCCTATCGTCCAGAGATTACTGCTGCATCGCTTTCGCAGCTAGCTGCCGAGCTAACCGCATCTACTGCCATGCCCAACCCTTCAGTTATACGCCGTCTTGAAGGGGTGGCTAGCGGTGCAGAGCCATGGATTCTTGAGGCAGCCAATCAACTCAGTGTCGTGCGGCGGCTGGAAGCAGCATTTCCGACAATTGAGGCTGTTGGCTGTAAAGTAGGCATCGGGGTGGCAACTGGTGCGGATAGGGCCTTTATTGGCCCCTATGATACGCTGGATGTTGAGCTAGATCGCAAGCTCCCACTAGTCATGACGCGCGATATCCTTAATGGCAGTGTGGCCTGGCGTGGCTTAGGTGTGATCAACCCATTCGATGATGATGGCAGGCTCGTAAATCTTGCCAAGTACCCACGGCTCCAGCGCTATCTTGAGGATCGCCGTAATGAAATTGCTGGACGCCATGTTGCACAGAAGATGCCGACAAATTGGTATCGCACAATTGACCGTATCTACCCGAAGCTAGCTTCACAACCGAAGCTCCTGATTCCTGATATCAAGGGTGATGCCCATATTGTCTATGAGCCTGGGTACCTGTATCCGCATCACAACTTGTACTACATCACCTCCAAGGATTGGGATCTGCGGGCATTACAGGCCGTTCTGCGCTCTGGGATCGCTCGGTTATTCGTATCAGCGTACTCGACGCGCATGCGCGGGGGCTATCTGCGCTTTCAGGCGCAGTATCTCCGCCGGATTCGTGTGCCCCACTGGCATGACGTGCCCGATTACATCAAACAAGCTTTGATTATCGCAGTCGAGTCTGGCGATCTGCACGCTAGCCATGAGGCGGTATATGCGTTGTATGGATTATCGACGGCAGAGCAAGATGCGCTTGCGGGCAGCGGAGTATAGGAACCTTCATGCCAATTGATCTGGTTGCGTACGAGACCAAGGCCCGTGAGGCGGTGCAGGCGTTCTGGGGTAATCGCGAGCTAGCTCGCCAAAAACAAATTGAGGCAGGCCGGATGGACGCCGGTGAGCGTGCTGGGGTGACAGCGGGCAAAAATATGAACGGTTTCATTGCACTGATACTCGATCTGGTACGAGCCAATGGCCTTGGCCATGCGGATATTCATCAGAAGCGTGCTGTATTGACGTTACCGGGCTATTTTCGTCCAACCAAGGTCTGGGATCTGCTGATTATCAATCAAGGGCGATTGGTGGCTGCATTGGAATTGAAGAGCCAAGTTGGCCCATCGTTCGGAAATAACGCCAATAATCGCGCCGAGGAAGCGATTGGCACCGCTCACGATTTCTGGACGGCGTATCGCGAAGGGGCGTTTGGCAAGCAGTCGCGGCCGTTTGTCGGTTGGTTGATGCTGGTTGAAGATGCACCGAATTCACGTCGTCCCATCAAAGACATCTCGTCACACTTCCCGATTTCCCCCGAGTTTCAGGGTGCATCGTACCAACAACGCTATGATCTGCTCTGCCAGCGATTGGTTCAGGAGCAGCTCTACACCGTTGCATCGGTGATCACCTCGCCACGCACTGCAGCCGTAGATGGGGAGTATACTGAACTTAGCGAGATGACCAGCCTGCGAACGTTTGTGACCTCATTAGCTGGGCATATAGCAGCTGAGGCAGCACGGTCGTGATATTAAGCACTTTATGAGGGGCCTGTAGGCCCGCTACGGGCCAACAGGCCAAGAGGTAGCCTACACCGGGCGTAGATGTGGGTAATGCGGCGTCCACATGGTCGCATCGATGCGTGCCTCAATCTCATCTGGGGTGAGGCGTGGAGCTAGGCCAACCCGCTGGGCTTCGCGGGCAACTGCCAAGGCCACCCGCCGCGCAACAATACGGACATCCTCGGCGGATGGATACAGCGATGCATTCGGATCATGTTGGGCGGGAGCTAGTTCACTGAGCGCCCATGCCGCCGCAACAAACATCTCGTTGGTCACACGCTGGATGCCAGTCGCAATCACACCTAACCCAACACCAGGGAAGATGAACACATTATTGCACTGCCCGATATGGATCGAGCGCTGGCCATAGGCCACATTCGCAAATGGGCTACCTGTTGCAACGATTGCGCGCCCTTCCGTCCATGCAATCAGTTGTTCGGGTGTTGCTTCGCTTTTTGAGGTTGGGTTCGAGAGTGGGAAGATGATTGGTCGCTGGACGTGCGCGGCCATGTCGCGAACAAGCGCCTCGTCAAAATCGCCTGGTTGCGCCGACGTGCCGATCAGGATGGTTGGGTGGACATTCCGCACGACATCGGCAAGCTTAATCGCAGTGGCTGTATCGAGCTGCCAGGTTTCGGTTTCGCTATATGTATGGGCATAGCGCCGCTTGAATGCCTCCAGATTGGTGCGCTCGTTATACACCAGCCCTTCGCTATCCACCAGCCAGATCATGGTTCGAGCAATGGCTTCTGCGGTTCCTTCGCTCACCATTGCTGCAACGAGCTGATCGCAGATCCCATGGGCTGCTGATCCAGCGCCATGCAACACAAAGCGTTGATTACTCAGCCGTTCGCCCTTCACATGCATGGCCGCCAGCAACCCAGCCAGGGTGACAGCACCAGTGCCCTGGATGTCATCATTGAAGGTACATAGTTGATTCCGATAGCGTTCCAGCAACCGGGAGGCATTGTCCTTGGCGAAATCCTCCCATTGCAATAGTGCATTGGGGAAGTGGCGCTGAACGGCGCGTACAAATGCCTCAACAAATGCATCATATTCTGCACCGCGCACACGCTCGTGGCGCCAGCCCAGATACAATGGATCATCAAGCAATTTGCGGTTGTTGGTGCCGACATCAAGAATAATTGGCAGTGTTGTGGCTGGATGTATTCCGGCGCAGAGCGTGTAGAGCGCCAGTTTCCCAATGGGGATGCCAATCCCGCCAATGCCCTGGTCGCCCAATCCAAGAATTCGCTCGCCATCGGTGACAACAATCGCCCGTACGTCTGTATTCGGGACGTGTGATAGAATCACATCGAGATCGGCTCTATCGGGATGGGCGACATACAGGCCGCGTGGTCGGCGGTAGATATGGCTGAATTGTTCACAGGCTGTGCCAACCACAGGTGTATAGATGATTGGCATCATCTCGGCCACATGCTCGCTGAGCAGCCGGTAGAAGAGGGTTTCGTTGCGATCCTGAAGGCCAGCCAAGAAGATATAGCGATCAAGTGCTGTCTCAATCGTCACGAATTTTTCATAGGTTCGCGCGAGCTGTTCATCGAGGGTTGCAACATGTGGCGGCAACAACCCCAATAAGCCGAGATCAACGCGCTCATCTACCGTAAACGCACTGCCTTTGTTGAGCAGTGGGTATTCGAGTAGGGCAACACCACGAAGTGATACTGTGAGGGTTTCCGCAGGATTCGTCAGCACCTCAGTGTCCTGTGCTTGCATAGAAGCCTCCCATATGATTGCGCGTCTTGCGCCTCGGGGAAATCATCCACACGCCGAATTGGTTAGTGGGATCGATCTGAACCATACTGGGAGTTGGGGTGCAGAACAAGCATAGATCAGCTACTGTGGGGAGAAGTTCTCTTCACTCGCCTATGCTATCGCAATGGTGAAGAATCTGTAGTTGGATGTAACTATCGATCTCGGCTATCATGCGATGGTCATGTCATCAGACTACGAGATACAAACCTATGCACCCAACGTTCCGTCCAAATGTTAAACTTATTCTTGCAGCGATCTGTGTGATCGCTGGAGTTGTGATTTTGTGGCGATCATTTGCCAGCACACCCGATTCTGTTGCTGGTGTTGTTCCGCCAACCCTGATCGAACTCGATCTCACTGCGCCGCCGCTTCAGCTAGATCCAACCGTTGCTGAGGTTTCTCCGACGATACCTGCGCTAGCCACACCTATTCCGCCAACACCGCTTCTGCCAACGGCGATACTCCCAGCAACACAACTTCTGCCAACACCGATTACTCCATCGGCAGTAGCGCCAAATCCGGATGGCAGTACAGCACCACCTAGTGTGACTGCGCCAGGCGCAATAGCAACCCAGGTGGCTGCGCCAACGGTCGCAATCCCGCCAACGGTAGTATCAAACAGGGCGACGATAACGCCAACACCGCCAACACAGGCGCTAGCGACTCAGGTTGGTGCTACAGCTGTTCTGACAACCATTCCGACCAGCGCTCCGACAACCATTCCAACCAGCGCATCTGGTGTTGCTACCTTCACGGCAATTGTACCAACACAGACACCTCTACCAACGGCGATACCAGTATCGACGAGTACGCCAGCGAATATCCCAACCAGTGTGCCCACAAGCACGCCGCTGCTAACAACGGTCACACCAACCACCAATACGGTGACAGTCGTTTATCGGGTTGAGGGAGCCGCCTCAAAAGTGATCATATCGTATCTTGATGCAAATGGTAAGGAGGTACGGCTGCCCGATACGACACTACCGTGGAGGGTGCAGTTTAGTGCTACCAGCGATGCCGACCTGGCGGTCGATGCGTTTGGCACAAATAATGAATCGGTTGCCCTATCGTGTGCGATCGATATCAATGGGACGACTATTCTTACTGATCAGACCCAGGATGCCGTTAGCGGGGTTGCCTGCGAGAAGTTCCCGCCTTGATGTCAGTAATCAGCCCTGATACACCTGGCGAAACCGTTCGCGCGCACGGAATAGCCGTGTTTTGACTGCACTCGTGCTACAACCGAGCACCGCTGCAATTTCGTTGGTGCTATGACCATTATAGGCATACAGAATAAGCGGCAGGCGATAGGATAATGGCAATTCGGCCAATGCCTGAAGCACCGGTTCACGATCATCAATGGCATATTCAGCGGTAGATTGATCGGGAGGCTCGAAATCGGCCAGTGAAGAGAAGCTGATCCGTTGTTTGCGGCGCAGATAATCGTAGGCTGTATTGGTTGCGATTCGATAGAGCCATGCGCTGACATTTGCACCAGCCTCACGGCCATGCCAGTTGCGAAGGGCTTTAGTGAAATACCCACCCCTCAAGGGTGTGGGCTGCCTGTCTCATCGACATGCGCCAATCGTACGATTGGTCTGACCACGTCTCCACAGGCGTTTTGTGTCTCGGCATGTCCTGCCGCGACAGTGTGTTCAAACAGGCGGAACCCTTCCCGATCAATGTTGATTGCGGCGTTCAGATCGCGGTCAAGAGTCATACCACAGGGGCATGTCCAGATACGATCTGTGCGGGTGAGTGCGTGATTGACTCGCCCGCATATGCTACAGGTTTTGGAAGAAGGGAAGAATCGCCCAATCAGAATCAGATGGGTATCCGCTCGATCTGCCTTATACGTCAGCATGGATCGGAACAGCCCCCATCCGGCATCGAGAACGCTTTTCGCCAGCTTGGTTTTCGCCAGCCCGTTGACGTTCAAATCTTCGATGGATATGAGGTCGAAATGCCGTACCAGTTTGGTACTCAACTTGTGCAAGAAGTCATTCCGTTGGTTGCGGGTTTTCTGATGCAACCGTGCCACGCGAATACGCGCTTTGGTTCGGTTTGCGCTGCCCTTTTTGGCACGGTTGAATGCCTGTTGTGCCCGTCTGAGCTTGCGTGCTTGGGTGCGATACCAGCGCGGATTGTCGATGGTTGGGCCGCTGGACAGCACACCGAGCGACTTCAAACCAAGATCAATGCCAACGTGAGTTCGAACAGGCCGATTGGTGCGTGGGGCGATCTGCTGTTCCGTGACAATACGCACATACCAATGTCCGCACGCTTCACGCTTGAAGGTTGCGCCCTTCGTTGTGCCAATCAGCGGTCGGTGAACGATGGCCTGAATGTTTCCGATCTTCGGCACCGAGACGAACGAATCGCCCATCTGCACCCGTTGGGGAATGCGAAAGCGTGGGGTGTCGCGATGTTTGGACTTGAACTTCGGGAAGCCCTTTTTCGTATTACCCTGCTTCACGCGCCGAAAGAAGTGCTGATAGGCACTCTCGAGATCACGCAACGACTGTTGAAGCGACTGGCTCTCCATCTCGCGCAACCAGGCCGTGTCGCGCTCCTGTTTCAGTCGAGTCAGTTCAGCCGCCAGATCGTTGTACGAGCGGCGCTTGCCCGTCTGTTTGAAACATTCTTGCGTGCGATTCAGCGCCCAATTCCAGACAAAGCGACGGGCACCCGCAAACTGGTACAGCAGCTTCGTTTGTGCAGCAGTCGGGTTCAGGCGATAGCGATAGGTTGTCTGGAGGGTTCGGTTCATGGCATCAGTATACCAGAAAATATGTTCGATTGCAAGCCGTTTACCGCAGTAGGACGCCTTATATGACAACATCGTCAGGGCGACTAAAGTGGCTAAAGCGAGTGAAGGGCTTATATCCCAGGGCTAAAGCTCCTAGGTTTTACGCCCTGTCCCATAAACGTCTCCTGACAGAGATCCTCTGCTGTCGCTCGGTCGCGGACGAGGCGTGTGAGATGGGCCAATAACGGGCGCTGATACGCCTCATACAACTTCTCGATACCGATCTGCTGGGTATCGGAATTACTCATTGGTAGCATTGGTATCTCCGAAATACGATCTATAGCACACACGACGCCGAGAAGGAATTCTTCTCGGCGTTGTGGTTTCAGGGGTTACATACTTAGAGCAGGCTGCCTGCGTAGAAGAGCAAACAGGCGAATAATCAACATTTCGGCACCTCCTATAGCGTTCAGCCATCTCGGCAGAGTATGTATTGGTGATATAGGCAGTGTACCTGGAAGCGCAGGTTGGAACATCAGCCTCTGGCGCGATCTAAAACCAGCCCTTTGTCCCGCATTGGGTTGCCAAAAGAACGACACAATCTGCTTCCCAAGGCGGATACATAATCGGGGATTTGCCTGGCTCATCCATCCGCAGGCTGAAGCCTGCGGCAAGGGGAAAACGAACCCATAGCCGCGTGGCTTCAGCCTGCGGCGGATTGGGAGTGCAACCCCCGAGAATCATACATTTCATATACGGTGCAGCTACGCTGCACCGTATATGAAAAAGAAAAACTAATCCATTGGGACGAGGCGTTGGCGCAGGGCATAGATCGCGGCTTGGGTACGATCGGCCAGATGTAGCTTGGAGAGGATATTCGAGACGTGGGTTTTAACAGTCTTCTCGCTAATGATCAGCGTATCGGCGATTTCTTTATTGCTTTTGCCCTTTGCAATCAGGCGCAGCACATCCATCTCACGCTCGGTCAGTTGCTCAACTGGGGCATCGGCGGGGCGCGGGGCGCTAAATTCCTGCATGAGTTTTGCGGCAACCTCGGAATGCAGAACGGCCTCACCACGCTGGGCAGCTCGGATGGCGCGGGCCAATTCTTCTGGCTGTACATCCTTGAGCAGATACGATATTGCCCCAGCTTTGATGGCAGGGAAGACCTTATCGTCGTCGGCGAATGAGGTGAGTACAATAATGCGAGATGAAGGGCTGACCGTCTTGACGCGCCGGGTTGTTTCGACGCCATCGATTCCGGGCATGACCAGATCCATGAGCACGACATCGGGCAGCAGTTCCTGGGCTGCCTTGACACCCTCCTCGCCGCTTGCCGCTTCGCCAATAACCTCAATGCCATCCTGAAGCTCCAGAAAATCGCGCAAACCCTGCCGAACCACCCGATGATCGTCTACCAAAAGTACACTGATCGTGTCCATGCTCATACCCTCATCTCATACGAATGCCGAATATTGTACAGCTATACACCCTACGCGCCTGGATTTGTATTTGCTCACTACCCACCGCGGGCTGAAGCCACGCGGCTAGGGTTCATCGTCGCCTTGCCATCCCCCTTGCCGCAGGCTTCAGCCTGCGGATGAAAGGGCATCCATGATTTCTCGATCTATGTGTAATGATCATCAGCCTGAGGATGGGAGTCATCCATCGTTGATCTACCGCTCAAATCGTGGAACTGTCACAATAATCTGGGTGCCATTTCCTGGGGTAGAATGCAACTCGAGCCGCCCGCCCAACTCTGTGGCGCGCTCGCGCATGCTGATCAGCCCGAGATGCCGCCCGCCATTATGGACATTATGGAGATTGTGGACGACACTTGGGTCGAAGCCCTTGCCATCATCACAGATCGTCAGTGCAATCTGTTCGGAATAGAGATGCAGATGCACTTCAACACGGCATGCGCCAGCGTGTTTGACAACATTATTGAGCGCTTCCTGGGCGATCCGATACAATGCCTGTTCGACACCACGGGCATGGCGTTCATCGCCATCCACACTGAGGGTGACATCCAGGCCTTCGCGCCGATCCAGCGAGGCGACGTGCTGCTGGAGTGCGCCAATCAGCCCATGTTCGCTGAGCCCTGGTGGCCGCAATTGAAAGATCAGCGCACGCATCTCGGCCAATGCGGCAGCGGCGGTTTCCTGAATGCGTTCGAGTTGAGTTGCGGTGCGAGCTGGGTTCTTTTCGAGTTGAGCCCTGGCCGCCTGGGCAGTCAGTGTCATGCTGAACAATTGTTGGGAGATCGAGTCGTGCAGATCACGAGCGAGGCGGCTGCGCTCTTCCAGAACAGCGGCTTCCTGTGCGCGTCGGTACAGGCGCGCATTCTCCATCGCACCAGCCATCACATCGGCAACCGTTTCAATCGCCTCAACATCCTCATCGGAGAAGGTTGCCTCCTGGTCCGATTCGAGATTTAATAATGCCAGAACACGCCCACCTGCCACAATCGGTACGCACAATTCCGAGCGAAATGTATAGATCGTATTGACAACATAGTCTCGATCAGAACGAACATCATCAATACGAACCGTTTTGCCGGAATGATATGCTCGGCCCAGGATGCCATGATCCAGCGATTGACGATAGATCCGCAGGCCGCTCACAAAACGGCTGGCGCGAGCTGCCAACACTGCCTCGCCAGTTGCTTCATCAATTCGAAATAATTCGACATGGCTGAACCCAAAGCCGTGGTGAATCTGATCGGTAACCGCCGTCAACAACTGCTCAATATCGAGCGTCGAAACAGCCAAGCTCGCCAGGGCGTTGAGCACCAGCAGATGATCATTGCGCCGCCGCACTTGTTCCGCCAGCAGTTGGGTCTGTTGGTATAATTGGGCACCGCTGATCGGCCCGCCAATTTGGGCGGCCACTGCTTCAAGCAGATCAACATCCTCATAGGTGAAGGCATTGGCCTGATTGGAAACGGCGGTGAGGGCACCAAGCACCCGGCCTCCGCTGCGTAATGGGACGGCAATCAGCGAGCCGATTGTCCAATCCACCGCCAATTGAGGATCGAGGGTTGGTAGCCGCAGCCCAGTTGCGAGATTATTGGTTAGGAATGGCAGGCGTTGTTCGGCCACCCAATGGCCAGCCGCCAGATGTGGTTGTGGATCGCCCGTTTCGCCAACAGCAGCGGCGACCATTGGTGTGCCATCATTGGCCAGTAACAGGATCATACTGCCAGGAAACGTTCGCTGCAGGCGTTCGCCGGTAACATCAAGGATTGTACTGAGATCCAGTGTGGCGCTGACATCGCGGCCAAGCTCGGCAAGCAGTTGTTCTTTGGCTAGCAGGCGTTGCATACGAGCAGCGAGGCGCGCATTCTCAAGGGCCAGTGCGGATTGGCGAGCGATTGCTTCAAGCACCCGCACGCTAGAAAGATCGAGATCCTTGATGCTGCTTGGATCGACATAGATCGCGCCGATTAGGCGATCTCCATGGCTACGTAGCGGCACGAGCAATATTGGTGTTTCACGGCGGCGTTTCAGGCCAGGGTGGTTACGGTCATCATCTGGAACGAGGAAGGATTCGCTCAGGCGCTCGCTTGTCTGTAGCAATGCCTGATAGCGGGCAGGTGGCACGGCACTGGCCTTGATGTGGGCAACATCGTCCTCGCTGATGCCCGCAAATGCACATGCCTCAAGTGCATCGGTATCGCTATTGCGCAGGCGAATATACACACGCCTGAAGCCAAGCACCCGCACAATCGCTTCCGCAACATCCTGAAGCAACAATTCGGGGGTAATATCGGCGCGCAGTTGTGTTCCAAGGGCAAGCAGATCACCAAGCGGGAGATTACGATCCAGCCCGGCAATCGGAGGAATTGGCGGAATAGTTTTTGTTCGTGATCGTTCCATAAAGTAAGCATTCAGCTGTCAGCATTCAGCTGTCAGCTTTCATGGACAGTGACGTATATGGACATAGTGCCTGTTGGGTGATCATAACAGAGTTTCCACAGCGAAGTATCATTCTGTAGATGCATCTTCGCTTGGTGTCTCATCCAGCGTTTGCAGATCCACGGCTGTGAGCATTGGGCCTCGGCCAATTTGGATCGGGCCAAACAATTCATGCTGCTCAACAACAATCGCCTGGCGTTTCAGCATTTCGAGAACGGCCCACAGCGTGACAATCACCTCAATGCGCTGCACAGTCAATAACAGCAGATCCTCAAAGCTGAACCAGGCCTGGCCGCGCAGGCGTTCGCGGATGCGCTCGGCAACCTGTGCGACGGTCATCAGCTTTGGTGCGGGCATTGGAATTGTTGGCAGTTCGAGTGGTAACATCAGTTGCATGCGCCGCTGGACGGCCGCTATCAGATCAACAACCTTCACATCCAGCCGATCATCTGTTGGTGCTGGTACTGGCGGGGCGGCGATACGGGTATAGCTACGGCGGCCCTGTTCTTCCCATGTGCGCAGCAGGGATGCCGCCTGTTTGTAGCGCTGATACTCCTGGAGTTGGCGGATCAATTGGGCTGCTTCGTCTGGTTGATCGGCTAGTGCTGGGGTTGGTGGCCGGGGCAGTAGCGCCCGCGATTTGATCAGCAGCAGTTTTGCGGCAATCACCAGAAATGCCGAGAGTGCCGCTGGATCGGGCGATTTCAGCGCCCGAACGGTGCTGAGATAGGCATCGGCAACAGAGGCTAACGCAATATTGGTGATATCGAGTTCCTGGCGCTCAATCAGGCGCAGTAACAGATCGAGCGGGCCTTCAAAGCCATCGATCTGAATTGTGTAATCAAGCGAATCGTTGATCAGCATACGTGGCTCTCTGTAAAAGTATTCAGGAGTCAGGAGTCAACATTCAGAATTGCGCATGAGCAAGGTTTGCTTGCCCCGCATCCCCCTCGCCCCCTTCTCCCACGTTGGGGAGAAGGGGCAATACCGCATTCCAATGCCGCGCAGAGCCCCTCTCCCCGCAGTGGAAAAGGGGTTGGGGTGCGGGGAAAAGAATGGCACCGCCTGTTACTTGAAAGGTATTGGCCCTAGCCGTAGGACACTGTTGGTTGGCGGCATATCTTCTGACTCCTGACTCCTGACTCCTGACTCCTGACTCCTGACGTCAGTTTTGATTATCGGCCCAGGAGAGCAGATGGGTTGCCTGGAGGGCTCGTTCGGCTCCGTAATCATTCAGAATAGCAACCAGATCGGGGTGCCCGCCGGCTCTGGCTACCAGCATGGCACTACGTTGATCATGGGCGGCGTGAACAACAAACGGTCGCAATATGCCACGGCCATTGCCGACGGCCCACCAATACAATTTGGGTAGCAAGGCCTTAAGTACCACAAACACGCCATAGTAGATCAATGGAATCGGGCGACCATCATCATCGATTTTGCCACAATCATGCAGGAGCGCAGCCTTCAGCAGATGCTCATCGGTGTGGCCTGCCTGTATCAGCGTCTGATACACATCCAGGCTATGCCGACGGTCGAACAGCGGCATCCGTTCAAACAGATACAGCTCAGCGGGGCGCAGGGAATCGGCAATCTGCGCCTGTTCATCAACTGAAATTCGAGCCCTGAGCGCAGCAACAAGCTGCTGCAATCGCCGGGTGTTCATGTATTACCCTACAAGTGTGTCGATCTGCCTGGCAAGATCGAAATCCTTGTGGCTCAACCCACCAGCATCATGGGTTGTGAGCGTCAGCGTCACATTCTGCCAGCGAATATCGATATCGGGGTGGTGGGCGGCAGCCTCGGCTAAGAAACCAACCTGGGTCACAAATGCAATTGCTGCCGGAAACCCAGCGCACTGGAATGTCCTGCGAATCTCGCTTCCCTGATGGCTCCATCCCGAAAGCTGATCGAGTTGGGATGTGATCTCTGCTTCACTCAATGTACCTGACATTGTGGCTCCTTGTTGAGAACTGCCCTCACTCCCGGCCCCTCTCCCACTAGGAGAGGGGCCGGGGTGAGGTAAGAAATATTCTTTCGGAAGATTCTACGTACGGGCGGTTCGCGAACCGCCCCTTCGCTCATTGCAGATAGTGTGACGTGTCATTCTGAACATGCGTAACACCCGACTACACAGACGCTCTAGCAGAGCGTCTCTACACCACTCCTGACTATTATCTAGTATACCAGAGTCGGGCGCGGCGTTGGTTTTTTGCATGGCGAACGGCCAGAGCTTCCAACCGTGCCGGATCGATCCTTCGGGTTGTGGCTAGCATACGCCGCGCCGCCAGTGTGGCACCCAGGTTCTGGAAATTCCAGCGCCATGCATGTGCCATCCCAGGCCGGCCAAGCAACGCTCTGGTGCTGGTCTTTGCCAATAACCATAGCAGAAACGGGATAATCACGCGCCAACGCATCATTTTAAGATGTACATATAGTCCATTCTTGGCCGCTTCCGCTTCCCATTTGCCACCACCACCGCCACTGCCACCGCGTGTATGATACACAATCGCACGCCGCTCGATCAGCACCCGTCGGCCAGCCAACCAGGCGCGCCAGCACAGATCAACATCCTCCCAGTACATAAAAATCCGCTCGTCGAATCCGCCAAGTGCCTGCCAATCGCTGCGCCGGATCATCAGCGCCGATCCAGGAACCGCAGCAGATTCCTCTGGTATTGCGGATGGTTTGGGCTGAGGAAGCTCAGCTGGGTAGAGCGTTTCTGGGCACACAATCGCCGCCGTTTGGTCGTGCTGCATCGTTTCGACCAAGCGGCCAAGCCATTCGGGGGTAAATGTGACATCAGGGTTGAGGAAGATCAACAGTTCGCCATGTGCCGCTGCGGCTCCCTGGTTGCACGCCCGCCCAAAGCCTTGGTTGGTTTGGCGCACAATAACGCGCAGATCCGGCCAATTGGCCAGATCTGCGACGATTGTATCTGCGGAAGCATTATCGACAACAATCAGTTCGTATGGCCGATAGCTAGTTGTTGCCAGGGTTGTCAAAAATGGTGCCAACAACCCAGCGCTGTTGTATGTCACCAGAATCAGCGAAACCAACGGGCGTTCCTGGGGCTCAGCGGCTACGGCGTACACTGCACCACCTGGTTGCGGCCATCGGTATGATACTCATAGCCCCTGCCATTGGCTTCTAGGCGCAACAGATACCCTGATGTAATCACTTGTAGGTAGGTCTGCCCTGGCTTGGCGCAGCCCAGGCTACTATCATTCCATTCCACCGGGGTAGCCGATATGACCGTAACGGCGGAAGCATCGATGCCAAGTTCTTTTGCCAATGCCTGCTTAGCCAGATCGGCCATGGCCTGTGCTTGTGGATCGAGAACCGCTGGCCCTGCTGCGGTACTCAGATCAATCGGCTTTTTGTTATCGCAGAAGACTATTGGTTCACCTGGATTGGCGGCCAAACTCGTATGAACGGCATACTCACGCGCACCATCGCTGAATGTCAGCAGATACCCCGGAATGGCATATTGATCATAGGCTTTGCCTGGTTCTGGGCAACCAATTGCGCCATCCGGCCACTGCATGGTTTCAGCGCGCAGCATTTGTAGTTTGCTTGGATCAACCGCAAGCTGTTTCGCCAAACGATCACGAGCAGATGCTACTAACTCAGCCGGTGCATTGGCCGCTCCGGCGGGTTGGGTGGGAGCCGGATATGGCGCAGCCAGCGCTGGCGTTGGCGTCGCCACATCGCTTGGAGCAGGGTATGGCAGGGCTGGTGTCGGAGCCACGTTTGCCACAGGTGTCGCAGACGGAACGGCGGGCGCTGTCGGTTGGGGTGCCGCAGCAGTTGGCGGAGTGGACGGAGTATTCTGGCCACATGCGGCCAGCAGAAGGGTCAGAGCTATCACGCTCAGGAGTTTACGCATTGTTCGCTCCCTGGTACAATATTCGGGTACAGAAGAATTGACGCTCGTTGACAAAGAAAGGTTCCCGATAGCCAATGCTTGATTTTGCCGTTACTGTTGCCCGCCGTGCCGGAGCCCTGCTGCTCGACGGCCTGGCGCAGCGCCCGGCTGTTGAGCTGAAGAGCCCGTTTGAGGTTGTCACCGCCATCGATAGGGCCAGTGAAGCGTTGATCGTGCGAGCCATTGCCGATCAGTTCCCCGATCATGCGGTTCTGGCCGAGGAGGGTGGCGGCATTGAACGCGCCTCCGAATATCTGTGGATTGTTGATCCGCTTGATGGCACCAACAATTATGCCCATGGCTTCCCTTTCTTCTCAGTCTCAATTGGGCTACTGCACCACCAGGAACTCTTCCTTGGTGTCGTCTACGATCCATTGCACGATGAACTGTTCACTGCGCAAGTTGGTATGGGTGCCTGGTGTAATGGCAACAGGCTGAGTGTCTCGGCCATCCCCATGCTAGCAGGATCGCTGGTATCAACTGGCTTTCCCTATAATTATGCTACCACGAATGATAATAACTATGTGCAGTTCAATCTCATGCAAGCCCGCACCCAGGGCGTACGGCGCTGCGGTTCTGCCGCGCTGGATCTGGCCTATGTCGCCGCTGGGCGGCTCGAAGCACACTGGGAGCTACGCCTGAGCCCCTGGGATTCGGCAGCCGCTGCGCTGATGGTGGTTGAAGCAGGCGGGCAGCTTTCCGATTGGCATGGCAAACGCTGGAATCCCTGGAGCCATGATCTGATTGCAAGCAATGGCCAGATTCATGCCGAAATAATCGCGCTCTTGAATGATGGAGGATGATGGATGCGAGATGTTGGATGTATCGGTCCCAAACGCTGGTTGTTCTACCATACTGCATCCCGCTCCGACGTTCTCTGCTATTGCCTCTAGCGTTTCATTTTTCATCATTCAGCATCACAAAGCTTCTAATCGCTATGGCATATTATATCGAAGATCGCCTGAGTCGCTCGGCGTTGGGTGCCCGCCGCCCGATGGTCAATGATTATTTTCTCTCGACGTATACGGTCTCAATCTATGATGGTTGTGAGTTCGGCTGCCCATATTGCGATGGCTGGTCGTTTCGTACCCGGCCATTCAACGAAACCATCCGCGCCGCACTCGATCTGCCCGATCAGGTGGCATCTGAAATCGAGAAGATCCGTCGCGATGATCTGATCGGCATTACGGCGCTTACCGATCCATACCAACCAGCCGAAGCAACCTACCGCCTGACGCGCCAAACACTACGGATTCTGGCGAACCGTGGCCAACCAACCCTGATTCTGACCAAAAGCCCGTCCGTTCTGGAAGATTTGGTGCTGCTTGAGCAGATCCAGGCGCAGAGCCTGGCAGTTGTCATGTTTACGCTGCTCACAACCGATCTGTATCTGGCAGAGAAGCTAGAGGACAAAACCGCCGTTCCGGCGCTACGCCTGGATGCGATTGCCGAACTCAAACGGGCTGGTATTCCAGTTGGTGTTGCCCTAATACCGATCATTCCGTATGTCAACGATACGGATCTGATTATCGATGCAACACTACGGGCAATTGCGAGTGCCGGTGCCGATTTCGTCGTCTGGGAGTATCTCACAATCCCGGATGAACGGCATCGGGCGCGGATCAATGAGATGCTGACCCGCATCGGGCGCTACCCGCCAAACTATTATCGGGATTTGTATGGCAATCGCTCGCTCCCCGATCTGGCCTACCGCCACGAGCGTGATCGAGCGCTGCTATCGCGTTGTGATGCGCTCAACCTCTCCGTTCGTGCGCCACATAGCCTGTATGCAGGCAAGCTGGCCCCGCGTAGTGAGGCAGCATTGTTGCTGAAGCATGCCGCCTTTCGCGATGCCGTTCAGGGCCGTGAGCATCTGGCCCGCTATGGCCACGAACTGGCCACCCTGGTGTTTCGGGGTATAGCAAGCGAGGCCCAGCTGCGTGAAAGCCCGCTCTTTCCTGTTCTGCGCCCGATTCTGAGCAGGACAGATCTGCCTGGTGTGGGATAGGCCCTTCCATCCGCAGGCTGATGGATTTTGACAACATAATTGGGAATCATGGATGCCCTTCCATCCGCAGGCTAAAGCCTGCGGCCAGGGGATTGTTACCCCGAGCGTGGTGTTGCCCATAGCCGCAGGCTTCAGCCTGCGGATGTTGAGGGTGGCGTAATCTCCCCAATGATATTGTCAATCTTCATAAGCCTAAAAATAATCTGCCGTGAGAGTCCTGAATCAATCGATTCCCTCTACCCCTCACAGGATGTGCATGCTATAGTAAGAACACGATCCGCCCATAGCAGAGTACATCCATGCCATCATCACCAACGATTACGCCGCACGAGTTTGTGACCAAATGGCGCGGCGATACGCGCAAGGAGCGCAGCGCCTCGCAAGAGCATTTCATTGATCTGTGTCGGCTGATTGGCCATGAAACCCCTGGTGAGAATCGTACTGGCAGTTTGGTGTTTGAAGCGGGTGCGGATAAGCTGAGTGGCGGCCAGGGCTGGGCCGATGTGTGCAAGAAGGGCGTGTTCGGCTTCGAGTATAAAGGGCCACGCGCCGATTTGAATAAAGCCTATGTGCAGCTCCAGCAGTACCGCGACTCACTCCAGAACCCGCCGCTCCTGGTGGTGAGCGACATCCAAACGATTGTTATTCATACCAACTTCGTCAACACCGTCAAGCAAACCACGACTCTGACTCTTGATGATTTACTGACGGCCAGCGGGCTTCAGACACTCCGCAACGTGTTCACCAACCCCGAGGCGTTGCGCCCCACGATTACTACGCAGCAAGTCACCGAGTCGGCAGCAGCGGAGTTTGCCAAGCTAGCCAGCCTCTTGCAGCGCTATGGCGAAGCGCCCCAGCCAATCGCCCACTTCCTGATTCGGTTGTTGTTCTGCCTATTTGCCGAGGATACCGGGCTTCTGCCGGCTGGATTGTTTACGCGCATTATTGCCCAGACTCGCCATCGTGCTCCGGCCTTTGTTGCCCAGATGCGCGATCTGTTCAGTAAGATGGCAACTGGCGGTTTCTTTGGCACCGATGAGATCAAATATTTCAATGGCAGCCTATTCGAGAATGATACTGTGCTAGAGCTTGATAGCGATGGCATGGCCATCCTGGAGCGGGTGAGCGCCCTCGATTGGAGTGCGATTGAGCCGTCGATCTTTGGCACGTTATTTGAGCGTTCGCTCGACCCATCCAAGCGCTCACAATTGGGCGCACACTACACCAGCCGCGATGACATCATGCTGATTGTTGAGCCGGTGCTGATGGCTCCACTGCGGCGAACATGGGTTGAGGTGCAAACGCAGGCCCGTATCTTAGCGGCTCAACGTGATGTAGCCACGGGATCACGCCGAACACGCCTAGAAAACGATCTGATTCGCCTGCTGATGGCCTTTGTGGATGAGATTGTGGGCACCCGCGTGCTTGATCCGGCGTGCGGTTCGGGCAATTTCTTGTATGTGGCCCTGAAGCAACTGCTGGACCTGGAAAAAGAAGTGATCACGCTGGGTGCCGATCTGGGCTTAACGCGGATGATGCCCGTAGTCAGCCCTGAGCAACTGTATGGGATCGAGGTCAATGAGTATGCCCATGAGTTGGCACAGATCACGGTGTGGATCGGCTACCTGCAATGGTTGCGCGATAATGGCTTTGGGAAACAGTCAGAACCTATTCTACAATCGCTCGATACGATCAAACGGATGGACGCGATCCTGGCCTTTGATGCGGAAGGGAAGCCATACGAACCAGAATGGCCCGAGGCGGATGTGGTGATTGGCAACCCGCCGTTCTTGGGCGGGAACAAGATTCGTAAGGAACTCGGCGATCACTATGTTGATACATTATTTGCGCTCTATGATGGTCGCGTGCCAGCATTCGCTGATTTGGTATGCTATTGGTTTGAACGAGCACAGGCACTTGTTGAACAAGATAGTATCAAGCGTGCCGGGCTGTTGGCTACCCAAGGCATTCGCGGTGGCGCAAATCGTAAGGTTTTAGAGCGCATTAAAGGGAGTGGCGATATATTCATGGCCTGGAGCGACCGTAAGTGGTACCAGGAGGGTGTTGCTGTTCAAGTTTCGATGGTCGGTTTCGACAAAAAAATAGAGACAGAGCGTGATCTTGATGGCCAGGCAGTTATATCAATCAACGCGGATCTTACATCCGCAATTGATCTCACTCGGGCAGTTATCCTTCAGGAAAATGCCAACATCTCATACCAAGGGCCCTCCCCAAAGGGGCCGTTTGATATTGATAGAGAAACGGCCCAATCCATCCTAAATGTAGCCCTGAATTCAAATGGGCACCCGAATTCGGATGTAGTACGCCCAGTTGTTAGCGCTATAGATCTTGTACAGCGATCACGCCAGAAGTGGACTATTGATTTTAGGCTAATGTCTGAAAATGATGCAATGCAATATCATCTCCCATTTGAATATATCAAACAGCATGTTTATCCGGTTCGTGTGCAAAATCGGCGTGCTACGTATGCTCAGAAATGGTGGCAATATGCCGAAGCTCGCCCAGGGATGCGTCACGCTTTACAAGATAAAAAACGTTATATCGCCACGCCACGGGTATCAAAGTACCGTATCTTCGTATGGTTAGATCGTATTGTATTAGCTAATGATGGAACTATTGTCATCGCTCGCGATGATGATTACTGTTTCGGTATATTACAATCGTGGCCTCACGAGTTATGGTCACGAGCAACAGGCACACAGCTACGGGATGCGGAAAGCGGATCTCGATACACACCCACCACCTGCTTCGAAACCTTCCCCTTCCCCTGGCCGCCTAGCCACGAACCCCAGGACGACCCACGTGTTGTCGCTATTGGTGAGGCAGCGCAACGCCTGGTGGAGCTACGCGACGCCTGGTTGAACCCGCCTGGCCTGAGTGAAGCCGAGTTGAAGAAGTGCACCCTCACCAATCTGTACAATGCCCGGCCTGATTGGCTGGCGGAAGCGCATGCCACACTGGATCGGGCCGTGTTCGATGCATACGGCTGGCCACACGACCTAACCGATGAGCAGATCCTCGAGCGCTTGCTGGCGCTGAACCTAGAGCGGGCGGCGCGGGGTGGGACGGTGGGGCAGGGCGTGGAGGTTGAGGAGAATGCAGAATGAGTGACACACCAAAGCATCAAGCTGAGACCAACATCAGCGGCAACGCGCAGGGGCGAGGGAAGATTGACCTCTTGAAATCTCTTTGCACCCCTCCCCACCTGTGGGGGAGGGGCTAGGGGAGAGGGGAATGAGCAGCACTTAAACAGCGAACAAACTCAAAATAAGAGATAGATGATATATAGAGTTGGACTTATTACATCAATTGTAGGTACCGCGTTCTGAAGTGGTGGAGCAATGGAGGGGCGAACTCCAGACCTCCTGCGTGCAAAATAGTGTGGTCTGTTTAATCAAAAGGACGGCTCTATTGGAATAAAATACTGCCGATGATGGAGACCTACTACTAGCAGAGTTGCCCGCCAGCGTGTTATAATTAGGGACACAGGTTGAGGGCCAGCGGTGGCCTCACCATTATTCTTCGAAAGGAGCACAGTGATGGGCGACAAAAGTCCGAAGAATACCCAGAAGCAGAAAAAGCAGCAGGACACCAAGAAAGTCCCGACGGCAAAGAAGTAACGTGCTTCTGGAAACGCTCCAATTCGACGCTCATGGGGTGCGTGATGGCTACGTTGCCTTTCACGTATCCCCACTTTTTTGATTGCGTGCTCATGCGAATGAACCAAACAAACGCCGCTGTTTTCCGCCTCACCACGATGGTGTTGACATTCGTTCTGTTGACAGCCTGCCAACCACCTCAGCCGGCTACTCCACGATCAACTGCTCCAGCAATACTCGAGATCATTCCGGCACCAACATTTGATATCGATGCGACGGCAACAAACTACGCTCGGCTGCTGATCCCATCGCCAACGCCAGCCGGATTATATGTTGTTCAGTCAGGTGATACGCTTGGCGCACTCGCCCAAGAATTCGGCACAACCATCGATGAGCTGTTGGCAGCAAATGGCCTGATCGACCCAAATGCGATCCAGGTTGGCCAAACCCTGATCATCCCCTCGCTCGTGAACCGCCCGCTCGCAACTCCAGCCTCGATCAGCCCGACCATCCCAAGCGCAACACCAAGCCCGACTGAGCGACCAACGGCAAGCGCAACTCGCCTGCCAACGCTCACACCCGTGCCCCCAACAAGTACCAATACTGAGATACCAGCACCACCAACCGAAACACTTGCGCCAGTGCCACTCGATATCCCGACGCTCACGCCCGTGCCATAGGTGCTGGTAACGTGCTTATTTGTTGATTTGAAGCTTTCCAGAATTCAATGGCTGTGCCAATGATGCCACGTTACCGCACGACCGACCCACTCACTGGAATTGGCGACCGTGCCACGCTTAATGCACAGCTTAGTATGCTGCTCGAAACGGCACAGCGCGATGATCTCAGCGTGAGCCTGATGGTCGTTGATCTCGATTTCTTCAAAAGTATCAACGATGCCTTTGGCCATACTCGTGGCGATCAGGTTCTGCGAGAATTCGCTCAACGAGCTGGCGCTGCCATCCGAACGAGCGATCAAATCTTTCGCTATGGTGGCGATGAATTTGTCATTCTTCTGCCTGGTGCAACCCGCGATCAGGCCGAGCATGTGGCGCAACGTCTGCTCACGGATGTATGTGGCGCGCCATTTGCAGGCGAACCTCCGATCTCGCTCACGGTGAGCGTTGGCATTGCGCGCTGCCCCGATGATGCAACAAGTGCGGATATGCTGTTTGCGATTGCGGATCGGCGCAGCTTCCAGGCCAAACGCCATGGGCGCGGACGCTCGTTCAGCGCCGATATTGACACAGCACAGATCATTGAGCCGCCGTCTCGGCTGATCGAACGCGATGCCGAACTGCAGCGGATCGCTATGTTTCTGGAGCAGATCCCCCAGCATGATCGCAGCCTGCTGCAGATCGGCGGCCCACGCGGCACTGGGCGCTCACGATTGCTCGATGAGGCAGCCCAGGCGGCGCAGATACGTAACCTGCCGGTGCTTGTGTTACGCGGAAATCCGGCGATGCGTGCGCGTGTGTATGGAGCCTTTGCTAGCGTTGAGCGCTGGCCAGATCTGCCCACCCCAATACCAAACCCCGCCGCTTTTGCAGAAGCACTCCAGCGAGTGATTGAACAACGTGGCGCACAGGCCATTCTGATCGTGCTCGACCATGTGGAAGATCTGGATCGTACATCGCTGGAATTGGTTCGTGCGCTTGGCGAACAGCCTGAACTCAAACATCTTGCGATGATCGCTACCGATTCTGGTTGGCCAGCAATTGGCTATGGCATCCACAAAGATCGGGCGGCTGTGGAACAGATTATACTAGGCCCACTTTCTGCGGAGGGCCTGCGCGCATGGCTGCGCCATAGCCTACATTGGGAGCCAACCACCGAATTCTTGAACTGGTTTGCTATCGTAACAGGCCGCCTGCCAAGCCAGATCGCGCTCATTCTTGAGCGCCTGATTGCGAATAATATCCTTGTGCCAACCGAGGGTGGTTGGGCATACCATTCCGATCCAGGGCAGCTTGTCACAAAAGCATTGACACTGCCACCACCTGATCCGGCGCGCACGTTGCCAATGATCGGTGATTTTATTGGCCGTGCCAATGAATTGCGCCAGCTCTCCGAAACCCTACCTCAGCAACGGGTTATGGTGTTGTATGGCCCCGGCGGCATTGGCAAGAGCCGCCTGGCAGCCCAGGCCGCTGCCGAGAGCGCCGATCATTTCCCTGGTGGCGTGTGGTGGGTTGCACTGGTTGGATTGACATCCAGCCGGCAGATCATTCCCGCAATTATTACAGCGCTTGAACTCGAAGTGGCCTGTGTTGATGATCCACTCGAACGGCTGGTTGCCACCTTGCGCGATCAGCGCACACTGATTGTATTGGATAACCTAGATCATCTGAACCATGGCCCTGCGATTATAACGACACTGCTTAATCGCATCCCATCACTCAGCATGCTGATCACGGCGACGATACTTCCGCCAATTCCAGATGCACTCGTTATACCGATCCAGGGGCTCACCATCCCAACTTCCGCTCAGGGAACCGCCGCCGATACCAGTGAAGCGGTTCAGTTATTCCTCTATCAAGCGCGCCGAGCCAACCCACATTTTATGTTGACCGACCAGAATCGTTCGGCGATTGTGCGAATCTGCCGTCTTGTCGAAGGGATGCCGCTTGGTATTGAACTTGCCGCAGCGCAAATAAGCTATGCAACCTGTGATGAAATAGCTCAGGATCTGGCCACCAACCTGCTTGCACTGAGCACCCCAAACACAACCGACACACAGCCACATGGCCTCACAGCTGTGATTGAGCGCTTCTGGAGCCTACTCGGGTACCACGAGCAAGCGACTCTTGCGCGATTGGGGGTGTTTCGGGGCGGTTTCCGCAGTGATGCAGCTGGAAGCATTGCTGGAGCATCGGCCTTTTTTCTGCACGCTCTTACAGCAAGCGGCTACCTGCGGCGTGATGCGACTGGCCGCTACGAACTTCACGAACTGCTGCGCCAGTATGCACTTCAGCAACTTGCTCGAAACCCAGATGAACATACCCAGGTGAGCAATCAGCATTGTGCCTATTACACCGCATTCGCCGAGCAACGCACGGATCTGTTACTCTCCACACGATCTGCCCACGATGATATTCATGCCGAATATGATAACCTGCGTTCGGCTTGGGAATGGGCGATTGCAACACAACGCCCTGCAGATCTGAATGCCGCGAGCCTGCCACTGCTGCGCTACAGCCTGGCAGCCGGGCTGATGGCCGAATACCTGGCCATGCTCGAAGATGCTGTCTCGGAACTGGAGCAGGTGCAGCTCAACACACCAGTAACCCGCTGTTTAGCCAATCTTCATGCCTACCGGGCCAGTGCGTTGTATAGCATATCGCGCTATAGTGAGGCGATTATGGCCACTGAGCGGGCACGAGTTTTGGCCAATAGCGTCAATGATGCTGGTGCTGAAGCATATGCGCTGTTTGTGTTGGGTAATGTGCTGCTGGTGCAGACCGAATTCGCCGCTGCACACAGCCACTTTGGGCAGGCATTGGCGCTTGCCCATGTTGCTGGGCTGCGCTGGCACGAAGCAAGCATTCTAACATCACAGGCATATGCGGCCAACTCGTTACGCCGCTATGCCGAGGCGCGCACAGCACTTCAGCAGGCACTGGCAATCTTCCAGGCAATTGGAGCATTGCGTGATGAAGCAACCGCACTCAACGCACTTGGGAATATCGCCGAGGATCGCGGCGATCCAGTGGCACAGAAGTACTATGAACAGGCACTATTGTTGTATCGCAGGCTTGGTGATCGGGATGGGGAAAGCGGCGTACTGCATAACCTCGGGGTAGTGGCGATCCTGCTTGGGCAATACGAAACAGCGCGCACCGTATTGGAAGAGGCGTTATATGGCTTCATCAAGCTCGGTAGCCGCTTTGGCATGGCGCTCACCTACTATAATCTTGGGCGCACAAGCCGCGAGCAAGCAATGTGGAGCAATGCCCAGCAACACTTTACAGTTGCGCTGACACTCGCCCGTGCAATTGGCAACCGTGAAGTCGAGATGGCGATTCTGAATGGATTGGCCCAAACCTATGCGCGCCAGGAACAGCATCAGCAGGCTCGTATACTGTATGCACAGGCACTGCAATCTGCTCGCCGCATCGGCGACAAGCGCAGCCAGAGCCGTATTCTCGCTGGAGTGGCATGGGCAGAAGTGCAGCGTGGCAGAGCCTTATCTGGCCTTCGATGCGCCAAACGCGCCCTCCGGTTCGCAGAGCAGATCGATCATCCACTGTTCAAAAGCGATGCGCTCCAGGTATTGGCCACGATTCTCACAACCCTCGGCGATCACGCCAGCGCTGCATCGGCGCGAAGCCAGGCGCATGACATACTGATCAATTTGGGCCTCGATCCTGCCGTTCAATTTCATTAATGCTGGGTGTCTTCTTATATTATCCGCAGATGACGCAGATTATTGGCACCCCATCTGGCGGTTAGTGCGGCGGCTGAACATTGGATATCGACTCCCGACTCCTGACTCCATATTATATGGTGATCGATACCCTGCGGCCTGTTTCTGCTGATTCGATGGCGGCAAAGACCATCGCCAGGCTCTTGATGTTATCGTGGCATTCGCCCATTGGCGTTGCGCCGGTACGCAGTGCATGCACGAAATCGCGCAGCGATCCAGCAATTCCCGCTGGTACATCATCTGCAACAATCGCTGTGTGCGCTTCTGCTGCTGAATGAAAATCCCCAGATGCCACAACCGTATCGGCAACCGCCGGGCCATGGCCATCCCATGTTGCTGTGCCGCGTGGGCCAACCGCTCGCCATTCGGCCTCCCACGATGTATGGCGGCCCTCGGCACACCAACTGCCACTATAAGTATAGCGCAGCCCGCCCGTCATTTCGAACAGGGCCGTTGCACTGGCAGCACCCTTGTACCAACTCCAGGATGGATTGAATTCTTCGCAATAGACTGCGACTGGATCGGCGTTGCACAAATAGCGCGCTGCGTCGAGCGTGTGAATGGCCATATCGAGTAGCAACACATGCGCCATCTCATCACGAAAGCCGCCAAAATGTGCGCCAATATAAAAATCCGATTTGAGAATGCCAAGCGTACCAACCTGTTGCTCGATCAACTGCCGATAGGCATGCAGGCGTGCATCATAGCGGCGGCTCTGGCTGACCATATACAGCTTGTTGGCGCGCTCTGATGCCGCTACCATCGACCTAGCTCGTTCCATGCTATCGGCCATTGGCTTCTCGCCAAGAACCGGTATGCCAGCCGCCAATGCCATCAGTGTCACATCATGGTGCGCCTCGGGAATGGTCACATCGACAAGGAAATCTGGCTTGACATCGGCCAATGCTTGTTCGAGATCCGCACCAGTATGCGGCACAATCATGCCAAGCTCATCGGCAGCCTGTGCAGCCGCCCCAGAACGAATATCGACCCAACCTGCAATTGTGACCTGATCGTATGCATGCAGATTCTTGGCCCATGCGCGGCCCATCCCACCTGCACCCACCAGCAGCGCTCGTAGTTGCTCCATCGCACCCTCACCTAATCAAATTTGACAATCAAACTCGGCCATCGGTTTGGATTGCGGCAGCCATGCTGCCGCCGCGCACGCATGGCTTGCACACTCCACATCGACCATAGCACGTTACGGGTTTTGATTGTCAAAATTCATAAGAGAATCCTAGCGATGATTATACACCGCTCCTCGCCAATCATCGGCGTGGAATCAATATAAATGTTTATGCCACACCTATCCCAGGGCATGTTGTGCAAAGGGGTGCGATGGATGTTCTGATCATTGGCAGCACCATGCGGAGGGGCGAACACGAGGCTCGCCTACATTGGGTAGCGCTGGCAGCACCATGGGGTACGGGCGAACCTCGTGTTCGCCTGCATTGGGCCGCACAACGCCATCATCGTGGGCGAACACGAGGTTCGCCCCAACGAAGCGACCGGCACAGACAACGGTGCAGAACGTTCCATCATACCCTGATCGCCTGGGTGCCTTGCCAGGGCCAAACCTGTGCAGTATACTGCGCCCGCGAACCACAAGAGATTATTGGTGACGAGGTATCCAGTCTTGGATACCAGGGTCATGCAGCGTAGCACAGGAGTAAATATTATGACAGCGCAGACCAATGGCGCACCTACACCATACCTCCACAAGCAAGGGACGGCCACGCAGTTGATTGTTGATGGCGCTCCATTTTTGATATTGGGCGGCGAATTACATAATTCCAGTTCATCGAATCTTGAGTATATGCAGCCAATCTGGCAGCGCATGTGCGACATGCATTTTAATACGGTGCTGGCTGCCGTTTCGTGGGAACTGATCGAGCCAGATGAGGGCCGCTTCGATTTCACACTCGTCGATGGGTTATTGCGCGATGCGCGCAGCCATGGATTGCGCCTGATTCTGTTGTGGTTCGGCAGTTGGAAGAATGGTCAGTCGAGCTACATCCCGTTGTGGGTTAAGCGCGATACGGCCCGCTTCCCACGCGCTCAGATTGCTGGCAGGACGGCAGAAATACTTTCGACACTGGCAGAGGCCAATTGGCAGGCCGATGCACGCGCCTTTGCTGCGCTCATGAACCATGTGCGTGCCGTTGATAGCGAGCAGCGTACCGTGATTATGGTTCAGGTCGAGAATGAAGTTGGCACACTTGGCGATACCCGTGATCACTCGGAATTGGCCGAGCAGGCGTTTGCACAACCAGTGCCACAGGAATTGGTCACATATCTGATCAAGCATCGTGATCTGCTAGGAACTGAATTGCGTAGCAGTTGGGAGAACGCTGGCGCACGGCAGGATGGCACCTGGGCAGAACTGTTTGGAACAGGCCCGGCAACCGACGAATTCTTTATGGCCTGGCAGTATGCGCGGTATGTGGATCATGTGGCAATCGCCGGGAAGGAGGCCTATAACATCCCGTTGTTTGTGAATGCCTGGTTGAGCCATCAGCAACCGGAGCATATCCCAGGCGATTGGCCAAGCGGTGGGCCATTGCCGCATGTGCTTGATCTATGGTTGGCTGGTGCGCCACAGATCGATATCCTGACCCCGGATATCTATGCGCCGAATTTTGAGGAATGGTGCCAGCGCTACACCCGGCGCGGCAATCCATTGTTTATTCCCGAGATGCGCCGTACCGAAGATGGTGCCCGGCATGTCTTCTATGCAATTGGCCAGCACGATGCGATTGGCACATCGCCATTTGCCGTGGATTCGCTCCCCGATCCGGTCAATGCGCCACTGGCGCGTAGTTATGCTGCATTACAGCAGGTTGCACCTCTCATTCTCGCTCACCAAGGCCAGGGCACTATGGCTGGGTTCTTGCTCGATCTCGAGCACCCAATGGTGAAACGCCAGCTTGGTGGCTATGAGTTAGAGATTGTGCTTGATGCGGTCTTCGTATTCAAATCCGAGATCGGCTATGGCCTGATTATTGCCACTGGCCCCGATACGTTTGTTGGTGTTGGTAGTGGCTTCAAGGTCACGTTTCGCCCGCTCACTCCTGGCCCAGCGATTGTTGGCATTGCGGCGGTGGACGAAGGCGAGTATCGGGATGGTACATGGGTGGCGGAGCGGCGTATGAATGGCGACGAGAATGCGCAGGGGGTGGCGTGGCGTTTCTCGAATCAAAGCATCTCAATCCAGCATTGCAGCGTCTATCGATATGAGTAGCGACCTCATCCCCAGCCCCTTCTCCGATTGCCAGGGAGAAGGGGAGCGATAGAACCGTTGAGCGCCGTTTGCGCCCCTCTCCCGGTGTGGGAGAGGGGTTGGGGTGAGGGGAATCAGCCGCATGACGCGGTGGAAACGCTTATCTAAACAGAAAGATTGTATGGCACCATTGAACATCGCCCTGATCGGCTGCGGCATTATTAGCGAACATCATATCCGCGCCTACCAGCGCCATGCGGAACGGGCGCGGATTACCATCTGCTGCGATATTGATCCGGCGAAGGCGGCGGCGCGAGCCGAATTGGCTGGTGCTCGGGCCGTCACATCCCTGGAAGAAGTATTGGCTGATCCGCAGATCGATGCTGTCGAGATCTGCACGCCCCACCATTTCCATGCACAGGCAGCGATTGCGGCAGCACGGGCTGGCAAGCATATCCTGTGCCAGAAGCCGCTGGCGCGAACGCTGGATGAGTGTGATGCGATTATTGCTGCTGCCCGCAGCGCTGGCGTGACGCTGTTCTATGCTGAGATCATGCGTACATTGCCGGCAGCCGTTGCCGCTCGGCAGGCCATTGAAGCGGGGCGGATTGGTATGTTGATCGGCATGCAGGCCACCTATGCCCACTGGCAGGGCGGCGAATATCTGAGTACCTCCTGGCGCTATGACCCGCGGATTACGGGAGGTGGGCAGTTGCTCGATGGCGGGATTCATTATATCGACATGCTGTTGCAGATTGGTGGGCCTATCCAGGCGGTTTCGTGTTCAATTGCGCGCTTTCGGCCTGAGCTTGGCGGCGAGGATACGGCTGTGTTGAATGCCCGCTTTGCTGGCGGCCAGCTCGGGACACTATTTGCCTCGCAGGCAGCGGGGGTCTGGTTTCCTGGCGCGAGCTTTGTGGCCTTTGGCACGCAGGGTGTATTGATCATCGGCGGGCCACATGGCGCACTTACATTGCATCGTGAGGATCTGCCTGGTGGCTATCAGGTGTTGATCGAGCAGCGCGATGACATGTTCGGGGCGATGATCGGTGCATACCTGGATACGCTGGAAGGGCGCAGCGCAAACCCTGCGCCCGGCGAGCTTGGCCGCGAGAATTTGCGGGTGGTGCTGGCAGCCTATGAATCTGCACGGTTGGGCCGTGAGGTTACACTGGACGAGATTGCGGCGGCCTAGCAGCGTTCGTATGCATCCGCAGATGACGCAGATGACCCGCTTGAACGCTTGCGGGATTCATATGACCCGAAATCTGTATCGAACAACGCCCGTAGCAGCACACGGCGGCACAGCAGGTGCATCACAATTGGAATGAGCGCACCAGCGTTGCAACTGCCACCGACATTCTTTCAAACAGAATCCAGCACACATGGTTGCAGGTGTGGAGTGCGCAAGCCATGCTTGCGCAGCGGCAGCATGGCTGCCGCACTCCAAAAACTATGACGGAATTTGATTGTCACATTTGAGCATATGAGGTGATCTATGTCGCTAGCGGAACAGGATGAACTGGCGCTGCTGGAAGAATTGAAGAACTTCGACACCCCATCGATCACGAATGTTGTTGCGACCTACCCGGAGAGCCGGTTATGCCTGGGGTTGTATCATCCCTGGAATGAGAACTGGTATACCGATCAATCGATTCGCTGTATGTATCCCGAACTGGGCCGCCTGGTTGGCTATGCCGTTACCTGTATCTATGGAATGCCCGATCCGAACTATACTCGCTTGTCATTTATGGATGTGATTGATGCGCTTGATGCAGCGAAGAAGCCGACGATTCTGGTGCTTCAGCAGCGCTTCCCTGCCGAGATTGCTGGGAAAGTTGGCCTGGCTGGCGGGAATATGGTTTCGGCCATGAAGGCAATTGGATGCGTTGGCATGATCTCGAATGGGCCATCGCGTGATCTCGATGAGGTGCGGCCCATGCAATTTCAGTATATGCTGACTGGTGTCACGGCTGGGCATGGGCCATTTGCGGTTCAAGCCGTTAATGTGCCTGTTTCCGTTGGCGGAATGGATGTCGCACCTGGTGAGATTATTCATATGGACGAGAATGGTGCCGTGAAATTCCCTGCGAATAAGCTGGCGGTTGTGCTGGAATATGCACGCACGCTCCAGAAACAGGAAGAAACACGCATGCACGCACTCCAGCAGGCCCGTTCGGCAGCCGAGATCCGGGCGATCTTTGGCGGGCATAGTTATACTGCTAACCAGCAGAATTAGCCAGAGGAGCAACCAATGAGTGAAAGCCAGCCGGAAGATCGCCAGCCGGATCGTTCGCGCCTGAGCCGCAGTAGTTACGCCAGCATTCTCAGTATTGGCAGCGTCGGTAGTATCCTGAGTATTGGCAGCGTCGGCAGTATTCTGAGCATCGGCAGCGTTGGCAGTATTCTGAGTATTGGCAGTATTGGGAGCCTGCTTGGGCTGTTTAGTGTTCGCAGCACACTCTCGGTGATGAGTGCGCGCAGTATCTTGAGTGCATTACACTACCGAGCGATCCGTCATCGTGAGCAAGCCCTGGAATCTGCGGGCTGAAGCCTGCGGCAACGGGAACGATGCCCCCTCACCCCCCTCGCCCCCTTCTCTCACGTTGGGGAGAAGGGAGTTAGCCGAGGCAAGGAAAAATACCCGATTATTTCATTTCCGGAATAATCAGCCTGTGGCAAGAAGACGATGAACCCTAGCCGCAGGCTTCAGCCTGCGGAGCGCGGTGCGAATCCACGATACCTGATTCATTGGGAAAGATCTATCAGCCCTAGAAAGGATCATGAGCGTCATATGTCAGCGATGATCACCAGCGAACGCCCCGATACACCCGATGCACTTAGTTTGATTACCGAACTGCAAACTCATCTAGAATCCTTCTATCCGCCGGAAAGCCGCCATGGGTTTAGTGTCGAAAAATTGCTGGCCGAGGGCGTACCGTTTTTTGTTCTACGCGCAGATGGCATACCTGCTGGGTGTGGCGCGATCAAACTGGTGGGCAGTGAGTATGGCGAACTCAAACGCATGTATGTCCGCCCATCCTATCGCGGCTCTGGGTTCGGAAAGCTGATGATCGATCATCTGGCTGAGTATGCCCGTTTACACACTATTATGGTGCTGCGCCTCGAAACCGGAATCTATCAGCACGAGGCGATTGGGCTGTATGAGCGGGTGGGATTTGTGCGAATTCCGCCATTTGGCCCCTACACCAATGATCCACTCAGCCTGTGTTATGAGAAACAGCTTGCATAAGATCAATCTCTGCTATTATCGCGTACTATAGAAGAGAGCCGCGCATGAATGTGATTGGATCATCTGACGCGGATTATGGACACTTTACTGAGGAGCAAGCCAGATGCCGAAGCTAACCGTGGGTGGACAAACTGCCGAGTGGCCAGCCGACACGCGACTCGTCAAGGCGATTGAGGAGATGGGCGTCCATATTGGCCATCGCTGTGGCGGCAATGCACGCTGCACAACATGTCGGGTTACATTCACCGCTGGCGAGCCTGATACGATGACAACCGCCGAGCATGCCAAGCTAGTTGAGCGTGAGATCTATGGCCAATACCGCCTCTCGTGCCAACTATGCGTCAGCGCGGACATGGAAGTCGAACCGATCATGACCGTTGAAAATCAGGGTTGGACCGACGCTGGTGGCCCTCCCGACGACGCCGTACAGCCAGAGGCTACCTGGTTTCCGAAATCCTCATTCGATAAATAGGTTTTTCTTGCGGGAGCCGTTCTGCATGCTTAGTTCGGTGTGTCGGGGCTGTGCGCCCCGTGCCCGCAGGCGGGGCGGTTCCGTCCGCGGGGTGCCCTTTGGGCCTGGCCCCGAACCCCAAATAGATCTCTGTGGCTCCATAATCGCGATATCTCATGCCTCAGCTGCGAATAGGCACACACTGTGGTCGTGCGCTTGCCCAGACGCAATATATTGCGGCTCTACCCTATTCCTATTTCGGTGCTTGTTCTCTTGGGCGAACACCTGGGTCCGCACCCTACATGGGTTCTTGGTTCTCGGTGCTTGTTCTCTTGGGCGGACCCATGGGTCCGCACCCTACATGGGTTCTTGGTTCTGGTCCCCTAATCATTCTGACTCCTGGCTCCTGACTCCTGACTCCTGAATACTCGCTTCAGCCCATCCGCTCTGCTTCCGCCGCGATTGCCACCAGGGCCAGTTGCTCATTCGGCCCAAGCGCATCACGTTCAATCCGTAGGCGGTAGCGTAATGCCGCCAGTAACGCAGCTCGGCGCGGCCCGCTTGGCTCCGCTTTAGCTCGCTCCAATCGCCCTTTCAGATCCGCAATCACCGAACTTGCGCCGTTTTCCTGGGTGTCGCGCGGCGCGGCGTTGAGCCTGCGGCCAAGATCGCGGGTTGGCACTGGTTGGCTGAGTAAGAGTGAGGCGAGTGCCGCCGCGCCGCGCTTCGAGAGATGTTGGTTGCCATTTCCGCATTTTGGCGATTGTACACAGGCCGGGCACCCTTCCAGGCAGGCGCATTCCAACAGCAGCGCCCGTGTTTGGGTCCACCATTGTTCGGCCTGCTCATAGCCAACCTGGGCAATGCCAACGCCACCCGGTACGCCATCATAAACAAACACCGTGGCCATACCAGTCTCCGGGTGCATGTCGGTCGATAGTCCGCCAATATCGGCCCGATCGCACTGGGCAAACAGTGGCAGCAGCCCAATGCAGGCGTGTTCCATTGCGTGCAGCGCATCGACAATCTCATCGCAGTGCTGTTCCGTCTGCGTACACATATCATCTGGTACCGTCCACCATACCGCAACGGTGCGAAACATCTGCGGCGGCATGTTCAGATCATGCTCACTCAACATTGCTTCGCTGTAGTGTTCCTTGCGCCGGTAGCCGATTACTTTGCGGGTCACTTCGACAATGCCAATATACAGGGATGCCGGGCCGACGCGGCGTTGCTCACGAATCCGCTCGATCCGAATATTGGTTTCCTCACGTGTCTGGGTGTAGTAGCCAACCTGTGAGCGCCGTGCGATTGCCCGCCGTTCGCCCAACTCCTGCACCAGGTAGCTATCGCCCTGATGTAGATACACCGCGCCTGGGTAGATCTCGAATGGTGCGCGAGTAGCCCCTAATTGCTCGATCACCCGCCCACTCTCGGCATCGCACAGCTCGATTGGATCACCATCGGCGCTGCGGATATTGACCTGTGAGGATGGCCAGCGCGAGGTCAGTTCCGAACGACCATCCGGCAGTAGGGCCAGTTCGCCATGGCGGGTCAGCCAATCGCGAATAGCACCAAATGTCGGCCCGAACCATTCTTCATCGGCATCGTGTAATGGCAGTTCGAATGCGGCACAGCGGATCTGACCACTCAGAATATATGGGTTATCCAATGCGACCCTGGCATGTTCGACGGAACGGGCGAAGAACTGGGCTGGATGGCGCATATAGAACTGGTCGAGCGGATCGTCCTGAGCGACCATCACGGCCAGGGCTGCCGATTGGGAGCGCCCAGCCCGGCCCGCCTGTTGCCAGGCACTCGCAACAGTTCCTGGGAAGCCACCAATCACGACTGCATCGACACCACCAATATCGACACCCAATTCGAGCGCGTTGGTCGAAACCAGCCCAAGAATTTCGCCACGCAAAAAATCCTGTTCGAGCTGGCGGCGCTGTTCGGGAGTATAACCAGCTCGGTAGGCCGCCACGCGCTGGGCCAGAGGTGAGTCGGTTCGTTCCAGCGATTCACGGGCATAGCGCAGGATGAGTTCGGCCCCCCGGCGGGTACGAGCGAAGGTCAATGTCTTCACGCCAGCGCGAACGAGCGCAACCATCAATGCTGCAGTTTCGACATTGGTGCTGCGGCGTTGGCCATTTTCGGCGGCAGGACGTTGATCCCTGGATTTACGCTTTTCATCAATAATTGGCGGGTTCCAGAGCGCAAATGAGCGTGGCCCTTGAGGTGCGCCATCACCATTGATTACCTGCACTGGAGCGCCAACCAGGGCTTGCAAATGTTCATCTGGGTTTGCGCTGGTGGCCGAGCAGCAGATGAACTGGGGAGCGGCACCATAGTGGGCGCATAATCGGCGCAGTCGCCGCATAATCAAGGCGACGTGGGTGCCAAACACGCCCCGATAGGAATGGGCTTCGTCCAGTACCACAAAGCGCAACCCGGCCAATAGCGT
The DNA here is from genome assembly GCA_038214135.1 of Chloroflexales bacterium. GTDB lineage: Bacteria > Chloroflexota > Chloroflexia > Chloroflexales > Roseiflexaceae > JANLSE01. The sequence goes on along the minus strand of JBBQSD010000009.1, from coordinate 51,790 downwards.
TGCCCAGCGCCGGTGATCGGGCAGCAGTGTGCGATGCAGCATATCCGGGTTAGAAAGGATGATCCGGGCACGAGCACGGACGGTATCGCGTTCGGGGCGCGGCGTATCGCCATCGAGCGTCGCAACCGGAATGCCAAGTGGTTCGGAAAGCATACGCAGGCTACGCAGTTGATCGCCAGCCAGGGCTTTTGTTGGGAACAGGCACAGCGCACGGGCGCGTGGATCGGCCAGCAATGCTTCGAGCGCCGGGATCTGATAGCACAGCGTTTTACCACTGGCAGTTGCCGTTACCACACCAAGATGGCTACCGGCACGAGCGGCATCCAGCGCGGCAGCCTGGTGGGCATACAGCTGGCTCATGCCACGCTCGGCCAGCAGCGCGGCCAGCACAGCGGGCAGGGGCAGTGCGGGTTCAGCAAAGCTGGCCGCACGAGCGGGCAGCGGTTCGACATGGCTGATCTGGTTGGTATAGCCAGGAGCGCGCCGAAGCAGTGTGACAAAATCGATACTCATGTTGAACTATTGTAGCACAGATGCTCCTGCACCCAATGATTGAGGGTGCTATGATAATAGTATGGATCTCGATTGGAGGTATTGCGATGTCGATTCGCACAAAGTTGCTGATTGCGCTGATTGCCAGCCTCGTACTGATTGGTGCCGTGGGCGGATTTGCCCTGGTGCAACTCTCTGCGATCAGCAATCAGGCTGCCAAACTGGGTGATCGTGTGATTCCAGCGCTGACGACTGTTGAACAGATCAGCCGAACCCTGGCCGATTACCGCATCCTCCAATCGGCGTATATTGCTGCTGTTAGTGAACAAGATCAGTTGTCTGTTCAAGTTCGCCTGCGGGCGGCAGAACAGCGCATGATCAGCCTTTTAGAGGCATACTCACAGTTTGTTGATGAAAATGATCGTGAGCCATTGGCACGCCTGCAAACCGGCTGGCCAGTGTTTGTGAGTAAAACGTGGGATCAGCTGATTCCAACCGGCCAATCGCGGATCTATGCTCGATCATTTGCTGTCTATCGTGAGCTCGAAATTGATTATACCCAGCTTACTGCTGCAAGCGCGGATCTGGTGGCTGCCAGCCGCGAGGATACTAGTGTTGTCCTGCGCGAAAGCAGCGCGATCCTCAATCGCGCCTGGATCGTCATTATCGCTGCAACGCTGATTGCCGCTGGCGTGATGTTTTCCGGTTGGGCTGCAATCGCGATCCCAATCCGGCGGGCGATCAAGCGCCTGATGCTGGCAACCGAAGCGATTGGCCGTGGTGAATTCGACCATGTGGTTGATATTCAGGGCCGTGATGAGCTTGGCGCACTGGCCAACGCCCTACGACGAATGCAATTGGCCTTGGGCCAAGCCCAACGTTCTGTCATGGAGCAGCAATCTACACTTGCCCTGCGGGCTGGCGAGCTTGAACAGACACTCGCTGAATTACGCACCAGTAACACATCCCGGGATCAGCTGACTGAGGCGATTCGGGCGCTCTCTAGCCCTGTTCTGCCGATCATGCGTGGCGTGATTGTGCTGCCATTGATTGGACTGATCGATGATCAACGAGCTGCGATACTGACCGAGACGATGCTTCATGCAATTGAGCGCCAGCACGCCCATACCCTGATTATCGATATTACTGGCGTGCCATTGGTGGACACCCATGTGGCTGGCGCACTCATCCAGGCGGCAGGCGCGGCCCGCCTCCTCGGAGCCGAGACAGTTTTGGTCGGGTTGCGGCCAGAACTAGCCCAGACGATCGTCGGCCTGGGAATCGATCTGTCGCATCTCGTCTCGCGCAGCGATCTGGAGAGCGGCATCCGCTATGCGAGTTCGCGTGTACGCTAATATGAAGATAGCCGCTAGACCGATAGCCGAAAACGCAAAGCGAAGGCTATTTTCATCAATCAGTGTGCGGCGCAGCCACATGGTCATCTAATGTGAACATATTCTTGACAATATAGAAAATATGTACTACACTGAACCGTGTTGTAGGGATATATGAAATCTATGGTAGATTTTATATGGCAACAATGAGCAGGTATTTAAGGACTAGTCGTATGCGATCAATCGAGCTATTCAGTGGAGCCGGTGGGTTAGCACTTGGAACACATCGAGCTGGTTTTCAGCACTTGCTGGTAGTTGAGCGTGATCGTGATGCTTGTGACACTCTTCGCTTAAATGTCCAGCGATGTATAGAAGGCGTTCATTGGCCAGTTATCGAAGCCGATGTTCGGAATGTAGATTATACCGACTATTGTGCAGCAGGAAAAGTTGATCTATTAGCAGGTGGTGCTCCATGTCAGCCGTTCAGTTTAGGCGGGAAACATGCAGGCGAAGCTGATGTGCGGAATATGTTTCCCGAGGTGTTGCGAGCAGTGCGAGCTATTCGTCCACGTGCAATTCTGCTTGAGAATGTGCGTGGGATATTGCGCGAAAACTTCCGGCCTTATTTTGAGTATATTTTGAACCAGCTACGTTTGCCTATGCTTACCCAATTTCCAGGTGAGACGTGGTGGGAGCATGCCGAGCGCTTGTCGACCATACGCCATAAACGCACCCACTTCCCGCAGGACGAACAATACCTTGTGAGTGCTGAGTTGTATAATTCGGCTGATCTCGGAGTGCCACAGGAACGGCAGCGCGTTTTTATTGTTGCATTCCGTTGTGACCTGGGTATTCGGTGGGCTTTTCCAGCCCCTATGCACACGAAAGAAGCACTCCTGTATGCTCAATATGTGGATGGGAGCTATTGGGAGGAGCATGGCCTTTCTAGCCAATCAGTGCCTGAGCGTTTCAGATGGCAGGTCGAGCGCTTGGCTCGCTTGTCGAAGCCAATATTGCAGCGCTGGCAAACTGTCCGTGATGCTCTCCATGATCTCCCTGAGCCAAATAATCGCAATCCACATCCGCTTATAGATAATCACATTGGCATTCCGGATGCCCGAATCTACCCTGGGCATACTGGTAGCCCTTGGGATTGGCCAGCGAAAGCAATCAAGGCTGGCGACCATGGTAATCCTGGCGGTGAGAATATACTTCGCCGCGATGATGGAACCGTGCGTTATTTTACGGTACGTGAGTTAGCACGCATCCAGACATTTCCTGACGAATGGTATTTTGCAAACTCCTGGACTGAAAGCCGCCGCCAATTGGGAAATGCTGTCCCAATAGCAATGGCTGAGTTCATCGCACGCCATATCTACCTATCTCTGGCTCAGGTTGATACAGTAGCCCATTCTCCTGATCCGCATGCATTATTGAGAGATCCTGTTGTTGGAGAATCTCTAGTAGCGCTACGCTAAGTTGCCTTCTTCAGATATTCTGAGTTTCAGGTAAAACTACTGTTGTGTCGCCTGCAAAGAAGCGTTTGATGCGCTGATCAATCTTATCTGTTGTCTCGGCACGTACTGGTAGTCGTTCTGACCACGTTCTGCCTGGATGGATTGTGTCCCACATTGGGCGAATGCCAGCCGCTCGACCACTTCCAGGATCATGATTGCCAAATCCCTCGACAACCATATTCCAAACCGGTCTTGTGAGATTAATAAGAATACTCTCGCCGAGTGGTATCCACACCGACTCAACGATCAGATAATGACAATAGAAGTCATCAATATGCAGTGTTGTGTAGGCTGAACTGATTGACTTTGCATGTTGGCGTAACCGATCAGCAAGTTTCGTTTCCAGCAACTGAACATCCCGTCGACCTTTTCGGGCGCCCGAAAGCTCCGCTTTACCAACATAGATCGGGCGGCTGAATGGTGCATTTTTATGGGCTTCTGCAAGTGGTAGATATGCCTCATACGGCTTCTTCTCGCCAACATAGTAGAGCGCATAAATACCAGCACCATTGAATAGTGGCAGTGCCGCTAAAGGTAGCGCAGGGCGTCTGAGCAATGCTTCTGAGATACTTCTCCCCAGATTGTCGTATGTCAATGGATCATAGGGCTTCTCATCCAGCAAAAACTCACTACTATAGCAATCCTACCGGATTTGTAAAAAAGGGGCGGGGAGATTTCTTTCGGGGCTGCGCCCCAAGCCCCGCTTTGCGCTACGCGCCTTTACAACTCAAATAGGAATGCTATAGAACGTCTCTCAGAGCTATGTGGCATACGTATCCTCATAGGTAAAGTTGGCTGATAGGGCTTTATGCTCCAGGCTGTAGCCCTAGCACACGGGCGGTCATGGCACCAAGCAGAGCCGTCATCGTTCCAAATGCCAGAAACCAGATCCAGTCGGCCAGATCACTGGCAGAGAACAGCCCACGATGAATGAATGAAGCTAGCAACACTCCGGCAGTAAACACAAACATGGCTGGAACGACTGCCCGCACCGCGAGCCAGGTTCGCCGCCGTGCAAACAGAATACTGCCAACACTATAGGCCAATAATGGGCCACCATAGGTCTGTGCGAGCAATGGCGTGATCTTCCACGGCCAGACGGCAACCATCACTCCGGGTATCAACAACAGCGCCAGCGCCAGCAGCCCAACAACCAATCCTTGGATGATCAGTGCTGTATAGGCCCAGCCTGCAAGGCGCGGCCCTGGGAGATCTACGGTTATGGTGTTGCGATCACGCCAGGTCAATATCATCGCGATCACTGGATAGATTGAATAGGAGGCAAACCAGATCCAGACTGGCAAGCGTGTAAAATCAAATGCACCAAGGCTCAGGATCGAAACAACAAACAGCAGGCCAGTCCAGATCGCGATCATCATCAGTGCATAGCGCACCTCGCTCTGGTAGCGCGCACGCATACAGCCAATCATAAAGATGGCACCATAGAAATACAGGGCACCAACGAAGCGGGCATGCAATGGCGGCAGTTGCAGCCACGAGAGCATATCCGCAAGCACAACAGGCAAGAAGGAACCAAATACGGCAACCAGTAGCGCAGCGGCACAGATAATAGCGAACATGATCGTGTGTGAACGCGGAATACTATTCATTTTGCTCCTTGTAGTACCGAACCAACAGCCACCACCACTCGATCCAGTTGTGCATAGCTGATCACCAGCGGGGGCAGCAAACGCAGTACGTTGGGGCCAGCTGGCAATGCCAATACACCCAATTCCATAAGGGCGGGCAGGAATGGCTGCACCCGCTCCTTTAATTCCAACCCAACCAGTAGGCCCATGCCACGTACTTCACGAACCCTGGCGAGTTTGAGCGCCCGCAGTTGTTCAATGAGGTATGCGCCCTTCTCGGCAGCCTGACGTGGTAGTTCTTCATCGCGCATGGCCTGTAGTACCGCCCGTGCTGCCGCACACACCAGCGGCCCACCTCCGAATGTCGTTCCGTGGCTGCCCTGCGGCAGTGTGCCATAGCGGCTATGGATCGCAACAGCACCCATTGGTAATCCGCCAGCAATCGACTTAGCCAGCGCTATGAGGTCGGGGGTGATGCCAGCATGCTCAATCCCAAACAGCGTGCCCGTTCGCCCAAAACCAGTCTGCACTTCATCGACAATCAGCAGCGCGCCTCGTTCATGGCAGATCCGCTGTGCGCCATCCAGATACCCAGGGCTGGCCGGGCGAACGCCACCCTCACCCTGGATTGGCTCGATCAATACTGCTGCTGTCTGTTCGTTGACGGCGGCCTCAAGTGCTTCGAGCTTATCATAGGGGATATGGCTGAACCCGCTCAATAATGGCGCGAATGGCTCACGATACTTTGGTTCATAGGTGGCCGAGAGCGCACCAAGCGTGCGGCCATGGAACCCACGCACCGTCGCAATCACATTCGGGCGGTTGGTGATCAAGCGGGCGATCTTGAGCGCACCCTCAATGGCTTCGGCACCCGAATTGCACAGGAATGCGCGGCCCATGCCATCCGGCAGCACGGCAATCAGTTCGGAGAGATAGGCAGCCCGTTGGTCGTTATGAAAAATCTCCGGGCAGCTGATCAGCGTCGCTGCCTGTGCCTGAATGGCTGCCACAACAGCAGGATGCGCGTGGCCGAGATTGGCGGCACCCTGCCCGCCAACACAATCAATATACTCGCGCCCATCGGCATCCCATAGCGTTGCGCCCTGCCCGCGCACAATTGCAACCTGGCGCTTCGGGTAGAACCCAGCGGTATGCGCCGATTCCAGAGCGATGATCTCGTCGGTGGTGTGTGGTATCATGGCGATACTCATGAGTTGTTCCTTTCAGCAGGGGCGCGATATATCGCGCCCGTACGAGAAATGATCGATGGTTGAGCATGACAGAACAGCAGCAAGCGCTGGAAATACTATGTCGGCGTCATCATAGTGTGATCCTGTATGCCTTTGGCAGCCGTGCCAGCGACGTGTATGCCTGGATCATCGGGCAACAATCTGTGCTTGCACCAGGCCCATCAGATGTCGATATTGGTGTACTCATTGCGCCAAACATCTCCTGGACAATTCGTGAAACGCTTCAGTTCACCCTGGCTTTAGAAGAATTCTTCGGTGTGACTCGCGTCGATCTCGTTCTGTTGGCTCAGGCCGATCCCTTTCTGGCGGCGAATGTTATTCGTGGCGAGCGCTTGTTTGCCGATGATCAGCATGCCGCCGATGAATATGATCTGTATGTCCTACGGCGGGCTGGTGATCTCATCCCGCTTGAGCGTGAGCGCCAGGATCTGATCTATCGGAGAGTATCGTGATACCAGTAGGAATCAGTTCGCGGGTAGTTGGCGATCGCCTAGCGCTGATAGCAGAGTGCCTTGACGGAATACGCACTCTGCCGCTTGCTGATAAAGCAGTATTTATGGCTGATCGCCGCAATATCTGGGCAGCCGAATCGTGCTTGCGCCGAATTCTGGAAGCATTGCTCGATATTGGTCGGCATATTCTGGCGAAGGGCTTCGGTCAGGGTGTGACGGAATATAAGGAAATTGCAGCAGGGCTCAGGGATCGGCAGGTGCTCAACGCACAAGTAGCCGCGCTGCTCATCCAATTGGCTGGTTATCGTAATCGAATGGTTCATTATTATCATGAAATCACCCCGGACGAATTGTATGCGATCTGCACATCGCAACTCAGTGATCTTGAACTGGTTGCCGATTCGTATCGCCAGTGGGTCAATACCCACCCAGAACGTGTTGATACCCAACTATGAAACCAGATGAGCTTACCAATATTGCCACCCTGATTCGCAGCCAGCGTAGCGCCGCGCTTGGGACATTGCAGGATGGTGCGCCATTTGTTTCGTTTGTGGCCTACGCGCCAGAGCCAGATTTTGGCGGATTTCTGTTGCACCTGAGTCGGCTCTCGCCGCATACCCGCCACCTCGCCAATGATCCACATTCCTCATTGATGATTGCCGAACCAGATGATCAGCGCGACGATGTGCAAACCCTGGCGCGCATCACGCTCACTGGTGCAGTGGCAAGCCTGCCACACGATACTCCTGAATATGTCGCTGCCCGTTCGATCTATCTGGCTCGCCTGCCCGCTGCCGCCATGCTATTTGACTTTGCGGATTTCGGGCTATACCGCTACATCCCAGATGGGGCGCGCTATGTCGGCGGATTTGCCCGCGCCTATACACTGACGATCAAGAACTTGCAGGAAGCTGCGTTGGTATAGGAGTCAGAAGTCAGGAGTCAGGAGTCGGAATGCTGAACCACTGAACCACTGAACCAAGAACGACTGACTGCATCATCTGCGGACAATATACGAACCGCGAACTTCTCATTTCTGATTGGTATAAAGAATGTCGGTGGTGCTTCTAACCCCTTCCATCCATTCATCCAGGTGGCAGATACCGTGCTGCCGTGTGCTGCTACGGGCGTGCCGAATATCGGTTTTGGGTGCATAATCGTGTAGCTACAGGATCTGCAAAGGCGCGATGCAGTACTGCTTACTCCTACTGTCAATTCCCCATTATCGGCTGTGCTGCCCTGCTCCCATTGCGAGCGGGGCAAGGGGTGAGCGATCAGTCACAAGCACATATCGATCACAGCCGAGGCATGACCAACCGACGTTGGCGGGCCAATCACATTCTTTCGCGCCAGCAAGCAAAACAACCAGCGAATCTGCCACAAGCACATATCGATCACAGCCGAGGTATGAGCCGCGCACAGCAGCATCCGAAACGAATGGAACGGTTTCTAGAGAAAGGGCCAGCTATTCTGACTCCTGACTTCTGAATACTGTTTATTCAATTTATTCAATCACGGTTCCTTGCCCGGCAATGGCGCGGCTGATTGGTTGCGGGATGCGGGCATCGCCAAGAATGACGCGCCCAACCCCGCCGGAAAGAGCCTCGGCGGCACCCAGGATCTTCTTCTTCATACGGCCCTGGGCAACTGGCAGATATTCCTCGATTGCGTTGCGCGGAATATGTGGGATCAGCGATGTCTCATCCGGGAAATTGCTCAACAACCCTGGCACATTCGTCAGCAACAGCAATGTTTCGGCGGCCAACGCACCACCAATAGCTGCTGCCGCCCGATCACCATCAACATTCAGCGCTTCACCAAGCGTACTGCTGGCAATTGGCGCAATCACCGGCAGGTAGCCAGCATTGATCAGCAGATGCAAGAGGTTCGTATTGACCCGCTCAATCGTGCCGGTCCAATCATCGCGCAGGATCTTTTGCTTGCCATCCTCGACAATCCGAATAACCGATTTGCGTTGCCCTTCCAGAATGCGCCCATCCAGGCCGGAAAGCCCAACCGCCTGCACACCCAACCGCTGCAAGCGTTCGACGATCAGCTTGTTCAGTTTGCCAGCCGCTGCCATCAGAAAGATCTCAAGCGTCGCCCTGTCGGTGTAGCGGCTGGTATAGCCAGATGGCGAGGTCACAAAGCGCGGTGGGTGGCCAAGTTGCTCAGCCAGCTTATTGGTCTCATCTGAGCCACCATGCACCAGCACCAGCCGCTCACCAGATCGCCAGCGTTCGGCCAGATCGCCACACAGCGCATCATAATCCATCCCGGCACCGCCACCAACCTTAATGACGATCATATCTATTCTCCCGCATCGTGTCCAGACGCAAGATATTGCGTCTCTACCCCCGCATCGCTGCCTGATCAGAACAGCGCAATGCCCGCCAGCGCAGCTGCCACAATAATTACAACAACCGGCAAACGGCGGATCAATCCAAGCCCAATGGCCCCAAGCAGAATGAATATCGTCTCCGGGCTGATGCCTGTGCTAGTCATCAGATTGACCAGGACGACCAGAAATACGCCAGCGACAGCCAATCCCAGGCCGCGAACAAAACCCTGGGTTGCTGGGTGATGACCAATCGATTGATAGACTCGATGAACAACCAGCACCAGTATCGGCGGTAGCGTGATGCCAACCAGCGAAAGCAGCGAACCGCGTACACCATCGACAAGGTAGCCCAGGCAAATCACCCATAATCCGGTTGGCCCAGGGCTGATCTGACCAATTGCCAGCGCTTCAGCAAACTGTCGATCCGTCACCCAACCCTGGGCAATCAGGGAATCGTGCAGAATTGGGATGTTCCCGCCGCCGGTTGAGAGCAACGAGGCCTTGAGGATCTCCCAGAAATACAACAATGGATCGATCATTTGCTCACCCCTGCCGTGCGCGTGCGCGTGCCCAGGCGGCCAGCGCGATAACGGCTCCAGCACCCCATAACACGCCAATCACTGGTGCATGCAACACTCCAACCAGCAGCGCACATCCCACAAGCGTGAGCAAACTGAGCGCTAGGCTTGCGCTACTCTCGCTGCGGCTCTCCTCAATCGGTGGGCGGGCCATGCGCCAGACCAGCAGCAGCCCAAGGCCACAGGTGGCCGGGATGATTCCACGCGTGGCAGATTGGACAATCGGCTGATCGCGAATAGCGGCATAGCCAGCCGTCAGTGCAATCGTGATCGAGACGCTGGGTAACAGTAAGCCGAGTAATGCGAGTGTTGCGCCACGAGCTGTGGCCACCTTCCAGCCGATCAGGATGGTGATCCCTACTAGGTTGATGCCCGGTGCGATCTGGCAGATCCCCCAATAGCGCGTAAATTCCTGGGCAGTCAGCCAGTGATGCTCATCGACGGCCTGGCGCCGGATCATGGTCAGCGTGGCGGTTCCACCACCGAACGATTGGAGGCCAATGTTGAACCAGGTACGAAAGAGTTCTTGAAGCGTTGTTGTGCTCGATACAGTTGTCGTTGTCACGATGGTCTGCCTTATTCAAAGAACAGGCGCACAAATTCAATCGCCTGATGATGGGTAATACCATTGTAGCGCACGCTATGGTGCCGAATCAGCCGCGCCGCATGATCATCGGCATCTGATTCACCAATTGGATGCGACAGATCAATTTCTCCCAGCCCTTCAATATCAGCAATTCGGGCCAGAATAGCGCTGTGCGCCCGCAAGCGCATCTGGCCGTGTTCACGCCAGTAGCGCACATTGCTCTTACCACAGCCAAAACAGGCCAGCACCGGCGTCCGAATCGGCATGTCGTATGGCGGCAGTGCGCCAGCATAGGCACTATTACCAATATCAATCGCCGCCTGCCCGGCGCTACCCTCGGCCAGTGCCAGTTCATAGGCGCGGCGGGTGGTATCGGCATGCACTCCAGAGCCATCGAATTCGGTATTGGCCGAAAACGGGCTGCGATCAAACACAAACCCGGTGCGCGACATAATCTTATAGAAGAAGGCATCCATATCACGATAGCGATTCACAAACAGCTCGCCATTGGGCAGTGTGCCAAGCCGCTCACGCATCTCCGCCCGAATGATCGTCATTTTGCGTGGGTACAATTGAATCAGCCGCCGATAGATCGCTTCCAGCAATGAGCTCAACCCGATTGTGCCATTGCGCTCACCAATACCCAGGATCGAGAAATCGGGCAGCATGCGAATGCCAAGCCGCTTGCACAACAGCAGCGTATCGACATACATGCGGTCGGCGTTGCCAATATCATTATGAATATGGCATTCCAGAAAATCAAAGCTGATCCCGACCTTACGCAGCACTGCGATCCGATCACCAACCTCATCGATCGTTGAGATACCGACCGTATCGGGAATGCCGATCCCATCGACCTGAAGATCTGCGGTAGCCAGTAATTCCTGCAGGCGCTCATAGAAGGCCATGTAGTCATCGAGCGGCGTGCGAAACGCATCCTCGGTGCTGATGCGGATGCTGGTAGCACCAAGATGGCGGGCCAGCCGGATGCTCTCAAAGGCGCGCTCGGCCAACTGCTGTGGCCCAAGCCGCAGTGTGGCCTGCTTGATCGTGCTCGTTCCGATATACATATGCAAGCGGGTGAACCCAGCATCAAGGGCTGCCTGAACATCCTCCGCGACGCAGCGGGCGTGCGCGGCAAACTCAATCGGCAACCGAGCGGCACGGGTACGGGCGATCAGATCGGCATTGGCGGCCTGCCCATAGCTATTGGCCGGGTAGGCGGGCAATTCAATCACGCCGACGCCAAGCGAAGCCATGAAGCAGACCGAATCCCAGGCTTCGTCGTCGCTCAGATGAAAGCCCTGCAGCGTTCCATCGCGGCACTCGCCAACCGCCTGAAGCGATTCGCGCAGGCTAAACACACCAATCCCCTGGGCCTTGAGGTAATCGAACAGACCAAACAGCTCAACCGCCTCACGATAGCGCTCGTGCCCTGGATTTTCGTGATCGAGAAATGCCGGAATTGCCGACATACTGGATGATGGTGCGAAGATAGTCATATAAAATCCTGATAGAGGGAACCAAGAGCCACGTATTCAGGAGTCAGGAGTCAGAATACCGAACCAAGAACCATACCCTGAACTAAAGAACAAAGGAACAAGTGAACAAAGCAGTCACGTAGGGGCGAACCTCGTGTTTGCCCAAATGAATATCCCCAACGAACCAGCAACATTGATTGATCGCAGCCGAGGCATGACCAACAAACGATAGCGAGCCAACGACATCCATTCGCGTCAGCAAGCAAAACAGCTAGCGAACCTGCCACAATCCTGAATCGATCACAGCCGAGGCATAACCAACGGACGCTGGCGGGCCACCACGTTCCATTTGGGGTTCGGGGCAAGGCCCCGACCGTGAGTTGTTAGGGCGCACGGAACCGCCCTGACCGCCTGCCGCGCGCAGCGGCGACTAGAGCGCCTGCCACGCGCAATGGCATCTTAAAGCCTGCCGCGCACAGCGGCCAACCTACGGATGTAACCCCACAAACCCAAGCCCACTGGTCTCATCGAAGCCGCACATCAGGTTCATACACTGCACAGCAGTTCCGGCAGCGCCCTTCATCAGGTTGTCGATCGCGCAGATACTGACGATCCGCCCGCTCTCTTCATCCAATGCGAACCCGACATCGGCATAGTTCGTTCCGGCCAGGATCTTTGGTTCGGGCAGCCGATAGATCCCCTGGCGCTCGCGCACAATCCGCACAAATGGCTCCTGCCCATAGGTGCTGCGATATGCCCGCCACAGATCCTTCTCGGTCACTGGCCCGGGAGCAAACACATGCGCCGTGGCCAGTGCGCCGCGCACCGCCTCGATACTAGTGATCGAAAGATGCACTCGCCCGAGGCCGGTGGCCTGCACGATCTCGGCGGTATGGCGATGGCCGGTTGGCGCAAACGAGCGCACGGCACCACTGCGCTCCGGGTGGTGCGACGAATCGCTGGATTGTGCGCCGCCCTCCGATGAACCAACCTTGACCTCAATCACCACATCGCGGTTTGTATCGACGAGCCCGGCGCGTACCAGCGGCAGCAGTGCGATGTTCGATGCTGTGGCATTACAGCCAACGCCACTCACATACATGGCGTTGCGGATGGCCTCGCGCTCCAGTTCGGGCAGCCCATAGACGAACTTACCCAGCCATTCGGGTGCGGGGTGTTCCTCGCCATACCAGCGCTGATATGCCGCCACATTCCGCAACCGAAAATCGGCAGAGCAATCCACAATTCTTGGGGCGAGCTGAGCCAGTTGATCGATCTTGCGCGCCGCCTCACCATGCGGCAGTGCCACAAACAACAGATCGCATGGCTGCAACTGAGAAACCGCACTATACTGAAGCACTGCGCCGCCTGTGGACTTCACGCCGCGCAGATTCGGATGTGTAGTAGTGATTGGCTTGCCCGCCAGCCGCTCAGATGTCACCTGGGCAACCTCAACATGCGGGTGAAACAGCAGCAGGCGCAACAGCTCCCCGCCAACATACCCAGATCCACCAATAATGGAAACTCGGAGCATGATGCACTCCTTCTTGGACAGGTGACTCGCTTTAGCGGGTGACGGGCGGATTCCCTTGACCGGGTGACAGCGTGACCAGGTGAATGCGCTTATCAGCCTAGTAGTCCGTCATAGGTCAGCTGAACAATCGTACGGGCGCGATATATCGCGCCCCTGCGTCATGCTTAATCATCGCATCAGCGTTGACAGGGTTTATGTCAACAAATCAGGGTTCAGCGCGCCACCGCCAGGGTATAATCGACAATTCGGCCTGGAATATTCACCCCGGTTGGCAAAATGCTATTGCGGAACTCCATGGTGTAGTTGACTTCATTGACCAGTAGTTTGCCATCCATGGTTTCGAGCACATCAATCGCAACCACCCCGCCGCCAACTGCCAGAGCCGCGCCAACACAGATATCGGCCAGTGCTGGCGTCACCTCGCACACACTTGCCTGGCCACCACGGGCCGTATTGGTGATCCAATGCTTGCTTGCGCGATAGATCGCGCAGATACACTCATCGCCAACCACAAATGCGCGAATATCGCGGCCCTCTGGCTTGGGAATATACTCCTGAATATAGAAGATCGAATGGTGGTATGAACCAAGGATCTCCTTATGTTCCAGCAATGCCTCGGCTGATTCACGATCATTGACTTTTGCGATCAGGCGGCCCCACGAGCCAATACACGGCTTCAGCACCGCCGGGTAGCCCAATTCCTCTATCGCACGAATCGCCGATTCGGGGGTGAAGGCCAGCCGGGTACGTGGCGTTGGCACGCCAGCCCTGATCAGCGCCTGGGTTGTCTTGAATTTGTCGCCACACACATCGGCAACCTCGGCGGTATTGACGGTTGGCACGCCGGCGTCATTCAGCACCTTGAGCGCATATAGTGCCCGCGAATGGTGGATCGAGCGCTCCAACACGACATCATATGGATAGCGGCCCTCGTTCAGAGCGAAGATAATCTCGTCATCGTTGATTTTGACATATTCGATGCCGCGCTGTTCAAACTCGGCAAAAATCAGCTTTTCCTCAACGCGAATGCGTGAGCACAGAACGCCAACTCTCATGGGTTTTCCTTCAATTATAGGAGTCAGAAGTCAGGAATCAGGAGTCAGAATATCAATAACAAGCGAACAAGCGAACAAGCGAACAACGAGCTACAAGTGCCAGCTGCTCCCTTGTTCTCATGAATCCCTGGGGCGTGCCACACACTGATGCACGAAGAGAGCCAATGGTGTGGGCTATCGGCTATCGGTCTATCGGTGTATCGGCTATGTTCAGATCAGTTACTCGCCCCAATCCTCACCGACCTCGGGAGCCAGTTCTAGGGTTGGCGGATCGAGATTGACAAGCTCCAACTCGGCAGCGCAATCTGGGCAAATGATGATTTCACCCTCGACGGCATCGGCGGACAGGCTGATGTTGGCTTCACATTCTGGGCAGGTGGCGTTCATAGTTGGGATTCCTTTCATAAATTATGAGCTTTTAGTTGTTAATATGTCGGGGCTACGCGCCCCGTGCCTGCGGTCAGGGCCTTGCCCCGAACCCCAAATATAACTCAGTGTGCCTACACACGTTGGTTGGTCATGCCACTGCTGCATATGGCAAGCCACCATGGCCGATTGTACGCCATCACACCGATGACAATGCATGTAGTAGGGGCGGAGCTCGATCCGCCCGCAACGATAAGCCCATTGCAAAACGGTGGCTCCACAACGCTCGCTGATTATGCCACGGCTGCAATCGATCCATGATGGTGGCCCTATCAACGTCTCCTGACTCCTGACTTCTGACTCCTGACTCCTCACAGTGCCGCAATAACTGCCCGAACAACCTGATCGGTTGTGGCGCTGCCGCCGAGATCAGGGGTATGCGGCCCTTCCGCTAGAACAAGGGCAATCGCATTGTTGATGCGGGTTGCCCAGGATGGGAGTTCGGGCGATCCATTCGATTGCTGCCCAAGCCAATCGAGCAGCAGTGCCACACACCCGATTGCTGCCAGCGGATTGGCGCTCCCCTGGCCAGCAATATCGGGAGCGGCCCCATGCACTGGTTCGAACAATGCCTGGCGCTGGCCAAGATTAGCCGAGGTTGCGATCCCTAGCCCGCCACCCCAATAGCAGGCCACATCCGAAAGAATATCGCCAAACAGATTGGTTGTCACAATCACATTGAACTGTTCTGGCCGCTGGACGAGTTGCAGCGCACAATTATCGACAAGCAGTTCGTTATGGCTGATCTCGGGGTATTGCTGGGCAACCTCCAATGCAACCCGCCGGAACAGGCCGCATGTTTCGCGCAAAACATTGGCTTTGTGAACAATCGTGACCTGTGGGAACTGGTTGTTGGCCGCACCATTCGCCGCAGCACGCCGACGCGCTAGTTCAAAAGCCATTCGAACGATCCGCTCGCTGGCATGCCGGGTAATGACCCGTTCGGCAATCGCGGTATCGCCAGCGTCCTCAACACGTTCACGCCCGGCATACAGGCCCTCGGTGTTTTCCCGAACAACCACAAGATCAATTGGCAAAGCCTGGGCAGCAGAGGCATTGGCAGTTGCCCCAATGGCTCGGCGCTGATCGGTCGTCTGTCCAAGCACTGGCCGAATATTGGCATATAAATCCAACGCCCTGCGCAATGTCACAATCGGGCTACGATAGCCAGGCACCGGGTGGCTTGGCGAAGCAACCGCCCCAAACAGGATCGCATCTGCCGCACGCGCCGCCGCCAACGTCGCATCGGGCAGGCTGGTGCCGTGGCGCTGGAAGCACTGCCAGCCAGCCTCGGCCTCGGTCAACTCAATCGGCAGTCCCGTCGCACGTAGCACTGCCAACGCCGCCGGGATCACCTCGCCACCAATTCCATCACCAGGGATCACACAGATATGCATAGTGTTCCTAATATTGTTTGATGCCGCTATTATCATCTCCAGGAACCGTTCCGGCCGGTTCGGGTGCCCTTTGGGCGACCCTCCAAGCGGCCAGGCGCTGCGGCACCCAGAGGGTACCCGACCCACAATGGATGTGATTGGCCTCCTAACGCCCATTGGTCATGCCACGGCTGCGGGTGGCAACCACCGTGGCATGGCAATAGTGGTATCGCATCCAACGAACGTAGGGGCGATACCAAGCCGCTTGTATCGTACTACTGCCATCGCTCAACCACGCGGCGCGTGTTCGCCCACCACGAACGCCGCGTTGATGGGCGATGGGCAAACGCCAGCTACGCCCATACATGGATACAACCACTGTTCCATAGCAATGATGCATCGCATCCAACGAACGTAGGGGCGATACCAAGCCGCCGATATTTGGCCACCAGCGTCAATTTCACCACGCGGCGCGTGTTCGCCCACCACGAACGCCGCGTTGATGGGCGATGGGCAAACGCCAATGTGCCGTTTCGCCCGACGCAACGACCCACCCCGTTGATCATGCCTCGGCTGCGGTCAATCCAGGATTGTGGTGTATTCTCGGTGCTGATAATAATCTGCGCAATCTGCGGATATATTCTGACTCCTGACTCCTGAATACTCGGTTCTTGGTTCTCCTACTGTCCCGGAAAGCGCCCATGCTGCTTGTAGTACGGCACAATTCCACCAGCATCCCATACTTCCTGCATCCAGACGGGCGGTGGTGGCAGTTGGATCGTGCGCTCGCCGGTGGAAATGCGGCCCGTTGCGGCATCGAACGAAACCTCTTGGCCATCACTTAGTTCGTTGGTCAGATCGGCCTCAAACAAGGGGATGCCAAGGTTGAGCGCATTGCGATAGAAGATCCGCGCAAACAGCGGCGCAATAATCGCCCCAACGCCAACCATCCGCAGCGCCAGTGGGGCATATTCCCGCGAGGAGCCGCACCCGAAATTCCGCCCAGCAATGATCAGATCGCCAGGCCGCACCGTTCCCGCAAAATCGGGCCGTGCCTCAACGAATGGGTATTTGCGCAGCTCATCCTCGCTCTTCAACATATAGGGTGCGTAGCGCCCCGGCACGATCTGATCGGTATTGACATCGGTTCCAAATGTCCATATACGAGCCATAGTTCTATTCCCTTCTTGCCACAGGCTTCAGCCTGTGGACAACTAATCCAACGCCTGTTCCAGATCCGCAATCAGATCATCGGCATGTTCCAGCCCAATCGAGAGCCGCAACAGGCTTTGCGGTGTTGTGCTCTCTGGCCCCTCAACCGATGCGCGATGCTCGATCAGGCTTTCGATCCCACCCAGGCTGGTTGCGCGGGTGAACAACTGCACATGCGCTGCTAATCGCATGGCCGCTGCCTGCCCGCCATGTACCTCAATCGAGAGCATGCCGCCAAAGCCACGCATCTGCCGGGCTGCCACTGCATGGCCTGCATGGCTTTCCAGCCCAGGGTAGTGAACCTTCTCAATTGCTGGATGCCCCTCCAGAAAGCGTGCAACCCGGCCTGCATTCTCGGCATGCGCCCGCACCCGGTAGGCCACCGTCTGAATGCCGCGCAGCACCAGCCAGCAATCAAATGGCGATGGAACCGCGCCGCCATTGCCCTGGATGAAGCGAATCCGTTCAAACAAACTGCTGGCCGTGCGGGTAATCACCGCGCCACCAAGCACATCACTATGCCCACCAAGATACTTGGTCGTCGCATGCAACGCCAGATCGGCACCCAGTTCGAGTGGCCGCTGCTGGATCGGCGTGGCCCAGGTATTATCGACAACGCAATATGCACTGGCTTCCCGCGCAATCGTGGCAATCGTGGCAATATCACTGATCTTCAGCAATGGGTTTGATGGCGTCTCAACCCATACCATCCGTGTCGTTGGCCGAATCGCTGCCTGAACATTGGCCGGGTTGGTCATATCGACCTGTGTAAACGTGAGTCCCCATGGCTGCATAATCTCACGCAACAGCCGCGTGACCCCATGATAGGCATCATCGGGTGCCACCACATGATCGCCAGGGCGCAGCGCCTGCAAAATACTCATGGTTGCCGCCAGCCCGCTGCCAAACGCCGCACAATCGGCCCCGCCCTCCAATGCCGTCAAACAACGCTCAAGCATCGTCCGATTGGGATTACCAGATCGCGTATAGACATTGCCATGCGGGAAGCTGCCATCCTCCGCCCGCTCAAAGGTCGTCGAAAGATAGATCGGCGGAATCACCGAGCCAGTCGTCGGGTCGATATCCTGGCCAGCATGGATTGCAATCGTTTCGATGTGCATGTGTATCTTTCCCAGTATTCAGGAGTCAGGAGTCAGCATTCAGAAGGCGCGTATAAAACTGCTATGGTTATGCGATTGACACGGCGCTGAATAACCACATATTCTGACTCCTGACTCCTGACTTCTAACTCCTACCTAATCTCCGACGGATGCGTAATATAGCCGGTGATCGCTGTCGCTGCCGCAACCTCTGGCGAGCCAAGGTAGATCTGTGCCTCTGGCGAGCCCATACGCCCACGGAAGTTGCGATTACCAGTAAACAAACACACCTCGCCAGGAGCCAACACACCCATATGGCGGCCAATACACGCCCCACAGCCGGGCGTCCCAATCGCAGCCCCAGCCGAAATCAGGGTCGCCAGCGTTCCATCCTCGGTGGCCTGCAACAGTGCCTCACTCGATGCCGGAACCACCAGCAGCCGTACACCTGCCGCGACCTTGCGGCCCTTCAACAAGCGCGCCGCCGCTGCCATATGATCATGGTGGCCATTGGTGCATGTGCCGATATACACAACATCGACAGCCACGCGCCCAAGATCACTCACATTGGTCACATTATCGACATAATGCGGCGCGCTGATCTGCGGCTCAAGTGTTGCCAGATCCACCTCAACCGTACGGGCATAGGTGGCTCCTTCATCAACCCACAGCCATTCCGGCACACTAATCCCGCGTGGGCCAGCCCAGGCATCAAACCCTGCGCCAGATGGCACCACAATCCCGGCCTTGGCCCCAACCTCAATCGAGAGCGTTGCTAGGGTCATGCGCTCGCCAACCGAAAGGAAATCCAGCCCATGCCACTCAACCGATTGGTAGGTCGCACCAGCGGCCCCAATCGTGCGTGCCACAAACAAGCCCAGATCCTTGGCGCTGACCCCCGGCCCAAAACGGCCATGCGCCAGCACCCGCACCGTCTCCGGCACGCGCAACCAGATCCGGCCAGTCGCCAGCGCCAATGCCATATCCGTCGAGCCCATACCAGTGCCAAAAGCGCCAACCGCGCCATAGCCAGTCGAATGCGAATCGCTGCCAATAATCAACATGCCAGGCCGCGCCAATCCCTCCTCAACAAGCACCGGGTGTGAAATGCCACGGCCAACATCAAACAGGTTTGGAATCGCCTGCTTGCGAACCCAGCGCCGCAGATTCGCCTGATACTCAGCCGTCTGGATCGTCGCCGCTGGAGCCACATGATCAACCACCACCGCAATCTTAGATGGATCCCAAACCCGTTCCGCGCCCAGTTCCTGCTCCAGCACCTTAATAATGCTCGGCGAAATACTATCGTGCATCATCGCCAGATCAACCTGAACCACTACATTGTCGCCAGCATGGGCCCCCTGTCCAGAAGCGTGCGAAAGGATCTGCTCCGCGAGTGTCTGTGCCATCCTGCTGCTCCTTCAGATATTCACATATCACGATGTAGAATGTGGCAGCCATGCCGCCAGTATGCCAGTATCTATCACCCGAACATAAGAAAACCCGCCTCCCCATAGCGGGTGAAGCGGGCCAAGTCTCTTCGCATGCAGGCAAGCGAAGCTAACCAGACCCGCGGTCCGGTTTTTTGCTCTGCTTGTTCTGCGTAGCGCTCAGATTCATTGTTACTATTCTTTACTGGTTCTCTGTCGAACGCCAGCGACTATAGCACCAGCTATCAGTCTTGTCAAATGCATGGCATCCCCACCAGTCACTGCTATAATAGATATACTATGCATGATTGAAACAACGTCGGTGGCTCATTCAAACAACAGTGCAGCATGCCTCCGCATCGGCCGCCCGCCAGCGGCACTATGGGCATAAGCGGTCAAAGCGTTCAAGCGTTCAAGCGGGCAATCTGCATAATCTGCGGATCAATCAAACGACAATCCAACACGGGAGTAGAAGCACAGGAGAATGCGATGGCTGTCCAAGTCATCCCAGCATGGGCACACACACTCGAACGAGCTATTCAATGGGCCATACGCCACTGGCTGCTCTTCGCCAATGGCCTTGTACTGCTGTATGGCGGGTTGCCATGGCTCTCACCACTGGCCCATGCAGCTGGCAATCATGCGCTCGGCAACTTCATCTTTGCCATCTATCACGCATTCTGCCACCAGATTCCCGAGCGCTCCTTCTTCCTATATGGCTATCAGGTTGCCTTCTGCCATCGCGAAACAGCAATGTACACAACCGTATTTATTGGTGGCCTGCTGTTTGGCCTCGTCCGCAATCGCATTCGGCCAGTATCACTACGGATCGGCGGGCTACTCATGCTACCAATCCTGCTGGATGGCACTACCCACATGATCGATGATCTGCTCGACATTGGCATTCGCGGTGGCGGCGACGCCATCGGCACCCCGAACTTCTGGTTACGCATGATCACAGGTGGCCTATTCGCCATCGCCGTTCTGATCGCCCTATACCCGCGCCTGGATCGCGATCTGCGCACAATCATGAGTCCGGGGTAACCAGGAGACAGAAGACAGGAGTCAGGAGTCAGAATAGTTCATCATATATGTTGGTAGAATAAAGCATCAATAATATAAAATTCCAGTGGGTGCAGGTAGTCAGGTGGGCGCGCCACCACCCACATCCTATTAGTAGCACCCTGGCAATATATTGAATTGCACCATTCTCGGTTCTTGGTTCTCCCCCTCACCTCTACTGCGCCTCCCCGCTCCCAGTGGGAGCGGGGCCGGGGGTGAGGGCAGTTCTCGGTCTCGGTTTCGTAGTTCAGGGTCAGGTTCTTAGTTCAGCAGTTCAGTAGTTCAGTATTCTGACTCCTGACTTCTGACTGCTGACTCCTGACTTCTGGGTTGGTTCTCGGTTCTTCGTTCTGTCGCGTTAGGTGGTACCATGAAACACTATCATTGGCTCATACTCACTGCCATACTGATCGCCGGATGTAGCCAGGCTCAACCAATTGCACCAACAGGAGTTGCGTTGCCAGCCAATGTTGCAGGGCAATCCAAATTGCTCAATGCTGGCGGGCCTGGCACTGTTACAACCAGCGATCCAGCACCAGATTTCGAATATACGACTAGCAATGGCACAACAACCAAGCTCAGCGATCTGCGTGGCAAAATTGTCATCGTCAATTTCTGGGCAACATGGTGCGGTCCCTGCCGTGAGGAAATGCCCGATCTCCAGAAGATCGCCGATGATTCAAATGGCATGATCGTCATCCTTGGCATCAACAAACTAGAGGAAGCCAGCGTCATCGCCCCATACGCCAAGGAAGTCGGCGTCCAATTCACACTAATCGCTAACCCAAGTGGCGAAATTCCCGAACGCTATGGTGTTCGTAACCTACCAACCAGCTATTTCATTCGGCCAGATGGAACCGTTGGCGATTGGCGATTGGGCGCAATGGACGAACAAATGATCCAACAAAGTATCGAAAAATCCCGCTAATACGGTATCCCGTAGGGGCGGTTCACGAACCGCCCAATAGTGCATTCGCCGCCATCCCGTAGGGGTGGGTCACGAACCGCCCAAAAGTGCATTCGCCGCCATCCCGTAGGGGTGGTTCACGAACCGCCCAATAGTGCATCCGCCGCCATCCCGTAGGGGCGGTTCGTGAACCGCCCAATATAGAGGTACCATCATGACCGAACCAAGTAG
Source organism: Chloroflexales bacterium (assembly GCA_038214135.1). Taxonomy (GTDB): domain Bacteria; phylum Chloroflexota; class Chloroflexia; order Chloroflexales; family Roseiflexaceae; genus JANLSE01. Next base: position 29,837 of record JBBQSD010000009.1, on the reverse strand, counting down.
CAGTGAAATTATCCGCCTAGCCCAGGAGCGGTTGGCAGCCCGCCAGGCCCAGGAACAAGCCCAGCGCGAATCCCAGCCATCAAGCGAGCGTGCCTGGCGGTTTGCATTTGCCGGCTTCATTGGCATTCTGCTGCTTGGATTACTAGCCTGGCCTGGCATCCCATTGAACTGGAAGATGTACGCAGCGGTTCATGGCGTCTGCGCCCAGATTCATAATGTCCAGATGGGCGGCCTGCAGTTGCCATTGTGCGCCCGCAACACCGGCATCTATTCCAGCTACCTGATCACAACCATCTATCTATTGGTGTTGGGTCGCAATCGTGCAGGCAAGCTCCCGTCACTACCGATCACAATTACGCTCGGTGTATTTGTTGTGATCATGGGCATCGATGGCATCAATTCATTATTACGCGATCTGTTCTTGCCGAATCTGTATGTGCCACGCAACGAGATCCGCACCCTTACCGGAATCGGCATGGGTAGCGCAGTAGCTGTCATGCTTCTACTCATTCTGAATCTTGCGCTGCGTAGGGATGTGGATCGCGAACAGCGTGTGTTGAACGGCTGGCTCGAACTGGCTGGTGCATTGCTGGTTAATCTGCTGGCATGGGCAGCCATCTATGGCAATATCGCCCTGTTCTACTGGCCAATCGCAATCGTTGCCTGGGTTGGCATCGTCGGCATCCTGTTCTTTGTCAATCTGCTGGTTGCAGCAATTGCAATGCGCTATGAAAACATGGTTGTGCGCTGGGTGGATCTTGCCCGGCCAGGAACAATCGCGCTCATCCTGACAACAATCGAGCTTGGGTTATTCTCCTGGGCACGTTTCTGGATGGAGGGCCAAGGGCTCGTTATCAGCTAAAAATAACCAATCTGTAAGCATGCAGTATGTTCTAGCAACGATAAAACTCCGACAGATTGTAGAGCGCAGAGTGCGTTAGGATGCGCAAAACTACTGTTGTAAGTTGACAATTACCAGATAGTTTGCATATTTTAACGACCTATGATACACTCACGCCATTCCACAAGCTGATTGAGATCTGAAGCATGCATGACCAATTGCAGATAGGTTATCAATTGAATAACGGCTATTATCTGCGAGTGTTACAACAAGGAGATGCTCCATGATCGAGCAAAACCAGCGCCCTCTCGTGCCAGCATCGATGAAGGATTTGGAAACACTCCAGCGCAAAGCCAACCACCAGCGAACGCTGCACAAGCGTACAGCACAGCCAATTGCGTGGCAAACCATTCGCTCACATATCCCTTCCCCGAAGAATTCTCTTGCCCGCCTTCCGGCCCGCCTTCTCCTTCATGGGCTCGTGATCCTGGTACTGCCAATCGCAGTATTGTTGAGCCAGGTACCAGCAGGAACCCTAACACCCACTCAATATTCGATTGCCGTTCCTGATTCCAGTGCCGATATCGTTATCCCGTTAGCACCAATCAGTATCGATGGGCAAGAGCAAATTGGTGATGGGCCGCTTCCCGATGATGCCAATATTCCTATTCCGCTATCGCTTATTTCGATGAGTGAGGCGCTCGCACCGGTTATTGTCCCGGCTGCGACAGTCGGCGATAAGGTCAATCTCCGCAATGGCCCAGGCACGGATTACGATATCGTTTCGCATATGCCAGGCGATACCCCACTCCAGGTGATTGGCCGCTATGGCGATTGGTTCCAGGTTCGCGAGCGGGCCGATAAACCAACTATGTGGATCTCCGGCGAATTGCTGAATGTGAGTGATACAGCCGCCTCAATTCTGTTCGAAGTGCTGCAGAAGGATGTCCCGGCTGCACCACCGCCGAAAATTGGCTTGGTGAATGAGGCTGGCCTGTTGCTACGCGATGGCCCTGGTACCAATTATGTTCCGATCACCAGCCTCCAGCCAAATACGAAGCTTGAATTGATGGAGATCTATCAGGATTGGTATCACGTTGGTATCCCTGGTAGCAGCGATGGCTGGGTGAAGGGCGAATTTCTCACAATCGAACCAAATGTTATTCCACGATTGTTGATTGCCAATACCCTTCCTGATCCGAATCCTGCACTGATTGGCCAGATCCTGGAGAACCAGGTGAACCTGCGCAAAGGCCCGGATTCACGCTACAGCAAAGTGAGCCTGGTTAATGCTGGCATTCAGGTTAATCTACTTGGCAAATACAAGGATTGGGTTCGTATCCGTATGCCAGATGGCACAAAAGCCTGGATCTTTGGCGATCTGCTTGGTGCATCATCGCATGTCATGCGCCGTGTCCCGGTTAGCAAGGATTTCCCGGCACTGCCAGTGGCAGCGGCCCGCCGTAGTGGCAATAGCCCAGGCTTAGCCAATATTCCGGCCAGTGGCGATGTTGCAAGCTATGCCGTACAATTCGTTGGGTATCGCTACCGATGGGGTGGCATAAGCCCAAGCCGCGGCTTCGATTGCAGTGGCCTGACGAGCTATGTATATGCCCAGAATGGTGTCAGCCTGCCGCGCACAGCCGCTCAACAGTATAGCTCTGGCGTTGGCGCACGCGTTGGTGGTATGGATAGCCTCGCACCAGGCGATCTGGTCTTCTTCGCCAATACCGGTGGGAAGCGCGGTATCTCGCACGTTGCCCTGTATATCGGCGGTGGCCGCATGGTTCATGCGATGACGCCGCGCTATGGTGTGCAGGTTTCCAATGTCTATGATGGCTACTGGACGAGCCACTTCGTTGGTGGTATCCGCCCCCGTCGCTAGTCCGAATGAACCAACTCAATATCAGATAGTATCAGCAGCATAACACGGTGGTATAAAGCCACCGTGTTATTGTTTTGGCAAGCTTTGTGTACAATCGAAGATATTCTTTTAATGACAAAGGAGCTACTCTTCATGAAAGGCCTTGTACTCAGTGGTGGCAAAGGGACGCGGCTTCGGCCAATTACATATACCAGCGCCAAGCAGCTCGTTCCGGTCGCAAATAAGCCGGTTCTATTTCGGGTTATTGAGGCAATTCGCGATGCTGGAATCAACGAAATCGGCATTGTTATTGGCGAAACTGGCCCGGAGGTTCAGGCAGCCGTTGGAAATGGTGATCGCTGGGGAGTGCGAATCGAATACATTCCGCAGGAAGCACCACTCGGCCTGGCCCATGCTGTCAAAATCGCCCGGCCATTCCTTGGCGATGATCGCTTCGTCATGTTCCTTGGCGATAACTGCATTCAGGGTGGTATTTCGCCACTGATCAAGCAGTTTGGTGAGAGCGATTATAACGCCCAGATTGTATTAAAACAGGTGCCGAATCCACAGCAGTTTGGGGTTGCTGAACTGGATTCACAAGGCCAGATATTGCGGCTTGTCGAGAAGCCACGCGAGCCAAAATCCGATCTGGCATTGGTCGGAATCTATATGTTTGATAAATCAATCTGGGATGCTGTCGAGGCGATCAAGCCATCGGGGCGCGGTGAATACGAGATCACCGATGCGATCCAATGGCTCGTCGAACACGGGCGGCGGGTGTTCCCCTATATCCATAATGGCTGGTGGATCGATACTGGCAAGAAGGACGACATGCTGGAGGCCAATCGGCTGATTCTGGATGAGATGCCTGCATTAATCGAAGGCAATGTTGATGGCACCTCACAGTTGAGCGGTAAGGTCATCATCGAAAAGGGAGCCGAGATCATCAACAGCACCATCCGTGGGCCAGCAATTATTGGCGAACACACCCGGATCGTCAATTCGTATGTTGGGCCATTTACCTCGATCTACCATCATTGCACAATCGAAAGCAGCGAGATTGAGCATTCGATTGTTCTGGAGAACTGTACCATTCGGGATATGCCCGCCCGCCTGGAAGATAGCCTAATCGGTCGATCTGTTGAAGTCACCCGATCCCAACTCAAGCCAAAAGCCTATCGGCTGGTGCTCGGTGATCATTCGATTGTTGGGGTTCTCTAGAAAATGCCACTGCGCGTGGTTGCGGCAGGGAACCGTTCGGATATGGCCTTTTTGCCACTATGCGCGGCTGGCACCAGGGAACCGTCCGACTGGTTCCCTGGACCCTCCTGCGGCCAGGCGCTACGGCACCCCGAGGGTACCCGACCCGTAATGCGTGTTAGTAGCCCACCAGTGTTTGTGAATCATGCCACGGCTGCGAACGAGATACGTTGGTTCTATCGGCTATCGGCTATCGGCTATCGGCTATTCGTCGTGGGTGTACTGCACCTCAGAAATACGCATCAGCTTATCCCAGCGATGGGTTGCATCAATATAGCGAATGGTTCCCGATGACGAACGCATCTGTACAGAATGTGTCCGTGCGCCGCCACCAAAATAGCGCACGCCCTTCAGAAATTCGCCATCGGTGATGCCGGTTGCCGCAAAGAACACATTCTCACCGCGCACGAGATCAGTGGTCTTGTAGACCATATTGAGATCCAGGTTATTCTGGGCGGCCAATGCCCGTTCTTCATCATTGCGCGGCCACAGTTTGCACTGAATCTCGCCACCAAGGCACTTCATAGCACAGGCCGTGATCACAGCTTCGGGAGCGCCACCAATACCCATCAGCATATCGGCGGGCGCATCGGCAATCGCCGTCATCACACCAGCGGAAACATCACCATGTAGAATAAGCTTGATTCGTGCGCCAGTCTCGCGGATCTGGCGGATCAGCTCTTTGTGGCGCGGTCGATCAAGCACCACCACGGTAATATCTTCAACATGCTTATGCAATGCTTTGGCCACATTGCGGATGTTTTCAGCTACCGGCGCATTGATATCAATAGCACCACGAGCAGCCTCGCCAACCGCCAGTTTATCCATATAGGCCAAACCGGACCAACTATATAGTGAACCACGTTCGGCAATCGCAACAACGGCAATCGCCCCCGGCATCCCTTCGGCCAGCAGTGTCGTGCCCTCAACTGGATCAACGGCAATATCAACATGTGGCTCCTCACCAGTGCCAACATGCTCACCAGTGTACAGCATTGGGGCTTTGTCCTTCTCGCCCTCGCCAATCACAACGATCCCATCCATCGCAACACGATCCAGCGTGAGGCGCATCGCATCGACAGCCGCCTGATCACTGCCGTTCTTGTCGCCCCTGCCCATCAATCGCCCGGCCTGAAGTGCGGCTGCTTCGGTACAGCGGATCAGATCCATTCCCAGGTTGCGCTCGAGTCGCATAATCTACCTCCTCGGCTGGCGAACCCATTAATACCTGCGATTGTACCATGCCAATTTCAGGCGATCCAACTTGCACTCGATCCCACTGAGTGCTAAAATAGGCTTGACAAAAGAACTAGTCCCATGTACTATATGGCTCGTTGGCACTCACAACCCGAGAGTGCTAATGAGCCAAGTTTGTTTTTCCAAGGACTGTATAGGGAGGAAATTATGTCTGACTTTCGGATCCGGCCGCTTGCCGACCGCGTGGTAATCAAGCCGGTCGAGCGTGAAGAGAAGACCAAGGGCGGTATCTTCCTGCCGGACACGGCCAGCAAAGAGCGCCCGATGGAAGGCACCATTTTGGCTGTTGGTGATGGCCGCCGAGATGACAACGGCAATATCGTGCCAATGAATGTCAAGGTTGGCGACCGTATTCTGTTCGCAAAGTATAGCGGCACCGAGTACAAGGTCGATGACGTTGAGTATCTAATCCTGGCTGAGAAGGATATTCTCGGCATTGTTGTTGAGTAGTGTTTCGGCACGAACCCGATTATTCTCTGATATCGGCCTATTATTCTGAGGAGTTTTATTGTTATGGCGAAGCAGCTTGAATTTAGTGACGCAGCCCGCCGCTCGCTCAAGCGCGGTGTGGATGCAGTTGCTGATGCGGTAAAAACGACCCTTGGCCCGCGTGGCCGCAATGTCTCGATCGACAAGAAATTTGGCGCTCCAACTGTTACCCACGATGGTGTGACGGTTGCGAAGGAGATCGAGCTCAAGAATCCATTCGAGAACATGGGCGCCCGCCTGCTGGTTGAGGTTGCAACCAAGACCAATGATGTGGCTGGTGATGGCACCACGACGGCAACCGTTCTGGCGCAGGCAATTGTCACCGAAGGCCTGAAGGTTGTAACGGCTGGCGCAAACCCGATGTTGATCAAGCGTGGCCTGGATAAGGGCGCTGAGGCGATTGTTGCCGAGCTGAAGAGCATGGCCAAGCCAGTTCGGGATCGCGCTGACATCGCCCATGTTGCATCGATTTCGGCTGCCGATGCCGAGATTGGCGAACTGATCGCCGAAGTGATGGAGAAGGTCGGCAAGGATGGCGTGATTACGGTCGAGGAGAGCAAGGGTATTGCCTTCGAGAAGGAATACACCGAGGGTATGCAGATCGACCGTGGCTACGTTTCGGCCTATTTCGTCACCAACTCAGAGCGCATGGAATCAGAACTGGACGAGCCATACATTCTGATCACCGACAAGAAGATTTCAAGCATTCAGGAAATCCTGCCATTGCTGGAGAAGTCATTGCAGATCACCAAGAACCTGGTGATTGTTGCCGAGGATGTTGATGGCGAAGCCCTGGCAACCCTGGTTGTCAACAAGCTGCGTGGCACCGTCAATGCCCTGGCGATCAAGGCTCCTGGCTTCGGCGACCGCCGCAAGGCCATGTTGCAGGATATTGCCATCCTGACGGGCGGCACCGTAATCTCCGAGGAGATTGGCCGCAAGCTGGATACCGCCACGCTTGAGGATCTTGGCCGCGCCCGCAAGGTTATATCCGACAAGGACAACTCGACCTTCATCGAGGGCCGTGGTGATGAGAAGGCCATTCGCGCCCGAGTCGAGCAGATCCGCGCCCAGATCGAGACGACCACCAGCGACTTCGACCGTGAGAAGCTCCAGGAGCGGCTGGCCAAGCTGGCCGGTGGCGTCGCAGTGCTGAAGGTTGGCGCTGCAACCGAGCCGGAGCTGAAAGAGAAGAAGCACCGCGTTGAGGATGCACTCTCGACAGCACGCGCTGCCGTTGAGGAAGGCATCGTTCCTGGTGGCGGTGTGGCGTTGATCAATGCCATCCCAGCCCTGGACAACGTGCAGGTCAAGAACGAGGACGAGAAGTACGGCATTCAGATCCTGCGCCGCGCCCTCGAAGAGCCAATGCGCCAGTTGGCCCGCAATGCCGGCGAAGAAGGCTCGGTGATCATCGACGCCGTTCGCCGCCATCACAAAGAAACCGGCGATACCGGCTATGGCTACAATGTGCTGACCGGCGAGTTCGGCAATCTGGTTGAGCAAGGCGTGATCGACCCAGTCAAGGTGACACGCAGTGCCGTCCAGAATGCTGTTTCGATTGCCGGATTGCTGCTGACCACCGAAGCGCTGATCAGCGACATCCCCGAAGAGAAGCCAGCCGCCCCAATGCCAGGCGGTGGCGGCGGAATGGACTTCTAGTTCATCCTCAAATCGGGTTTAGCCCCGTGGGCGCGTATAGCTATACGCGCCCACGGGGTTTTTGTCCTCATCAGAGTGATGCTTTTGTTAGGATGTGGTACCATGACACTATGGTAGTGTATGGCAACACATATTTCGTTGGCGACACGATTGGCGCTGATCTGATCCTCGCTCCCGATCAGCAATATGATGATCCCGCCGATTTGGCAGCAGCTTGTCTGGGTCGTGTCGATCCACAGATCGCCGAGCTCGCTCGCCCTGGCGATATACTGCTTGCTGGCCAGGATTTTGGGCACGGGCCACATCCAGAACCAGCCATTCTCGCCTTGCAAGCGCTTGGCTTTGCAATCATCATCTGTATATCAGCTGCGCCGAGTTTTGTCGAATTGGCCGGGATCTATGGGTTGCCAGTGCTGATCAGCCCAGCAGCGATTCAGGCAATTGGGCCAGGTGGTGTCGTGCGGGTTGATCTCGCAACCGGGCAGATTACTGATCGAACGACTGGGATGGGGTTTCTGACAACGCCTTGCTCAACGAAACTGCTCAATGCGGTTCGACAGGCACAGTTGCTCAGCCGGATGCGCCAGGTGGTGGAGGATGAAGGCTATGACGGCTAAACAGAACATATGTTTGACATTCCCACCGAAATCGTGTATGATTTGCGTATACACGGTTTCGTACACCAAGAGGGGAGGTAATCATGACAACGACTGCAACCATAATAACTGACCCAATGAAGCCAGCCGATCCATATCATTATGGCTGGCGCTATATTCGGCGGGAAGTAGCTGATGGCGCGGTGACGTTCGATCAGGTACCGCTCACCCTGGAGGATGTGCTCTATCCAGAGGTGGGAGATTTTATTGCGCATAGCAAAGCCCACGAGGATATCTGCCATTATCTGGCGGACGTTTTGAATGCACAGGTGCGCCATGTTCCAGGTGCGGTTGTGCTTCATGATGTGCGGGTTGCCTGGGATATCCCAGAATTACGACCGAATGGCCCTGATATTGCGCTGATCTATGGGGTTCGGGAGCAAAAGAACTGGAGTACCTTCGATTGTGCTGAAGAGGGTGTTCGCCCATTAGTGATCATCGAAGTCACATCGCCAGAGACGCGCAGCAACGATCTGATCGATAAAGTTGAGAATTATGCTGTGGCTGGTGTTCAACAGTATGTCATCATTGACTCACGGATCTGGAAAGGGCGCGAGCAATGGTACTTGCACTCTTACCAGCTTGGGCCAACTGGCTACCGACATGGCAATATGGATGATCTGGGGCGGGTGCGGCTTGGGGAGCTTGATCTGTGGCTCGGAATCGAGGAAACACACATCTACTGCTACAATGCAGTTGGCGAGCGCATCGGCGATTATGTGGCCATTGATACAGCACTATCCGCAGCCGAAGCCGCACGGGTAGTAGCTGAAATGGCTCGGATAGCCGCCGAAATTGAGCGAGTAGAAGCCGAGGCACGAGCTAAGCGAGCCACCGACGCGCAGGCCGAAGCCGAGGCATTGGCAATAGCGGCACAGGCCGAAATGCAGGTACTGGCTCAGACAGTTGTGGCAGTACGGGCCGAGGCTAGGTCGCTGGCCGAGATCGCCGCGTCAGCGCGGGCTGAGGCTGAGGCACGAATACAGATAGCAGCACTAGCCCAGGCGGAAGCCGAGGCACGAGCTAAGCGAGCTGCCGACGCTCAGGCGGAAGCCGAGGCGCAGGCCAAACACGCTATCGATGCTCAGGCGGAAGCCGAGGCACGAGCTAAGCGAGCTGCCGACGCTCAGGCGGAAGCCGAGGCGCAGGCCAAAGTAGTCGAAGAACGTCTTCGGGATCTAGAAGCAGAATTGCGCCGTATACAGGGTGTATTGGGAGATACGAAGAGCCAATGACGATAGCGTTGACGCCAAAATTGTTTCGCCGCCAGATCATTGATGCAGCCCGCGATGGCGAGGTCGTGGCTCCGCTATGCCCACATGCGCCACCAGCCGGAATGTGTGGCGGGTGTACCTTTCAGGATCGCAGCTATGCTACGCAGATCGCCGCAAAGCAGGTTGCGCTGCGTTCGCTCTGGGCGACAGAACTGGCCACCGATCTACTGGATTCCGTGCATGTGATTGGTTCGCCGAACCCATATGCCTACCGCACGCGCATGGATTATGTGTGCAGTAGGGATCGCTTTGGGCTGCGGCGCAGTGGTAAATTTAATTTTATTATTGATCTTGATCAATGCCATTTGATTCCGCCAGCTGCCTTTGCAGCGGCTCGCGGCGTGTATGAATATGCATCCAGCCTGGGCTTGCCCGATTATAATTTGCACACCCACGAAGGGTTTCTGCGCTATGTGGTTGTGCGCCGCAGCCCGGATGATCAGCTGTTGCTGGTTGTCGTCACAGCAGTTCCCGATGTGGATGGCGTGTATGAACGGGCATTGGAAGAGGTTGCCGCCGAAGCATTGGCTGATCCAACCGTGCTTGGATTACACTGGCTGGTGAATGCTACTGTCTCGGATATCTCATTTGGTGCGCCGCAGCGCCAATGGGGTGTTGCAACGCTGCCAATGCAGGTGGGCAGGCATACGCTCCAGATTGGGCCGAACACATTCTTTCAGAATAATGTGCATTTGTTGATACCATTATTGGATGATGTTGCCGGGTTAATTTCCGGCCAGCGGCATTCTTCTGCTGATGTGCCCAGCACTGGTGGTTCGTTGCCAACTGTGGCGGATCTGTATGGTGGTGTTGGAACGATTGCGCTACACGTCGCGGATCGCGTGCAGACGATTGTCACGGTGGAATCGGTTGATGAGAGTGCCCAGCTGGCCAAGCAGAATAGTGTGGCGAATGGGATCTCCAATATTATGTCGGTTCAGGCAGAAACATTGGCCTATTTGCGTGAGCAGGCGGTTGGCCACTTTGATGTGATTATTGCTGATCCGCCACGCACCGGGCTTGGGCGGGATGTATGCCGCGAGTTGTTGCGATTGCGTCCACAGCAGATCATCTATGTATCGTGTAACCCGCTCTCGCAGGTTGAGGATACGCGGGCATTAGCGGATGGCTACCAGGTGACAGAACTACGTGGCTATGATATGTTCCCGCAAACGCCGCATCTCGAATCACTGGCATTGTTAGAGGCTCGTTAACGCCTGCAACACACGTGGCCTGTACAGCGTAAGATCCGATGGGCGAGCGTATGTTATGGAACCATGCGCGGCGCTATAAGGATGAGAGCATGAGCACCCTGCCTTCAGGGGCACCAACCACACAACTGACGATTCTTTGCCCGCATTGCCGGAAGCCAAACCTGCGCACGCTGGAAAACCTGCGGCGGGCGCGTTTCTGCCAGCACTGCGGCCAGGATGTCGTACTCAATAATGATGGCCCACGCTATTACATCACCCGTGTGATCAAAGAGGGCGGGCAGGGTGCTGTGTATGAGGCGATCGATGATGATCAGCGGATCTATGCCGTTAAGGAAATGCTTGATCGAGCACTCGATCCAAAAGAACGCGATGAAGCAATTACGCGGTTTGAGGCGGAAGCAACGATGCTGCAAGCATTTCACCATCCGCGAGTTCCGCGTGTGTATGCCAGTTTCAAGGATGATGAGCGCCATTACCTGGTGATGGATTTTGTGCGCGGCGAAGATCTTGAGGATATTCTCAAGCGTGATGGACGGGTTGGCGAGCAGCAGGTGTTGATCTGGGCGGATCAGATCTGCGATGTGCTGGATCTATTGCATAACCAGGATCCGCCGATTATTTTCCGCGATATGAAGCCATCCAATATTATGATCGAACGTGACACTGGCGGCGTCAAGCTGATCGATTTCGGGATTGCGAAGGTCTTTCAGCACGCCCAGCGTGGCACACAGATCGGCACGCCTGGTTATGCGCCACCCGAGCAGTATCAGGGCATTGCCACGGTTGAATCGGATATCTATGCACTCGGGGCCACCCTGCACCACTTGTTGACGGGGCGTGACCCGCGCGACGATATGCCATTCACATTCCCGCCGGTTCGTTCACTCGATGCGGCTATTTCTGCGCGCACTGCCGATGTTGTTGATCGAGCAGTTCAGAAAATTGCCAGTGATCGCTTCCATTCGATTGCAGAACTACGTATGGCGCTCAAGCCAGCACAACCGCAATCGGCTGCAACGGGCAAGACGCAACTGATCCCTGACCTAGCGGCGAAAACTGTTCCAACCGCAACGCCAAAACCAGTGCCCCCGCGGCAACAGCAACAGCCCGTTGCAGTGGCTCGCCCAGGAACCGTTGCACAACCACAGCAAGTTGCAGTGCCAACGTCTTCGCCGCAGGCGAAACCGCAATCGCAGCAACCACAGCAGGCAAAGCCAAAGCGGCGATTGCCGATTGGCGGGATCATCTTTGCGTTGATTGCGATTGTCCTGATTGCCGCAACGGTTCTGGCAGTCGTACCAGGGTTGACAACCGATCTGCTGCCGCGCATCACGCAGACAACGCCAACAGCGCAGGCACTGGTGCAGCAGACGTATACGATCAATGATGTTGAGGTGGTTGTTCCAGATGGAACCGATGTGCGAACCGCCTATCTCGATGAGTTTCTGAAGCAGGCGCGTACACAGTTCGGGGAACAGACGATCATCAACCAGAATGCGCCGCCAAGCTTTATTGGTTCGCCAGAGGTGGTGGTAAAAGAGGCAGGTGGGACGCGCTATCGCGCCACCATGCAGGGTTTTGTGTTAGTACCGCGCTGATATGCGTGTTTAGATACAGGAGGCGGCTGCGGTGCAGCTGGAATGGGATGAGTTTTCTCGACAATATTACGAAGCGGGTTACACAGGGTGTTGAGCGGGCGAAGTTTGAGGCGGATAAGATCCAGCGCACGCTCAAAATGGAAGCGGAATTGGGCGATCTCAAGAAGCAGCTTGATGGCAAGCGGCTTGAGTTTGGTGATCGCGCACTGGAGTTGTATCGTGCTGGCATGATCCAATCACCAACACTTGGTGCGATCCTGCGCGAGATCGAGGCGTTTCAACAAAAGCTGACGCTCAAAGAAGAAGAGCTGAAAATAGCCCAGTCCGATCAATTTACCGAACCAAGGGTTATCCCGCCAGCGCCGACTGCCCAACATGTGCCGGTGAGTGTTGAAGCGCCAGTAGCGCAGGCAGCTCCGCCACCATCAACCTACAATCCGCAGCCGCCCACATACAACTCACCGCCGCCAGTGGTTCAGCCAACAAGTGCCCCGCAGTCGAGTACAAAATCCTGCCCGAACTGCCAATTCCAGATGCCATCGACAGCTGTGTTCTGCCCAAGCTGTGGCACGCGGGTGAGTTGATACTAAACTCATCGCATGGCGAAATCTCTATGGTTCTTCTCGTGACACGCCTGACTGTGTACGGACGCGGTATATCGCGTCCCTGCGGGTATCATTTGCGCGATACTTCACTTTGTTGGGCTGCGGGTGTGGCGGAACGTTCTGTACCAATGCCCATGACGATGGCTTTGTGATGCCCAATGTGGGCGAACACGGGGTTCGCCCCTCCACATCGTGATGCCAATGATCATCATGTGCAGAAACATCCGCCGCACCCACATGCGGATGAATCACGCTCCTGCCCACGACGCAGCCGTGGGGAGTACATCAGACTCTTGTTCTTTCTCTTAGATTCCAAGGCTATGTTGGCGGTTCGGCGGTTCAATCGGGTGTACCGAATCCTGATCGATGAGGATTGGCATGCGATCATGGCCAGTCAGGGTGCGGTATTCTGTTGTGGGCGGCATTGTGAGCATATAGATGCGCTCAATCGCATCACGCTGAACAATGATCCCACGCAGGCCATGGTTGATTGTAAACCAGACCTTCTGTTCCACTCCGGCAGTTGCTGGGATGATCACCTCACGCGGGCGTAGATAATCCCATTTGCCATCATTCAGGCTTTCCATTCGCACCCAGCCCGTTTTTGGTAGGCGCAGGGTATCCTCTCGGTTGCCCCAATCAAAGAGCTGCGGGATGCCATTGATCAGTGCTGGCAGAACAGGATGTGCCTGCCAGAAGAATGCCTCCACAACAGCAGAGTGCTTAAATTGTTCGAGCCGCTCAGTGGGATAAACCTGTGTGAGTGCTTGATCAAGCGCGGCATCATAGGGAAAGCGAATTCCACCACACATGAGCCACCTCCTTGCCTCTCCTTGCCCGATTCGATCATAGAACAATTGTACCATAAATGGCGTTCTAGCTCAATAGGACGCTATTTATATAGAGGATTTGATGCTCTGATCTTGATGGCTATGCTATACTCGAATAAGAATATCCCACAGAAATCTCTTTCACACCAAGGTATCATAGCGTTCTCGATTCGGGCAGTGACCATAACGAATGTGGATGGCCATTTGCCATAGGCGAAAGGATCGAAGCATGGCTGCGCTGACCTGGGATAATAACCTGATCAATCTGCGCGATCTGCTGGCAGATTTATATTGGGATCGGTCTGAATCGCGCCGTATTGTGCAGCAGGCTGGCCTCAATCCAATGTTCATTAGTTTCAAGGATGCGGCGATCAACAACTGGCATTTCATTCTCGATTACGCTCGGCAAGATCCTGATAGCATCGATTCGATCATTGATGTTGCGATAGGCGAGCAACCACCGGCAAAACGCGATGTTCTGTTGCTGGCGAAGCGACATGCACTGAATCTGCGCGGTGCCGATATTGCCAAGGATGTTGATTGGCAGCGCCCGATGGATGCAGGCCAACTTGAACGAATCACCGGGAAACAGAGCACGCTGTTGCCAATCGCATTCCTGGAAGTGGGCCTGGAACGGGCAAAAGCAATCGCTCGTATTGATCTGGGGGCGCGTGGCAGCGGATCTGGCTTCCTGATTGGCGATGATCTGCTGCTCACCAATCATCATGTGCTTGAAACTGCGGAGCAGGCGCGTGTGGCAATGGCACAGTTCAACTACCAACGGGCGTTAAACGGGCTGGCGGCACCATCAGATGAGTATGAACTGGATCCGGATGGCTTGTTCAAAACCTCGGTAGATGACGACTGGACGGTGGTGAAGGTTCAGCCAAAACAGGGCCAACCCGCCGGGCGCAGATGGTCGGTGCTTCAGATCGCTGAACAGAACCCACAGATTGACGATTTTACGATTATCATTCAGCATCCCAGCGGTGGGCCGAAACAGATTGCGCTCTACCATAATGTGATTGCGTTCATTGATCCAGCTAGGCGTGTTGTGCAATACCTGACCGATACCGAACCTGGTTCATCTGGTTCGCCGGTGTTCGACACAAACTGGAATGTGATTGCGCTGCATCATAGTGGTGGCTGGCTGCGCGAACCAGGCAGCAATTCGAAACAAACATTTTATCGCAACGAGGGCATTCATATTCATACGGTAATTGCAGGGCTGAAACGCGAGGGAGCGATCTGACGAGAACCTAACCCAGGAGTCAGGAGCGACGCGATGCTTCGCGTCTGAACAATAGCCACAAGCATCGAGATCGCAGCCGAGGCATGAGCAAGAGGCGTGAGTGGGCATATGAACTGGACAGAAAAGCATACCGAACTACGTAATACACTGGCGCAGTTATATCTGGATCGGGCAGATGCGCTGCGGATTGTCGATCAGATTGGTATGAACCCGGCCACAATCTCGTTCAGTGATCGAGCGATCAATACCTGGCACGAGATCATCACCAGCGCAGCCACGCAGGATATGCTTGTCGCCCTGATTGAGCAGGTGCTGGGTGAGCATCCAAAGAATAACACGCTGAAGGAAGCACTCGATTTTTTCCAGAAGAGCGGCTCGCTTCCAGAAAAGAAGGAGCCGCCTCCAGTGGCAAGAACCACAGCTAGTGCCGCAGAGATTGCCCACCAACAAACTCTGCTCACGACCTACCGCCGGAATCTTTCGCACTACCTAAAACAGCAGGCTGCTCTTGGAGAGGCATATACACCACCGGGCGTGGCAAATGGCATCCTTGAGGCACGCAGCAATATTCAACGGATCAAACACATCCTGCGCGGCTGGAATGTTGCCGTCGAGGATTATTCCTATGACGACGATCCCGTGCCATTAACACCGCCATTTGCACCGCCAGTGCCTGCCCCAACAACCACGATTGATCGGGTGCGGCTGCGCCAGATCTTGATCGAGTACTTCAACGATGAGGAACTGCGCGATCTGTTGTTTGAGATGAACTGGGATTATGAGAACCTGCCAGGAACGGGCAAATCCGGCAAGGCCAGAGAACTGATTGCCATGGCCGAACGCCACCAACGCCTGCCAGAGCTTATTGCACATATTAAGCGGCTACGGCCCCAGATCGCCTGGTGATCGGCTCGCATATGGCTTCTTTTTACAAATCCGGTAGGATTGGCGGTAGGTGCGACAAACAATGACGAACACGAACTGGACGGAACACCACACACAGCTGCGGGACACGCTGGCTGATCTGTATTATGATCGGGACGATATGCGGCGGCTCATTGATGAAGCCCGCCTGGACCGGGCTGCCATATCACTCGGTGATAAAGCAATCAACACCTGGCATAGTATTGTGCGGGAGGCATCCGCCCAGGATCTGCTTGTCACACTGATTGAACAAGCGCGTGTCAGGCATAAGAATGATAGTGTGCTGATTGATGCGCTGAACACATTCGGCCTGCCACGCCTTGCACTCAAACAGCAGTTCCTGTGTTATGCCGCGAATGATGGTGCCGATTTCGCACTGCGCCTGCATAGCACCATGAAACAGGGCGGACTACGCCCATGGTTTGATCGGAATGACACACCCGCTGGCTATGATCCTGTGAAGGCCCGTGATGCTGCATTACAGAATTGTACCAGCGTGTTGCTGGTGCTGACTCCGGCCAGTGCAGTTCTTCAGAGCGAATGTGCGCAGGTGTTGCGGCGTGCGCTGCAATACAAGAAGCCGATTATTGTGCTACGAATGCTGTATGGCATTGAAATGCCATTGCTGCTTGGCAATCGACTACTGCTTGATTTCACTGGCCCACCTGAGCCAGCCCTGCACGCCCTGAGCCAGCAGCTTAATGACCTCGCAACACCAGTCGGGCAATTACGCGAACTGGAGTATCGTCTTGCCGATGCAATGCGCGAGTTGCAGAATACAATACCAGAGCAGCAGGCGCTGATACAGCAGGATATCTTCCGGCTTGAGGCAGAGATTAAGCCATTGCGTGCAGTTGTGCAGGATATTCAGGCCGCCAATGAGCAGACGGATCTGCGGATCAAGGCCGCATTGCAACGCGAGCGCCAACCAGAACGCCCTGTATCCGGCCAGGCGACAACAAAGTTCATCAACCCGCCACCACTTGTCGCACCGAGCTACTTCCAGGATCGGCATGTCGAGACGCGACTGATCGCTGAGTTTCTGCGTGACCCCGCCAAGCGATTGTTGACGATTGTTGGGCGTGGTGGCATCGGCAAGACGGCGCTGGTCTGTCGATTGCTCAAGGCACTTGAGGCCGGGCAGTTGCCAGATGATCATGGTGCGTTTCCGGTCAGTGGGATCGTGTACCTCAGCGCGGTCGGCTCCTACCGAATCTCCTTCCCGAACCTGCATGCCGGGCTGCTGAAGCTGCTGCCCGCCGATCAGGCCCAATTACTAACGACAATCTATCAGGACCCGCACAAAACTGTGGCCGAAAAACTCGCGCCAGTGTGTGAGGCGTGCAGCAGTATGCCACATCCGGTTGTGCTGTTGCTCGATAACCTGGAGGATCTGGTTGACCAGGATTCGTATGCGCTGACCGATGCCGAGGTTGATTCGGCCATCCGCGCACTATTGGCGGGCCTGCCACACCAACTCAAAATCCTGATCACCACCCGAATGACGGCTCGCTCGCTGGTGGTGCTGCACCCAGAACGACAGATCATCGTGCCGCTCGATGAGGGCTTGCCATCGCCATATGCTGAGCCTGTATTGCGAGCTGGCGACCCGACCGGGCTGTTGGGGTTGCGCGATGCATCCGACGCACGACTAGCACCAGCCTGCGCCTTTACGCGTGGCTACCCGCGTGCATTGGAGGCACTGACCGCCGCACTCAATGCGGACCGGGCCAGTACGCTGGAGGAACTGCTGGCCGGCCCAGCACCAGAGAATGTGGTTGAGGCATTGGTTGGGCAGGCCTACAGCCGCCTCGATCTGCTGGCACAACAGGTACTGCAAGCACTGGCGGTGTTTGGCCGCCCGGTGCCAGCGGCAGCAATCGATTATTTGCTCCAGCCAATGCTGCCAAGCATCAACAGTACCCCGGTGCTTAATCGGCTTGTGAACATGCGCTTTGTCACAAAGGAGCGTGGGCGCTACTACATGCACTCCGTTGATCGGGCCTATGCCCTGCAACGGCTCACACTGGTATCGGACACAGGAACCACAATAACGCTCAGCGCATTGCAATCGCAGGCCGCCGACTATTACAAGGCCACCCGTACGCCGCGAGCGGCATGGAAGAACCTAACCGACCTAGCACCGCAATTGGCCGAGATCGATCTGCGCGTGGCAGCGGGAGAATACGATAGTGCTGCAAATGTGTTACTTGAGATAGACTTTGGCTACCTTCAGTTATGGGGCCATGCTCGGCTGCTGATCGAACAGCACGAACGACTACAGGGCCAGCTGCTGGATAAAGCGCTCATACAGAAGAGTCTTGGCAACCTGGGCAATAGCTATGCTGCTCTGGGCGAGCCGCGCCGGGCGATTGAACTGTACGAACAAGCCCTGACCATCGCCCGCGAGATTGGCGACCGAGGTGGCGAAGGGGCGGACCTGGGCAACCTGGGCAATCGCTATGCCGATCTGGGCGAGCCGCGCCGGGCGATTGAACTGTACGAACAAGCCCTCGCCATCGCCCGCGAGATTGGCGATACCTATATTGAGGGTTGCCATCTTGCTGGTCTAGCACATGCCCTGGCCGACGAGCGCCGCTATGTCGAGGCCATCCGCCACGCGCAGGCAAGTGCGCAAATTGGAATTACCACCGAGAATCTGGAAGTATGTAGCGAAGGCCATTATGCGCTGGCCCTCGCCCAGCTTGGTGCTGGCGACCTGCCAAACGCTCGGGTTACCGCCGAGCAGGCACGCCGCTACGACTATCGCCCAAACGTTGCTCCGACACTGGCATTGCTTGGCGTCATCGTCATGCGTCAGGGCGACATGACTGCGGCGCACGCGGCATTCACGGCTGCGCGCACCAAGGCGCAGGAATTGCTGGCACTCACGCCAGAACTCTTCCGTATGCGCGATACGCTTGCGCTGGCGTTGGCTGGGTTGGGCGAGATCGAGAATGCCCGAATTGCCTACCGGGCGGCGCGGGCGATTACGAGCGATCCCGGAATCGTGCAGCGGGCGATCTTCTTGCTGAACCAGCTGCCGGGTGTGGAGCGGTTCTGGGAGGAGCATAACCGATAGCCGATAGCCGATAACCGATAGCCGATAGAACCGAGAACCAAGAACCGCACCCTGAACAAGGGAACAAGCAGGGCGTATGCGCTACGCCCCAACCTGCCACCAACTGACATTGATCGCAGCCGAGGCATGAGCAAATTGGTTTGGTAGACCACGAACATCAAATATGGGTCCAGGGCGTAGCGCCTGGCCGCAGGAAGATCCAGGAAACCAGTCGGCACGGTTTCCTGGTGCCTGCCGCGCACAGCGGCATGAAGAAGGGAACGGTTCCCTGGTGCCCGCCGCGCACAGCGGCATGAAGAAGCATAGTGCCAGCCGCGCACAGCGGCATTTTCATGGCTGCCCATCGCGCATCAACGCGACATTCGGTGCGGGCGAACACACGCCACGTAGTGAAATTGACGCTAGTGACCGAATATCGGTGGCTTGGTATCGCCCCTACGTTCGTTGGATGCGATGCCACCATCTTCATGCCACCGTGGTTGCCATCCGTAGCCGAGGAATGACCGTAGGGTGTTGGCGGGCCAAGAGTATGGGCGTATAGCTATAGCCCCAATACGAGTCCAGGGCGTCGCGCCTGACCGCAGGAAGGTCCAGGAAACTGTGCCGTCTGGTTTCCTGGTGCCTGCCGCGCATAGCGGCACTTATCCACATACTATCAATAAAATTGCTTACACATCCACAGGTTATCCACAGTTCATGTGGCATCTGATCATGCTATAATGCGCGTGCCGATTGAGAATGGCACTCAGATATTGATTCGTTATGTCTAAGGAATACAACCAGATCAACCTCTCCACATTTTTGATCGTGATCTAGCCCATAGGGTAGGCATTTCCAGGTTATTGAAGGCTACGAATACCCGTCGTAGTGTAAAGTGTTTTACGCCTCGGCTGTGAGATGCCGGTTGCGCCAGGAGCGCCCGATGAAAGAGTTTGTCCATTTACATGTTCATTCTGAGTATAGCCTGCTGGATGGCTATGCCTCAACGACTGCGATTGCCGGGCGGGCCAAGGAACTTGGCATGGATTCGATTGCGCTGACGGACCATGGGGTGATGTATGGCGCGATGGAGTTCTATGCTGCTGCGAAAAAGGCCGGCGTGCGCCCGATCATCGGTATGGAGGCCTATATCGCCCCTGGCTCGCGCACCGATCCAACCACCCGTGGAGCCAAGAACTACTATCACCTGCTATTGCTGGCCAAGAACGAAACCGGCTACCGCAATCTGGTCAAGCTGACGACCCGCTCGCATCTTGATGGTATGGGCAAGGGTGTGTTTGCGCGCCCGCGCATCGACCGCGAGCTGCTTGAGGAGCATCGTGAGGGTCTGATTGTTACGTCATCGTGTATTGCCGGTGAACTCATTCAGTCGCTGGTTGAGCAGGATCGCCAGAAGGCTCGTGAAATTGCGGCCTACCATCGTGATCTGTTGGGATCGGATAATTATTATCTCGAACTGCAACTGCATAACAATGCGCCCGAACTAGAGGAATTGAACGAGGAGATCGTGCGCATCGGCAATGAACTGGGTATTCCCCTGGTTGCGACGGCGGATACTCATTTTGTGCGCGCCGATGATGTTGAGGCCCATAAACGGATTATGGCCATGGGCTTCAACATGACGCTCAAGGAGTTCTGTGCTAAGGGCTATGAGATGGACGAAAGCTACCACATTATGTCTGGTGAAGAGATGTGGCAGCGCTTCAAACGCTATGGCACTGCGCCAATTGAGAATACTGGCCGGATTGCCGAGATGTGCAATCTCAAGCTCGATTTTGGGCGGGTGCAGTTGCCAGCCTTCGATCTGCCGGAAGGCCACGACGCCGAGAGCTATCTGCGTTTCCTGGCCGAAGAAGGCCTGATGCAGCGCTTCAATGGCAACCCGCCCGAGAAGTATGTGCAGCAGGTGGCCTATGAGCTTGATGTTATTAACAAAACCGGCTTCCCCGATTATATATTGATTGTCTGGGATTATGTGAAATATGCCCGCGCCCGTAGCATCCCCTGTATTCCGCGTGGTTCAACTGGCTCATCGCTGGTGATCTATTGCCTGGGCATTACCGATGTCGATCCATTGGCCAATAAGCTGCTGTTCGAGCGCTTCCTCAGCCCAGAACGGCTTGAGATGCCAGATATCGATACCGATTTTGCCGATAGCCGCCGCCATGAGATTCTGGAATACCTGGCTAGCAAATATGGCCGCGAGAATGTAGCCCAGATCATTACCTATGGCACGCTTGGTGCCAAAGCGGCGCTGCGCGATGTTGGGCGCGTGCTGGAAGTCCCACTGCCGGATATTGATCGGATCGCCAAGCTGATCCCGAGCCTGCCGGTTGGCACAACAATTGCACAAGCACTAGAGAAAGTTCCCGAACTGAAGCGGATCTATGATAGCGAACCGCAGCTCAGGGAGGTGATCGACTGGGGCCAGAAGGTCGAAGGGCGCATGAAGAATGTCGGCACCCACGCCTGTGGCGTCGTCGTCAGTCGCACGCCGCTGCAAGAGATTGTGCCGCTCCAGCGCACCACCAAGGACGAAAACTCGGTCATGGCCGCCTTCGAGGGGCCGATGCTGGCGAAAATCGGCCTGTTGAAGATGGATATCCTCGGGCTGACCAACCTCTCCGTAGTTGCGGATGCGCTGGCCTATATCGAGCAGTACACTGGCAAGAAGATCGAGCTTGCCGATATTCCGCTTGATGATAAAGCGGTGTTCGATAGCCTGGGCCGTGGTGAGACGAGTAATGTGTTCCAGCTTGAATCAGCTGGCATGACGCGCTATATCAAGGAACTCAAGCCCAACCGGGTCGAAGATCTGTATGCCATGATTGCGCTGTATCGGCCTGGCCCACTTGAACAGATCCCGGTCTATATCAAGAATAAGAACAACTCGCGCGAGATTAAGTATCTGCATGCGATCCTCAGGCCCATCCTGGCCGACACCTATGGCGTGATTGTGTACCAGGAGCAGATTATGCAACTGCTCCAGGCGATTGCCGGGTATACCCTTGGCCAAGCCTATATTGTACTCAAGGCGATTGGCAAAAAGAACCGGCAATTGATGGCCGAGGAGGAGCCGCGCTTCAAGGAGGGCTGTTTCAACAATGGCCTAACCCGCGAACAGGCCGATGAGTTGTGGGATCTGCTGCTGCCATTCGCTGGCTATTCATTCAACCTTTCGCACGCAGTGCTGTATGGGCGCTTGTGCTACCAGACGGCCTGGCTCAAGGTCTATTATCCGGTTGAATATATGGCTGCGGTGCTGAAAGGCGCTGGCGGGCTGACTGAGGATATTTCGAAGGCGGTGAACGAGTGCCGATTGCGTGGGGTTGCGGTGCTTGGACCGGATGTGAATAATGGTGCGCTCGATTTCCTGATCCAGAGCTATCGCGATGGCAACGAAACCAAGCGCGGCATCCGTTTTGGGCTTTCGGCGATCAAGGGTGTTGGCGCTGGCGCGATGGAACTGGTAATGAAGGCGCGCAGCGCTGGCGGCCCATTCAATTCACTGGAAGATTTTGCCGCACGAGTGGATCGCAGCGCACTGAACAAGCGCGTGGTTGAGGGTTTGGTCAAAACTGGTGCAATGGATAGCCTACCAGGCACGCGCCATCAGAAAATGGCCATACTGGAACAGGCGATTGAATCGGGCGTGAAAGTTCAGAAGAACCGTGAGTCCGGTCAGATCGACATGTTTGGCGGTTTAGTCGAAAGTGGCGATACATCGGTCTCCGCGATTCCATTGCCAGTATTGAACCGCAGCCGCGATGATGACAAAGAGCAGATCACATGGGAAAAAGAGTTGCTTGGCGTCGCATTCTCGCTCAACCCAGCCATGCAATCGCTTGATCGCATGGACAAGACCGGCATGACGGCCCTGGCGCGGCTTGGCAATGCCGAAGATGCCGAGGAATTGGTTGGCAAGGTACACACATTTGCAGCACTGGTGATCGGGCTACGCAAGGTGACAACCAAAAAGGGCGATAGTATGCTGATCGTCCAGATTGAAGATGATAGCGGTGGCCCATATGAATTGGTCGCCTTCCCGAAATCCTATGAGAAGTTCAAGGATGTGCTGAAGGAAGAGGCGCTGCTGCGCATACAGGCCAAGGTGGAACGCGATCGGCGTGGTGAGGGCTTCTCGCTGCTGCTGGAAGGCGCAACAGTTATTGATGTCTCGGCTGCAGCACAGGCAGCGCCGGAACAACCAGCTATGATCAAAGATGAAGCGAGTGAGTTTCGGGTAGTTGTTGATGATCCAATGATTGCTGATGGTGGCATGGCAACATCTGATGATGCGCCATTGCCGGAGGCAGCGCCACCGCGCAGCGATCACACTTCATCACCAAGGCCAAAACCAACTGAGCTGCAGCAATCTGCACCAGCTGTGGAGCCAGTCAGCATCATTCGACCGCGTGCCAAGGCACCAGCAAGCAACGGCAATGGTCATAGCAATGGCAATGGTAAGAGTTCGGCTCAGGGTAATGGAAATGGCAGCGAGTATATGAGTAGCAACGGGAACACCAATGGTGATGGAAGCCAGCGTCGGTTGATGCTGTTGATGCCAGCGCTGGAAGATTATGATCAGGCGGTGCGGCTGATGCAGCAGGTGCGCGTTTTGTTGGAGCAGAGCGCCGTTCACGACCACGGCGACCAAGTGATTATTCGCTTGCCAAGTGCCGCTGGTACGGTGGTGCTCAAGCAGCGCGATCTGGTCACATGCACCGGGCCGCTGCTTAATGGGTTGCGTGAGGTGCTTGGTGCCGATGCCGTGATGGTCGAGGGCTAGGTGCAATACCTTTCAGATAAGGATCACATGGCCACTCTTCCCCTCACTCCAACCCCTCTCCCACTACGGGGAGAGGTGCTCCACAGCGCGGCACAATGCACCACACCCCTTCTCCGCAACGTGGGAGAAGGGGCAGGGGGATGAGGGGAGCAAGCACCGATGCCGTGATGGTCGAGGGCTAACCGAATAATGAAGGTTGACCGAACGTTAAGAATGGATGAGAACCCTTGCAATCTATGGACAAAATGTTGACGACACTGTGTAGGTAGAGTATACTCACAGACATCTGAAAGAGAATATACCACCACTGGTTGAGAGAGGAGTAGGAGCGTCATGGCTGTACAGCATCTTGACGACTACCAGCCCGAGAGTATCTACCGTGCAGATTCGATACCTGTGCAAATGCTTGAGGCACCAGATGATGCGGCACTAGTCGTGTCGATCGCAGCTGGAGATAGCAGCGCCCTCGAGACGCTCTACGACCGATATGCGACGACTGTATTTCGCATGGCGATACGGATTTTGAAGAACCGCGAGCAGGCCGAGGAGATCGTCCAGGAAGTCTTCTGGCGTGTTTGGCGGCGCAGTTCAAGCTTCGAAAGCGATCGTGGCCGTGTGGCGCAGTGGCTATTTGGCATTACCCATAACCTGTGTATTGATGAATTGCGGCGCATGCGTTCGCGGCCAAATCCGGTATATGAGCAGGTCGATAATCCTGTGATCCGGCAGTTAGTCGATGAGCACAGCGATGTTCCGGCAGCAGCATGGGCTGGTGAGCAGCTCCGCATGATCAATGAGGCCATGGACTTTCTGCCCATTTCGCAGCGCGAAGCGGTCGAACTCATGTATTTTGGCGGGCTTTCGCACCAGGAGATTGCCTCCAAATTGGATCGGCCATTAGGGACGATCAAAACCCGGGTGCGGCTCGGCTTACAAAAACTGAATAGCCTGCTGAGTGCACGTGGCATTCAGGGTTGTGACGCCTGCTGATGATGCGAACACGCTGTATGCCGATCTGATGAGCCAATTGGCGCGAGGGATAGAATATCCTTCGCGCCTTTTTATGATGGTGCGACGTATTATTTTGCGATGGACCTGGCATAGAAGCACCATGGGTAGGGGCGGTTCGTGAACCGACCATCACGGCGGGCAATCTTGGCAGTGCGGGCGGTTCGCGGACCGCCCCTACGATCATTGCGAACTGCGCTTGACAAATACTGACGAATTCGATTACCATGCCATATGTCCAATTGATTACGCGCATTACAATCAGAAATACCCCAACTTTGATATGACTCCCGCGAACTTTGCGGTGGGCTTTTCTCTGTACGACAACAGCGGCAGCTTGTAAGAGTTGCCGCCTCATTCGGTGGTTCACTCTGCTCAGTGTTGAGCTTTTCGAAAGGAGCGCTGGGTGAAAATCTCGGGCAGCTACACACTCGATGCCTCGCAGGATGAGGTTTGGACGGCGCTGAACGATATTGAGGTGCTTGCACGGGTGGTTCCTGGCTGCGAAAAGCTGGAACAGCACGGCGAGAACGAATTCGAGGGCACCGTCAAGATCGGCATTCAGTCCATTCGTGGTGTTTATGGTGGCCGGATTCGGCTTGTCGATGTGCAGCCACCGCATCACTATAAACTGATCGCCAATGGCAAGAGCGCTAATGGCGTTGTCGATGGTAGCGGCACTGTCGATCTGGCCGAACAGCCAGATGGGAAGACGCTGCTGACATATGGTGGCGAGGCACAGATTGGTGGGGTACTGGCCAGCGTTGGGCAACGCCTGATTGAAGGGGCATCGCGCCAGTTGATCAACCAATCGCTGAAAGCCTTGGCAGAACAGGTTGCTCTCCGCCGTCAGGCGGCCCAGGTAGCATCTGTCCCCACTGCACCAACCCTCCCAGCTGCGGCAGTAGCCGCTCCTGTTAGCCCAGAAGCGAATGGTGTTGTGCATGCACACGATTCGGCATTGAGTGCAGATATTGACCAAGCGGCCCCTTCCGCAGCACCAATTCCTGAACCAGCACCGCGCAAAACCGTGATTGTGCCCGAATCCGAGCAACTCAAGCCGGAATCGGTTGTGAGTGGCATGATTGTGGATCTGTATAAGGAACGGCCCTGGATCGTCTGGGTTGCCGTTGCATTTGTGATCGGCTACCTGCTTGGTAAATCTGGGCGGCGCTCATAATATCTGTCTCTAGATTGGAAGAAGCTTCGATGAGGAGGTGCTCAACGTGACCACGATCTCCGTAAAAGTGAATGGCCGAACCTACAAGAACGATGTTGAGGCGCGGACGCTGCTGGTTCACTACCTGCGCGAGAGCCTTAATCTCACCGGAACCCATATCGGCTGCGATACCAGCCAGTGTGGCGCGTGTGTCGTTCTTGTGAACGGCCAGAGTGTGAAATCCTGCACCATATTGGCAGTTCAGGCCGATGGAGCCGAAATCACAACAATCGAGGGTTTGGCCACCAATGGCCAACTGCACCCACTTCAGGAAGGGTTCTGGGAATGCCACGGCCTGCAATGCGGCTATTGCACACCAGGCATGATCATTGCCGCCTACGATCTGCTGCAGCAGAACCCGAATCCAACCGATGATGAAGTGCGCCATGGCCTTGAAGGCAACCTGTGCCGCTGCACCGGCTACCACAATATCGTGCGAGCGGTTCAGTATGCGGCAGCGAAGATGCGCGATGATGCGGTACCGGCGTAAACATATGGGTGCGTATTGATGAACATTGACCAAATAATCGGGGAACAATGGATGCTCTTCCATCCGCAGGCTGAAGCCTGCGGCAAGGGGACGATGAACCCTGGCCGCAGGCTTCAGCCTGCGGGGCATGGATAGATCGTCACGTCAATGAATGACGCTAAAGGGGAACAGCAACGATGGCTGCCACGACGAAAATGGTTGGTCAGGCGCTCAAACGGCGCGAAGATCCGAAACTGATCACCGGTCAAGGGAATTTCCTCGACGATATTAAGCTGGCGGGAATGCTGCACTGTGCGGTGTTGCGCAGCCCATATGCCCACGCGAAGATCGCCAAGATCGATACCACCAAAGCCGCCGCGCATCCTGGTGTGGTTGCGGTATTTGTTGGCGACGATATGCTTGATATCAACCCGATGCCCTGTGCATGGGCGGCTGGCGGTGTCAAGAATAATCTCAATACCCCACGCGCATTAGCAACTGGCTTCGTCCGGTTTGTTGGTGAAGGCGTGGCGGTGGTTGTCGCCGAGGATCGCTATATTGCTCGCGATGCCACCGATCTGATTGAGATCGATTATGAGCCGCTCGATGTGGTTGTGGATGCCAAGAAGGCAACTCTGGTTGGTGCTCCGCAGCTGCACGAAAACGCACCCAATAATATCGTCATGGATTGGGAGTGCGGCGATAAGGCCAAGACCGATGCGGCCTTTGCGGCGGCAGAAGTGACCGTCAAAGAAGAGATCATCAATCAGCGCCTGATACCAACCCCGATGGAGACGCGCGGGTCGATTGCGCGCTATGAGCAATCCACTGGCGAATTCACGGTGTGGATGACATCGCAGGCACCGCATGTGATGCGCTTGCTGCTGACGGCGTTTGTGTTCGGGATTCCCGAGCCAAAGCTGCGCTGCATCTCGCCCAATATTGGTGGCGGGTTCGGGCAGAAGATCTTCTGCTATAACGACATGGCCTTCACGATGTGGATCGCCCGCAAGATCAACCGCCCGGTCAAGTTCATTGAGGATCGCTCCGAGAACTATAAGTACTCAACTCACGGGCGCGATCATATTACCGAAGCGGAGATCTGTGGCACGAAGGATGGCAGCATTACTGGCCTGCGGGTCGGGACCTATGCCAACCTGGGTGCGTACCTTTCGACGATTGCACCTGGCATCCCGACGACCCTGTATGGCCGGATTATCACTGGTGTGTATAAGATTCCAGCCGCCTACTGCCACGTCCAGGGTGTGTATACCAATACCGCAATGGTCGATGCCTACCGTGGTGCAGGGCGACCCGAGGCCAGCTACCTGATTGAGCGCATGGTGGATCGGTTTGCTGCTGAAATCGGTATGGACCCAGCCGAGGTACGGCGCAAGAATTTCATTCAGCCAGATGAGTTCCCCTATCAGAATGGCCTTGGTTTGCTGCCCTATGATAGCGGCAACTATGAGCCAGCCCTCGATAAGGCATTGGCATTGGCCGGTTATGCCGATTTCCGTGCCGAACAGGCTGCGGCTCGCGCACAGGGCAAGTATCTTGGCATTGGGCTCAGTTCGTATGTTGAGATCTGTGGTGTTGCCCCAAGCGCCTGGATCGGTGCGGCAGGCCAGGGCTGGGGCGCAGGCCTGTTCGAAAGTGCCAATGTTCGTGTGCATCTAACTGGCCAAGTTGTGATTACCACCGGTTCGTTACCACACGGCCAGGGCTTAGAAACAACCTTCGCACAGATCGTTGCCGATGAACTCGGTATTCCCTACGAGAATGTGGTGGTTGAACACTCTGATACGGCTGGCACGCCATTCGGCTATGGCACCTATGGCAGCCGCTCGCTGGCAGTTGGCGGGACGGCATTGTACAAGAGCACGGCCAAGATCAAGGAAAAGGCCAAGAAACTGGCCGCCCACCTGCTCGAAGCCAACCCAGATGATATTGTGTTTGAGGATGGCAAGGCCTTTGTGAAGGGCTCGCCGGATCAATCGAAGTCGTTTGGCGATCTGGCGCTCCAGGCATCGTTGGCCTACAGCCTGCCAGATGGCATGGAGCCATTTCTGGACGAAACGACCTACTATGATCCGCCGAATTGTACCTTCCCATTTGGCACACATATCGCCATTGTTGAAGTGGACGGAAACACCGGCCATGTCGATCTGAAACGCTATGTCGCCGTCGATGATTGTGGCAATCAGATCAATCCATTGGTTGTGCAGGGCCAGATCCACGGCGGCATCGCCCAGGGTGTGGCACAGGCGCTGTATGAGCATGGTATCTACGACGACAACGGGCAATTGGTGACTGGCACACTCATGGATTATGCCGTTCCAACGGCTTCCATGCTGCCGAAATTCGAGTTGGATCACACCGTCACGCCCAGCCCCGTCAACCCGATGGGTGTCAAGGGTGCTGGTGAGGCTGGTACGATTGCCAGCGCACAGGCTGTGATGAACGCAGTCATTGATGCCCTGACGCCATTTAATGTCAAGCATCTGCAGATGCCCGCCACCGCCGAGCGCGTCTGGCGCGTCATGCAGCCGAAGTAACGAGTTCATGGATTCAGCACAACGCGAGGTTTTGGGTTGCGTACCGCTACAGAACCAGCGAACTGCTGCACATCAAACCCGGATCACATATGTAATTGCTATGTACGAGGAGTTGCGAGCATGATCCCAGCATCATTCGATTACTTTGCGCCAAAATCAGTGACGGAGGCAGTCAACCTGCTTCAGCAGCATGGTGAGGATGCGAAGATACTGGCCGGCGGCCATTCGTTACTCCCAGCCATGAAGCTGCGGCTTGCCCAGCCAACCACCCTGATCGATATCAGCACAATTGCTGAGTTGAAGGGTATTTCGTCTGGCAGTGGGCTGACGATAGGGGCCGGAACGACCTATCACACGATTGCGACATCTGCCGATGTGCTCAAGCATTGTGCCGTTTTGGCCGAGTGTGCGAACCAGATCGGTGACATTCAGGTTCGCAACCGCGGCACAATTGGCGGGGCGATTGCCCATGCCGATCCAGCCGCCGATCTGCCAGCCGTTGTATTGGCGCTCAACGCAACCGTCACAGTTCAGGGCCTGAATGGCAGCCGTGATATTAGCGCCGATGAGCTATTTGTCTCGATCTTCACAACCGCGATCGAGCCGAGCGAGATCCTGACCAAAATCACCGTTCCTGTATTGGGCGCTGGTGAGGGTGCGGCCTATGCCAAGCTGCGCCATCCAGCATCGCGCTATGCGATTGTTGGCGTTGCCGCCTATGTCAAGCTCGATGGCGGGAAAGTGGTTGCGGCACGCGTCGCAGTCACTGGTGCAGGGCCAATGGCCGTTCGCCAGCCAGCAACAGAAGCGGCCCTGATTGGCAGTGATGGTGGCGATGCAGCAGTTGCAGCGGCAGCCGAGGCAGCCGGTGAGGGCAATGAGTATCTTGGCGATATTCATGCCTCCGCCGAATACCGCCAGGCCATGGTCAAGGTATATGCCAAGCGGGCGATCAGCGATGCATTGGTACGCGCACGGGCGTAATT
>JBBQSD010000008.1:0-90777 GCA_038214135.1 Chloroflexales bacterium | reverse complement strand
TGCCTTATGATACATATACCACCAGAAGCACCATAACGAGAGGCTCACACGCATGGACACCTCGATATTAGGCAGCGTACCGCTGTTTGCAGCACTTCCACAAGAAGAGTTAACTCGGCTGGCCACAACGCTCCGGCAGGTCAGTTACCCGGCAGATACAATTTTGTTTCACGAGGGCGATACCGGTGCTCATTTCTATATTGTGCTGGAAGGGCAAATTGCGGTTATTAAAGCATTAGGAACAACAGAGGAGCGCCTGCTGGGGATGCGCCGTGCTGGTGAGTTCATTGGTGAAATGAGCCTGTTGAGCGCGGATACGCCCCGAACTGCGAGTATTCGCGCTTCACAGGATACACGTCTGGTTGTGGTCACCCGCAGAGATTTCGATGATCTGCTGCATCGCTACCCGCTGATCGCCTATGAGATGCTGCGTGTCGTTAGTGATCGCCTGCGTGCTGCAGGTGATGCGACGATTCATGATCTGCAACTCAAGAATCAGCAACTCACCCAGGCCTATATCGAACTGCAACAGGCCCAGGCACAGCTGATTGAACAGGAGACGCTGCGGCGCGAATTGCAGCAGGCCCGTGATATTCAGGAACAGATGCTACCGCGTAGCCTGCCGCATATTCAGGGAATTGCTGTTGGTGCGCGAATGTTGCCTGCCCGCATGGTTGGTGGCGATTTCTATGATGTGTTTCCGCTTGGCTCCAACCAATTAGGGCTGGCTGTTGGCGATGTCTGTGGCAAGGGTATTCCAGCGGCATTGCTTATGGCATTGGTAAGCAGCCTTCTGCGTGCCGAGGCCGAACGCAGTGATTCCCCAGCCGATACACTCCGTGCCGTCAATCGGCAGTTACTCAGCCGCAGTTTCGAGGGCATGTTTGTAACACTCCTGTATGGCATTCTGGATCACAACACCCGCAGCTTTCGCTTCGCTCGTGCAGGCCACGAACTTCCGATCTTCTGGGATGCACAGGGGATCATTCTGCCAACAATACGCGGCCTCGGCCATCCATTGGGGCTGCTCGATGAACCCGCAATTGATCATCAGACAATGACACTGCCAGCTGGTGGGGCACTGCTTCTGTATTCCGATGGGGTGACAGAGGCAACCAATATTCACAACCTGGAGTATGGCACCGAGCATATTGCAGCAACCATCCAACAATCATATATGCTGCCACCACAAGCATTGTGCGAACACTTCATCGAACTACTGGATGCATTCCAGAATGGGGCCACCCAAGCGGATGATATCACGCTGCTGGCCGCACAGATCGAGTGACCGAGAGAACAATCGGGGAGGCCGCGGGCTATTGGATGCATTATCCCGTTGCCGCAGGCTTCAGCATGCGGATGGAAGGGCATCCAGGGTTTATTTGACACGCTGCGTAGCAGCCCTATAATACCGAAGCCCCAATGATGTGTGCATGTGTCGAACGATGCGCCAGTAGATTCCCTCCAAGCACAGAAAGGAACAGTTGTATGGTACGCACACGGTTCACAGTGCGGCTCCTCACTACGTTGGTTGCTTTTGCATTGGTGTTGACCGCATGTGGCGGCGCGACTCCAGCAGCACAGCCAACCGCCGCTCCAGCTACCCAACCAACAGATGCTCCAGCAGCACAGCCAACCGCCGCCCCGGCTGCTGAAGCAACAAAAGCGCCTGAGCCAACCGTCGCTCCGGCTGCCGAACCAACCAAGGCCGTTCCAGAAGTGAGCGCCGCTGAAACGCTGATCTATGCCGCCGATCTGTCGGACCAGATCTCGATGGATCCAGCCGTTGCCTATGAATTCGGCGGAATCCAGGTGGTTGGTAGTGTCTACCAAACCCTGGTAACACTCGAACCAGGCAATCCAACAATCAAGCCGTTGCTGGCCACCTCATGGGAGATCAAGGAAGGTACGGACTCATCAACACTGACCTTCAAGCTTGATCCGAAGGCCAAGTTTGCCAGTGGTAGTCCTGTCACAGCCGATGATGTGGCCTATTCATGGGGCCGCATCTTCGATCTGAACAAATCGCCAGCCTTCCTGTTCACCGATGTTGCTGGCCTGAAGAAGGATAGCTTCAAGGCCATTGATCCACAGACATTCGAAGTCACCCTGCCAAAGACCACCAGTCCACAGGTGTTCCTATCGGTGCTGAGCTTCAGCGTGGCTGGCGTCGTTGAGAAGGCGGTTGTCGAAAAGAACGCTGGTGCCGATTTTGGCTCGACCTGGCTGAACGACAATTCGGCTGGCAGTGGCCCATATGTACTCCAACGCTGGGAGCGCAACACCCAGACCGTACTCGATATCAACCCGAATTTCTGGGGCACCGCACCAACACTGAAGCGCGTGATCATGCGCAATGTCACCGAACTGGCGAACCTACAATCGGCAATCGAAACCGGTGAGGCCGATATTGCTCAGGATCTCGGCGCAGAGCAAGTCAAGGCACTCGATGGTAACCCAGATGTGTCGATTGTCAAGGCCAACTCACTCACATTGGCCTATGTCGGCATGAATGCAACATCGGCACCGCTGGACAAAGCCGATGTTCGCCAGGCCATTCGCTACGCAATCAACTACGACGATATCAACACCCTGCTTGGTGGCAATGGCAAAATCGTCCAGGAGATCATCCCAGAAGGCTTGTTTGGGCATACTGGCGTGAACCCCTTCACCCAGGATATTGCCAAAGCCAAGGAATTACTGACCAAGGCTGGCGTTGCTGAGGGCACCGAGATTGAATTCCTGGTTCCGGCTGGCACTGCACCAGGCGGTATTGAATGGGCAGTTCTGGCTGCCAAAATCCAATCCGATGTCCAGCAGATTGGGCTCAAGCTCAATATCAAGCAGATCCAGCAATCCGAACTGCTGAATGTCTATCGTGCCCAGAAGGGCCAGATGGTATTCATCAACTGGGGCCCGGATTTCCCAGATCCAGATGGCAACGCTACGCCATTCGCCAACTACGATGCCAAATCATTGGCCTGGCGTAATTCGTGGCAGAACCAGCAGGCCATCGATCTGAGTAAGCAGGCTGCAACCGAGCAGGATAGCACCAAGCGTGCGGCACTCTATAAGCAGTTGACCGAACTGGTTCAGAATGAAGGCCCGTATATTATGCTGTATCAGCCAACCCGTAGCTATGGTGTTCGCAAGAATATCACTGGCTTCCAGTATAGCCCGGCCAGCACACCGAGCATCTGGTTCTGGTTGATCAAGAAGGGCTAATTCTTTCCTTTCTGGTGGGCGGCAGCTATGCCGCCCACCAGAAAAAAGATCTTGGGGGCTGCGCCCCCAAACCCCTGCTGCGACAGGGCTCGATCAAGACATCTTGAGGGCTGCGCCCCCAAACCCCCGCTGGCAAACGTATATGGGCATCACTGCATGATACGCTTCCTCTTTCGGCGCTTGGTCGGCCTGCTGATTGTGCTGATCGGCGTCACTATTATTACATTCACGTTGACACAGCTTGTGCCGATTGACCCAGCGGTCACGGCGCTTGGTCAGAATGCCCGCGATGATCAGATCGAGGCCTTTCGGCGCGAATATGGCCTTGATCGCCCGCCCTATGAGCAGTATGCATCCTATATGGGCCGCTTGTTGCGTGGCGATCTGGGTATTTCGATCCGTACCCGCAGGCCAGTTGCTGCCGATCTGCGCGATTTCCTACCGGCCACATTGGAACTCTCGATTGCAGCAATGATCGTCGCACTCGTCCTTGGTGTCTCGCTCGGCATCATCTCGGCTGTCAACCGCAATGGCCTTGCCGATGGTGTTGCCCGCGTGTTTGCGCTTGTTGGTGGTTCGCTACCGATCTTCTTTCTCGGGCTGCTGGCATTGGCATTGTTCTATAATAAACTGCGCTGGTTGCCCGGTCCTGGGCGGCTTGATGCGGTGCTTACTCCGCCAACGCGGGTGACAGGGCTGTTCACCATGGATAGCCTGATCGCCGGGGATTGGAAACTGTTCGAAAATAGTGTTCGCCATCTGATCCTACCGGCCGTGACGCTTGGCTATTTTTCGACGGCGGTGTTGCTGCGGATGACGCGCTCGGCCATGCTCGAATCGCTTGGGCAGGATTATGTTCGCACAGCACGCGCCAAGGGCCTTCGTGAACGCCTGGTGATCACACGCCATGCGCTGAAAAATGCGCTAATTCCCGTTCTGACAACAATTGGGATCACGTTTGGTAGCCTACTCTCTGGCGCAGTGCTCACCGAAACGATTTTTGGGTGGCCGGGGCTGGGGCGCTATGCAACCGCATCGGCTGTCAGCCTGGATTTCCCAGCGGTCATGGGTGTGACACTGGTTGCAGCGGTTGTCTACCCGATTGTGAACACACTCGTTGATCTTGGCTATCGTGCGCTCGATCCGCGCGTTGAGGTAGATTCATGACTGTGATTGGGCGAGCGGATGCTATTCCACCGGCGCGTACGCGGCGAGCAGCACTCAGGCTGGCATTCCGCCAACCGGCAATCGCTGTTGGAGCGATCCTGCTAGTTTTCTTTATTCTGGCTGCGCTTATGGCTCCGCTGCTCACACCACTCGATCCACTGACCCAAAATATTGCCAAAAGCCTGAATCCGCCATCGGGCGAATTTCCACTTGGCACCGACAAACTTGGCCGCGATATTTTCAGCCGTCTGCTGTATGGCGCACGAATCTCGCTGTTCGTCGGGTTTGCGGTGGTTGTTGCATCATCGCTGATCGGCGGGCTATTTGGGCTGCTGGCGGGCTGGCGCGGCGGTTGGATCGATGAGGTCATGATGCGCGTGACCGATATCTTCTTTGCGTTTCCGGGGCTTATTTTAGCCATGGCGATTGCGGCAGCACTTGGGCCAAACCTACAAAACGCACTGATCGCCATTATTGCCGTTACATGGCCGGTGTATGCACGGCTGGTTCGCGGGCAAGTACTGTCGCTCAAACGGCGTGAGTTCATCGAGTCGGCTCGTGCGATTGGAGCCTCACAGTTTCGCATCGTCTTTCGCCACCTGCTGCCTAATAGCCTCGCACCATTGCTGGTTCAGGCCAGCTTCGATCTCGGTGGCGCAATCCTGTCCGTCGCTGGGCTCTCGTTCATTGGCTTTGGTGCCCAGCCGCCAACGCCAGAATGGGGCGTGATGATCAGTGAAGGCCGCAATTACATGGCGACCCAGTGGTGGCTGGCGACCTGCCCGGCTATTGCGATCTTACTGGTGGTTGCAGGGTTCAATCTGCTCGGCGATGGCCTACGCGATTGGCTCGATCCACGGCTGCGCGGGAAATAGTGATGGGCATTCATGGCGTTACTGAATGGGTAGCTGCTGGAGGTAGGAGGAATCAGAAACCTCTGGGAATATAACCTGCTCATAGACATCACTGAGCATAAGCAGCGCAGAAATCGATGGTATTTCCAGGGTTGCATCGATGCCAACGGCATCAGCGAACACCCACTGGTTCGCCTCATTTCGTGCAAATCGTTCAATATGTGGCGCATCCTGCGCGATTAAAAGATATTCCTGAAGTGATGGAATCGTACGATAGTTTTGAAATTTCAGGCCGCGATCATAGCGTTCCGTAGATGGCGAAAGAATCTCAATAATGACTGTTGGGTTAATCAGGGTATCGCGCCTGGTTGGAACCGAAAACTGCGATGGCCCACACACAATCGTTAGGTCGGGATATGTATTCAGGCCTGTTTGCACGACTTTAAGCCGCATGTCGCTTGGATAGATCCGGCAGGCGCGGCCACGCAGTTGCGGATGCAGGGCGGCAGTGACATTACTCGCAATCAGATTGTGTTGCTCACTTGCCCCCGTCATCGCAACAATATCGCCAGCAATATACTCGTGTTTGCTAGTGCTGGCCCGTTCAAATTCTAAATATTCGGCTTCAGTAATAGATCGTTTTGGTTGGGCAGTCATAACCCGTTCCCTACCAATGAACAGACATATAACGTATCATATCAGTATTCGGAATAGGGTGCAATCCATGCGCGCCGTGGGCTGAAGCCACGCTGCTAGGGTTGATCATTCCCTTGCCGCAGGCTTCAGCCTGCGGATTTCAAGGCATCATGATGCCATCCTACTCGTAGCGTAGCGCCTCAATCGGCAGAAGCAGTGCCGCTCGGCGAGCTGGGTAGTAGCCGAAACCAACCCCAATCACACAGGCAAACACCAGCGCCAGCACAACCGCCAGCCACGATATCGCCACACCAAGGCCGGATGCAACGCCGATCAACAGCACCAGCGCAATCGCACCGCCGACGCCGATCAGGCTGCCAACCAGGCTGATCACCACGGCTTCTAATACGAACTGGCTCAGAACATCATTATCGGTTGCTCCAAGCGCCTTACGCACCCCAATTTCACGCGTGCGCTCAGTGACAGCAACAAGCATAATGTTCATAATGCCAATCCCGCCAACCACCAGGCTTATTCCAGCAACCAACGCGATGAAGCCAGTAATGGCACCATTAATGCCACTCAGGACACTCAACGCCTGTGTTGGCAGATTCAGCTGGAAATCATCAATCGCCCCATCTGCCACCCCACGCGAACTTCGTAGTGAGGTCTTGATCTGCGCCTCGGCAGTGTCAACGAATTTCTCGCTCTGTAATCCGATCAGAATACTGCTCATCTGAGTGCCACGGCCTGGGAGATCAAGATTGCCGACCAGGCGTAGGCGCACCGTGCTCATTGGCGCAAACACCCGTTGGTCTGTCGAGAACGGGCCGCCATTCTCTTTCAGAATGCCAATGATCTGGATTGGCTGGCCGTTGATTTCGATTGTGCGGCCCAGCGAGGCCTGGAGAATTGCTGGATCTTCGCCAAGTAAATCCTTGGCCACCTGATAGCCAAGCACACTCACACGCGCCAAACTCTGCTCATCCACATCGCTGAGGAAGCGCCCATAGGCGACTGGCGTGCGCTGGACATCCTTATACAGCTCATTAGTGCCAACCAGTGTCGCCTTGATCGATGTCGTCCCGGCGCGCACATCCGTAGCCGATGAAATCTCTGGCACAATATTGCGGAAGATATCTGGGCGCTGGGCCACAAGCCGCTCCAGCACCTGGTAATCCTGGATCGAGATCAGCCCATAACCCAGAATATCACGGGCACCATTGGCCTTTGGATCGCCAGGCAACACCGCAATGCGTCGCGTCCCGAGATCGATAAACTGCTCGAATACCTGGCTTTGCAGCGCATTCCCAAGCGACAGAACCGCTACCAGGGTCGCAGAACCAATGATAATCCCCAGCATCGTCAGCAGCGAGCGAAACTTGTTCGCTCGCAGGCTGTCGAGTGCCATTCCTGCTAGTTCTCTAAACACCCTGAGCCTCCTTGCCGCGCACGATTGGCAATGGTGCCAGTATCGGCATCGCCAGATTCTCGATCACTGGCTGCTCGATTTGCACGCCATAGTAATCATGTAAAATATTATTGGAAAGCCTGCCATCGCGCAATCCAATCACGCGATCCATCTGGCGGCCAATCTCTGCATCATGCGTAACAATCACAATCGTGAGGCCCAGGGTCGCATTCAGTTCACGGAACATGTCCATAATCTCTGCGCCTGTTCTGGTATCCAATGCGCCAGTTGGCTCATCGGCCAGGATCATCGTTGGTGTACCAACCAATGCCCGTGCAACCGCAACTCGTTGCTTCTGGCCACCAGAAAGCTCGTTTGGTCGATTGTTCAGCTTCGACTCAAGCCCAACTGCAATCAATGCTTCGCGGGCTTTCAACTCTCGTTCAGCTGCGCCAATTCGTCCATAGACCAATGGCAGCTCGACGTTTTTGAGCGCCGAGAGGCGCGGCAGAAGATTAAAATTCTGGAACACAAAGCCAAGCTTGCGATTACGCGCCTGCGCCTGCTTGGTGCGATCAAGCATGCTGACATCCTCGCCATCGAGCCAGTAGCTGCCACTGCTTGGCACATCCAGCAATCCCAGGATCGTCATCAGCGTGCTCTTGCCACTACCGGATGGCCCCATAATCGCCACCATCTCGCCGCGCTGGATCTCAACCGAAACCGTATCGAGGGCGCGGAAGATGGTGCCACCTGTGTCGAAATCCTTCACCAGATCAATAGCGCGGACAACCGGTTCAGTAATATAATCAGGAACCTCAGTATTGGTGAGATATTCAGTCATTCTATGCTCCGTCATTATTTGCTCGCCGTCAGCTGAACCAGTTCGCCCTCGTTCAGTCCGCTCAGAATTTCCGTCTGGTCGCCAAAGGCAGCCCCGATCTGTACCGTACGGATCGCGGTCTGCTGCTTACCATCCGCACCAGTCGTCACAACGGTGACAACACTCGCGCCATTTTCGGTGCGAATGGCAGCGCTGGGCGCACGCAAGGCATTCGCACGTTGGTCGGTCACAATCGTTGCGCTGGCAGTCATCCCGGATTTGACGGGACGGGCACCCGGCTCAACCTCAAGCACAACTTCATAGGAGGTCACCTGGCTGCCAGTTTGGGCAATCGGCGCAATCCGCTTGACGCTGCCAAGCAGGGCTGGCTTGCCAAGGGCATCAATCAGTACCTGAACCGCCTGCCCGGCTTGAATACGGGTCACATCAACTTCATCAACGGTGACTTTGACCTGGAAGCGGCTGATATCGATCAGCGTCACTGGTGTACCCTGGCTAATATCTTCGCCTGGTGTCACATCAACGCGAGCCACAATGCCATCGAATGGTGCCCGCAGGATCGTTTCATCGAGCCTGAGCTTGGCAAGATCCAGGTTGGCCTGAGCCTGAGCAACCTGAGCCTGAGCGCGCACGAAATCGCTGGATTTCGGATCAGCCAACAACTGATTAAGGTTCGCCTGGGCAGCCGCCAGATTTGCCTCCTGGGTGGCCAAGGCGCCGGCACGCTGATCACCAAGCAATCGATCCAGATTTGCCTGCGCGGTTGCAAGCTGCGCACGAGCAGCAGCCGATGTATCGCTATTCGGGGTACGCAATGCATTCAGATCAGCCTGCGCGCTACGTAGTTGGGCTTCTGCATCGGGTAAGCCAGCCGTCTCTTTCTGCTTGGCATCCTCATAAGTAATCCGGGCTTGGGTCAATGCGGCATCAGCATCAGCCATTGCACGCTCGGTCTTGTTATAGGTATCGCGATAGGCCCGCTCACCAGCATCCGTCAGTTTTCCGCCAGTCAATGGATCCTTGCTATTATCCTGAACGGCGGAGAGATTATCGCGTGCGGCGGCGTAGTCGGTCTGGGCATTGCGAAGGGTGTTTGCGGCTGTTTCAACATTCTGACGAGCCTGCTCCTTGGCTGCCGAAAGTGCGCTACGCTGCTGATCGAGCGTTGCCTGTGCCTGAACAGCCGCTGCCTCAGCACGGGCCAATGCATCACTATTCGGCTTACCTGTGAGGGTTGCCACTCGAGCGCGGGCCTCATCAAGTTGGGCACGCGCAGCAGCAATATCGCTACTCGTCACGCTACCCTGGGTCTGTTGCAATGCGCCCTGAGCCGCAGCAACCTGGGCACGCGCAGCAGCAACCTGCTCGGCGGTTGCGCCATCATTCAAGCCTTGCAGATCGGCCTGGGCTTGGGCGAGTGTCGCCTGGGCAACAGCGACTTCGACTGTGCGCTGGCCTGCATCAAGCTGAACAAGCGGATCGCCGGTTTTGACCGACGCGCCCTCTTCGACAAACACCTGTGCGATGCGGCCCTCGCGGATATTGAAGACCAATGCTGCCGTCTCACGCGGTTCGATCCGGCCTGTTGCGCTGATTCCGGCGATCAGCTCGCCACGAGTAACAGCAGTGGTTGTACCAACGCTTGCTGTCGCACTGGAATTGAAGCGACTAATGGCAAATGCAGCAATTGCAGCAAGCACAAGCACAATTGCGATGATCATGGGGATGGATGGCCGTGGGAATTTCAGGCGTGGGCGGGACTGTGGAACCGTTGCCATAGTAGTATGCTCCTATTGTTTTTGATACATTCTTATGCAGAACAAGTTAATCTGCGAAATCTGCGGATAAATATTGTCCAATGCTCAGCCGCGAGAAGTGGGCTTGGAACCAACCCCATGCAAGAAGATCTTGACAATCGTCTCGGGGGGGAACGTGATCGATGCGAATGCCGAATCTGGGCCTTCTGGCGTCATCGGTGAACCCTTCTCATTCTGGAAATGGAACCCCTCCAGGCAACACAGAAACAACATCGCCAACTCCTCGGCGGCATAACCAATAAGTTCGCCCTGTTCAATACCCTGGCGCATCACCAGGCATAATGGCTTGAACATAGATTGTTCAAATGCCACTCCAACCCGCTGTTGCTGGGCAGGGCTGAGATGCTCACGCGCCTCCTGACGCACCATGCGTGAGTCGAGATCTGGTTTGGACATCATCATTTGCACCAGTACCGACAATTTGCCGTATGTGTCGCGCTGCGTCGCGATCACGGCATCCATCTCTGCACGCATGGCATCCAACATATGCAGAACCATCTGCACAAACAGTTCCTCTTTATCGGCAAAGTGATAGTAGAGCGTTGGTTTCGTAATCTCGGCGGCACGAACAATATCGCTGATCGAAACGGCTTTGTAGCCACGCTGCATGAACAGTTGCCGTGCCGTGCCCATGATGCGAATTGCTGTTGGCCCAAGTGTTTCTTGATATGGTTGCATAATGGCTTCAGCCTTCTCATCAGGATATTGTTACTTACCGGTTAGTAACAACTATACCTGATTCGCTATGGTTTGTCAAGGTATTATTCATAGATTGTCACATTTGGTTTACCAAACGGTCAGGAAACATTGTACGCACCGCGAGCCTATTTGTCAATATATCACACAGTATTTGCACATATTTATGAGTTAATACTCATCCGTGTGTATAATGCGCCAGGGATTTCATCGAACAGGGGGCCGAGTGATGGCAAAGCAACGACACATGACCAATGATGAGCGTTCAACCGAGGATGCCCGATTACTCATGACCTCAGCTGGGGAGGCACAGTTTCTGCACACCGATACATGGCGTGTATTGCGGATCATGGGCGAATTTGTTGAGGGGTTTGAAGCATTGGCCGAAATTGGGCCAGCAGTAACTATTTTTGGCTCAGCACGAATCGGCGAGAGCGATCCAATGTATCAGGATGCTACTGAGACGGCCCGGCAATTGGGTGAGGCTGGGTACACCATTATTACTGGCGGCGGACCTGGAATCATGGAGGCGGGCAACCGTGGCGCTCGCGAAGCTGGAGCCCGTTCTGTTGGCCTGAATATTGAGCTACCATTTGAGCAACATTCCAACCCATATGTGGATATCGAAGTTGATTTTCGTTACTTCTTTGTCCGCAAGACCATGTTGGTCAAATATGCACAGGCATTTGTCATCTTTCCAGGCGGATTTGGGACATTCGATGAATTGTTTGAGGCACTCGTCCTTGTTCAGACTGGCAAAGTACGCAATTTTCCGATTATCCTGTATCAATCCAGCTATTGGCAGGGCTTGATCGACTGGATTCGCGCAACGGCACTGCCAAGCGGGAAAATCGCCTCAGCCGATCTGGATCTGCTGATTCTATGCGACACACCAACACAGATCCGCGAGACGATTCAGGCCTGCCATAAACAGAACTCAGGGCGCAATGAGCAAGAAGCGCGCGCTCGTGCAGAAACCCGCCGTGTGTTATCGAGCGGAGATTTGACCGAGTAGGAGCGTAGTCAAATGGGCAATAACGCTGCGGCTGCAGACTGAGGGCGGTATCATCGGCGCTGTGCTATAATTGCACGGCTGTTCAGGCTGTAGCGCAAGGAGCTGCCATGAACCTGACTGATGCGACACTTCTTATACTTGTGCTTGCATTTTTGGCATTGGGCTTCTTCCAGGGAACAATAAAACTCCTGGTTGCAATTCTGTCGTTCTACGTCAGTCTTATTCTGGCTGGCTTCTATTTTCAGATTCTCGGGCGCTTCTTCCAACAGCGCTTTGGAACAACATTTGATGTCGCTCAGATTGTCGCATTCACCCTAGTATTGTTGGTTGGCTTCATCCTGTTAACACTATCGGGGTTATATACATTTCGCTATGCCAAAGTCCCGCCTGCACTCGATTTTATTGATCGTGTTGTTGGAACAGTCTTTGGGCTCGTCATGGGTGGCCTGGTGATTGGAATGATTGCGAAGATTCTCATTTTGCTGCTGGTGGATCGTGACCCGGCCAGCACAATTGACTTTCCGATTATGCAATCCATCCAGAATGGCGTCAGATCATCAACGCTGATACCATTCTTCAATAACAATGTCCTTCCGCTAATCATATCGCTTGTTCAATCATTCTTACCGCAGAGTGCTTCAATTATCTTTGGTGGGCGTTAACGATTATGCCGATTAGTCTACAATCACTTGAAACGCTTGAGTTTCCAAAAATTCGTGAGCAACTGGCGCGCCATGTCGCCTTCTCGGCCTCACGTGATCTTGCGCTGCTATTGCTGCCAAGCACCGATCCATATGATGTTCGGCGCAACCAGCACCTGACCAGCGAGGCCCGCCGAATTCTTGATGATCATCCCGAAATGACAATCGGCGGTGCCCGTGATGTGCGCGGCGCAGTGGGATTGGCCCGCCGGGGTGGCACGCTCGAAGGCTCAGCTCTGCTTGAGATTGCTGGAACTCTGGCAGGCGGGCGGCGTTTGCGTGCCCAGATCCTCAAGCTCGATACCACGAC
This sequence comes from Chloroflexales bacterium, assembly GCA_038214135.1. GTDB lineage: Bacteria > Chloroflexota > Chloroflexia > Chloroflexales > Roseiflexaceae > JANLSE01. Next base: position 78,101 of record JBBQSD010000008.1, on the reverse strand, counting down.
CTATGCACAACTGCATGAGTTGGCCATTGGCCTGCCGAACCTGCCAGCCATCGAGGATCAGATCACTCGCGCAATTGGCGATGATGGCGGCGTTCTCGATAGTGCTAGCCCAGCTCTTGGCCGATTGCGGGCCGAGGTGCGGATCGCCTATGGCCGCCTGCAGGATCGCCTGCAGAGCATGATCAGCTCATCGCAGGCTGAATCACTCCAGGAGCCAATCATCACGATCCGCAACGGACGTTATGTCGTTCCTGTCAAGGCATCGCACCGCCGTAATATCCGCGGCCTTGTGCATGATCAATCGGCCAGTGGCGCAACACTGTATATTGAACCATTGGTGATCGTCGAACTCAATAATAAATGGCGCGAGCTGCAATTTGCCGAGGAGCAGGAAGTCCAACGCATCCTGGCCGAACTCTCCGATATCGTTGGTGCCGAGGCCGCAGCAATTGTTGCTGGGGTTGAGGCACTGGCCCTGATCGACCTGGCGTTTGCCAAGGCAAAGTATAGCCTTTCGCTACGCTGTGTGGAGCCAGAGATTGTTGACGTTCCGACGAACGACACACACCCGTTATTCCTGAGCCAGGCACGCCATCCATTACTCGATCAATCGAAGGTTGTGCCAATCGATCTGCGCCTGGGTGGCGAATTTCGCATGTTGCTAATTACTGGTCCGAATACCGGTGGCAAGACGGTCGCACTCAAGACGGCTGGCCTACTAGCGTTGATGGCGCAGGCCGGCCTGCACATCCCCGCACGCGAGCCATCGCGGTTGCCGGTGTTTGGCAAAATCTTTGCCGATATTGGCGATGAGCAGAGCATTGAGCAGAGCCTCTCGACCTTCTCATCGCATATGACCAATATCATCCGCATTTTGCGAGCCATTGATGGATCGACCGATGATCGGCGACCAACCGTGGGCCAGGTGGTGCAGGAGCAACCAAAACCAGCCACCGTCGAACAGCCAACACTCTCACAGGAAGAACTTGAACGACTCAGCAACTGGCGCAAGGTCGATCCAAGCGAATGGGCACCACTCGATGCGGTGTTTGAGGAGCCACAGCCTGCATTGGTATTGCTGGATGAGCTTGGTGCCGGGACTGATCCGGTTGAGGGGGCGGCGCTCGCACGAGCAATCATTGAGCGATTGCTTGACCGTGGCATTCTTGGCATTGCCACAACGCATTATGCGGAACTCAAGGCCTTTGCCTATGCGACGCCAGGTGTGATGAATAGTTCGGTTGAGTTCAATGTGGAAACACTCGCGCCGACCTATCGGCTCACAATTGGCCTACCAGGGCGCTCGAATGCGCTAGCGATTGCCACACGGCTTGGGCTAGATCCAACACTTGTTGACCGGGCACGCACCACCATGGCGCACGAAGATAGCCATGTTGAAGATCTGCTGGCAGGAATCCATCACGAACGTGAGGCCGCCGCAGTTGAGTTGCGCCGTTCGGAAGAATTACGTGCCGATGCCGAGAAGTATCGGGATCGGCTGGCCGAGGAGATGCGGCTGTTCGAAGAGCGACGTGAGGCCGAATGGCAAGCCGCTCGTGATGAACTCGATGCCGAAATGCGCGAGGCCAGTAGCCAGATTCGTCGGCTGCGCGATGAGTTCCGCACGGTGACGCTCTCCCGCCAATGGCTCGAAGAAGCCGAAAAACGCTTGCAGAGCGCCAAGGAACTGGCTCCGACCGAAATGCCGGGCAAACCAAAGGTCATTGCACCGCCAAAACCCGCCGAACCGACCGGGCCGCGCCCGCTGCAAATCGGTGATACCGTACTGGTTCGTTCGGTTGGCCTCATGGGCGAGATTCTTTCAATCGATGAGGACGAACGCGCTGCGGATGTGCAGGTCGGTGGGTTCCGTATGCGGGCAGAGTTGGCAGAGTTACAGCGCCAGAAGGGCATGCCGGGTGGGAAAGCCGCCAATGATCGGCGCAACGATACCCGATCCAGCCTGCCACCAACACCCGATGTCTCGATTGACCTGGACATGCGTGGATGGCGCGCTGCCGATGTCGCCGATAGGGTGGAACGCTATTTGAGTGATGCCTACCTGGCTGGACTACCATTGGTACGGCTCATCCATGGGAAGGGCACTGGTGCGCTACGCCAGGTGGTTCGTGATATGCTCAAGAACAATAAACTGGTTGCATCCTTTAACGATGCCAGCCCAGCCGATGGCGGCGCGGGTGCAACCGTCGTACGCCTGATCCAACAATAGCCCGAGAATACTGAACTGCACATGCTGAATGACCTGCCATCGATCAGTCATTCGGTATTTGTGGTTCATCATTGGAATCAATGCCACAATCCCTTGTGCTGTTACTCCTGATCTGCGCCGTGCTGCTTCCAGTGATTGGCGCAATTGGCCTGCGCGTGCTACGCCCACGGCTTGGTGATCGCCTGTTATACGGCATTGCTGCACTGATTTTTGGCATAAGCATTGCCTCGGTTATCGTACTGGCCCGTAGCGATGTGGCAACGATTCGTATTGCTGGCCTTGCCATTTTGTTACCAGATGATGGCCTGCCAGAGGTATCGACCCAGTTCCTGCCCGCATCCGATGCTCCAGTGAGCGATCCAGCAACAGAAGCAACCAGCGAACCATTGCCGACAGATCAGCCGGAAAATCCGATAGGACCAACTGAACCTGCAATTACTCCGCAGCCATCTATACAACCCCCTACACAACCAGCGCTCACGCCAATCGCAACCATCCAACCAACGGTCGTTCCACCCACCGAGACGGCAATTCCACCTACCGAGACGGCAATCCCGCCCACCGAGACGGCAATTCCGCCCACCGAGACGCCAATCCCGCCCACCGCAACAGGGCCGCGCCGCTACACGATTCAATCAGGTGATACACTGCGTGCCATCGCAGAACGATATGGGGTAACAGTTCAGGCCATCCTGGAGGCTAATCGGCTTACCCCTGCTCAGGCCGACGCACTGCGACCAGGGCAGGAGCTAGTGATACCATAATATGTCAACTGAACCAACACTGCCGCTGATGCTGAACTACCGTCCAACCCTTTCCGAGCAGGTTGAGGCGGCGCGGCGCTACCAGCGTACCACCCGTAAATTTCTGCTGTATCGAGCGATCAGTATTGCCGCACTCGCCGCAGTTGTGTGGGCCTTTATGACCCCAGGTGCCCAATTGTTAATTCCAATCTGGGCCATTCTGGCCGTGTTTACCTGGTTTGATCCACTACCAATTCTGCTCGTCTGGCTGAGTTTCCGGCCACCACCCGGTGCGGCACCATACCAGGCAACATTCGATGAACAGGGGATTACCTTTGATATTGCCGGCCAACGTGTCAGCCGCCCCTGGAATCGCTACACAAAGCTGCTCGAAACACCCCGCATTTTCGTGCTGGTCTATGGTGGCTGGGCCTACTCGGTCATCCCACGCAACGCATTTGGCGATAGCACAGCCCAGGAACAATTTCGCACACTCGCAAAGCGCAAAATCGGTGGGGAATAGGGATAACTACTCATCCGTACCGACGCGATGCAGCGCATCGCTGCTGCCTATCATAGAGAATCACTATGCCTGAGCGACCACGCCCCACCAACCTGCTTCTGATTGTATTGACACTCATTGCCGGAACTGTACTCGGCTGGGCACTACGCGATCAGTTTGGCAGTGCTGCCCAATCACCTGTAATTGCCAGCGCTCCAACATCAACAATCCTTCAGCAGCCCACAATGGATTGGACGGCAACGCCGGTGATCATTCCGACCAACGCACCATTACCATCTGTGGTGCTTGTTCCAACCGATATGCCTACGCAGACGCCAGTACCAACCGATATGCCTACGCAGACGCCAGTGCCAACCGATATGCCAGCACCAACGCTTATTCCAACGGCAACTGCCCTACCACCAACTGCTACGCCAGCACCAAGTATTGGGTATGCTGCCCATACTGTTGCCGAGAGCGAGAGCCTGATGACGATTGCGGAGCTGGGCGGCAGCGATCCATTGCTGATTGAAACCTATAATCGGCTTGATGGCCCGCCCAAACCAGGCCGTGCGTTGATTGTGCCACGACTCGATGGGCGCACAAGCCAACTTCAGAATCCGCCAACACTCATCCAGCGCGGTCCAAACACGCGCCCATGGGTTGCACTCACGCTTGATGCAGGCGCAGGCGCAGAACCAACAGCCGCAATTCTTGAGGCGCTACGTACCCGTGGCATTCATATCACGTTTTTTCTGACGGGCAAATGGATTCGGGCAAACCCTGAACTCGCCCGCCAGATCGTCGCAGATGGCCACGAAGTTGCAAACCATACGATGAACCACCCTGATCTGCGTATGCTTGATGATCGCGACATTCAGCGCGAATTGGCCGAGGCCGACCAGGCTCTGCGTGAAGTGGCCCAGGCAGGTACCCAACCCTTCTTCCGGCCACCATATGGAGCCTATGATCAGCGTGTACTCCAGGTTGTGCAAGCACAGGGGTATTTACCGATCTACTGGACCCTCGATAGCCTTGATTCGGTTGGCGAACCAAAAACCGCAGCATTCTTGCTCGAACGGATCACAAACAAGCTGCCACCAGAAAAATTACGCGGCGCGATCATCCTGGCCCATTGTGGGAACGCAACAACCGCCGAGGCCATGCCAGCTATTCTGGATCGATTTGCGGAAATGGGGTTTGAGGTGCATACCCTCTCTGAGGTGCTGAATGGCTAATGCCTGACTGTGACAAGGTCACAAGGTGACTGTGCTTGATCGGAGCTGTACCACTTCGAATAAGCATAGTCACCCTGTCACCCCCTCACTATGTCACCTTGTCAAGCTTAGGGTGTCACTTTATTGGCGTCAATGCCTTTAGCACCGGCACAAACACCCCATCATACAGTTCCTGCCGTTCGGCCTTATCGCTTACGAGCATGACAATAAAGGTACGGTCGCCACCATCGGCGAGTGCGAGATCGGCGGGCTGCCCCTGAATCGTGAGTTGATAGAGATCCCAGTTTAATGCATTGGTCTGAAGCTGACCAGTTGGTTTCTGATCGCCTTCAAGCTTGAGCGCACCACTCAACCGGCTGAGTGCATCGGCCTGAGTTCCTGGCAAGGCCAATTCAAAGATAACCACATCGGCGCTTTGGCTGCGGGCATAGATTCCAGTATTGATCTCCTTCCAACCATCTGGAATCACTCCATTAAATCCGAAATCCTTCTGTTCGATTGGCACGAGTTTTACGGCCCGGCCCGTTCCAACAAACGCTGGCCCGCTCATCTGAGCGATGCAGCTATCATTCGGCTTGCTGGTTGGGTCATTCAGAAATGCCTCGGTCATGCCCCGCGGGCAATCGTTATCAATACTGACGCCATGGCCCAGCCCTGGAAACTCGAAGAAGAAGCTGCGCGAGAGATTCTTGGCAACCACCTGGCCATCGGCTGGCGTTGTGATTGGGTCATACTGCCCAGAAAGCACAATTGTTGGAATATCGCTGCTGACAGGCTGGTTCTCTATTGCTGGTGCTTTACCGGCCTCCCAGGCACTACAAATCGGGATATAACTGCTGAGATCAAAAACCCCGTGCTGCTGGGGGAATGTATCTTCAGCATTCTGAAGCGCTTCCGTGGTATCGAACGGAACTTCCTCATTGCAGCGAACCGTGTAGAACATGCCAACGCTGACATATTCATTCTCGATTGCGCTGCTGAGTGCCAGGCGCATAAATAATGAGTAATCAGTTCCAGCAGCCGCAGCGGCAATCGCCTTTGGCAGTTGCGGAATAATGCTGGTTGAGTACATTCCCTGAAAGACAACACTAATCAATGATGCACCATTCAGCAGCACCGTGTACTTCTTGCCATTCAGCGGGTTGGTGGCCTCACTCGTGACGGGCTTTTTATCGAGTTGATCAACCAGTTTGTAGAAGGTATCGCGCAATTTCGGGAAGGCCTTGTTGCAATCCGGATCATCGGCACAGCCCTTAAACAATTGCTCGAAGCCACGATCAGCCGATGCAGGCGTATCGGTTTCGCTTGATTGCAATGGAACCGTCGAATCCAGAATAACACTGCGAATGCCATCTGGATGTTCGCGCATCGTCGTGAGTGCCAACCGCGTGCCATACGAAATCCCGTAGAGGTTCCATTCCTTATAGCCAAGCGCGATACGCAGATCGGCGAGATCGGCGGCACTGGCAAGGCTGTTATAGGCTTTGAAATTGACCCCCTGCGATTGAAGGCGGCTGTGGCACGCAATCAACGCATCGGTCGCTAGGCGGTTCGATTCAGCCACATTGATGTTCTTATCCAGCGTATCGTAGGCCAGCTTGGTATATTCATCACAGGCCAGCGATGGCTTGGAAAAGCCAGTACCACGCTGGTCAAACATAATGAAATCGCGATTGGCTAGAAATGGCGCAAAACGTTCCGCAAAACTCAATGGAATACCCTGCAACGAATTGCCACCCGGCCCGCCATCCAGGTAGATGATCGGATCTGGTTCGGGGTTGGCGCTCTTACTTTTGAAGATCGCCACCGCAAGTTCGATCATTCGGCTCGTACTATTGGCCCGATCCTCGGGAACACGCACATATCCACATGTGACCTCATACCCAGTTGGAACATCAAACTGGCATTCCACAGTTCGTAAGCCCTTAGCTGTTGGGGCGCTGGTTGGTGCCGGGGCATCTGTTGCCTGCGGTTTTGCCGTCGCCTGCGGTTTTACCGTCGCTTCAGGCTTCGCCGTTGCCGTTGCTTTCGGGGCAGGAATCGGTGTCTCCGTCTGTGGAACTGGGCTTGGTGCAAGTGTCAGCGTTGGCTGTGCGTTCGTTCCGGCACATGCGGCCAGCGCGAAGCACAGAATAACGAGCATCAATAGGCGAGCAGACATATGGCAGGACTCCTTCATCATGCGTTTAACTGCCCATGTGGGCATCTAGATCGAATCGTACCACAGTCGCAGCAAATATGCGAAAAACGAACAGGCATCGTAGACACATTTTTAACCACTACCGAATCACCTCCAACAGCTCCGTTGATGGTTGCATGGATTTGCAATCTGATGTTGCGCCATTGACCGCAGTTGTACCGCAGTTCGGCAGAACTATTCCGTAGTTACACCGGAGCCGAGCCGCAGATCTGGGCTGGTAGTCTGTGATCAATCAGCGAGCAATCAGGGAGGGTGACAATGATGACACGTTTGTGCGATAGTGGCCTGGATGGAATGAAGGCCGAACTACACTACTGTGAGGAGTGTCGCAGAAAGACTGTTCACTATAGCGCGCCTGGTGGTTGGCCGATCTGCAATGCCTGCGGCTACAATGGCGAACTCGAGAAACTGGCCCATACCATCGACCAACAGCAATCCAAGAAGAAGAGCCGCCGTTGGCCCTGGGAGGATTAGCTTGGCACCGTTAGCCGAACGCTCGTTCCGCCTTCAGTACGACGCTCTGTGATCAGTGATCCGCCAACAACGGCAAGCATCGTACTGTGTAACATCAGCCCACGCCCACTCCCAGAGCTTGGTCCCCCCGACCCGAGACCAACGCCATCATCTTCGATCACGAGTGCTAGCCCGCTCTCCGTACGGGTGGCACCAATCATGAGCTGGAGATGGCGCTGTGGTTCGCTACCACGCCCGTGGCGGGCCGCATTGCGAATAGCCTCGCGTGCAGCATAGAATAGAACCTCCGCTGCGAGTGGCGGCAGTTTCTGTCCAGCCTGTTCTGCTGCTTGATCAACCTCCCAGACGACATTCTCGAAGGCTTCGGGTTGCTCACGAACCACCATCACACGCAATGCCGCTACAATCCCGATCCGTGCAATATCTGCGCCACTTGTTGTTGGCAGATCATGCAGTAAATCCGCGATCTGGCGGTGGGCATCGGCGAGGGTTGCAACCACATCTGCGCCGATTTCGGCTGTAGAATCGGCCTGTTGCGGGATAGCCATGAGCATTGGTAGCTTCTCTATGGCCGGCACAACAGGGATCGATTGAAGCATGATCATGGCTGTATGAATCTGTGGCAACACATCATCGTGTAGCACTCGCCGTGTTCGGCGATCCAGCACCTGGCTTTCGGCCAGCCTGCGGCGCTGAATATCCATCAACCGACGGGCCAATTCAGCGCTTGCTCGCGTATCGATCAACCGTTCGGCAGCAGACTGTGCAACCTCTATTTCCTCCTGGGTGTATAGCCCATCGCCACGTTTCGGCCCCAGCAAGAACACACCAATTAGCCCTCGTTCGCTCCATAATGGCACCGACCAAATGGCACCCTGGTAGTGTGCTGGTACGATTGGCAGGCACAACACACCCGCTTCGGAAAGGCGTGCAACCAGATCAGGTTCTATCGTTATTGGAGCAATTTGATCTGGGTTGAGCACTCGTTCATCATAGAACAATGGCTCAACCAACGGCGCAAGCGGCCCAAGTGGCAGCAACACCGCCGAACGAGCATCGAGCACATCCTCACACAATGCCCGAAATGGCGCAGCAGCATCAACCTGCGTAGGAGCCAATGGCGCAACCATCTGCTCATACAGGTGCTGGCTGGTAACGAATGGGCGCAGGCGTTGCATACTACGGTTACGCTCGGCATAGGAACGCCAACTCAGCAGCGCATAGAAGAGCGTCATCAGTACCGTGGCCAGCATCAGCCGGTAGATTGGATCGACAGGCAGATCCAGGCTCCAGGAAACAAGCGCACCATAGCCAGCCGCCAACACCAGGCTATTGCCCCAATAGCGCAATAACCCACTGCGTGGTAGTGTCTTACCCGTGAAAATCTCATAGGAGACAATCGCTTTGCCCATCAACACAACTGCAACAGCGATCAGGGTTTCGACAAGCAGATCATATGCATGCAATATCACCAGAATATCGTAATCGCCAATGATGATTGTATCGCGGCTGATCCCAACCAGCACCCAGGCAGCGACCGCACCAACAGTCAGGCTCACCAGCAATAACACGCCCGAGGCGGCCATCAGCCAGGGGCGCGCACGGCGACGGGCCAGATCACCCATGAAGCGATCACTGGCACTCGGATGGCGTAGGGCTGCAATCGAAAGAATAATGCAGAGTGTGCTGTACACTGGATAGATCAGCAGGACAACGGGAATACCAATGATGGAAAAAATTGGCGGGCTGAGTTCGCCCCGAAACTGTTGATATGGCGGCAGCAGGCTTGTCACCAGTGAAAGCGCCAGGGCCGCTAACCCTAGTGCAGTGACGGCCAGCAACCAGATCCGATGATTGCGAACATGCAGCGCCCCGCTATACCAGGCCATCACAAGATACCAGAGATATGGGCCGCCGATGAAGGGAAGCCAGATCAGACGCCACCAGACCTCAAGTTCACGGGTGATCGATTGAATATCGCGAGCAACTGTGGCAGTATGGGCCGTGAAGAATAGCCCACCAAATAACAATCCGCCGCCAACCACATAGGTTCCCCAACGTGGCCGCTCGGCATTCAGCACGACAGTCAGCCCCAACCATAGGAGGGCAATGGTGTTGAAGATCGAGACTGCGACGATTGCCCAGTTTAGGAAACCAATATAATTCATGGCTATTTCTACCAGCTCGTTCTATCACTCATAGTGTACCCATTCGCCGCGTTCGTTCAGCGCCAGCGGGTTGCCCTGTTCATCCCAGATCAACAGGCGGCCCTCGCTCATAATAATCGCGGCACGTGTGCGGGCCACCTTCTCATCGGTTGTGCTATCGTTCAATCCCCAGGCCGCATAGATCTGGCCATTTGTACGGCTAATCGTGCGTTTATCGCGGAAACCCATACGCGCCGCGATCTGCTCATTGCTCATCCCACGAGCCAACATGCGAGCGACGGCCTGCTCATTCGGCTCAAGCAGTTCCATTGGCGATTGCTCATCCATGCGGCGCACTTCCTGCACTCGCGATTCGATCTCTGGATCGATAAAACTTCGCCCAGCTACGGCATCGCGCAGCAATGGCACAATCATCTGCGGTAGAAGGTAGTTCGATTTCCGAACATAGGCATAGTGGCTGAGAATACCAGAACGACGAAATGCACGATAATAGGCATCGTCATCCTGAATCGAATAGAAGACGATTGGCATACGCGGGAATTCGCGCCGGATCGCAACAGCAGCGGCAATCCCATCCAGCGCACCAGCAAGCTGCACATCCATCAGGATCACATGCGGCGGTGAAGCAAGGCAGATCGCCAGGGCCTCTTCGCCGCTGGCGCAACCGCCAACAACATGCACTGCACCAGTCGCATTCAGGCCGAGTGTCATTGCTGGCCGCAAACGCTCATTATCTTCCACGATGATAAGATCGATCATGTCGGTGTGACCTTTGACGAGTATTCAGAAGTCAGGAGTCAGGAGTCAGAATGCCGAACTGAGAACCGAGAACTGCCCTCACTCCAACCCCTCTCCCAAGGGAGAGAGTAGCAAACCGTGAGCGGTGCGTCAAGCACACAGGTGCATTGGCTATGATGTGTTATTGTGCGCTGAACACATTATTGCATATGGAGCGTGTATGCCTAATACCATGTCTGCGCCTTCAATTGGGGTGATCTTTCACCCAACATTTCCACCCGAGACATTGGCCGATTATGCCTGTCGGGCCGAGGCAGCCGGGTTCGATGAGTTATGGTTGTGGGACGATTGTTTCTTGCCGGGGGCTTTGACTTCCGCTGCCATTGCGCTATCGGCAACACAGCGGATCAAGGTTGGGATCGGCATCCTGCCTGCGACTGTCTATAATCCATTGTTTGCAGCCATGGAATTGACCACACTGGCGCGGGCCTTCCCGAATCGAATCCTACCAGGTTTTGGCTATGGTGTGAGTTCGTGGATGGCCCAGATCGGCGCAGCACCAACATCATTCATGACAGCACTGCGCGAAACTGTGAATGCCGTACGCCAACTTTTATGTGGCGAATTGGTCACAACCCATGGCACACAAGTACATCTGGAGAATGTTCAGCTGCAGATGACGCCTGCCTCTGTTCCGCCATTGTATATTGGCGCAATGCGCGAAAAAACATTGCAACTGGCGGGACAAATTGGCGATGGCACAATCCTTACTGCGATGTCATCACCTGCATATGTGCAATGGGCGTGGAAGCATATCCGCGTTGGAATGGCACAAGCAGGGCGCAGCAACCATCGGCTGGTTGTGTACCTTGATGTGCATGTGAACCATGATGGCGAGATTGCACGGGCCGAGATGCGCCGATCTCTTGCTGCGCGCCTACCCTGGGTTGATGCCCAGGTCAATACATTGGGGATTGCGGCAGAAGTTGAAGCGCTCGTCCAGGAACATGGGATAGACGGCATCGCACAACACATACCAGATGCCTGGATCGATGCTTTTTGTGCTGCTGGAACACCAGATCAGGTGACAGAATCCATTCGGCGGTTGATTGCTGCTGGTGCCGACTCGATTGTGTTTCAGCCATTGGATGGCGATCCAGCCTGCCTAGATGCATACATCCGCGAGTTGATGCCACGCCTGAAACCAATGTGAGGAATATCCCTGTAGGAGCGCACGTTCATCTCGATTGTCGCTCATATGTTTGCATTTATTGGCATGCACAGATTGCAACACAGCATACAGCTAGAGTACAATGCGAACACAGAGTTTTTGGGTTGGCAGTGGCGTAATGGCGAGGGCACGATGCAGCGCAGCGAGAGTGGTATGCCGTTTGTGGTTGTTGGGGTTGTGGTGGCATTGATTTTGATTGTCGTCACCTTTCAGAGCCGCCCACCGAATGAAACAATACTCCAGCGCCAGTTTGCGCCGCAACCAATCGATCCAAGCCAGCCGACGCTCGCGCCCTTCGAGCTACCGCAGGTGAGCCTACCGGATGTCCCACCGGATGTGCGTACGACAATCTCAGATCTGACGCAGCAATTGGCCAGCGGGAAGTCGGTTCCAGCCCTCACGCCAACGATGGCAGGGCCAAGTGTTCAGATCACAATACAAGGCCTAAGTCGATCTGGCGATACGATCAGTGTGCGTGGCCAGGTTACAAATATTAGTAAGCAACGCCTGACGATTGCGCCCGAGGCGTTTTTGTTTCGCGATAGTACTGGTATCAGCTATGCGACTGAGGGCAGCAACCCAGCCACATTGCAGCCAGGCGAACAGACCAGTTTCGATCTTTCGGTGCCATTGCCAGAGGGCCGCGGGCTCACGCTGATCCTCACGGTGCCGCCCGACCCACCAATTGAACAGACCCTGATGGTTGAGTTACGCTGACTCAAACGCTACCTCTTCGGCATCGCAGACGGGTCGATAGCCGATCTGTTGATAGATTTTATTCGATGTTGGGTTGGCGAGATCGGTGAATAACGAACAAAAGCTGCGTCCCTGATCAAGTTGCGCCTGACTCGCGGCGGCAACACAGGCGCTAGCATACCCACGCCCACGCAGTTCGCGGGGGGTGAACACGGCGCTTACCCGAATACCATGCGGGGTAGGGCCGCCTGTACCAGCCATCGATACCGGTTGCTGATCGATTTCCCATAAATACAACGAACGGCCCGGTGTGGTCAGCCAGCGCTGCACCGATGCATTGGCACGCTCATCATCGAATGGCTCACCGAATGCATCCTCCTGGAAACCGCCAAACCAGGTGGCTAGCAGTGCTCTATCGCCCTCATTCGCCTGGCGTAGCGCGCCTGGTATGCCACTCGGCGCATCAACCCTGGTGAGTTGGTAGATCCGTAGAGCGACCTTGACACGACTCGTTTGGTTGGTTCTGCTGCACCAGCGTGCTGCGAAGCGGCCTGTCGCTTCGGAAGGCCCAGAGACTCCATTCAGATTGATCGCATCGGTTGCTAGATCATCGACAAGTGCATCGAACACGGAATCATCAACATTGGGCGCAGCATATGAAATACTGAGCGGATGGGGTGGCGTTCGCAGCATGGCCAGAACAACAGTTCCGTCAATCTCGGCGGTGGCAAAATAGGGCGGCTCGCGGCCAAAGAGTTGGGGGTTCACAACTAATTCCGCAGACAAGCCCAACAGAATGTTATGAGCCGCCTCGCGTTGCTCCAGGAAACTGCCTGCCCGTTCCAAGAATGCTGCTGCATGGGGCCATCGTTGGATGTGCATAGACACCACCTCGCAATTAAATTCCTGTATGTCAGCGAAGCCGCCCGATACCAGAACGGCATGTGCAGCCATCTGGATTCTCACAGCGATAGTGCGGCGGGCGGCCAACGATCTGTTCATAGGCACCTGGATCGGTGGCACCCTCACTCACCACCACAAGCACCTGTGTGTGCGGCCCAAGTTCGAGCGCAGCTCGCGCCTCGACCCAACTCGGCTCAGTCATCAATGCAATCAGCCCGGCAATCGATGCTGCACCGGTTTCGCCAGCGGTGATACCATCGGCAGCTAGTAGCCGCATTGCCTGGCGCGCGAGGTCATCCGGCACCGCTAGAAAGAGATCGATGCCGCGTTGCAGATCCGGCCATGCAACTGGTGAGGCCAGCCCGGCATTCAGGCCAGCCATAATCGATGGATGTGGGCCAGGGACTTCCACAATCTGCCCGGCACGCATTGCTGCTAGCACACACGCGGCAGTATCTGGCTCAACACCAACAATCTGCAACTGATCGGGCATGCGTTCACGCGAACGATAATGCCGCACTGCCGCTGCGGCCAGCGCCCCGACACCCATCTGAATGAGCAATAGGGTTGGCGTAGCAACGCCCAATCCAGCGAGCTGTGCATCGGCCTCGGCAAAGATGGTATCGTAGCCATCAATAACATCGCGTGGCACCTGTTCGTAGCCATCCCAGGCAGTATCCGAGATCACCAAGCAATCCTGCCCTGCCTCACGGGCCGAGAGCGCAACAGCATCATCATAACTGCCATCAACAATAATCACCTGTGCACCCTCGGAGGCAATCGCATCGATGCGCGCCTGTGCCGTGCCACTTGGCACCAGAATCTTTGCGCCAAAGCCAAGCAGAGCCGCCATACGTGCCACTGCCCGCCCATGATTGCCATCTGTCGCCGCTGCCAGCGTGAGTGGGTGCAATACTGCCAGCTTCGCCCGTAGCTCCTCCAGCGTCGCCCAGCCATCGAGTGGAGCGCCCAATCGGCGTTCCAGTGCGCGGTAGGTTGCCCACGAAGCCCCCAGGATCTTGAATGCTGGCATCCCCAGGCGACACGATTCCTGCTTGACCCAGATCTGGCCGAGGCCCAATTCGGCAGCCAGAAGCGGCGCAGCCCCCAGTGGTGTTGGCGCATACCCTGACAGGCGGCGATGGAAGGCCTCTGGTGCAGCACTGCCGGTGGAATACCCAGCCTGTGTGACATGGGGATTCTGAAAAAGCTGTAATGCCATGAATAAATTCCTTATGTTACTACGTTAACGCATCATTGAATCGATTATGTTCGTGTTAGCGCATTCGCGCAATCACCTGTTCGCCTGTAATTCGCAATGCCTGTTCGGGATTCGCGCCAAGTGGCGGGCCAAGATTGAGTTGCGTGACTCCCTGTTCGGCCAGCCAGCGCACCCGTTCCAGCATCGCATCTGGATCGCCATAGATCGCCAACCGAAACATACGCTCATCCAGTAGGCCCATTGCCCGCGACATATCGCCAGATTGCCAGGCCACCCGCACCGCATCAAAATCGCTCGGCACCAACCCAATCGGCGCAAGTGTCTCGCTGCGCAGCGATGGCCCATAGTAGGCGATCAGGTAGCGCAACGCATCCTCGGCCTCGCGGCGGGTTTCTGCCACCGACCACCAGACGCAGGCTGCGAGATCGAAACCTTCTAGCGAGCGCCCGGCCCGTGCGGCACCGGCGGCAATCCGCTCTCGCACAAAGCCGATTGTCTCTGGTGGAAAGACGATTGGTAGGCCACCATCGGCCACTTCACCGATCAATTCCAGAACTTTTGGCCCTTGGCCGCCAATATAGATCGGCACTGGTTTGGCTGGAATCGGCATTCGCAGCTTCGCATGGCGATTCCAGCCCGCAAAAACCTGCATATCATCTGGGATTTCCGTCCCAGCCAGCAATGCACGAATAATTGCGACTGACTCGGCAACACCGGCACGTGGGCGTTCCTGCTTGAGGCCAACCCATTCTAGATATGGTGGATCGCCAGGCCCGATTCCAAGCACAAAACGCCCATCGCTGAATTCTTGCAGCGTTGCCGCTCGCATGGCCAGTTCCGCAGGGCTTGTGGAAAACGGATTGGCAATACACGTCCCAACCCGCACCCGTGTCGTCGCTGCGGCAATCGCCGTCAGCGCCACCCATGCATCGCGCTTCATCAAATCCTGGCAATACCAGACATCATCGAACCCCAGATCTTCGGCGATCTGTGCGCGCCGGACGATCTCACGAATCGGGCCAGATTCCGAGTTAAAGCGGATACCAAAGCGCATAGCTTATCCTTTTATTGAGCTTTCAGCTCTCAGCTCTCAGCTTTTACTGTCTGTCCGCGTGGATGGACATTATAGCAGCGTACAGGATCATCGATCCGGAGGCATGCCATCGGAATCTACGGGCTAATAAACATGAACCAAATAATCGGGGAACAAGGGATGCCCTTCCATCCGCAGGCTAAAGCCTGCGGCAAAGGGAAAACCAACCCATAACCGCGCGGCTTTAGCCCGCGGCGTGGAGGCGAATCCTACCCGATGAAAGAGTAAAAGATCATAAGCCTGCGGCAAGGGGACGCTGCCTGCGGCAAGAGGACGCTGCACCCTAGCCGTGTGGGTTCAGCCCGTGGCGTGCCATAGTCACGCTCTGAGTGCTTGGCAATACGCTACAATAGCAGCAGAAGCTTTCATAAGCATCTACTGATTGCTGACGGCTGATGGCTAAACTAAGGAGCCCGTGTGCAACATATTCTGACGCTGACCTGGCTGACATTTCATGAGGCGCGACGGCGGCGCATGGCGCTGGCTGCGCTGATTGTGGGTGTGTTGTTTCTGGGTCTGTTTAGCCTGGGGTTCTGGTTGATCGACCGTGAACTGGCCAGTAATGATGTTCCGGCATTGGCGATTCAACAGGCGCATAGTTTCATCACGATTGCCGGGTTATATGTGATCCATTTCCTGACGGTCATGCTGGCGATCTTTGCATCGGCGGATACGCTCTCTGGCGAAATTGCGACCCACACAATCCAGGCGATTGTCACAAAACCAGTGCGGCGCTGGCATGTGTTGATTGGCAAATGGTTGGGGTTTGCGCTCATGCTGGCACTCTACCTGGGTGTGTTGGGGGCAAGTGTGCTTGGGGCAACCTGGCTGATCAGCGGGTATCTGCCGCCCAATCCGGTACAAGGGATTGCGCTGCTGATTCTAGAGGCGCAGGTTCTCACGGCACTCTCGCTCTTGGGCGGTACACGTCTCTCGACGCTGACGAATGGCGTGACGCTGTTTCTGCTGTATGCACTGACCTTTATTGGGGCGTGGGTTGAACAGATTGGCGCACTGCTACAATCCTCCAACGCCGTACGAGTCGGGATTGTCACCAGCCTCCTATTGCCTGTCGAATCGCTGTGGCGGCGGGCGGCGTACCTTATGCAGCCACCATTGGCGAACAGCATCCCAACCCCATTTGCCGTTTCGTCTGTGCCAAGCGATGCCATGGTTGTCTATGCAATCCTGTACGCTGGTGTTGCATTACTATTGGCAATGCGTGTGTTTGGGCGGCGGGATTTGTGAATGAGCCTTCAGCCTTCAGCCTTCAGCTTTCAGGAGTTAGAAGCGAGCGCGAGAATGCAGAAGTTTGGGGTTGCTGTAACGTCATTGACCCAGAACCCGTATTGAGGCACGCCCGTAGCAGCACACGGCGGCGCTGCAATGGCAACTTGGTTGGATGGGCGCACGATGCGAGATGTGCCACCGACATTCTTTTCAGCTGTCAGGTGTCGGAATGACTCGCCTGCACGCCGCGGGTTGATGATCTTTTAGATTTTAATTGGGTATTGTCACCCTACTCCACCGCGGGCTGAAGCCACACGGCTAGGGATTCGTTTTCTCTTTGCCGCCGGCTGAAGGCTGCGGATTCTGTGGCATGCATCATTCTGACTTCTGACTCCTGAATACTCGTCTACTGCCCACTATCCTGCGTGCCAATCACCTCCAGGAATAATTGCTCAAGCGACATGCGTTTGGGCGTCATGGCATACAGCAGCGCTCCATGAGCCTGAACTTTTGCCGCAATCACAGGCAGGCGCTCGTCGTCGGTGAGTTCGAGCGCAACGATCACCCGTTGGCCATCGTGGGCTGGTTCAATCTGTAGCTCGCCAGCGAGTTCACGCAGATCGTTCAGTAGTTCCTGTGGGGCGCTATCGAGTTCGAGACGTACAACGATCTTGCCCATGCCCACATCGCCGATTGCAATGGTGCGTAGCACTTCGCCATTGCGGATGAACGCCACCCGATCACATGTCGCTTCAACCTCGCCCAGTAGGTGTGAGTTCAGGAAGATGGTTGTTCCATGCTCGCGCAACCCGCTGATGATCGTCCGCACCAGAATGCGCCCGAATGGATCGAGCGCCGAGGTTGGCTCATCGAGGAAGACCAGATCGGGTTTGTTGAGCAGCGCCTGAGCTAACCCGATCCGTTGTAGCATGCCCTTCGAGAAACCAGAAATGGGCCGGTGCGCGTGTTCACTCAGGCCCACCAGTTCTAGCACCTCGGGGATGCGCTGCTTGATTGCAGCACGGGGCATGCCATATAGATTGCCATGCAGATCGAGTAATTCGGTTGCTTCGAGCCATGGATGGAAACGAAAATGTTCTGGCAGGAAGCCGATCCGTGCCATTGCCAATGGATCGCCGGGCACGTGGCCCAACACGCGTGCCGTACCACCGCTTGGCGTCACAAGACCAAGCAACATCTTGACCGACGTGCTTTTACCGGCACCATTTGGCCCCAGAAAGCCGAAGACCTCACCACGCGGTACTTGCAGGGTGAGATCGGCAACGGCAGTGCGGGAACCAAAACGTTTGTGGAGGCCGCTGGTTTCGATTGCGTATGTATTCATGGTGCTATTGTACGACAAATGATGGGAGTCGGTGCCACCCTCAACATCCGCAGGCTGAAGCCTGCGGCCAGGGGGCGATATACCCTAGCCGCGTGGCTTTAGCCTGCGGCGTGTGCGCCCCTCTCCAGTTCGGAGAGGGGTTGGAGGTGAGGGCGAATTACCGAACGGATTCGGCGGCTTGCACAAGGATCTGCACCGACTCAGAACCCTGATTGCCTTGTAGCTCCAGCACATAGAAGCGATCCCCACGCTGCCAGTAGAGCTGCGCAGTTCGCCCACCACGTGAACCGCCGGTCGTGAGCAGGCCGGGCGCACCATTGATCGAAACCTGCCGAACAGTACTTAGATCGGATGGGAAGGGGAACAGCAGTGTACTGCTCCAATCTATCTGATTGCTGAGCGCATCGGCCTGCTCGGGTGCCATACCCAGGACACGCAGCGCGGCGCGGCCAAGTTGGCGCAGATCAACGCCTTCGGGCAGATTGACCTGCGGGGCGCGGCCCTGGATCAGCTGCAGTGTGTAGCCATCACCCGAATAGGTTGTGAGCACCGCCGGAGCCATATCCACATTGATTGGCTGCGCGCCGAGTGCATCGGGCAGGGTGACATCATCGACGCCGGTGAGCTTTAAGAGTTCACGGGCTGAGGCAACATTGATCTGAAACTCAGCTATCGTCCGGCCATTCACACGGAATACCGTTTGCGTTGGCGTACTGGGCAGATTGGCTGGCTGCTCAACTGGGAACCCAACCAGAGCGCTAGCTGCATCGGCAGTGGCAACCTCCTGTGGTTCGCCAGGCTGATTGATCACCTTTGGTTCGGCCAGGAACAGCGTTTTGTCATCAAAATTGAGGTTCTTGAGCTGCTCCATGCGCTCCTGGGTGATCGGCACAAACACGACAGTCTGCACACGCAGGACTTGCAGGAGCTGATCGGCAGCAGCGCGAACCGGCGGGAACGCGAGTAGTGCTACGGCGAATACCAGGGCTACTAGCGGGGCAGCCCATCGACGAATCCGCTGTGATGATGTCATTGGTGTTCTCCTTGATTGTGTTGCGGGTACTCGCCCAGCATCTGGCCGGGCGGTTGCATAGATCCGCGCCAAAGCCACATCGGCATTGGGCAGATTGGGTGGTGATAGCAGCAGTGCCACCTGCTCGGCCTGAATGCGTATATCATCGAGATCCGCCCGACACTCCGGGCATTGCTGCAGGTGTGTTGCAACAGCCAATCGTTCAATATTGGGCAGTTCGTTATCCAGGTATGCTCGCAGTGTGCCACTTGTAGAACAATGCTTCATTGGATCACCATGTTTCTTTGCTAGCAATCATATGCCATTCCTATCCGATACTACGCGGATCAGGAACTATTGCGGAATAGGCTGCTGCAAACGCTCGTTCCGCACGCGCCAACAATGTTCCAACCGAGCCAGGAGCAACCCCAAGCGCGGAAGCTATCTCGGTATAGCTCAGGCCAGCATAGCGCAGCGCAAGGATCTGGGCTTGCCGTTCGGGGAGTTGTGCCAGAACCGTGCGAACCAGCGCCCGCTGTTCATCACGCAGCAGATCATCAAATGGATCAGGTGGCGTATCGACGCCGATCCGCGCAATACGCTCCTGCTCCCGACGAGCACCGCGCAGCGTATTGGCTCCACGATTCAGTGCCACGCGGCACAGCCATGCAACCAATGATGTGTCTGGAAGCAGTTGCGGTGGCCGCCGGTAGAGCGCAACAAACGCCTCCTGAGCAAGATCATCGGCTGCCTCGTGACTACGCGTGAGACCATAGGCGACCCGACAGACCTGGGCATAATACTGGCGAAAGATCGCCTCAAAGGCAGCCTCATCGCCACGCCCAAAGCGCTCAAGCAGTTGTTGATCCGTTTCGTTCAGCATCAATTGCTCCGACGCAGCCTGCGTCTTCATGGGTATAACACCGCTGTTGCTCTGTTTGTGACACGAAAAAGATTTGACAAATGGCCTGTGCTGGTGTACGATACCACACGTTGCGGCTTATACTCAGCAACGGCAAGCCGAAGTGGCGGAACGGCAGACGCGCTACGTTCAGGGCGTAGTGAGGGCAACCTCGTGGGAGTTCAAATCTCCCCTTCGGCACCAAACATGGGCAGTCGCAGGTGCGTAAGTACCAGCGCTGCCCACATATATGATGGGGAATAGTTTAACGGTAGAACGCCTGACTCTGACTCAGGTAGTTGGGGTTCGAATCCCTGTTCCCCAGCCACACAGATCGAGCCAACACATATGTGTTGGCTCGATTGCTATTTCTGCCCGAATCTATAACGAACGCAATGCAGCGCGGGCTTGCCAGCCACAGCCGAGAATCGGTGCATCATCGCTCATCGAGCTGGCGACAACCTGGATGTGTGAGCTAATCGAGCGAAACGAATAATCGACCATACTGCGGCGTGCAGGTGCAAGCAGCAGTTCGCCAGCCTTGGCAACACTCCCGCCAATCACATAGCGATCAATATCCATGATCATGGCCATCGACGCAATTGCAACGCCCAATGCCGAGCCAGCTTCCTCAAGCACCTGGATCGCAAGTGGCTCGCCCTGTTGCGCCATTCGGGTGATCTGTTCGCCAGTGGCCGCTTGATCGCTAGCATATGTGGAATCAGCCCTGAGCCGACGATGCGCATAGCGCCTTGCCAGCCATGGCCCGCTCATGTAGGTTTCGACACACCCACGCGAGCCGCAGGCACACAATGCCCCATCGCGGTTGATTGTGATATGCCCGACCTCACCAGCCAGATTGTGAACACCGCGAAAGACCTCGCCATCGACAACGATTGCAGCACCGACACCCGTTCCAATCACGATATACACCATTGCGCGGTTGCCCTGCCCAGCACCATAATGGTACTCACCAAGCGCCGCCGATTTGGCATCGTGATCGATACTGACCGGAATCCCCAGCCGAATAGATAACAGATCGCGTAGGGGCGAATTATGCAACCCTTCCATCTCGTGCGGCTCAAGAATGAGGCCAGCTATGTGATCGACAGGCCCAGGTGAGCAGATGCCCAATGCCGCAATTGTGGCTCCATCCGGCAATTGGGTGCTTAGTTCAGCAACAGATTGGGCGATTCGTTCGATCACAGCACTCGGGCCATCTTCCGATTGGGTGGCCAACCGGCTGCGGGCAACAATCCGATTCTGGAGATCGATCAGCCCAATGGCGATCTTGGTTCGCCCCAGATCCACACCAATAACCCAATCGTTCATAGTGCCCTCGTTGTGCTTGATAGGAGCCGCTGCCCTATTCGCCAGAAACTGCTCTTTCATAGCTAGATACCGCTACCTTTTTCGCCAGAAACCGTTCCCGCCCAGAGGGTACCCGACCCACAAGGGATGTTGGTGGTTTGCTAACGTCAGTTGGTCATGCCTCAGCTGCGACGATGAACGATTGTGGCTGGTTTCCTCACCCCTGCCGCACCGCCCCTCTCCCACTGGGAGAGGAGCTGGGGGTGAGGGCAATGCTGACTCCTGACTCCTGACTCCTGAATACTCAGTTCTCATCACGCCAGATGTTCTGCAACGCGCAGCGCATTCGCGGCAATTGTCAGGGCCGGGTTCACAGCCGCCGATGATGGAAAGCACGAGGAATCGACAACATACAGGTTCTGAACCATATGGGCGCGGCAGAATGGATCAAGCACAGATGTGGCTGCATCCTCGCCAAACCGGAGCGTTCCACATTGATGCGAATTTGTTTCGATACCCAGCTCCTGCGTTTTGACGATCTGGTAGCCAACGCTGCGCAGCATCTCGGTTGCAGCACGAATAAGGCGGCGGTGCGCCTCCAGATTATTGGCCCGCCAATGAACCTGAATCGTTCCATTCGAGCCGAGCGTAATTCGGTTCTCATGATCGGGCAGATCCTCCGACATCACCCACCAATCGACGCTACGGTTAGCAATCTGTTGGAGTAATGCTTTTGGAATCAATGGCTGAGCAGCCGTCAGCATTCCAGCCTGTAATTTGCCAAGCAATTGCAGGTTGCCAAGCGGGTAGGCGAAATCTGGCCCACGCAGATAGAAATCATTGACCGCCATGGTCTTCTGGAAGACCGTCGGATTGCGGCGCAGGAGATCAACGGCCATCAATGCCGTATTATTATGAACCATGTAGTTGCGCCCAACCAGACCATTCGCATTGGCTAGCCCTTCGGGATGGCTGCCATTGGCCGAACGCAGCAGCAACGCCGCCGAATTGACCGCTCCACACGAGACGACAAAGCGCTCGGCTGTGACAATCACAACCAGGCCATCGCGCTCAACTTCAGCAGCCGTCACATGCGTGCCATCTGGCGTTGTCAGTAGGCGGCGAACATAGCTCTTGGTCCAGAGCGTCAGATCCGGGCTTTTGAGCGCTGGCCGGATCGCGCAGACATCAGCTTCGCCCTTGGCGTGCATTCTACAGGGGAAGCCATCACAGGTTTTGCAGCGCACGCAACGCCCGCCATCACGCCGATCCAGGCCCATTGGCAGGCTGTAGGGATGGTAGCCATGGCTCGTCAGGTCGTTGCGTAGTTGTTCGATATAGGGTTCGTGTGGGAGTGCAGGGAATGGGAACGGCCCCGAACGCGGCGGGTCAGTCGGGTCGCTGCCAACCTCACCATGCACATGGTAGATCTGCTCGGCGGCGGCATAGTAGGGCTCAAGCTCGGCATAGCTGATCGGCCAGGCTGGCGAGGTGCCCTCGGCATGCTCGATTGCACCGAAATCCTCACGGCGCAGGCGCGGCAGAGCAGCTCCATAGACCTTGGTGTTACCACCGACATAGTAATGGACGCCGGGATGAAAGCTGTGGCCCGTGTTGGCATCGTACCAGACCTCGGCATTCTTGTAGCGCTTCTGATCAAAGACAGCCGTGGGGCTCCAGTTTTCTGGCTCCTGCGGCAGATAATCGCCACGCTCCAGAATAAGCACCCGCATCCCGCTATTACGCAGCGCGTAGGCCAGCGTCCCGCCACCCGCACCCGTCCCAATGATCACCAGATCGTAGGCGTGCTCCATTGCATGATCCATTCTTTAGCAATCCTATCGGATTTATAAAAAGAAGAGGGGATTTTTTCTCGGGGCTGCATCCCCAAACCCCCGCTTTGCGTTTACAAATCATGAAGGGTTACTACGGTTGACGTACCCGTTTGCTTCCACCACTGATTTCTCACTCAGATGTTATTATTTTTGCGGAAACCGTTCTGGCTGGATCTGCTTGTGCCACTACGCGTGGCAGGCGGTAAGAAACCGTTCCGACCGGTTTCCTGCACCCATAATCGATGTTGGTGGCATGTTCGCGCCTGGTGATCATGCCTCGGCTGCATTCGATAGATGTTGGGAGCTTGTTGGGCACAGTTGTTCTTGGGCGGACACAGAGATCCGCACCCTCCATCGGTTCTTGGGTTAAAATTCTGACTCCTGACTCCTGACTCCTGAATACTCGGTTCTCGGCTATGTACCCGCCGCATCCATCACCGCCCGCAGCTTCTTCACCGCAGCGGTGATCTCCCCAGTGCCAGGGGCCAGTTTGCCATTTGGGCCTTTCAGTAATGGCGAAGAAAATTCGCCAACCGTCATGCCTGCCTGAATGAATTCGGCCACATTGCCAGCGTTCAGCCCGCCATCTTCCATCAGTTCGATCCGATCCTGCATCCCAGCCTCAACGATCATCGCATGCAGCCGTGCGATATTTGTGAGCATAATCGCATCCATCGTATGTGGGCTACGGCCTGCCTGTGGTT
Organism: Chloroflexales bacterium; assembly: GCA_038214135.1. Taxonomy (GTDB): domain Bacteria; phylum Chloroflexota; class Chloroflexia; order Chloroflexales; family Roseiflexaceae; genus JANLSE01. The sequence goes on along the minus strand of JBBQSD010000008.1, from coordinate 54,325 downwards.
TCACCCAGAATGGCGCTCGGCATTCATATTCGATGATATCAATATATGGGTGAATATACTGCTCAAATGCAACGATGGGTACACCCTGCCAGGCCCACACGCCAACCTTCAGTTCCAGTTTTTCCTTGATATAGGTAATACTCTGCATCATGGTTTCGCCCATAGTTTCGATAGGCAGACTGATCAGATTGACGCCCAATTCGGCAAGCTGGTTGAACACATCAAAATTCGGTCGCACCATCTGCAGTTGCGCTTCAATTTCCAGCGTTGTGCTCTTGCGCACCGCCTCAATAATATCGAAGCCACCACGCGGCATGCCAAAATCCATATACTTGCCATCGCGAACCTCAATATGGAACCAATCGACGCCCGCCGCATCCAGTTCGCGCACCTGATCGCCAAGCACTGCATAATCTGCCCAGAACAGCCCAGCCGCGATCTTGGCCTGCTGCTGCACCCTCCCGATTGTATTGCTCATGGATTGTGCTCCTTTATAGCTTTCAGCAAACCTATAGCAATCCTACCGGATTTGTAAAAAAGGGGGCGGGGGATTTCTTTCGGGACACCCAGAGGGTACCCGGCCCTAAACCCTGCTTTGCGCTACGCGCCTTTACAACTCAAATAGGAGTGCTATAGCTCTCAGCTTTCAGCTTTCAGCTCTCTAATGATAAATGTTTGTGCGAATAACAGCCTTATGGTGCTAGTAAGACCTTCTATCTGCACCAAAAAGCTGACGGCTGATGGCTGACGGCTAACTATGAAGCCGCAGTATTTCCTCGGCAGCCCGATCATCGGTACACAGCACATCGATAACGCCAGTACGCAGGGCACCAAGCATCGCACGGCCCTTCTCGCGCCCAACTGCCACCGCGATTGTCGTTGCGATCTGACCAAGTTCCGCCAGGGTAATGCCGATCAGGCGCTCGTTATAGGCACACGGCTGCAACTGCCCTGCCATATTGAAGATATGGCCAGCAATATCGCCAATCGCGCCCTGCTGCTTCAACTGGTCAAGCTCCTCACCGCTGATGAAGCCAGCCTTGGCGAAGCCAGAGATTGCAGGATCGAGGTTGCCAATTCCAACCAATGCCACATCAGCAGTGCGGGCCGCATCCAGGGTGCGCCGAATATCACGCTGCGAACGCATTATCGCCGCAGCCTCAGGGCTATCGGCCATGAGTGGCGATGAGAGATAGCGTACCTCACCACCTAATTTAACTGCCAGGTGGCGAGCAAGCGCGGCACTATCGATCTCCTGTAGCGCAAATGGCATCGCGCCCATGGCCTGCGAGATATCAACCCTGGCACGGAAACCAGGCCGGATTGCATGAATAACCTCATAGGTCGAACGGCCAACACACACTGCCATCGTCATGCCATCATCAAGTATCTGCTCCAGGTAGCGCGCACCAAGCTGCCCAAGCCGACTCAAGGCTGGCAAAAGATTGGATTGTGCCGACTCAAGCACCAGCGCATCTTTCAACTGAAATTCCTGCTTGAGCGCTTGCTCCAATGAAACTGCACGATTGATCGGCCAGTTGATCACAATCTGAACGATATCCTCGGCGCGGGCTTCTTTCAACAGCCGGTATACCTTGACACGCGATATGCCAAGCCGCTCCGCAATCTGGCTTTGGGTCAGCTCCTCATCATAGTAATAGGAAGCGACCTGCGCCAGTAGATTTCGATGATCAGCTGTGCTCATAAAGATCCTGGTTCAGTTTGTGCAAATGCACGGCGTTTGTGCAAATGCACGAAAAGAATAACATGTGAACAGCAGTCTGTCAATATTGCAGATAGGGTTGGGCAAACCATGCCTCACACCCGATAGAACGCCATCAACGTTGGGTTTCATCCGCAGATGTCGTGCCACAAAAAATCTGCGGAAATCTGCGTCATCTGCGGATTATATCCTGGTTGACATCGTTCATGTTCCATGTTACGATCTGTGCAAATGCGCGATCACTGTGCAAATGCACATCCAAACGAAGATAGCTTGAGTCGAGGGATAGTATGGCGACTGCTGTTATCCTACCGAAGCTGGGCAACTCTGTAGAGAGCTCGATCATTGTACGCTGGATGAAGCAGGCTGGCGATGCGGTGAGCGCAGGCGAGCCAATCTGCGAGATCGAGACGGACAAAACTACGGTTGAGGTTGTGAGCCCAGCGGCTGGTGTATTGCTGGCCCAGTTGTTTCAGGTTGGCGATGATGTGCCAGTGATGACGAGTATTGCGCTGGTTGGGGCAGCGGGTGAGGATGTCGCCAATCTGGCGCCCAGCATTGCTCTTCCGACGAATACATCAACACCACCAGCGGCAACGGCCCAATCGCAGATAAGCACACCAACTCCCGAGCTGCCATCTACTGTTGGAATCTCGCCACGGGCGCGCAAGCTAGCCGAACATGAGCAGCTTGATACGATTGGCATACAGGGCAGCGGACCGAGTGGCCGGGTGATCGAGCGCGATATTCGGGCAGCGTTAGATGTGCGTCCAAAACTGACGCCCCTCGCCCGGGCGATGGTCGAGAAGGGTGGCTTTGTTGCACCATCCCAGGGTAGCGGCGCGGATCGGCGGGTAACGGCCAGAGATCTGCTTGCACCAGTTCAGGCGGAAATGCCAACCGGAGCCATTCCAACTTCAAACACAACAGATAGTGCTGAGACACAATCAAATCTCGATGAGACAATCCCGGTGGTTGGTGTGCGGCGGGTGATCGCTGAGCGCATGCGCACCTCACTTCAGACAACCGCCCAGCTCACGCTGCACAGTTCTGCCGACGCACGCCAATTGCAAGCGTACCGCAAGCGGCTGAAAGAGAGCGCAGAGAACCTTGGGCTACGTGGCATCACAATCAACGACCTGATCCTATTTGCCGTTAGCCGAACCCTGCTCGATCATCGATCACTGAATGCCATCTTCCGCGACACTACGATCACCCAATATCGACATATACACCTTGGTGTTGCCGTCGATACGCCCCGTGGCCTGTTAGTTCCGATCATCCACAATGCCGATACACTGAGTTTGCGGGCACTTTCTACCGAAGCGGCACGATTGGCAAAACTCAGCCAATCCGGGAAGGCCAGCGTTGAGGAACTAAGCGGCGGGAGTTTCACCGTGACCAACCTGGGCAGCATGGGGATCGAGAGTTTTACGCCAATCCTGAATGCACCGCAGGTCGCAATCCTTGGTGTCGGCAGCATCAACCTCAAGCCGATTGATCGCGATGGTGAAGTTGCGTTTGTGCCGCATATCAACCTCGCACTTACCATCGATCATCAGGTGATCGATGGCGCACCAGCGGCACGTTTCCTCCAGGCATTGGCACGCAATCTGGCCGAGCTGGATGTGTTGGTGGCGGTGTAGCTTTTAGCTTTTATATAGTATTCAGAAGACAGGAGTCAGGAGTCAGAATTCGATTCATAGATAAAGTCTAATCATTAATTTCTGACTTCTGACTCCTGACTCCTCACTCCTCACTCGGAGAAACATTCATGCCAAAACAACTATTGATCGACCCAACTGAAGCCCGCCATCCTGGGATGCTCAACGGCCCAACGATACCTCTGAATGCCTATATTGCCGATCCAATCGCTGAGGCAGCCCTATATGGCAGTGCCAATCTGGTACGCATGTATCGCGATATGCACTATATCCGTGAGTTCGAGACGATGCTGGATCGCCTGAAAAAAGAGGGTGCCTACGAAGGGGTTGCCTATAATCATCGCGGCCCGGCCCATCTTTCGATTGGGCAGGAAGCCGCTGCGGTTGGCCAGGCCTACCATCTGAGCACGGATGATTTCATCTTTGGCTCGCATCGCAGCCATGGCGAAATCCTGGCCAAGAGCCTCTCGGCGATCAACAAACTCAGCGAGGCCGAACTGCTCTTAATCATGCAGACCTATATGGGTGGCCAGATTCTGCGGGTGGTCGAGCGCTTCAGTAAGGGCAATGTGACCGATCTGGCAATCGATTATGTCCTCTATGGCGCGCTGGCCGAGATGTTTGGCCGTACAACCGGCCTGAACCGTGGGATGGGTGGTTCGATGCATGCCTTCTTCCCGCCATTTGGGGTGATGCCCAATAATGCGATTGTTGGTGGATCTGCCGATATTGCGACAGGCGCGGCATTGTTCAAGCGCATTAATCGCAAGCCAGGGATTGTGATTGCCAATATTGGCGATGCCTCACTCGGCTGTGGGCCTGTGTGGGAGGCGTTGATGTTTGCGACAATGGACCAATATCGGACGTTGTGGGACTCAGAGATCGGCGGCGCACCACCAATTCTGTTCAATTTCATGAACAATTTCTATGGCATGGGCGGCCAACCAAAAGGCGAGACGATGGGCCTTGGTGTGTTGGCCCGTGTCGGGCTTGGCATCAATCAGGATGCGATGCATGCCGAACGAATTGATGGCTATAATCCGCTGGCCGTTGCCGATGCTGTAGCCCGCAAACGCCGCATTCTGGAAGAGGGCCGTGGACCAGTGCTGCTCGACACGATTACCTATCGCTTTTCTGGCCACTCGCCTTCCGATGCATCTAGCTACCGCGATAAGGATGAAGTTGAGCGCTGGCGCGCCCACGATTCGCTGATCACATTCCGCGAATATCTGCTGAATAATCGCCACGCCGATCCAGCACAGCTTGATGCGCTTCAGGATGCCATTCGACAGCGGATTATTGCGGTGTTGCGTGCAGCATTATCGACGGAAGAATCGCCGTATTTGAGCATCAACAGCGAAGAAATTGGCGATCTGATGTTTTCAAACCAGCCAGCCGATAGCTTGGCCGATGGGCGACCTGAAGTGCTGCTGCCGCTTGAACAGACGCGGCTGGGCCAGACACAGGCCAAGCACCGCTTCGGGCTCGAAGATGGCAAGCCGCTGCCAAAGCTACGCACGTTAACCTATGCCGAGGCGCTGTTTGAGGCCACGATTCATCGCTTCTACAAGGACCCGACGATGGTTGCGTATGGTGAAGAGAACCGTGATTGGGGTGGCGCATTTGGAGCGTATCGCGGGTTGACCGAAGCGCTGCCATATCATCGCCTGTTCAATTCGCCGATCTCCGAGGGTGCGATTGTTGGAACAGCCGTTGGCTATGCCATGTGTGGCGGGCGCGTGCTGGCCGAACTCATGTACTGCGATTTTATGGGGCGGGCGGGCGATGAAATCTTCAATCAGATGGCCAAGTGGCAAGCGATGTCGGCTGGGGTGCTGAAGATGCCGCTGGTTCTGCGCGTCTCGGTTGGTTCCAAATATGGTGCCCAGCACTCGCAGGATTGGACCGCACTGGTGGCGCATATTCCTGGCCTGCAGGTGATGTTTCCAGCCACGCCATATGATGCCAAGGGCATGCTCAGCTTGGCGCTACGTGGCAGCGATCCAGTGATCTTTTTTGAAAGCCAGCGGCTCTATTCGGAAACCGAGACAGTGGTTGCGGGTGGTGTGCCAGTTGATTATTATGAAGTGCCATTGGGTGAGCCTGCCATTCGCCGTGAGGGAAGCGATGTAACAATCATCACAATCGGCGCGACCCTGTATGTGGCGCTGGCGGCTGCCCAAGAACTTGAGCAGTATGGCATCTCGGCAGAAGTGATCGATGCGCGTTTCATCAACCCGTTGAACTATGAAACGATCATTGGTTCAGTTCGTAAAACAGGCAGGGTTATATTGTCATCGGAGGCCTGTGAACGTGGTTCATTCCTGCACACCATGGCCTCGAATATCAGCCAGTTGGCCTTTGATGCACTCGACGGGCCGGTGACGGTGGTAGGCGCACGTAATTGGATCACGCCGCCGGTTGAGCTAGAAGAAGCCTTCTTTCCCCAAAAAGAATGGATCATCGACAGCATTCACGAGCGGCTGCTGCCAATTGCAGGATATGTGCCGCGCACACGCCAGGCCACCAGCGAGATTCAGCGGCGCAATAAGCGCGGGATATAGGCATCTATCACCCCAAAGCCAGCCAGATGCCATAGATCTACTACCAACATATGTCATCATGTCGTTGAATAGCTCTAACAGAAGGAGTACGCTCATGATGCCAGCTCAACAGATTGCCCTATGGGCCGATCAACTGCGTGATATGGCCGCGCTCGGGCTACATTTCTCAAAAGACCACTATGATCTTGATCGCTATCGCACGCTTCAATCGCTCGCAATCGAGATGCAAGCCCTTGCTGGTGGGCAGTTGCCAGCAGAGCTGGAACTACTGCGCGCGACTGTCTTCTCACACCCAACACCAATGAGTTGTGGGGATGCAGCAATCATCGACTCGGATGGCCGCATGTTGCTGATTCAGCGCTCCGATAACCAGTTATGGGCCATGCCAGGTGGCGGATTTGAGGTCGGCGAAACCCCCGCCGAAGGCGCTGTCCGCGAGGCTCGTGAAGAAACCGGTGTGGCATGCCGACCTGTTGCCCTGGTTGGTGTGTTTGACTCGCGCTATTGCGCTTCGCGCAGCCGCCATCACCTGTACCAGTTTGTGTTTCTGTGCGAACCACTGCCCGATGCCACTATTGCCCCCAGCCATGCCCACGAAGTCCTGGATGTGCAATGGTTTTCCGAGGAACTGCTGCCAACAACGCTTGATCCAGGCCATCGTACCCGCATCCCGCTGGCGTTTGCCGCCTGGCGTGGGCAACAGGTGGCCTTTTTTGATCAAGTGAAATGAACCCTAAGCTCTCAGCTCTCTCCTGATCGGCGCTTGTACACGCAACCGAAATTGCAGTGCAGACAAGCACCTTCACCAGCACCAAAAAGCTGATGGCTGACGGCTGAGAGCTGAATGCTTAACGTGGCGGCCCCTGGCGCACGCGCTCACGCATCTTAACAGTATCATCGGCGGTCCATGGATCTTCCCACGAACGACCAAGATGCCAGGGGTTGACATCCTCAACCCACCAGGTACAGCCAGCTTCTGCATAGGCCGCCACATGCTGGGAATCTGCCTGGCGATCCTTGCCGCTGGTGGTTCCCGAGCAGACAGCATCGAATGGCCCGTCTTCTGTGCGATGTGCATGAATATAGGCTAGAATATCCCGGCACTCAGCTGGGGAGAGCGCTCCATAGGCCTTGCCAGGGCACACGCCATCCCAGCGTGCGGCGCGGCGCATCGGCGGCTTATTCGGCCACCATCCACCAACCCAGATCGGAATGCGTGGCTGCTGAATCGGGCGTGGCAGGAAGCGCACTGGATCGAGATGATAATGGGTTCCCTGGAAACCAAACAGCTCACCACTCCATAAGCCATTGAGGATTTCCAGGCCCTCATCAAGTTGCTGCGCCCGAATCTTGGCGTCGGTTTCCTCACCAAAAAAGCCATATTCCCATTGGGCTGGATCACCAATCCCAACACCAAGAATGAGCCGCCCATTCGAGAGCCGATCCAGGCTAACCGTCTCACGAGCCAGCTTCCAGGGCCGCCGACGGGGAACTGGCGTCAGCAACGTGCCAATCTTCATACGGGTGGTTCGCATTGCCACAGCCGCCAGGCCAACCCATGGATCAATCATCGGGTGGAAACTTGGATCGAAGATCATATGATCCCAGATGAAGAAACCATCCCAGCCTGCCTGTTCCGCCTCGACGGCAAGATCGGCCAGGGCGTGTGGATCGGCAAAATCGGCAAATGCTGGCAGGTTGAGTGCATATTGCATGGTGTCTCCCTGTATTATTAAGCAGGAGCCACTATTATAGGTGCTGGTTACCATTCTTGCGGATGGGGTTTAAAGAAAAGAGATTCTTAATCATAGCGCAGTGCATCAATCTGTTGGAGTGCCGATTCTACGCTGTTCTCATCCTTGGCCTGAATGGCAATATTGCGGTATCATAGGCAACCTGAGCCTGAGTTACGGCATCCTGGGCGCTATCGAGGGCTGCCTGGGCCTGTACGAAGGCATCGTAGTATTGCGGGCGGCTGAATCGACAATTCGACGCTGCGAGCGGCAGCAATTGAACCACTGCCGCTGACATTTAAAGTTCACAAAATATCAAACACATCAAGTGCATAAGAAAGCCCCCTAGCAAGCTGTTCCCAATCCGCAGCCTGCTAGGGGCACACAAGTGATCGATGATGGCGAACTATGGAGTTAGTACTGCTCCACCATAGCGTTGGTACTGATCAACGCCAAGCAACCCGATCTGAATTTCGTATGGTGTACCGCTCAGTTCTGGATGGAATTCCAAGCGCACACGTTCAAAGTATTGAATGCGTATGTTGCCTTGTGAACGCACGGCGCTGATTGGCAAGCCGAACAGGACGATTCCATTACGGGAGCGCCAGTAGTTGCGGAAATCCGATGAGATCCCATGGCCCGTTTCTGGGTAATACCAACGCCGATCCTCAACCGCTGTTGGTACTGGTTCGGGCGGGGTCGCGTAGCCAAGTTCTGCCGCAAGCCGCCCAAATGTCACAATACCACCACGATATTCGATACGGGCACGTTCGAAATACTGGATAATCGTTCCGTCAGGGTAGGTTACTGGGGCACTTATTGGTAGGCCAAAAACGATAATACCACCACGAGCCTGCCAGACAACCCGAATCCGCAGATCAATTCGCTCAATCGGCAACCTCACAACCACGGTGATCGGGTTGGTTCCCGTAATCGGGTTGGTGCCTGTGATCGGGTTGGTGCCTGTAATTGGATTTGTCCCTGTAATTGGAATGATACCGCTAATCGGGAAAATAACTGGTATTAAGATTGGGACGGGGACAAGCACGATCTCACGATTACCACTTGTATCACGGAAGGTCAGGTTCATCTTGATATTAATCTTGATATCAAGCTTGGCCTGCTTAACCCGAAACTTAATCTTGACCTTCATTTTATCGTTGCGGATAATATTATTATAGCCGATGCCGATATAGACCTTACCATCGCGGATTTCACGAACGAATCCCTCGCCATCAAGAAACCCGACTTCGGCAAGATCCAGATCCTGTAGATCGTCCAGGTTGAGTACAAGGAAGCTATTGTGGGCCTTACCACCACCATTGATGATCGTCACACGAATATTGAGGAACAGAATACCATTGATCACCTCGAATTCGCGCTCGATATCACTATCCTTGAAACGAATTGTAGCGGGCGGGTCATCATCCTCTTCCTCGCCGCGCTCGCGATACGTAACATTCACATCCTGTGCCGATAGCGTCCCTGCGCCCACCGGAACTTGCAATCGCAATTGGTTGATGGTTGCCTCGGTGAATATATTATCCAGGTTAACATTCAGCGTTCCTGGATTACCATTACCATTGATCTTGATCTGAACACGACCGCCACTATTACCACGCGATAGTGTGATTCGCACTTCGATATCAACTGGCGTGCCAGCCACATAACTCACACCAATTGGATTGCCAGCTCGTGTCAGTTGGCCATTCGCACCAAATGTCAGCAACTCAAAAAATGTCGAACCTGTCAGTAGCCCAAAGCTGCCACCGCCGGGATTGGTCGCGCTCGCAACCAGTTTGGCCTCGATCTTGATCTCAGCCGTTGATTGAATGGCTGGTAGAGCGCCAGGGTAGTTCGACCATTGCAGAAGCGCTGTTGATTGTGTACTGGCCCCATCAAGCACCAACATGTTCTGGCTGCTTCCCGATGGTTTTGCAATGGCAACGCTGCCTGCATCTGCAGCAACTTTCCCAGTCTGGACATTCAGCGGGGTTGTTATTGTGGCAGCAGGGTATTCGGCGAAATCGGCCCGAAACAGCGTTTGATCACGGTCATCCGCATAGGCGCTCGGCGTCCGCCCACCAGGGGCGATTGTGAACGCCAGCGCTATCGTCAGCACCATGCACCATAGGCGGACAATGTTCGTTCGCTTCATCGATTGCTCCTTTATGAATACGATATCGTGGTTCTCAGATTAATAACAAATGAGCAGCCATCCTGTGATGGCTACTCATTAAATATCAGTAAACTATCAGGAATAGGGATCAGGCCGCCTTACTTGCCTTGGTCATTTTTGCCCTTCTCGTTGCTATCTTTGCCATCTTTGCCATCTTTATCGGAATTACACTTCTTATCATCGCGCCCAAGTTGGAGGCCCTGACAGTTTTTATCGCGGCTCTGATCATCACTTGTATTCTGGCCTGGATCAGATGGAGCGATAGCAGGAGGATTGGCAGGCACCGCTGGTTTCTCCGTCTCAATTGGGACGATCGGTACCATTTCGGGAGTCGCAATCGGACTGTGTTGGATAATAGGCTCGGCAGTTGCTGCTGTTTGCGTTGGTTCGGTTGGGAGCAGCGTCGATGTTGGCAGTGGTGATGGCGCAAGTGTGGTTGGGGATGGTTGGTTCGATGTGGCATGAACTGTTGTATTCGGTGTTAGCGGTATAGCACCCGGTCCACGCACAGGGGCAAGCAGCAGCGCCACGATCAGCAGCAATCCGAATCCCAACGAAACTATGACGATAAGCCAGATCGGCAGGCCAAACAGGCCAAGCGTTGCGGGTAACGTCGGAGGAGTTGATGGGTTAGATGGCGGTATACGCCGTAGGGCAACCTGTTCAAGCATACGCTGCTCAATGGTAGCACGAGCGGCGCTATCAAGGGCAGGGCGCGGCAAACGGGTCACATCTATGGCAGCACGGAGGAGTGGCTCAAGCTGAGCTTGTTGGGCAGGATAGCCAGCCAGGCAGGTTTCAATGGTTGCCCCAAATGCCAGTTGCTCCAGGCATTCCTGCAGGATCTGTTCCAATTCATCGTCAGTCATTGTTATCTCATCTCCCCAGTCTGGGGAGGTCGTGGTTCGTCATTGCGTTTTAGGAGCCGCGCAAGCGCTCGCAATGCGCGAACCTGGAGTTGCCGAACGGCAGTCTCACTTTTTTCAAGCGTTTGAGCCACTTCTGCTGGGCTTTGATCAGCAACAAACCGCAGCAGCACAACCTGTTGTTGATCTTCGGTTAGATGCGTAATAGCAGTACGGAGTTCCGCAGCCTCAAACTGGGCTGCAACCACTGCAGCCGGGTCATCGGAGGCTGGTTGGTCTTCAATCGTTGTATCAGATACAGATTGCCGCGAACCACTGCGGGTGAGTGCGTTCAGGGCCAGGTTGTGGGCAATGCGATACAGCCAGGCTTTCAGTGGCACACCTGTATAAACAAATTCATCGATCCGTTCGACCAAGCGGAGGTAGGTTTCGCTCACAATATCTTCACTAAGATGCTGGTTGCCACTCAGATTATAGACATAGCGATAGAGCGCATCACCATAGCGTGTGAGCACTTCGCGATAGGCCTCATCGTTACCAGCCTTTAACTGTTCAATCAAATCCGCTTCGGTCACATGGTGCCTTTATGGCCCGCAATCCCTTCACTCAACTCATATGCTATAACACACATGCCTGTTGATTGTGACGGGTATACGAAACATTGTCTTGCCTCTACTTCTCCTACGTATGCTAAAAATATTTGTTCTCTGCCAGTATTGACCTTGCCCTTGTGCCTTGCCCATGCTATCATCGCCGCCGAAGCAGGAGGAATTCCGCGTCTAAAGGATTTTATAGTGAAGAACACGCGCCATCATGTGACAATCGCTGGTAATATTGGCGTTGGAAAGAGCACCCTGGTCGAGATTCTGGCCGAAGAATTTGGCTGGCAACCCTACTATGAGCTTGTGGCCGATCATCCCTACCTCGATGATTACTATAAGGATCGTGAGCGTTGGGGCTTTCATTCGCAGATCTGGTTTCTAACCCAGCGCTTTGATCAGCACCTCGAAATTGAAGACACGCCGATTTCTGTCTGCCAGGATCGAAGTATCTACGAGGATTACGAAGTGTTTGTGAAGGGCCTGCTCGAACAGGGGATTTTCAGCCATCGTGATTTTCGCACCTACCGGCGTTTATTCCAGGCGCTCACCCAACGGATCACACCACCAACGCTGCTGATCTACCTACAGGCTAGTTTGCCAACGCTGCTCAAACGGATCAATGGCCGAGATCGGCCATCGGAACGTGGCATTCCAGCAGCATATCTCACACAACTCAATCAGCGCTATGATGAATGGCTACGCCACTTTGAAATCTGCCCAGTACTAACAATCGAGACTGATCAGCTCGATTTTGCCCATGATCCAGCAGCTCGCCGCGAAATCGTTGATCTTGTCGGCCAGGCTGTGGGTGTGCGCGGCCCAATCCAGGAGCGTTTTACGACATGACGCAAGAAATACCAATTGCGGAATTATCTACTACCATCACCCACATCGCCGATCTCTTTCCCGGCCCGCAGCTTGCGATGGTAGTTGCATCAATTGCCGAAGGGCACACCGCTGGCCGATTATGGCAAACTGGCGATTGCGTACTGCTGTGGGATCAGGGCAATAATGTGCTCTACCTTGCCAGCACCAGCCAGAATGCCAGATCACAGGCCGCACTCGCAGATCTGATCGACGGCCAGATTCGCGTTGCTTCTGTGGCAAGTGGGAGGGCGCGTTTCAAGGTTCGAGCACTTTCTGCCGACCTTGATGCTGCAATAGAACGGTTATTCCAGCATGTGGAGCTCCACGAATTACCAGAGCTCTTCCTAAGCTACGATCACCAAACCCCTCCTGTGGTTGCAAAGCCATTGCTGCATGGGCTGAGCTATGAACTGATTGATCGCCAGCTTCTTGAGCATGGCGATGTAGAGAATATTGCAGCGCTGTGCAAGGAGATCGCCTGGATGTGGCCGAATAGTGAGCGCTTCGTGCAGTATGGTTTTGGCAGCGCGGCATTGCTGGATAGGAAGGTCGTTTGCTGGTGTACTGCTGAGTATATGAGCAGCCAGATGTGTGGAGTTGGCATCACCACCGATCCAGCGTATGAGCACCAGGGCATTGCAACGGCAACAGCAGCTCATTTCATTGCTGAATGCCTCAAACGAGCTGTGCGACCCTATTGGGAATGTGCAGCCCATAATAGTGCCTCAGGTGGCACAGAAGCTGGGCTTCACGCTGATTGAGCAGGCAGTGTTTCGTGTTGGCGTGTTTTCAAACGCGCAACCAGATTAGGAACTACGGAGCCCTTTAGGATTCTATATGCAAATCTGCAACGAGAAGGCAATGATCAGATCCAGCATCCTGGCATTCAACATGTGCTGAAAGTGGTGTGATACCGTTCTTGCTCCACACATAATCGATCCGCACCAATGGAATTGGGATGGTGATCGGGCCCATGCGCTTGTTGTTTGGGAATGTAAACCCAAACCCCCAGCCCTTCTCTCCAAAAGCATCGTGAAGCTCAGATGCCAATAGCTGATAGCCCGGTTCGCGATCACCAGTATTATGATCACCAAGCAGAATAAACCCACCAGTGGCTTTCCGCGATTCTGCCAGCAGTGCCTCGGCTTGCACAAGCCGCCCCTTGGTATCATACATCCGAAAATAACCAAGCGACCCAAAGGCCTGCGAGCGAACCCTTGAGATCCCCGAGAAATGCAGATGAACGTTCACAACCACGATATCCTTGCCATTGACGTGCATGATCGCGCGCTGCGCACCGGTTCCTTCAAGCATTCCAGCATCATCAAGTGGATAGCGGCTCAAAATACCCAAGCCACCCTGGCTATTGGATGGATCGAGGATCTGGTAGGGGTAGAGTGTCTTCAGATCACGCTGAATCTGTTCGCTCACTGGTTTTGCGAGTTCCTGAATTGCAACCAGATCGGCATTCTGTGCACGGATCGTCGCAATGATCGCATCAGCATTCGTATCCACAAACAGCTGGTTGTATGTCACAACCCGCAGCGTCTGCCCTGTTGTAGGAAGAACCGCAGCACGAGGAATGAAACGCCCACCGAAGAGCAGTGCAAACAGCACAATCGGGGTGAGTGTCATTGCCAGCATCAGCCGTGTACGCAGGATGAGAGCGGCTGGAATCAGCACAAGGATGGGCACAAAAAACAGTGCTGCAAACACATCCGAAAAGGTGATCGACCAATGAATCTGTGGTGCAAATGTCCAGAGCAGTGTCAGAACGACGAGCCCCATACTATAAAGAGCCGCGCCCCCAATAATCAGCCAATAGCCAAACTTCTGTAGATGTTTCATTGGCCAGGTATACTCCCTCTGCACGAGCACAAGAAAACAAGCGCAATGGTTCTCTTGTGCTCTTTATGATTGCGTATTGTGGCAGAAGGCTAGCATACATGGATGAGTAGCACGATACAACCTGATGAATAATTCGTAAACCGATAAGCCGTAGAGACGCACGATTTTGCGTCTCTACGGCCGATCAACAGAATTATTCTTGGTTATACCAGCGTATACACATTCCCTTTACTGGTGAGAAACTCAACAACCAATGGTTCAGGATAGGTGCCCACAACACCGCTACTACCAGGAACAACGGTGATTGGCCTCGGCGTACGAATGCGGCAGGCACCGCCAAGGATTGATCGGATGGTCGCCTGGGTAAGCTGCCCATTCTGCCAGGTGATATCGACCTCAAACCCACCCCGAGCGCGTAATCCCGTGATCTGCCCATTCGGCCAGGCGCTTGGGAGGGCTGGCAGCAGGTGCAATTCACCGGCATGGCTCTGCAGTAGCATTTCCGCAATACCGGCAGTCACACCAAAATTACCATCGATCTGAAAGGGTGGATGGGCATCAAACAGGTTGGGATAGACACCGCCGCCCTGCATGTAATTGGTGACAGTGCTCTCAACAAGTGTGAGCATATGTTGCAACATGCGATAGGCATGATCACCATCTTCCAGGCGCGCCCAGAAACAGATTTTCCAGGCCATGGACCAACCAGTGCCAGCGTCGCCGCGCAGTTCGAGTGAACGTTGTGCAGCAGTAAAGAGATCCGGCGTGCCACGCGCAGTAATCTGGTGGCCAGGGTGCAGCGCAAACAGGTGCGATGAGTGGCGGTGGTGATCATCTGGATCATCCCAATCCTGCGACCATTCCTGGAGCTGGCCATGGCGGCCAATCTGCAAGGGCAGCAATCGCGAACGAGCCGCTTCGAGCTGGGTTCGGAAGGCATCATCACCGCCAAGAATAGCTGCTGCGGCTATACAATTGCTGAACAGATCCCAGATCAGTTCGATATCCATGGTTGCCATTGCACTAACTGCCGCATGCTGTCCATCTGGGGTGGTGAATTTATTTTCCGGCGAGGTTGATAGAGCCGTAATCAGCTGGCCCTGCCCATCCTCAATCAGCCAATCCAGGCAGAATTCAACAGATCCCTTCATGATCGGGTAGGCCCGATCCCGCAGGAATGCCGTATCGCCGCTGAATGCGTAATGCTCCCACAGGTGTTGGCACAGCCAGGGGCCAGCCATTGGCCAGAATGCCCAGACGGGATCGCCCCAGCCGTATGAGCCAACCGGCCCTGTCTGCCGCCAGAGATCGGCATTATGGTGCGCAACCCATCCCCGGCAGCCATAGTTGATCGCCGCTGTCGTACGGCCATTCACACTCAGATCATCGATCAGATCGATCAGTGGTTCACAACACTCACCCAAGTTGGTCGTCTCGCCCAACCAATAGTTCATCTGCGTATTGATATTGATCGTCCAGTTTGAACTCCATGGCGGGCGGATCTCATCATTCCAGATCCCCTGCAGATTGGCAGGCTGCGAGCCAGGGCGCGAACTGGCAATCAGAAGATAGCGCCCATAATGGAATAGGAGCGCTTCCAACGCCAGATCGCTCTGTTGATGGTAGGATCGAATGCGCTCATCGGTTGGCAGTTCATCACGCGATGAGCCACCAAGCGCAAATGTCACACGCCGGAAGAGCCGCTGATGATCACAAATATGATCCTCACGGATCTGCTCATATGATCGGTGTAGTACAGAATTTAGTGTAGTGCGTGTTTGTATGGTCGGATCGATACCCGTGTGCCCTGGCGCAACCAGTGGCCCTGCATAGCTCGTTGATGCAACCAGATAGAATGTGACGCTATCGGCGTTCGTGATGCGCAACTCGCTATCTGTAGCAGTAATGGTTCCGCCCTGTGCAACAACACGCAGCTCAATGGCAAAGGTCATGCCCTCGTTATCGATATACACAATCGCTGGTTCAATCGGGGAATAGCTTGGCTCGACGTGGGTTGGGCAGGTGCCAGTGAGCAGCAACTGATCTGAACCGCTGGCATGTGTGTTGAATTGCAATTGGCTCGTGAGGCTGGCTATCACACTGATCTGTCCTGGTTGGTCGCAGGTCAGGTGTAGCGCAATACTATTATCGGGCGCACTAGCCAGTGCTTCGCGGCGAAACGTTGCAGTTCCAACCCGATAGCTAACACTCGCCAGTGCAGTATCGAGATCAAGCTCACGCAGATATTCTGTTGCTGGCAGCGCATGATCGAATGTCAGTGCGAGATCGCCAAGAGGTTGGTAGGATTGGGTGAACGGGCCTTGAAGCTGCTTGCTGAGGGCATCAGCCTCGGTATAGCGCCCGGCAGAGATCAGATCGCGCACCTGTGGCAGCACGGATTGGGCCTGTGGATTATTCCATTCGGAAGGGCCGCCGGACCAGAGCGTATCCTCATTGAGTTGGAGCCGTTCGTTGGTGATGCCGCCAAACACCATGGCTCCCAGGCGTCCATTGCCAATTGGCAGCGCCTCAAGCCAGTGAAGCGCTGCCTGCCGATAGAACAGCGATTGTTGTTTCGTCATATCATCCTTGCACTGATTGCCATGCCTGATCAAGCTGACGTTTCACAATCAAGCGGAACAGATCGCTTTCGGTAATAATCCCGACCACGCGACCGTTTTCAGTCACCGGGATACCACCGATGCGATGTTCAAGCATAAGCTGGGCAACCACCAGAATCGGCGTGTCCACCTCGACTGAGAACACCGGACGGCTCATGATCTCACGAATGGGCAGATCGCGTACGCGATGATACAGATTATATTCGCGCACATCCGTCGCCTGTGAATCAGAAACGCGATTCACATCTCCTTCGGTAACGATCCCAACCAATCGGCCATCGGTATCCACAACGGGAAGCCGCCGGATATGATGAGCCTGCATCAATTGGCGCGCATCCGGCAGCATTGTGGTATGCAGCGCGCTAATCGCCGGGCTGCTCATCCAGGTACGAACTCGCTCCATGATTATCTCCAGTGCAGATCACTGCGTGTCACCTGAACGACTGAACCATCGTGATCGAACAATAGCCGGACAGTATGCCGTAATGGACAGACCGCCACATCGCAACGGCCAGCAGCAGAATCTTCAGCTGGTATCTGGTGCGGGCATGCGTCAGCCGTGCATAGTTCGGCAGTCACAGCATAACGCGGTGCATCAGGCGGGCCATCAAGCTGATGCACCTGAAGGACAGTCCCACGAAACTCGGGGAGATGTTGATCTATATAGCGTCGCGCAACCGCGAGATAGGGATTCTTTCGGCGAGGACGTGCCATTGTGGGCCTCTCTTTTCCATGAACCCATATGAATCTTGGCAGATATGGGTAGATATACTCCATATTCATGCCAAAGTATAGCCCTCATAGCGCTCCTTGTTGGCGATCAAATATATGACGCTCTGTTGCGAGTTAACAACCGAATATGCCCAAGCAAATTGCCATGCTGTAGCCAGTATGGTACCATAGCAGCATTGATTCGTACACAAGAATATGCATTATTGGCCGATGGATCGTATTCTCATTTCCTTCGGCCAACGCCAGGTTATGTGCCTATGAAAGCACGCCTATCTATCCATCATACGCCAAGCTCGGCCCACCGTTTGCGTTCTGCGCTCAAAGCGGCTCACGAGCGCACTGATCAGTTGTCGAAACAGATTAGTGCGCTGGAGGCGCAGCTTTCCGCAGTGCGCCTGATGAGCCCAACTGAACCACAGCGACGTATGAGTGCATTGCTGGCAATCTGTTCAGCCATGCTGATCACGCACGAGGTTGACCAAATACTGCAATTGGTTGTCAAGGATGGCGTAACGCTGTTTCCCGGAGCGAGCGGTGCGCTGCTCTTTCTAGCCGATGACACACAGACTCAGCTTACGCTCTGTGCAGCGAGTACTGGCACGGTACCGAACCTGAGTATCGGAACGAGCCAGAGCGCGCCAGGCCAAGCCTACCAAGCGCCAAGGCCCATGCTGGTGGTTGGGCCGGAACTCGAACACCTCCTCGAGGATCTGCATCCACAGCAAATTGAAGCCATGTCACGGTTCGTTTCGCCCTGGCCGCCCACAAGCGCCCTATTGGCCCCATTGCGATTTGAACAACAGCGCATCGGTGCGCTGGTTCTGTATGGCGGAACGCACGCCCATATGCTGCACCCACGCGATCTTACCTTTGTACAGGCATTGGCCGATCTTGCGGCAGTGGCGGTAGCGGAGCCACGGGCTCGGGCTCGTGCGACTATATTGCAGAACGATCTGGATCACAGCCAGTTGTTGCACGCTGAGGCGCGGGCACGATTGGATGCAGCACAGGCGCAGTTATTGCAAAGCGCCAAACTCGCGGCTGTTGGCGAATTGGCTGCCTCGGTCGCACACGAGATCAATAATCCACTCTATGCTGCCCGCAACAGCTTGTATCTCGTTGAGCAGGATTTACCGCCCGAAGCGCCGCAACGCCAGTTTCTTGGCATTGCCCAAACCGAGTTAGCGCGCATTGCCCGGATCATCACTCGCATGCGTGATTTCTATCGGCCAGCCCGCAAGGAATTGGAACCAACCAACCTCAATGAACTCCTGGCCGACACCATCGAACTCGTCCATACCCATCTGCGGCATGGTCAGGTAACTGTTGCATCGGATTTCGAGCCAGATCTGCCACCGCTGATCGCCCATGCCGATCAGTTACGCCAGGTCTTCCTGAACCTTATGTTGAATGCCTGTGATGCCATGCCACACGGCGGACGTCTGACGATCACCACTCACCTGCTGAAGGGCGAGAATCAGCAAGATCCAATGGCCTGCATTCATATCATTGATACGGGAACCGGCATTGCAGCCGAACATCGCCCGCATCTGTTCGAGCCATTCTACACAACCAAACCGCAGGGGACGGGCCTTGGCCTAGCGATCAGCGCGCATATTATCACCCAACACGGCGGCACAATTATCGTCGACAGTACGGTTGGCGTTGGCTCGACATTTATTGTCACCGTGCCAACACGTTCGTGACACGCTGACGACGTGACAACATGATACGGTGACAAAATGCGGGGTAGAGACGCAAGATTTTGCGTCTCTACCCCGCACCAATGTCCGTCAGGATATTACTACAGCGAGACGGTCTCGTCGCTGGCTGCTTGCTCTGGCTTATCGTCGGAGCCGTGATGGCCGTGATGACCATGGCCCTCGCCGCGTGGCTCGCCCTTAACGACCGACAGATCTGGCTCTGCGCCATCGGCAAGGGCACGCTTAAAGACCATATAGGATTGGCCTGGCATAGTGTGCTGAATACCAACCAGCTCCCAACCATCCGTACCCAATCCATTCAAGAAGCGGCGTGCAAATGCACTCGAACGCTCATTCTCTTCTGGATGAACCTCCTGGCCCTCAACCGACGTGCGCCGCCAGCGATCAACATAGGCGACTTTGTATTCCCATTTGGTGCTCATTGTGTGCCCTCTTCCTACGCGGCCCATTCATCTGGGCTATTGTGTATCACTCGTTCAGTATAGAGCCATGCGCTTGCGCTAGCCCCACCCATGTGGGTAGGTCTGCGCCTAGTCAAAGGTGAGCATGCCAAACGTGAGTATTCAGGAGTCAGAAGTCAGAATTCTGAACCAGCAAGTGAACAAGGCCAAATATCATTGAAGATGTGGAGTGTGCAAGTATGGCTGCACAGCCTCAGCATGTTTTCTACACCTTTAACCCATAACTCCTGCGCTCATATATTACTCTTCGTCATCGGGCAGAGCCTGGCCCCATTCTAATGCCTTAACCCGCCGAAAGGCATCGCGATGCCGTTTGAGTGCCCTTCGGCGCACGATGCCAGTGCGGGATGAGATCAATGCCTCTGCATAGGCTTTATTCGAGGTTGGCTCACGAATAACGCGGCCCCAGATCGGTTGTTCTGCTGCGAAGCGTGCCATGGCCGCATAGCTGTACTTGCTATCTTCCCATTCTGATGGCGCTGCGCGTACACGGCGCTGGAAATCTGGACGTTTCAGGCGCTGTGGGAAGTGGCACCAATCATCGATCAATGGGCATGGCATGTCGTGCGCACAGGGCGCGAGTGTCTGCGCCCCATCGTTGAGCAGGTGATCACGGGCCGCACGAACAATTGCGAATGCCGCAGATGTGCCCGGCTCCACGATCAACAGAACCCCGGATGTGCGCCGCCATGCCGCTTGAATAACCAGCACACGCAGTTCGGCATCCAGTTCGTTCAGAACATGGCCAAGCACCACCAGATCGAAGGTTGACCCAGTTTCCGTGATCTGGCGCAGGTCAGTTCGTTCCCAGGATGTTCGCTGAAGTGCAGCAGGGCCACGAGCTGCCAATTCACGGCCAAGCGCAATCAGGGCCGGTTCACGCTCCCAGGCAGTGATACGCTCGATCCATGGCCATTGGGCGAGTGCAGCCCATAGTGCAGTTCCTGGCCCACTCCCAAGATCAAGCAGTGATGTTGGATTCCATCGTGGCACACGCGCAGCAGTTGCCGCCATAGCACCACGCAATTGGGCATAGGCAGCCGGCAGGATCAGCGCAGCATAGCCAAGCGCCTGGTCGCTGCCACGCGCCAGTGGCTGCTCCGATCCATTCCGGTTCGCACGATAGCGCTCACTAAGCTCCTGGGCTGCGCGCATCCAGCGTGCCGTTGGTACAGTGGTGAGTGCAGCAGCAATACCCTCACGCAGCGCTGATGGTAATTCCAGCATATGCAGTGGCATAAGCGGTATGGCATCGCTCGAAATCATCTGGTTATGGTGTCAGCGTAAGCGTGAGAGTTGGCAGTATATCTATCGTTGGTAATGGGGAATTCGTCGCTGTCGGCAATTCAGGCATTAGAGTTGGCGGGGCACTTGTGGCACTCAATGGCACTGGTGTCAGCGATGGAAGCGCTGTGGTTGCCACCGGAACTATCGTCGTTGGGATAGGCAGCGCTGTTGTCGCCACCGGAACTGCTGTGGTTGCCACCGGAACTACCGTGGTTGGAATGGGCAGCGCTGTTGTCGCCACTGGAACTGCTGTGGTTGGGATGGGCACCACCGTGGTTGGCGCGATTGTCTCGGTGGGCGTTTCGGTGGGCGTCTCAGTCGGGATTTCGATTGTTGGCTCGATAACATCGGTCGGAATTTCGGTTGGTATCTCAATAGGCACAACTGGAGTTGGGCGGCGTGGGCGTAGCGTTGGTGTTGGCACTTCACTTGGTGTCGCGCTAGCAATCGGTATTGCTGTTTCGGAAGGTATGGCTATTGGGCTTGGAACGCTCGTTGGTAATAGCGTGGGTGGTAGTGCAGTCAAGGACGGTACTGTCGAAGGGATGATCGGCGTCCTTAAAGACGGGCGCGAACGACCACCAACAGCAACATACAGCAGCAACACAAGCAACACAACAATAATGGCGATTGGCGCGATAATACGCCAATTCGGCAGGCGTGATCCAATTGGCTGAACTGGATTGATCGGGCGTGGGTTGCTATCAGGCGGGCGTACAGGATCATTTGTTCGGCGTACTGGCGGAGGCATTGGCCGCTGACGTTCCGGCTCTGGTGGCCTTGATGGGCGAACGGGTGGCGCTGCCACTGCTGGCTCAGGTTGGGTTTGCCCGCGATCAACAGCCAGCGTACGCTGCCCAGATGACGATTCCGGTTGGGCTAATTTCGCCAGATCAGAACTGGTCGCTTCAATCACCTGATAACTACGCGCAACTTCACGCAGGGCCGTTACAAATGCTGCCCCGGTTGCATAGCGTTTGTCGGGGCTTTTGGCCAGGACACGCGCCAGAACAAGATCCAGTTCTGGTGGCTGATCGGCAATCACCGATGAGAGCGGTGGTGGTGGCTGTTGCAAATGGGCCAGCATCAACTGCGGTGTTGCGCCAGAGAACGGCACCTTCCCCGTAATTATTTCATAGGCCGTAATCCCCAATGAATAGAGATCACTGCGCCCATCAACGCGCTGTGCCGATGCCTGTTCTGGAGAAATATACTCTGGCGTGCCCATGAAGATCCCGGTACGCGTCAGGCGTTCGCTACCACGCGATTCGGGGGCCTGGGCGATACCAAAATCTGTTAGCAGAATGCGGCCATCGACGCTGAGCATAATATTATGCGGCTTAATATCACGGTGAACGGCACCCTGCGTATGGGCATAATCGAGTGCCGATGCAACTGCCGCAATGATCGGGATCGCATAGGTAAGGCCAAGAGCACCGCGTTCCTGGATAAGGGCGTGCAGCGTACGGCCCTGGATGTATTCCATTGCAATACAGCGCAGCCCCTCATATTCGCCAACATCAAAAATCGTGACGATATTCGGGTGCTGGAGGTTCGCCGCAATCACCGCCTCGCGGTCGAAGCGCTGGATGAACTCGGCATCGAGGGCAAGCTGGGGTGCCAGCACCTTGAGCGCAACGGTACGCTTGAGTTGCGTATCACGCGCCCGATAGACACGCGCCATCCCGCCGCGCCCGATCTCTTGCTGGATCGTGTAGCGCCCAAACTGCCGACCAATCAGCGACGTCAACACGAACTCCTGCGGGCTGGACGATGGCCAACGCCACCGTTAAATGCTGTAAACCAGAGCGGCTCGTGCTGCATCATTCAATCAAAGATGCACAGCACTAACCCGCCGTACGAACTAGCCTTGTGAGGCAGGCCTGTGGTATAATCCCTTACAGAATCTAGCCGATTGTACCACACTACGCATCGGAATTAAAGCCGCTGTGCTGGCGCAGGTTTCTGGAGGAGTGACCATGCAGGACGGTCCGGCCCCGCTCCTTGTCGTTCGGCGTCAGGATTCGAGCCCATCGCAGATGGAATGGACCAAACCTCTGCTCACCATCGGGCGCGATAGTGCCAACGACCTGATTATCGACCACCCCTTGGCCTCACGTCGCCATGCTCGCTTTGAGCGCGACGAGACTGGCTATTTTATTCGTGATCTTGAGAGCACCAATGGTACCTATATCAATGGTGAACGGATTGATGGTGCTCGCACGCTGCACAACCAGGATACCATCTGGGTTGCGGATGTCGAAATCATCTTCAGCGATCCTGGTGCTACCCAAAAAGGGCCGCTTCCTATCGAAGTGCTGAAGCGTGTACGCGCCAGCGAAGAAGCATTACGCCTCGATAGCCGTGCTAAAGAGGTGTATGTGCTTGGCAAGCTGATCGAACCACCGCTGACTGTCAAGGAATTTCAGCTGCTGGAACTGCTCTACACCCACAAAGGCCAGGTGATCAGCAAGGATGAGATCGCCAAAAACGTCTGGGATTACGAAGTCTATGACTATAACGCGATCGATGCATTGATCTATCGCCTCCGCCAACGAATCGAGGCCGATCCAGGCAACCCACGCTTTATCGTCACCGTACGCGGGTTCGGTTATAAACTGATCGCTGCACCCGAGTAGCGAAACCTCTGCATTACAGGTTCCACTATTGGTTTGCACACCACGTCGCAATGATCGTAAGGGCGGTTCGCGAACCGCCCCTTCACCAGCGTCGGGAATGTGCTCAGGCCATATCTGGTCGCAATGATCGTAAGGGCGGTTCGCGAACCGCCCTTCCCCCTCGATGGTGCCATGACAGCCCCAACCTCTCCGCAAGCCCTGGGCTGTGATCGGCTACAATGATTGCAGCCCGTTACTGGGCCTGCGTTTCGCATCAACAGAGGCAGAGAATCATGACGATAGTGACGATTGCCCCTCCGCAACGGCTCCGCGGCACAATTGAAGTGCCTGGCGATAAGTCGATCTCGCATCGGGCAGTGCTGTTCAACAGTTTAGCCGATGGTGAAGCCGATATTACCCACTTTCTGCCAGGTGCCGATTGCCGTTCGACGATTGCCTGCATGCGCGCCCTTGGTGTGACGATCAACCACGATGGTGATAGCGTCCATGTGATTGGGCGCGGCCTGCATGGCCTCCAGGAACCTGCTGATATTCTCGATTGTGGCAATTCCGGCACAACCCTACGCCTGCTCACCGGCATTCTGGCTGGACAGGAGGGCATGTTCGCCGTTCTGACTGGCGATGCCTCATTGCGTTCGCGCCCACAAAAGCGGATTGTCGCGCCGCTCCGAGCGCTAGGAGCCGTTCTAGATGGGCGCAAAGGCGGCGAACTCGCACCACTTGGTGTTCGGGGAGCGCGGCTGCATGGCGGAGCGTATGAATTGCCAATCGCCTCAGCTCAGGTGAAGAGCGCACTGCTTTTGGCAGCCCTTGCTGGAACTGGCCCGCTTACACTAACCGGGCGCACCGATGGGCGCGATCATACCGAGCGCATGCTCGCGGCAATGGGCGTCGATATTGTCACTGAGGGTGTGACGGTACGGTTGACACCAACAACCCACCCTGGCATTCCCAAATCACTCTCGCTACACGTTCCTGGCGATCCATCATCGGCAGCTTTCTGGTGGGTTGCTGCAGCAATTCATCCAGATGCCGAACTGACGACTGTTGGTGTTTGTTTGAATCCATCGCGAACCGGTGCGCTCGAAGCACTACGCATGATGGGTGCCGATCTGACGATCAGTAACGAACGCATGGCCGGCAGCGAACCAGTTGGCGATGTGACGGTTCGCTCATCACGATTGCGCGGCATCGAAATTGGCGGATCGATCATTCCACGCCTGATCGATGAGATTCCAGTACTGGCGATTGCCGCCGCATGTGCCACCGGCGATACGCTTGTTCGTGATGCCCAGGAATTACGCGCCAAAGAAACCGACCGCATCGCAACAGTTGCTCATGGCCTGGACGCAATGCGTGTGACTGTTGAACCAACCGGCGATGGCATGGGTATCACGGGCGGGCGTCTGCGTGGCGCAACCCTGGCTAGCCACGAGGATCATCGCCTGGCGATGGCCTGGGCAATTGCCGGGCTGGTTGCATCGAACGAAACGATTATAACGGGCGCAGAAGCTGTCGATGTCTCCTACCCTGGGTTCTGGGAAACGCTCAAGCAGATCGGTGGCGACGCATAGTCATCACCACGGCTAGGGCTATTCATTGGGCAAACATCTTCATGCACTATACTAGGCACGATACAATCAGGTTCATTTGATATGCTCGTACGGGTGTGATATACCGTGCCCCTGCGAATGTTAGCCACAGACAAGGAGTCTCACTTGAAAGTACTGGTGACAGGCGGCGCTGGCTATATTGGCAGCATCTGTACCGCTGAGTTGCTCGCAGCTGGCCATGAATGTGTGGTGTTCGATAGCCTCTATCAGGGCCATCGCGAAGCCGTTCCCGCTGATGTTCCACTCGTCGTCGGTGATCTCGGCGATAGCGATGCGGTCAAGCGCCTGTTCCAGGAGCATCGCAATTTCGATGCGATCATGCATTTCGCTTCATACACCCTGGTTGGCGAAAGCATGCAACTGCCACTCAAGTATCTGCGCGATAATCTTGTCGCTGGTACCAATCTGCTTGAACAGGCCGTTGCCAATGATGTCGGGCGCTTCATCTTTTCTTCAACGGCCAATTTGTTCGATGATCCGGCCAAGATGCCAATCGAACCAGATGAGCGGATCGTCCCTGGTTCGCCATATGGTGAGTCAAAGTTCTTTATGGAGCGCGCACTCTACTGGTTCGAACGGATCTATGGCCTGAAATCGGCCTGCCTGCGCTATTTTAATGCCGCTGGCGATACGCCAAACCGTGGTGAGGATCACAGCCCCGAGTTTCATATCATTCCCATCGTGCTAGAAGTTGCGCTCGGCAAACGCGAGAAAGTCATGGTTTTTGGGAATGATTACCCAACCAAAGATGGCACCTGCGTGCGTGATTATGTCCATATCGTCGATCTGGCACAGGCCCACATTCTGGCCATGCAAGCGCTCGATACGTTGGGCAGCCGTAAATACAACCTCGGCAATGGCAACGGCTTTACGATTCTTGAGTTGATCGAGACAGCCGAGCGCGTGACAGGCCGCGAGATTCCCCACGAATTCGGCCCGCGCCGAGCTGGCGATCCCGCTGTTCTGGTCGCATCTTCCGCAAAGATCCGCCAGGAACTCGGCTGGAGCCCGAAATATCCCGAACTGGAGCAGATTGTTGCCAGTGCCTGGGAATGGCACAGCACCCATCCCAATGGATACGCGAAATAGCCCCGAAGGCGCATCAATCGCTCCCCTTCTCCCTGACAATGGGAGAAGGGGCTGGGGGATGAGGGCCGTTCGCGTGTTGTAGCTCGATACACCCCTCCGCGATCATCATATTGCACATATGTTCGATTTCGTGTATACTCAGCCATAGTAGGCAGTGTGGATGAGATACAACAGCTATGCCGGACGCACGTGGGCACGATATTATCACGGTTATCACGGGGTTTGCGATGCTACCCCCAGCCTATGCAGCATACTCGGCGAGCCAGCCACAACAGGTGGCAGTACCACTCAGCCTATTGTTTGGCGCACATCTACTCTCAGGAATGCTGTTCTCGCCTGATCTGGATCTCGATTCGGCCATTGATGATCGCTGGGGCTGGTTCAGCTGGATCTGGTGGCTATACACATGGCTCATCCCGCATCGCCATTTCTGGAGCCATGGCCTGATTCTTCCGCCACTCCTGCGTTTAGCCTATTTCTTTGGCGCATTATTCCTCCTAATCTTCGTACTTGCCCGTGGGTTGGCAGCACTGGGTATGATTGTGCCCGATTACCATATACGCCTCGCCAACGCACTCATGAGCCTTGCAAACGAACACCCAACCGAAACCCAGGTCTTTTTACTGGGCTTCATCACTGGCGGTGCTGCTCATACCATCGCAGATTGGCTGGTGACGGGCGGCAAACGCTATCTTAGCAGGCTTGGCTTTCGATCACGTAGAAGCTATGCAAATCACGATTATTCCATTCATCGCAGCAGAAGCTGGTAGAGCTAGGTCTCTTTGCAGGGGGCTTCTTCTGCGTGTGCCGCCGATTCCCCTCACCCCAACCCTTCTCCCTGGCAATAGGAGAAGGGGTCGGGGGATGAGGGCCATTCAAGCACCATAAGCATGGTATACTCGAATCGAGAAGCAACGACTGAGGAGCCGTTCCCTATGCGACACCTACGACCGTTATTCGTATGTATTGTCACACTTCTGGCGCTCTCCGGAATTGCCAGCATACCAACCGTTGGTGCCCATCCATCCGAACGTGTCCAGGCTGCGAAACCCACCCCCACCCCGAAGCCAAAGAAACCGCTCAACCCGGTACGCATGCGCATCGATGCGATCAAGCTTGATCGCAAACTTGTGTCTGTTGGGCTGGACAAAAACAAGATTCCCGTTGTTCCAGATCACGATATTGGCTGGTATAACCTCAGTTCGCGCCCAGGCCAGGGCGAGAATATTGTGCTCTGGGGCCACGTTCTGCGTTTCCATCAGGCTCCCAAATTAGCCGCACCATTTGAGAAGATCGATACACTCGCAATCGGTGATGAAGTCGTGCTCTATGATGCAAAAGGCAATAGCTATCGCTATGCAATCACCGAACAACTACAGGTCACACCCGATCAAGTCCAGTATATTCTGCCCATTGGCAGCGAACGGATCACCATGGTCTCGTGTTATGGCAGTAAAGTCATTAGTAACGGTGAAGTCGTCGATATGTCGCATCGCCGCATCACAATTGCCGAGCCGATTCCCTGATACCCTGACGCGGTGACCGGGTGAGGGGTGACACGGTGACAGTGCTGATGAAAAGTTGTACAACTCCGATCAGACGCCGTTCACCTAGTCACGTTGTCACCTAGTCACGTTGTCACGTTTTACCCAATTCATCGCCACGCCAACGAATGTTTCCGCGCAGCAGCAAATTGGATGAGCGCAGTTTATAGGCCAGATCCTGTGCGAGGTTGCGCATGACGGTATAGCCGATCTGTGGTTTCGTATCACACAAGGCTCGGAAATCCGGTTCGCGCATCACAATCAGAGTGGTTGTTCCAGCAGCAACGACGGTCGCCGTTCGTGAAATGCCATTCAGCAGAACCAATTCACCAAAACACTGGCCAGGGTAGAGGGTATTGATCGTCGAGAGCGTCTGTTCATTCGCATCATTGCGAGTCGAAATTTTGACATAGACACTCCCCTCATGAATGATATACAGTTCATCGCCCTCATCACCTTCATTGAAGATCACCCGCCCATCGGCAACACGTAGTGCTCTACAAATTCCGACAACATGGGTGAGATCATCAGCAGTCAGGCCATCAAGGATTTCGACCTTGCGAAGATTATCGATCACGCGGCTGGTCATTCTTGCCTCCTCCGTTTCGCCGCTTGGGGATGAGTAGTATAACATGCCCTGTGTTTGTCGAATCGAGCGAGATCGGGTACACTCAGCGTGTGCCTGTTGTTGGCATAGAATAAGAACACTCTCGAAATAAGAGGAACACGATGGGAAAGCAGTCACGTGCAAAGCGCGCACGCCGTGAACAAGCTGGCTTTGCAGCTGGCCTGACAGCCTGCGAGGGCACCTGGCTAGAGCGCCCACCAGATGCAGAAGAGCTAGCTCGCATTAAATCGGCGGATCAGATGCTGCGCGGTTTCCGCATTGAGGCCCAGAATCTAGCGGCTAATCGCGATGCCCTGAACCTGTTTAGCCTGCAGATCTATCGTGAAGAACGCTGGAATCCACTCCACCTCGACGATTGGGTGATCGAATCCATTCTGGATGATATTGGCGAACCACCAATTGTTGCCAATAACGATGATCCAGCCTTCAGCGATTATCTGTTGCGGGCATTGGGTGTGATAGCGAGCGCCCGCGTTCGGCGCACACTGGCCGAACAATCACGCCGCTTCCTGCCACTCTATGTTGGTGAGGCAAAGTTCCGTGAGGCACTGGCAATCGAACATAATGCCTATCTCACCGTCATGAGCGATGCCGCCACGCCACTGCTGGTACAAATGCTGGTTGGTGGTTTGGCACGCTGGTATGAGGAACACGAGGAAGATGGCGAAGTAACAGGGGTAACCGAAGATCAAGAAACTGCCAGTTAGATCTGATGATGGCCGTGCCAGAATAACGCGCTGTACAGGTGTTTCTGAACCTGCACAGCGCGTTGTTTGCAATGCCTATACGACTAAATGCCCCGAATGGCGGGCCAATTCGCGGCGAGCCAGTTCATTTTTAGGGTTGATCCGCAATGCGTTCTGCAAGCAGGTGCGCCGCTCGCACTCAGATGATACCCTGGTAGCCAACCGCAACCAATCCAGCTCAAGGGCCGCATCATTCAAAGCCCGATCTTCTACTGGCAATACCGGCAGGTCGGCCTGATGTACTATATCCGCTTCCTCAAGCGTCACTGGATGGCAATCCAGCCATGTGTTAAGCTGTGACATCCACGTAGACAGGCGGTTCTGATCAGGTATCCCTGGTATGATGCTCATTGGCTAGCTCCTGTGTACATGTGCTGCCTGCCATTGCCCCTGCACGTAGAATAGCCCAACGAAACAGGGGTGACATCAGTAAAAATACCATAATCAATACGTAGAGCGTCTCCATTTACAAATACCTGTATGTATTGAATCACGTTCTATTCAGGTCGCAGACACCAGGCGTATTGCAGTATGTCGCTTGCTTGCAAATACCGTGCCAACAGAAACTCGCACGGATGGTCGATATCACCAACCAGGGTGTGCTATAATATTCAAAGAACCGTGGGCCAAACAATGAGCATCAGATGACCAGCGTTCCCCAACGTATCGGCAATTATCGGATCGAAAAGCCGATCGGAAAAGGTGGCACAAGCCAGGTTGTTCTTGCACGCCACGTCACCCTGGATGACCGTGCGGTTGCGATTAAGCTGCTCCTTTCACACGATCCCGAAGCAATCGAACGCTTCCAGCGCGAAGCCAATATCACCAGCCGGCTGCACCACCCCAATATCGTTCAGATCTACGATAGCGGTGTCCAAGCACCCTTCTACTATACCGTCATGGCCTATGTGGCTGGTGGCGCGCTGCGCGATCAGCTCCAGAGTGGCAAAGGGTTGCCACTTGAAACAGCACTGCACGTCTTTCGCAGCATTGGCCAGGCCCTCGATTATGCCCATGCCCATGGCGTCGTTCATCGCGATGTCTCACCTGGCAATATTCTGATCGAACAAGGCACAGGCAAGGTCTTCCTGACCGACTTTGGCATTGCTCGGGAGACAGACAAGGTCGGCGTGACGGCAATCGGGAATGTGATGGGCACCCCTGGCTACCTCTCACCCGAACACGCCTTCTCCGCCACCGCCGTCACCCACCTCTCCGATATCTATAGCATGGGAATTGTGCTGTTTGAATTGCTCACCGGCAAGCTACCCTGGGATCACTTCCCTGGCATGCCGCCCGACCGCAACGGCGGGCCGTTTGACCACCCAAAGAGCCTGCAGGAACGCGGAGCGGAACTGCCCGCCGATGTCGAACGCATCATGATGACCATGCTGTCCAAAGATCCAGCCAAACGCTACCCCAGCCTCCAGGCGGCGAGCGAGGATCTGGAGAAAATACTCCAGCGCCATACCAGTGCAACGATTATTGTTAACCCATCATCCACCAATAGCAAAGCCAATCGGCGCACCGCAAGCACCGCCCTGCCGCAACCCAGCGATGACACGCCCCATCCCGTTGAACGAGCACTGGCCCTCGATCTGCTAAAAGGCCCAATGCAGGAAGCTCGTCGCCGCGCCGAACTGCTTAGTGATCCCATTCAGGTTCGCATGCTGCTGGACACATGGTCCGCTCAGGGGCGGCTGCGTACCCGTCTGCTTGGGCGGCAGGCCAACATTCGCCGTATCGAGAGCATCAACGTCTATTTCTACACCCTGCGCGTGCTCTACGAAACGCGCACCCAGGCCGTCGAAGTCCGCGAGCCAGATTACAAGGCAGCGCAGATCCGCCTCGAACGCGAGGTTGATCGCTGGGGCGTTAAACTAGCCGAAGCCAACGATTTCAAGGACGATCCAGGTGGGAGTATACGGCTCCCCGGATCGGTGCGCGTGGTCAATTGTGCTGAATGTGCCGCCGTTGGCCGAACCGTCTGCCCAACCTGCGAGGGGCGCGGCCGGATCATGAAAACACCAGAGTCGGCGGCGATTGCAAGCGGCGGTGCCACCCAGAAAGCCGGGCCAGCAACAGCCCGCGCCGGCGCGAGCGCACCGGCCAGCCCGGCCACGAGCAGCCAGGGTGCGCTCGGCGGCCCAGCCGATGCTGGAGCCGCGAGCGCAATACCACTCCGGCCGGCCGGGCCAACGCTGACATCCTGCCCGGATTGCATGGGCAGCGGCGGGCTACGCTGCAAGCACTGCGATGGGGTTGGCCGCATGCTCCAGCATAAATCCACCAAATGGAGCCGCCAGGCCAATACATTCGATGCCCAGGATGATCTGCCGCGTGTCGATGAGGATTGGCTGCGCCAAAACTGCACCCTGCGCGAGATCTATAACGAACAGCATCACGGCGGCTTTCGCCCTGAATGGCAACACGTCCCAGCCCTAGCCGAATTGATCACCAAAGCACAGAACCGCCAGAATGACGATACCAAGATCATCCTTAGCGAAGTCCAGATCAATTTTATCCCCATCACCCAGATTGTCTTTGATCTCGGCGGCCTGCCAAGCGCACTCAATCCAACCGATGCCAAGGCAACATCGGGCAAAGCAACCCGCCAGGCCGAGGCCAAGATCTACCGCTGGCACATCTTCGGCTTCGAACAACGCCTCCCCGGCGATTGGCGCTTCCTCAACTGGGATCGGGTGCTCACCATATGTTTTGCAGCACTCACAGCTCTATTCTTCATCCTCTTTATTGTGGCTACGCTGCGTGTCCGTGGGGCGATCTAATTTTTTGTTAGGGCCTCGCCCTTCACCCGTGCCCAGAAACTGATGGGTCGCGACGAGATACAATCGCTCATATACGGCTGCTGGAATATCAAACGTTAAGGTTATCATGGTCGAACTCCATAGATGTGAAGGTGGCTACGTGTAAGGGCAGTTGAACCGTAACGGTCGATCCTTTCCCCAACTCGCTCGTGAGACGAATATCGCCGCCCATCAACTGGCACAGACGGAGGCTGATCGCGAGGCCCAAGCCGCTGCCACCATACCTCCGCGTTGATGCATCGTCGATCTGAACGAATTCCCGGAACAACTGCTGCTGCTGCTCTTGGGTCATGCCGATCCCAGTGTCGGTGACCTGAAATGTCACGAAGGGCTGCATCGCAGCGTTGTCCTGCTGTGAGACATCATGCGAGCATTCTGCATCTCGCGCATCTGCAAGGCATACGCGCAGCATAATGCTGCCATGCTCCGTAAACTTAGCAGCATTGCCTAACACATTGAACAACACCTGGCGAACCCTGGTGAGGTCAGCCTCCATTGACCCGATCTCAGCTGGGCACACGACTGCTAGGGTATTGCCGTTCTTTTCGGCCAGCGGACGAACGATGGCAACTAGGCTGTCGATCATGCCTGCAATCTCGAAGTGCTCTAGGTGCAGATCGATCTTGTTCGCCTCGATCCGTGTGAGATCGAGGATATCGTTGATCAGGTCGAGCAGATGCCATCCAGCCAGCTGGATTCGCTCGAGATCGGTGCTGAGATTGGTATAGACCCGCTGGGTCGCCTGCGTCTGTAACAGCTCGGCATAGCCAAGAATAGCGGAGAGCGGCGTCCGCAGTTCGTGGCTCATGTTGGCCAGGAAGCGGCTTTTCGCACGATTCGCCACCTCAGCGGCTTCTTTGGCCTGGTAGAGCGATGCTTCCGTCTGTTTGCGCTCGGCCAATTCCTGCTGGACTGCAGTGTAGAGTTGGGCGTTCTCGCGCACTAGAGCGGAAAGCTCTTCATTCTGGCGGCGCAGCGCCGCAGCAACGTGTTTGCGCTCGGTGATATCGCGAAACACAATAATTCGACCGGTCAGTCGGCCATGTCGGTCGTATAGGGGCGAGATACGCAAGTCAAATGATCGGGATGCCGTCCCCTTGTCGGTGGTCAGTTCGTCGTGTGCCTCGTGTACCAGCCGATAGCGCTCGATGAACTCGGCCCAATCGGTGAACACCTCCACCATTGATCGTCCGATCATCTTGTCGGCGCGCAGGTTGCCGATTCGCTGTGCGGCCGGGTTGATATCGATCAGACGGTTTTGCGCGTCGATCACGATCACGCCGTCCTCCATATTTTCGAGGACTGTGCTGCGTGCGATGGGCACGATCTCGAACAGGTGGAGGCGAAGGAGATCCCAGGCCAACGCGACAGCACTGATGCTGAACGCAAACGGCGTGAGATCCAGATAGGGAAATGGGTTGAGGCCGCTCAGGTACACGATGTTCCCGGCCCATGGAGCGCAGACTGCCACCAGCAGTGCGCTGGCCTGCCGCCGATACACGCGCGGCATCCGCACGAAGTTGCGCAGCAGCAGAAAGGTGCCGATCCCCGTTAGCAAATAGGAGTACACGGTATGGAGCCAGAAGGCCGGACCCAGTACCGAATCCAGCACCAGATACGTGCCAACATCAAGCAGCTGTATCTGGGTGCGGAACAGCAGGTGCAGGTCGTTGGTTACTGCTAACGCCAGCGTCAGTAGCGGCTCGATCGCTAACAATGCCAGTCGACGGCGGGTGAGCCACGCCCCCAGGCCGACATACTCAAGGGCGAAGGCGAGCCAACTGGCTGGCACCAGGCCGATTCCCAGATAGGATATGTTGATCCAGAAGAGCTGGGCCGACAGTGCCACCTGAACTAGGCTGAACGCATATGCCAGCGACCACAATGCGACGCCCAGCATCAGCGCGGCCAGGGGCACAACACCGGGCGCGCCGCGCCGCCGCCACACCAGCAGCGCGAGCGGTACTAAGAGAATAGCCGTGACAACAAGCGGTAGAATGTAGGGCGAGGATTGCAAACCGATCTCTTTTCTGACGTGAACATAGACAATCGAGCATGTAGAATTGCGTATGGCCGGAGGTTCATCCGTATGCATCAGTATGCGCAGCGTGGTCGAGATCGTGTTTGGTTGGTATCAATCCGTGCCCATAGCGACAGAATCGCTGGTTGTTACATTATGATACCACCAGCACCTAACCTAGTCCATACTACGCCACCATTCGTGCCTTCCGCGACCAAGTGCGCGCACATCTTGCAGCCTCCGGATCTGCGCTCATTGATATTCGCAGCGCGCAAGAGTACAGCGGCGAATATTCCATGGGCGCAGGCAGTCAATTGAATCCTTGGCTCATGTATTCTCCAGTTCCGTGGTTCCTCACAATTCTGCTATAATGCAGCGTAATGCGTCTCAATCCTCTACAGCCTACACATACCGTATCGCGACTCGATCCAGACCATCTGCGTGTCGCGATGCTTGCCCGTGTCGTGTATCCGCTGCATGGCTATGGCGGCATTGAACGCCACGTCTTCCATCTGACGACCCACCTGGCCAAACTTGGCCTACACGTCACCCTATACGTCCAGGAACGCAATAGCGCCCAATTAGCGACAGGCGATCAGCAAGCCTTCGAACAACTCACCCAAGCAACACAGCTTTCCTTCCTGCGCTACGATTACACATCGCCTGTGATGCGGCCAAATTCTATTCTTGGGCGGCAGATCAACTATCCCTGGTATTCCTGGCAGCTTGGCCGCATGGTTGCCAAACATGTGCGGCTGGGAGCCTACGATATTGTTCACGCCCAGGGGTTGTGTGCGCTTGGCTATGGCTGGATGCGCGAACACGATCCACTGCTCAAAACGGTTCCCTTCATCGCCAACCCGCACGGCCTAGAAGAATATCGCACCCCCGATTGGCGCAAATGGCTGGCCTATACACCCTTCCGAGCGCTCTATTCCTATGCAACCCGCACCGCAGACCGAGCTATCGCCACAGATGCATGCACCAAAGATGATCTGCCCTTCTATCTAAAGATCAACCCAGCCCGCATCACCGTCATTCCCAGTGCTATTGATGTTGATGAATGCCTTGCGCCAGTCAACGAT
The DNA here is from genome assembly GCA_038214135.1 of Chloroflexales bacterium. Classification (GTDB taxonomy): domain Bacteria; phylum Chloroflexota; class Chloroflexia; order Chloroflexales; family Roseiflexaceae; genus JANLSE01. The sequence goes on along the minus strand of JBBQSD010000008.1, from coordinate 19,262 downwards.
ACTGCCCGTACAGCGATTCGTGCCCAATTCAGGCTACCCGAAAACGATCTCACCATTCTGAGTGTCAGCCGCCTGGAACGCAATAAGGGCTACCATATTCTGGCTGAAGCGCTCGCTCGCATCCAACATCAACTGCCACCCAACTGGCGTTGGCTCTTGGTTGGGCAGGGCCAGGAACGCCAGAACCTGGAACAACAAGCCCAACAACTCGGCATTGCCCAGCATGTTACTTTTGTTGGGCGGCTCGATGATCACACGCTGCATAATTTGTATGAAGAAATCGATCTGGTCGTTCACCCAACCCTGTACGAGGGATCGTCGCTTGTCACCCTGGAAGCCATGATCCATCGCAAGCCGATCATCGCATCAGCAGCAGGCGGCATCCCAGATAAAATCTTCACTGGGCGGAATGGCATTCTGGTGCGCCCTGGCAATATCGGCGATCTCGCAGAAGCGATTCTGGCAGCACTTGCCCAGCGCGAGCAATGGCCAGCCTGGGGCGACGAGAGCGTCCAGATCGTGCGAACAACCTTTGATTGGCCAGTGGTTGCACGCAGCACCCGTGATGAATACCTGCATATGTTAGGATAAGCACATGTAGCTGAAAGCTGATGTCTGACGGCTAATAGCTTTAGCATACCAGAGAAAACTATGTCAGTTCTGCCCTTCCAAATAACAATTAGCCCGCAATCGAGTCCCGGCGTCTTTCCAGTATATTCCAGTGCTGGCGGTATAGAAGCGAACTCATTGCTAGAATTGCCGGATGCGCTGCTGCTCCAGGGTGAGGAACTCCTTGAGCCATATGCCAGCCTGCCAATGAAGGATCTGGCCGCAATTGGGCGGCAACTTGGCCGAGCGCTGTTCACGCCACGCCTGCGTGGCCTGCTGTTGGAACAGGCCCGTGCAGCGGCTCAGGTCAACGCCCGAGTCCAGATTCAACTCCAGATCAATATCCCCGAACTGGCAGCATTGCCATGGGAATGGCTGGCAATTGGAACTGGCCGCCCATGGGTTCCGGGCCTGCGCACCGATTATACGATTGTCCGGATTGGCCGCCGAACACGCCCATCCGCGCCGATTGTTGTCGAAGGGCCACTGCGTATCCTTGCTGCCGCTGGGCCGGGCCAACGCGCCCAGCTCGATGCCCTGGCCGAATCCCTTGCCGACGCGATCCGCAGTCGGTTGATCAGCCTCGAACTACTGCCCGATACCGATCTGGATGAGATCAGCCAGACACTGGCCCAACGCCAGTTTCATGTCCTGCATCTGTGTGGATCAACAGCACTCACGCCCGCTCAACGAATGACGATAGCGATTGGGCGTGGGATCGATGGGTTTGATCTTGCCGATCTGCTGGCGGAGCAGCAAACCCTACGATTGATCACCCTGACGGGCAGTAGCGGTGATGGCACGCAACTCTCTGCTGCGCCAGCCCTCTTTGGCGCAGTACTGATGACCGAGCAGATCCCTGCGGCGATCACACTCAGCGCAAATCTTGCTGCTGGGGCAATTGCCCGCTTTGCTGGCGTACTGTATGAGGAATTGGCCGATGGTACATCGCCAGATCTGGCGGTGAGCCTTGGCAGGCGCACGCTGGCCGAGAGTGGCGAGCAATGCTGGGGCGCGCCGCAGCTACGCAGCCTCCCTGGAGCCGATCAACTGTTCAGCTTCCGGCCTGCTCCACGCTCAAAAATAACGCCACAGCGCCTATTACCGATTGCTATTGCAGCTGCACTGCTGGTTGCACTGCTGATTGCTGGCCGCGCCCTAACCACGCAACGCCCAACAAATGCCACTGCACAGGGAAATGGCACACTGATCAGTGCCACCAATCAAGGCTTTAGCCTGCCAATTATTCCAGCGTTCCTACCAACAGCCACAGCAACGCTGTCGATACCAACACCAACGTCCCTGCCAGATCCTGTCACATATATCACATACTCAATTGTGCCGAGTGATACACTTGAACTGATCGCCGCGTCAACTGGCAGCGATGCCAACGCAATCGCTCAACTCAATCGGCTAGAACCATCAACCAGCATACGCCCAGGCCACGAACTGGCTGTACCTGTCTATCGTGAGGGAGCTACGAGTGCGGGTGGGCAGATCGTCAATCGCGGCAACCCGAATGAGAAAAACGTCGCCCTGACCTTCGATGTCGAAATTGATGATGCGAGTGTCTATAAGATTCTGGAGGTACTCCGGGCGCGCAATATGAAAGCCACCTTCTTCATCACCGGACGCTGGGTTCAGGCCTTCCCTGAAGCGGCACGTGCAATCATCCGCGATGGGCATGAATTGGGCAATCATTCCTATACGCATCCATACTTCTCGCGCATCGGCTACGATGGCGCAACCGAAGAGCTCAATGCCACTGAGCGAGCCGTTCGTGAGATCACTGGCGCAACAACGCGGCCATACTTCCGTTTTCCATATGGCGATTCGACTGCGGATATGGTTGCACTGCTTGCAAAGAATGGGTATATTGCCTACCATTGGAGCACCGATGAGGCTGGCTTTCCGAACTGGTTGGCTCAAGCATCAACGAATCCAGCTGGCGCGAATGGTGCAATCCTCCTGTTTCATGGCCGCACCGATAGCGCAGCATCACTGCCTAACTGGCTCGACCAACTGATAGCTGCTGGGTTTCGAGGGACGACACTGAGCGAGACGCTGCGCTAGCCAAACACCTGTAACTCTTACACGTTCTTAACACAGTCTTAGCAAACTTGCCCTATGATCATCTATCAGCATCACTCGCGTTGCGACATAACAGGCACATACCAGTGTGAATAGCTCTGTGGCATAATTGGAAAGAAGAGGAGGCTCCTCGGTATGCGTTCACATTTCACAAAACAACTTCAACAAATCAACGATGATCTCCTACGAATGGGCAGCCGGGTGGAACACGCCCTTGTCGATGTCGGTCATCTGCTGGAAAGCCGTGATACCGATCTTGCACAGCGAATCATCGCCGGTGATCGTGAGGTCGATGCAGCTCGTTCAGCCATTGAGGAAGAAATCCTGGATATCATTGCAATGCAGCAGCCAGTCGCAACCGACCTGCGACGGTTGTTGGCAACAATTGCAATCGCCAATGAACTCGAACGCGCTGCCGACTATGCGAAAGGCATTGCCAAACGCGTCATTCGCGGCGTCAGCTATGAACGGCTTGTTGATACTCCGCCCCAATTGCGCCAGATGGCCTCTATCGCACTAACAATGCTGAATACAAGCCTCGATGCCTTCGTTCGTAACGATGCCGCTCTAGCACGAACACTTTCAACAAGCGATGAAGAAGTCGATCAGCTTGATGATGATGTAAGTGAGCAACTTCGCGATCTGGCCCGCAACGATCCAGGCCGCCTCGATGCAGTACTCGCATGGCTTGATGTCGCCCATGTGCTGGAACGATTAGCCGACCGTGCAACAAATATCGGTGAGCGTGTGATCTTTATCGCAACAAGCCAGAACGAGGAGCTCAACCCGTAATAGTCCGTCCGCGCTTCTATGCAGAGTTGGGGCGTATCGCATACGCCCAAGCTATACGCTCCTGCGAGTTGTAAATGTGCCGTTGAACCTATTAGTGCGAACGGACTACTAGGGCCATCCGATGAAGCAAAGCAATGCGGAAGCGATCAGCCGCGCCCGAGTCGTGATCAGCGGTCGCGTACAGGGCGTCAACTTCCGAGCCAATACCCGCGATCAAGCCCGTACGATTGGCGTGGCGGGTTGGGTTCAGAACCTCACCGATGGCCGTGTCGAAGCCATGTTCGAAGGGCCGCACGCGGATGTTCAACGCCTTGTGAGCTGGTGCCATCGTGGCCCATCGCCCGCACGCGTCGCCAGCGTAGAGGTTCATTGGGAACCGCCAACCGGGCAGGAACATGGCTTTCAGATCAAATGGTAACAGGTCGGAATACATAGGAGGGCTGGGAGGTGCGTAAACGCACCTCCCAGCCCTATAAGGTTCTTATCCTAGCGCCTGCTCCAGATCCGCAATCAGATCCACCGCATCCTCAATCCCAACGGAAAGCCGTACGAGTCCCGCTGGAACCTCAAGCGGGGAACCAACCACACTCAGGTGGGTCATGGCGGCTGGCAGTTCGATCAGGCTTTCAACACCACCAAGGCTTTCCGCAAGTGTAAACAATTTTGTGCGTGCAACAATCCTGCGCGCCGCTGCTTCGCCGCCCTTTGGCAGGAACGAAATCATTCCACCAAAACTATGCATCTGTCGTTTCGCCAGATCATACTGCGGGTAGGATTCAAGCCCTGGGTAGATCGCTTGCTCAATTGCGGGGTGCGCCTCCAAAAAACCGGCAACTACCAGGCCATTTTCGCCATGCGCACGCATACGCACAGCAAGTGTTTTCAATCCACGCAGCACCAGCCAGGAATCAAACGGCCCTGGCACGCCGCCAGCAGCGTTCTGAAGGAACTTCAGGCGCTCATAGGTGGCCTGATCATTCAACACCAACGCACCACCAACCACATCGCTGTGTCCGCCCATATACTTGGTCGTGCTGTACAGCACAATGTCAGCACCCAGTTCGAGTGGCCGCTGGAGATAGGGCGACGCAAATGTGTTATCGACAAGTGTAAGCACCCCACGCGAACGGGCATGCGCGGAAATAGCTGCAATATCGGCAAGCTTCAGCAACGGATTGGTTGGCGTCTCAATCCAGACCAAGCGCGTCTCCTTGCGGATCGCATCAGCAACATTCTCTGGATCGCGGGTGTCAACATAATCGGCAGTAACTCCAAGCCGCGAGAAGACCTTATCAAACAGACGGTATGTTCCGCCATAGGCATCATCCCCGGCAACGATGTGATCGCCAGCACTCAACATGAGCAATACATTCGTTTCGGCTGCCAACCCCGAAGCAAATGCCAGCGCATACTGGCCACCATCAAGCGCTGCTAGCGCCGTTTCGAGCGCTGTACGGGTTGGGTTGCCACTACGGGCATACTCATAGCCTTTATGCACACCAACCTCATCCTGTGCAAATGTCGATGTCTGATAGATCGGCACGATCACCGCACCTGTGGTTGGGTCTGGATCCTGGCCTGCATGAATTGCACGTGTCGAGAAACCGTACTGAGCGATTGTATGACTCATTATGTGAACCTTTCCCCCATAATAAAGCGCTACCTGGCGCATACTACTGCGCAAAATAGTATAGCACGTCACAAAGCAGCCTTATTGGTTACAAAAGGGTGATAGTGAGCATCTACACTAGTGGGTACAACACAAGCAGGTATGCGAGACACTCATGGCAGATATAAACTACAATTTGGCTGATGAAATCGAGGCAAGCGCCCGCCGTGGGGATCGTGAGCGTGCCTACCAATTAACACGGGTGGCGCTGATCCGCAACACGAGCGACAGCAACGCTTGGGTATGGATGTGTCGTTTGGTCGATGATCCGGCACGGAAACGTGAATGCCTTGATCGGGCGCTTGCGCTCGATCCCCAGAATACTGTTGCGCTTGGCGAACAAAGCCGATTGCATCTCACAACGCTTTTACAGTACACATCCAAGCAATCCGAGCGGCCCAAAACTGCACGCAGAATCGGCGATCATCTCGTTGAACAGCGCATCATCACCAATGACCAACTGGATGAAGCATTACGTGAGCAACATCGTCGGCGTAGCCGTGGGGATCTCATGCAACTTGGCGATCTCTTGCTACAACGCGGCTGGCTGACACCGCGCACACTGGCTCGTGCGCTTGTTGTCATGCATCAGGAGAAGCTCGCATTGCCTGGCGCGAAGCCACAGCTTCTTGGCGAGCATCTCCTAGCACATGCACTGATTACGCCACTACAGCTCGAAGAAGCGCTTGAGGAGCAACTTCAGCGTGATCTCAACGGGAATCACCTACCACTTGGCTACATTCTCGTTCGCTGTGGCTATATCACATCAGCAGCCTTGGCTCAGGTGATCTCCAACCAGCGTGCTGCTGGACAAGATCACATTCGTGCCGTAGCACAGTTCAGCTGATCCCCTTACCTCTAGCGGCTAATCAACGGCAAGTATCGCAAGTATGGTACCGCGCTCAGCAATGGCCCAATAGCAACCGGGCCATGTTCGCTCTTCGCACCGCTCAACTCAACCTCCACAAGCCAATACGAATACGCCGCTTGTGGATCTGCTGTTGTATCAAACCAGCGATAGATCGCACCACCCTGACCACGCCCCTGTGCCGGGATGATCTCTGATGTAACCTGTTGGGCGTCAGCTCGGCTGCCTGTTGTACTACGCAGAATGTGGAAACCCCAGGTATTCAGCTCGGCGCTCGTTTCCCATTGCACCGCAACACCACTACCCTGGCGCACAGCCGTGAAGCTCGCCAGGGTGATAGCTGTCGGCGGCAGGCTGAAACCAAAATCATAGCTATGGTTGTTCTGCCCTGGTTGGCCAATACTAAACGTGTGAACAGCAAAGCTGCCAACTTGAATACCATCCGAGTCATTCAAATCGGGGATACTACCACCACCCGTATTACTCACGGTCAGGATATATCCAGGCGTCGTGATTGCGGATTGGCTCGTGTTGATGCGTACCTGATAGGTTCCGCCAAACCTGACTGGCAGGCCATAGCGTGCGCTTGCTGTCGAAGTATTGGTCGCACTGCTGAAGTAATAGGTACCGATTGCATCAGTGACAGCCGTACCAATAACTGCATTCGTCGCCGGGTCGAACAATTCGACCGTCACATTGGCAAGTGGCGGCTCATTGGGATCCTGTACCCCATTGCGGTCGGCATCATACCAAACCCGATTACCGATCTCGACAGGCGCAGCATCACAGAGCGCAATCACATCGCCCAACCCGCCTGCCTTGCCAAAGGTTCTGATATCGCCAAAATCGCCATTGAATAGGCGATAGCCCTTCGAGAGTGTCCCATTACTATTGTTCAGCCAACGGAACCCCGAGTCGAAGACCTCACCAGGGCCGGGGAAGGGATCAAGCGAATTCGCAACGACATCGGGAAAGCCGGGTATCTGCACAACTCCACCGACCATGACTTCGCTATGGTATGGTGCATATTCATCCCGAAAGAAGAACTCACCACCACCAGGCCCCTCGCTCGTGCCCGCCCCAAGCGTTGGTGGCCCACCACCACATGCGGCATTGGATTCGAGCACCCATGTTGCACCTGTTCCACAGGCCAGCAACAGATCACCAGCTGTCGAGCCAGAATATTGTGCGGCCGGGCTGGCTGGATTGGAGTACACGCCATTGCCTGCCTGCTCGCCATAACGATCGCGTAGTGCAATAAGCATTACACCCCGACTATCGAATTCGAGATCGGTCAGTACCGGCTGTGGCTCAGTTGGCGTAGTAGAGTTCGGGTTGGGCGGCGATGGCACACCACGGAACGCATTCGCCCACACGCGCCATCGGCCAGGAGCCTGAAAATTAATGTTTGGCTCAGCAACGCTAAAATTGCGCGGGTAATTGAGTGGTATTTGAAGTACCGGTGTGGGCGTGATTGCTAGGCTTACAGGATCGACCTGATAGATGAGTGCCTGAAGCTGGCGTGTATCGCCGACATTATAAATCCCGTTGCCATCAGCATCAACAAACGCCTCACCAAGGCATGTGATACCTGCGCCGACATCAGTATACGCAAAATCATATGCAGCATTCGCAAGGCAACCATTCGAGCCATCGGTAAAGGTGTCATCCGGTACGGGATCGATCACTGTCGATTCAGCCGAACAGACGACGCCAATATACACTTTGTCACGGTAGTACTCAACGGCAAACGGGCGTACATCGCTTGGCACACACGTGGCCACTGGCGATGGGGCAACCAATGGTATACCGGCAGTGGGTATCGCCTGACTACCGAGAACAGCACCAGTATTTGCATCAAGCATATACAGGCTACGATTCTCAAGATTCATCGCATACAGGCGTGTATCGTCATCGTTAATATCAATACCGCCAAGCGATGTCTTGCCAACCGCATCCCATGCAACATCGAAGTTGTCGGTGACATAGTTGTTTGGGTTGGGATCGTGGGCATCGGTTGTCGCCCCTGGCACAGTGTATGTTGCCTCGAGCGCACCAGTAGCGCGGTTGACCCGATAGATCGCACCTGGCCCACCCGGCCCATAGGCGCTATGTTTCTTCATAAAAGCCGATGCAAAGATCCGACGTGGTGTACGGCCATAGGCCAGGCCCCATGTCGGGCCAACCAGCCGCGCCGGAACGTTAAGCGCGTGTGCTGTTGGCAGATCCCAATTGGCGACAACATTCGCATTGGAGCCTGCCGAGTAGGGGAACGAGAGGATCACCGGGTTATTACTGAAGTCAATCGTTGCACCAACATTGAATGGATCTGGCTGCGGGCCACTCTGGCTGCCATACACATAGCAACTTGTGACAAGATCAGGGTTATTCTGGCAGAAATCGGCAGGAATGTTGACGCCCAGATCGATTCCTACAGCACCGCCATCGGGAACGAAGCGCACGCTTGAGCCATCGTTGGTGCCATATGGCCCCTGCTCAAAGCTAGCTGGCAGCCCAGTAAACTCTATTCGATACGGACCAGTGCGCGTCAGTGTCAGCGTATACGAACCATTCGAGGCACTGGTTGTAGCACCAGATGCCACACCGCCTGAATCGTATGCCGTTATCGTCACACCAGCGATACCACGATCAGCAGCGACAGCGACGGCTCCGCCACCATCGTTTGTGAGCGAACCCGTAGTATCACGCGTACCGTTCGCATTATAATCCTGAAACACCGTGCCAGTCACCGTGCCACCAGCCATTGCGACTGGGACGAGGTGTGCAAACGGCACGAACACCATCAACGCCGCTAGAATAAACAGAGGAAGTAACAACCGTGGCATGGATCGAATACTCAAGTTCTTTGTATTCAGCAGAGACGATTGGCGTACTCGCGCTGCATTCCTTGGCGGCGTGAGATGCATGGAACACTCCTTAACTGCTCGGCACGTGTAGTTACATGATAGTTGCGTACTATTATAGATAGGCGATTATATCACGACACAGCGGGTAAGTCGTATAACAATTACTACATCGCACCGTATGGAGCTACTTTGTAAGATTTAAAGGAGCTGTGTAGCCACCTTTTGCACGCCAAAAATGATCTCATCCAGGTTTTCTTCGGTATAGAATGGGCCTGTACTAATCATCACCGAACGGGCGAGTAAATCTTCGCTGCGGGGACACATACCCATTTCGTAGCGAACTGGTTCAGGGAAGAAGCTCGGGCAGTTAAACGGGCAGCCATCTGTCACCGTCCATTGATTGAGGATCTGGCGCGCAGCATAGACAGGCTGGCCACCATAGACTTTTCCAGCCGGCACGCCCTCTGCCCGCAACGCCGCAGCAACCCGCTCGGCGGAATCCGAATCGGGCAGGTAACACAATACCCCCAACGAATGGCGATCACGGGTTGGATCGGCTGGCGGCACGCCCAAACCAGGAAACTGGGCAGCAGTATCACGGATCGTTGCCGTATTACGCTCAATCAGATCCATCAGCGGTGGCAATTTAGCAAGTTGTGCCCCAAGGATCGCGCCAGGGATTTCGGCCATGCGCAGATTTTCGCCGATGACTGGTTGGCCACCATAGTTGTCACGAACCCCGGCATGGAACGTCCAGAATTGACCGCCCTGATCGGAATAGATTGCTGCCCGCCGAAAGGCTTCATCATCATCAGAAACAATAATGCCGCCCTCGCCGCTGGTAATATTCTTTTCGAGTTGGAAGCTGAAACAGCCAATATCGCCAATCGTACCAACATGGCGGCCCTTGTACAGGCTACCGCACGATTGTGCTGCATCCTCAATGACCTTCAGGCCATGTTCGCGTGCAAAGGCCATGATCGGATCCATATCAACCGCAACACCAGTCAGGTGTACTGGCATGATCGCTTTCGTCCGCTTACTGATGCGCTTGGCGAGGTCGTTTGGATCAAGCTGCATCAATTCATCAACTTCGGCAAAGATCGGGCGGGCACGGCTGGCAACAATCGCACCAACCGAGGCGATAAATGTCACTGCTGGAACAATCACCTCATCGCCTGGCCCAACCCCAAGCCCTGCGAGGCCAGCCCGCAGCGCTGCCGTCCCACTACTCGTAGCCAATGCATGCTGAGAGCCAACATAGGCAGCGAAGGCTTGCTCGAATGCGGCGACTTTGAACAGCGGCTTTGGGCCATAATAGCGGAACAGCGATTGGCTTTCCAATACCTCCATCACTGCTTGTTTCTCGGCCTCACCAATCGTCGCAGCGCCTTTATAGCGGTTGAGTGTCTGAGATACCGCTGGTGTGCCGCCATTGATCGCCAGGCGCTGATCACGCCCCCGTGTGGTCGTCATAATAGCCTCCTTGCTACATAATAATGAAAATCGTCCTGTGCGAATCTTGTACGTGCGTATAGTATACGCCCCTATACATCAACTGAGTATTTACCCAGTATTCAGCAGGCCGCCAGCCAGGCCATTAATACTCAACAGAACGGCATCCTCAAGTTCTGCATGATTGGGCTGATTTGGATCGGCACGCAAACGGCGCAGCAGCTCAATCTGCACATAACTGAGTGGATCAATATATGGATTGCGCCGTGCGATGGCGCGTTGCATGATCGGTATGTTATCAAGCAGTTGGTCAACCCCGGCCACACGGCAGATCAAATCCGTAGCGCGCTCATATTCATCCGCTACCGCACCAAATACCATCTTGGCCAATTGTTGGTCGGGCACCAGATCAGCATAGCGACGAGCAATATCCAGATCCGCCTTGCCAAGAATCATCTGGGCATTATCGATAATTGTGCGAAAGAATGGCCAGTGCTGATACATATTCTGTAGCAATTGCAGCCGTATACCATCTGGCGAAGTAGCTATGAACTGTTCCAGCGCCATACCGATTCCATACCATCCAGGCAGCGTATGGCGGCTCTGCATCCAGCTAAACACCCATGGAATCGCCCGCAGATCCTCGATTCTGTCGCTGCGTTTGCGGCTCGCCGGGCGGCTACCAATATTCAATCGGCTAATTTCGGAGATCGGTGTGGCGCTGCGGAAATACTCCACAAATCCCGGTGTGTCATACACCAATGTACGATAGTGATGCCGTGAAATTGTGGCAAGATCTTCGAGTGCGTGCAACCAGTGCGATGGCGGATCGGTATGCGGCAGGAATCCAGCCCGCAATACAGCATTGGTTACCTGTTCGAGATGGCGATGGGCCAATAATGGTAATCCATAGCGATCCGCAATCACTTCACCCTGTTCGGTAATCTTGATCTGTGAATCAACGCTGCCGGGCGGCTGGGCCAGAATGGCCTGATTGGCTGGGCCACCACCACGCCCAATCGAACCGCCACGCCCATGAAACATCCGCAGCCGAATGCCACGCTCTACGCCAAGATCGCGCAATGCACTCTGCGCTTTATACAAGGCCCAGTTTGCGGACATAAAGCCAACATCTTTGTTGCTGTCGGAATAGCCAATCATCACTTCTTGCTCATCGCCACGCAGCCGTAGATGCTCACGATAGAATGGCATATCGAGCAGTGCGTGCATGACTTGGCCACAACCAGCCAGATCATCGCCCGTTTCAAACAGCGGTACAACATCAAGTCGGCTAATACCAGCAGATTGATCGTACAACCCGGCTTCTTTGGCGAATAACAGCGGTGCCAATAGATCGCTGGCTTGCCTGGTCATACTCACAATATAGGTAGTGATTGCTCCAGGGCTATACTGTTCCAGGATCGCCGAAACCATCCGAAAGGTTTCGATTGTCTCATTCGTCTCTTTCGAATAGGGCAGCCGCAGTGGGATCAACGGTCGTGGATTGGCGATCTCCCGACTCAGCAGTGCAACGCGTTCGGCCTCAGTAAGGGCCACATAATCGGCGCACGTCCCCGCAGCAAGAAACACCTCGGCCAGTGCAGTCGTATGGCGCTCACTATGCTGGCGAATATCCAGCACCGCAATATGGAACCCAAACACTTCCACCTGCCGATACAGATCGTGCAACATGCCATCGGCGGTTGCCTTGCCACCATAGGCCATGAAGCTGCGTTGCATAATCGCCAGATCGGCAAGCAGATCCGCACTCTGCCGATACGCAGTGGCATCGGGCGAAAACGCATGAACATCGGACCAGTTCGGCACATGGGTTTCGGCATATTCAATAGTGCGCAGGAGCTTCTCACGAATATAGGTACACTTCTGGCGATATGGCTCGTGCGGGTTGCGTTCTTCCAACAGGATTGCAATCAGCGGAAAGAGCTTGGCATCGGAAGCAAGCGACTCACGCAATTCAGCGCTAATCCCAACCTGGCGTGTCGATTGGCTCAATCGATGGCTGAGCTGTTCGATGGCTGTACAATGCCGCCTAAGCGCCGTCATGCGCATCATTCGTATGGTCTCAAGCGTCACAGCCGGGGTGACATTCGGGTTGCCATCACGATCACCGCCCATCCACGAGCCAAAGCGCAGGAGTGGTGGCACCTTCCAGATTTGTTCCGGGTATGTTTTGGCGAGTGCCTGTTCAAGCTCACGATACAACTGCGGAATCAGATCGAAGATGCCGCTTTCGAAATAGTAGAGGCCGTTTTTCACCTCATCGAGAACATGCAGGCGCACCCGCCGAATTTCGTCACTCTGCCACAGGCTGGTGATTTCAGCGACAATCTCTTGCTCAGCACGAGGATCAGCATGGCCTGCCTGCTCTGCCCCCTGGCGTTGCTCAACTGCATCGGCAATCCGCCGCAACTTGTCCAACATCGTTCGACGGCGCGCTTCGGTTGGGTGGGCAGTAAAGACAAGATTGATCCTGGCTCGTTCAAGCCAGTGTTCCAAACCCTCCGCAGCAATTCCCGCATGGCGAAGCCCGATAATTGCTGCCGCAATCGATTCGGAACGTGGCTCATCGCCCTGAATGCGCGCACGATCTCGCAACACCCAAACCCGTTGGAGTTGTTCGGCAAGATTAACAAGGGAAAAATAGATGCTGAACGCCTTGATCATCTGCAGTGCATCGGCGGTGCTGAGCCCTGCAATAATGCACTCTAGCTCATCGGAGGTATCCGTGGGCCAACCATCAGCACGCAATTGCTTGGCCAGCATGCGCACCCGCTCTTCAAGGCTCAACACATCTTGGCCAGCCTGAGTACGGATCACCTCACCCAGTTGATCGCCAAGAAAGTGTATCGTGCTCGATAGACGCTGGCGCTCGAGATCCTTCTGAGACAATGTCACAGTCTGCTCCAGAAGCGGAATGGAGACGAACACCATTGTTCACAATAGCATCGCTGATGATCCCATTATACCGCGTTCCAACCAAACACTATCACATACAATAATAAGCGCAATGGCCGATTTTCTCGGCCATTGCGCTGTATGAGAAGAGTTGTATGATTTACCTCACGGCTCATCAGCCCTCTAGTTTGACGAGATAGTAATTGCGACGCCCCTTCCGCAGCACAATGAACCGCCCCTCAATGCTATCACTCAGGCCAACCCGGCGATTGGTATCGGCGGCCTGCACATTGTTGATATAGACACCGCCACCCTCAAGCAGCCGCCGGGCCTCGCCCCTTGAGCTCACGGCACCACTACGTGCCAGCAGATCGACGAGCGCCAGGCCATCGCCAGTAAATTCCTGGCGTGGTAGTGTACTCGCCGGAACCTCATCAAAGATATCCTGCACATCACCAGCGCTCAGGCCATCCAGGCTACCGCCGAACAATGCCCGCGATGCCTCCTCGGCTCGTGCTAATGGTGAAGCACCATGCACCATGGCCGTCACCTCACGCGCCAAGCGAAGCTGAGCGGCCCGCTGTTCAGGATGTTCGATTGTACTCTGTGCGAGCTCCTCCACCTCTGCTTCGTTCAGCCAGGTAAAGAACTTCAGATAGCGCACAACATCGCTATCATCGGTGTTATACCAGAACTGGTAGAATTTGTATGGTGAAGTTCGCTGCGGATCAAGCCAGATCGCGCCACCCTCTGTTTTACCGAATTTACTTCCATCCGATTTTGTAATCAGTGGGTAGACCAACCCATAGGCTTTTTGAGATTGGCTACGCCGAATCAGTTCCACCCCAGCAATAATATTACCCCATTGATCGCTCCCGCCCGTCTGCAGGCGGCAGCCATATTGTTCGGAAAGATGCGCGAAATCATAGGCCTGCAGCAGCATGTAGCTAAACTCAGTGAACGAAATGCCCGTCTCACTGGCAAGCCGTGTCTTGACTGAGTCCTTGGCCATCATGTAGTTGACCGTCAGATGTTTGCCAACATCGCGCAGGAAATCCATCAGCGTAAACGGAGCCAGCCAATCGGCATTATTCACCAATTTTGCCGGATTCGATTTCGCATCAAAATCCAGAAACTTGGCTAGTTGCTGCTTAATCGCCTCAACATTGGCATCAACCTGCGTCTTGGTCAGCAACTGGCGTTCCGCCGATTTACCACTCGGATCGCCAATCATTCCGGTTCCGCCGCCGGCCAATGCAATCGGGGTATGGCCAAACCGTTGGAAGCGAGCCAGAGCCAATAATGGCACCATATGGCCAACATGCAGGCTATCGGCAGTCGGGTCAAAACCATTATACAGCGTCACATGCTCACGCATCAGCAGATCCGCAATGCCCTCACTCTGATCATAGAGCAGCCCACGCCAACGCAATTCATCAAGAATAGTAGTCATATCCAACTCATACAGCCAAGCGAACAATAGAGCGTGAGAATAGCAGCAATAGCCCTAATCGTCAACGGGCTACAGGTGTAGAACAATAATAAAATGCCGTGGTGTAAGCAAGCTCACACCACGGCATCTGTGTATCTCAGCAATCCCGAAACAGAATTAGTTTAGCACGTCCTCTGCTTCTTCGACTGCCTCGATCATCTCGACCTCATCCTCGGGGCGGGTATCGAGGAATAGTACTGCATTGGCCCGCACTACGGTTCGGTAGCGCCGCTGGCCAGAATCACGATCCTCCCAGGAACGTGTGTGTAGGCTTCCGCTCACACGAACCCGGCTGCCTTTGTGGAGCGAGGTACTGCACAGATCGGATAGCTTCTCCCAGGCTTCAACTGTTGTCCAATCAGTCTCAATCTGGCGATCATTCTCCTCACTGCGCGAACCCCAACGTTTTGTTGCGAGACTGAAGCTGCATACCTTCGCTCCCGACGAAAAAATGCGCTGCTCCGGTGCATCCCCCAACCAGCCGATAAGCTCCACTTGATTTACTGTGCCACGAACTTGCATGATAGTGCTCCTTTAGAAGCGATAGAATGTTGTTCGGGCCAGCCACGGCTCTGGCTTCAGATGATATACCGTACTTATTAAAGAAAGGTTACGGGCGGCGCTGCCATTCCGACAAAAGCTCGCCCGCTTGGCCAAATGTCAATCCATGGGCAGCAGATCCATAGCGGCGGCGCGTCTCTGCATCGAGTTCAAGTCCCTTCTGCAACGCCAGACGCTCCAATGCCTGAATTTGCTTATCCGCAGCAGGGCCACTATCATTGGCACGTGCAGCACGTTGCGCTGGTGCATGAATGACAGTCGGGGACTGAACAGCAACAGGAGTTGCTTCTACCTTTGTGCGTTCGTACTCGCTGCGCTCCTCGGCCAGTTTCTTCAAGCCATCAATGAAACCACTCGCCTGGCCCTTCGTCAGCGTCACCAGATCGATCTGCTGTTCGTGGGCGTAGCCTGCTAGCTGCTCGCTCGTCCAGATCAGATCCTCCTGGAGCGCCGCAATATAGTTACGCTGCTTGTCGCTGGCTGGCGCATCCGGATCTTTCACCGTGTAGCTCGTTGCCGTGACTGTTGCAGTTTCACGAACACTGGCAACCTGCGCCTCGACGGCTGCTCGCTGGGCGCGATAGATCCGCCATCCAAGATCAACCGCCTGTGCAACCTCATCATCGGTTGCATCAATCGGCAGGGTGACGCTCTCTTCCAGGGTGATAAAATCTTCACCAAGGCGAACTGCCGCTCGATAGACCCGTGTCACACTTCGTTCGTTTTGAGGGGTGCGTTTCTCTGGGGATGCCATGACTGTCTCCTTCCGGCCCGCGTGGGCTGGCAGCGCGTGCCGGGTTACATACTCGTGCTTACTCTCGGTATCGTCCCATCCCTGCCCGCTCGGCCGCCCCAACCCTGGAACCGCAGAAGCAGTTCAGTTATTATAGCACACCTGTTTCTATTTTGCAAGCAGTAGTTGCGGTGCCCAATATGCTATGTTAGCATGAAGTTTCAATCGCTATTGGGGAAGGCACAGGCAGCCATGCGGGACGGCCAGATCATTGTACGTGGGGCACGCCAACATAACCTCAAAAATATCGATGTTGCCATCCCACGCGATAAGCTCGTGGTGATTACTGGCCTCTCTGGTTCGGGCAAATCGACACTTGCCTTCGATACGATTTTCGCAGAGGGCCAGCGTCGTTATGTCGAATCGCTCTCGATCTATGCCCGCCAGTTTCTTGGCCAGCTCGATAAACCCGATGTTGATGCCATCGAGGGGCTTTCGCCAGCGATTGCCATCGATCAGAAGGGCGTTAGCCGCAACCCGCGCTCAACGGTTGGCACAATCACCGAGATCTACGATTACCTGCGGCTGTTGTTTGCCCGTATTGGTCGCCCACATTGCCCGCAGTGTGGCCGCCCGCTTGTGCGCCAGAGCACCCAGCAGATGATCGATGCCGTTCTCAATCTCCCCGATGGTTCGCGTATTCTGTTGCTTGCACCAATTGCTCGCGAGCGCAAGGGCGAGCATCAGAAATTGCTCGATGAAGCCCGCAAAGCTGGATTTGTTCGCGTTCGTGTCGATGGCGATGTCTATGATCTCGATGATGAGATCAAACTCGATAAATATCGCCCGCATACGATTGAGGTAGTCGTTGATCGCCTGGTAATCCGGCACCCACCAACAGATAACGGGCAACTGGCGATCACCGATCACCCTGATCGAATCCGTGTTGCCGATTCTGTCGAAACCGCGCTCAAAGCAGGCGCTGGCACATTGCTCATCCAGATCGTTGGTGGCCAGCAGTTCACGTTCTCACAACAATATGCCTGCCCAGAACATGGGCCAGTGAACCTGACGGCGCTAGAGCCGCGTGATTTCTCATTCAACAGCCCGAATGGTGCCTGCCCAACCTGTGATGGGCTTGGCAACGTGCGCGAGGTTGATCCCGAACTAGTTGTGCCAGATCCAGCACGCACGCTTGCCGATGGGGCAATTGTGCCCTGGAGTGGAGCAAGCCGCGCCCAGCAGCGCTACTATGATGAAGTACTGGCCTCTCTTTCTGCACACCTTGGTATCTCCCTCCAGGCTCCTGTTCGTGAACTGCCGCCCGTGGCGCTGGCAACCATTCTGTATGGCTCGAATGGCGATGTTGTACCACTCAGCTACCATGTTCGTAATGAAGAAAAGATTGTTCTTGCTCCGTTTGAAGGCGTCATCCCCACGCTACGCCGGCGCTTTGGCGAAGCCACTGATGATGCAGAGCGCAACCAAATCGAGCAATATATGACACCGCGCACATGCCCAGTATGTAGTGGTGCTCGCCTGCGGCCAGAGATATTGGCAGTCACTATTGTGGAACGCACAATTGCCCAGATTACAGCAATGCCGATCGTGGACGCATTGGAATGGGCAGAATCCCTGCTCAAAGCAGCGCAACAGGCCGAAACTGATCAAGCGGCGGCACCAAGTTCTCAGCCAGCATACGCCAATTCGATCTTGAATGATCGGGCTGAATCGCAGCTGAGTAACAAGGAACGGGTGATCGCCCTGCCGATCCTGAAGGAAATCCGCGCTCGCCTCAGTTTTCTGTGCGAGGTCGGGCTGGATTATCTGACGCTGGATCGTTCGGCGATGACACTCTCGGGGGGTGAGGCCCAGCGTATTCGGCTGGCCACCCAGATCGGCTCGGGGCTCAGTGGTGTGCTGTATATCCTCGATGAACCAAGCATCGGGTTGCATCCCCGTGATCACGCACGCCTGCTCAAAACGATCCAGCGCCTGCGCGATATGGGCAACAGCGTCCTGATCGTCGAACACGATGAAGAGACGATTCGCGCCGCCGATTGGATCATCGATATTGGCCCTGGTGCAGGCCAACATGGCGGCGAACTGATCGTCAGTGGGCCAATCGAGCGCGTTCTAGCCGAGCCACGTTCGATCACCGGCCAATTTTTGAGCGGAAAGCGTTCTATTCCTGTTCCACGCAGGCGGCGAACGGGTAATGGGAAGCGACTGACGATCCGTGGGGCGCGTGAGCATAATCTGAAGAATATCGAGGTGAGTATTCCGCTAGGAACCCTGACGGTCGTTACCGGAATCTCTGGTTCGGGCAAGAGTACACTGATCAACGACACACTATATGCACGATTGGCGCAGACACTGCACGGCAGTCGTGAGCGCCCCGGCACCCACGATGCCATCTATGGGATCGAGCATCTCGACAAGATCATTGCGATCGACCAGGCCCCAATTGGCCGTACGCCGCGTTCAAACCCAATCACGTATACCAAAGCATTCGATCCAATCCGCCAACTCTTCGCACAAGTACCCGAAGCCCGTGCGCGTGGCTATGATGCCAGCCGCTTTTCATTCAATGTCCAGGGTGGGCGCTGCGAACACTGCCATGGCGAGGGACTGATGCAGATCGAGATGCAGTTCCTGGCGGATCTGTTTGTGACATGCGAGATCTGCAATGGCACTCGCTATAACCGCGAAACCCTGGATATTCGCTACCGTGGCAAGAATATCGCCGATGTGTTAGAGATGACGGTGGAAGAGGCAACTGGTTTCTTTGAGCGCATTCCGGCCATTCGCGAGAAGCTGCAAACGCTCACCGATGTTGGGCTTGGCTATATTCACCTCGGCCAATCCGCCACAACCCTCTCTGGCGGCGAAGCCCAGCGCATCAAACTGGCGACCGAACTTGCTCGCCGCTCAACCGGGCGCACGCTCTACATCCTGGATGAGCCAACCACCGGGCTACACTTTGCCGATGTCGAACGATTGCTACAGGTGCTTCAGCGCCTCGTCGATGCTGGCAACACGGTGCTTGTGATCGAACACAACCTGGATGTAATCAAATGCGCCGATTGGGTGATCGACATGGGCCCAGAAGGCGGGCGCGGTGGCGGACAGATCGTGGCATTCGGCACGCCCGAACAGATCGCGCTGGTTGAGGCTTCCTACACCGGTAGCTTCCTCAAAAAGCTGCT
>JBBQSD010000007.1:0-96308 GCA_038214135.1 Chloroflexales bacterium | reverse complement strand
ATGGCTGATAGCTGAGTGCTAAAGGCTTATGAAGAAAGAATGTTGGCGGCACTCGTTAACTCGGCATGTCTATTCGCCCATTATGCAATTGAAGCGCCGCCGTATGCTGCTATGATAGTTACTGGATACGGGTTTCGGGTTGCATCTTGTATAGACGTATAACTTACCCTTGTGCGGGCGTATAGCTATACGCCCCAACGCCCTTCATTAGGAGCACATAATGAATCTACTCGTCACCGCCGATTGGCTCAACCAACACATATCCGACCCCAACATACAAATTATTGATGTACGCTGGTACCTACCTGAGCCAAGCCGTGGCCGGATCGAATACGAGGCCGGACACATTCCAGGCGCACTCTTCTTCAGTATCGATAGCGATCTCTCGGCACCACGCGGCCAGGGGCCTGGCCGTCATCCAATCCCGCAACCAGAAGTCTTTGCTGCAACAACAGGGCGGGCGGGTATCGGGCCAGAAACGCATGTGGTTGCCTATGACTCAAGCGGTGGCGCGGCGGCAGCGCGGCTATGGTGGCTGCTACGCTACTTCGGCCACGAGCATACCTCGCTACTGAATGGCGGTTGGCAGGCGTGGCAGGCAGCTGGGCTGCCAATCGAAACCAACGTGCCACAGATCACACCAACAACCTTCACTGCACGCCCACACCCCGAACTAATCGTTGCAGCGGCAGATGTAGAAGCCCTGCGGCACAATTCAGCCGCGCTATTGCTCGATGCACGAGCCGCCGAACGCTATGAGGGCCGCATCGAACCCATTGATCCGCGCGCCGGCCACATTCCGGGAGCCATTTCGGCACCCTTCGCCGATAACATCGCCGCTGACGGGCGCATGCGTTCAGCAGAAGAACTACACACCCGCTTTGCCAACCTGGGTGCCAACACAACCGAAACACTCGTCTGCTACTGCGGCTCCGGCGTTACCGCTGCCCACAACCTATTCGCGCTCGAATTGGCTGGCATCACCGGCGGCCTACTCTACGAAGGCTCGTGGAGCGATTGGTCAAGCGATCCAACCCGCCCCGCCGCAACGGGCAGCGAACCCTAGAGTAGGAGTCAGTATTCAGGAGTCGGGAGTCAGCATAAAGCTTCTCAGCCGTCACCTTTCAGAAGCGTGCATGAGGTACCCACCAACGCGTATCGATCACAGCCGTGGCATGACCAACGGATGTTAGCGAGCCACCAGGTTCCTTTTAGGGTCCAGGGACGAAGTCCTTGGCCGGGGGTGGCCGGGGTACCCTTCGGGTCTGGCACCCCGGGCGGCGGCTCGCCCCGACCGCCTGCCGCGCGAAGCGGCCTTCCAACTCATTGACAAACCAGAATTTCTGTGCTATAACGATAGCGTGTAAGGAGGGGTTATGCAACCACACACAACCGAAGCTCCCCCAAGCTCTGAGCGGCGACTCCCGATGACCTATGCGGAGTACCGTGCCTGGCATGATGAGGGCGCGCACGGCGAGTGGGTCAATGGGGAGGTGATTGTCTTTATGTCGCCAAAGGATATTCACCAGGCAATCATCGGATTTTTGTTTCGTCTGATTGCCGAATTCACAGATTTGATGCAGCTCGGCGAAGTCCGTGTCGCGCCATTGGAGATGCGTGCCCGCTTGGATGGGCCAGCCCGCGAACCAGATATCTTCTTTGTCGCACACGAACGACGCGCATGGCTAACCAATGAACGGCTGAACGGCCCAGCCGATCTCGCCATTGAAGTCATATCGGATGAGAGCGCATCACGTGACCGCATCGACAAATTCTATGAATACCAGGATGCCGGTGTACATGAATACTGGATCATTGATCCACGTCCTGGCAAACAACGGATCGATCTCTATACCTTACTCGGGGATGGGCGCTACCAGGCGATCATACCGGATGCACAGGGCTGGTATCATTCCATAGCCTTGGCGGATTTCCGATTACGGGCTGAATGGTTCTGGCAGGAACAGCTTCCCGAGCCGCTGGCAGCCCTGGCCGACGTACGCGGCCTTGCGCCCGAAACCTTGGCGACGATTCGGATGCTGCTGCTTGGCAATCAGGGCCAGCCGTAGAGATACAAATGATCGCATATGAAGTAGATTGCATAGAGATGAAGGAGTAACCATGAATCCAAAAACCCGCCAACGCTATCTGTGGATTGGTCTGGTCATCATTATTTGCCTGGCGTTCCTTTCGGAAATGATACCGCGATAGTTGGAACCTACGGCCTCATACACACACTAAACTACGCACTGCAACCTCCGATGGATACACTCCGAAAAAGAGTGTGGTATAATTTGTGTCCAATGGTTATGACGGAGACGAGTAGGCTTCCAATGGGCGGAACAGCGAGCGCGTAGATGGTGTGAGGCGCGCCCGAACCAGATGCCGAACATCCCTCCCGAACCGACAGGCGAATGCGACGAACGTAGCATAATTAATAGCGTTCGCCGTTACTAGTCTCGTCCGGTATCGCCCAACGTTACCTGGGCGGAGGTGTGATAGCACCTCACCAAGCGGGCGCTTTATGCGCCAAGCGGGGTGGTACCGCGGGGTTCTTTCGGCCTCGTCCCCTTTTTGGGGGCGGGGTTTTGTGTTTTCATAAAATCTGGAGGTGGGCTATGGCGTTCCGGAATGTCGACACGCGCGTCTCCTTCCCGAAGCTCGAGGAACAGATCCTTGAGTGGTGGGAGGCCAATCAGGTTGTGAAGCAGGCACTCAATCAGGGTGATCGAGCGCGGCCATTCATCTTTTTCGAAGGGCCGCCGACGGCTAATGGGCGGCCTGGTATTCACCATGTGGAAGCACGGGTCACCAAGGATATCATCATCCGCTACCGGCGTATGCGCGGGCAGTATGTGATTGGTGCGCGTGGCGGCTGGGATACGCATGGCCTACCTGTCGAGATCGAGGTCGAAAAAGAGCTTGGCTTTAATGGCAAGCCCGATATCGAAAAGTATGGCATCGCCGAATTTAATAAAGCATGCAAGGCCAGTGTTCAGCGCTACATCCAGGAATGGGAACGCAATACCAACCGGATTGGGTTCTGGATCGATATGGAGAACCCGTATTCGACCTACGATAACAGCTATATCGAATCGCTGTGGTGGATCTTGCGCCAGTTCTGGGATAAAAACCTGCTGTTCCGCGATTATAAAGTGACCATGCATTGCCCACGTTGTGGGACGACACTCTCGGATGCTGAGGTTGCGCTTGGCTTCGAGGATAATGTCGATGACCCATCTGTGTGGCTGCGCTTCCGCCATACGCCATCTGGCCATCCATTCGATGATCAACTGGCTGGATCGTCATTCATCGCATGGACGACCACGCCCTGGACACTGCCGGCGAATGTGGCGCTGGCGGTTAAACCAGCGGCGAGTTATGTTCTAGCAGAAACCAGCGGCGAACATGTCGAGCGGGTGGTGCTGGCCGAGGCATTGGCCGATAAAGTCCTCGGTGAGGGCAAGTATGCGGTGCTAACAACGTTCAAGGGCGATCAATTGTGGGGGGCGCGCTATGAGCGGCTGTTCGATGGTGTGCCCGGCCCTGGCGACGAACCGGATCTGAACCAGGCCTATCGGGTGATCGCCGATGACTACGTATCGCTTGAGGATGGCTCGGGAATCGTGCATATCGCACCGGCCTATGGCGATCTCGAGATCGGCCGCAAGTACAATCTGCCAACGCTGTTCTCGGTCGATCTGAGCGGCAATACCATGCCAGCCTTCGATACGCTGGGCTTTGGCGGCATGTTCTTCAAAAAGGCCGATCCGGTGATCACCCACAATCTGCGCGATCGCGGGCTGTTGTTCCGCAGCGGGCGCGTTCGCCATGCATACCCATTCTGCTGGCGCTGCAAAACGCCATTGCTGTACTATGCCAAGCCATCCTGGTATATCCGCACAACAGCAATGAAGGAGCAGTTGGTTGCCAATAACAAGCAGATCGATTGGGTACCGGAGCATATCCGCGCCGGGCGCTTTGGCAACTGGCTGGCCAATAATATCGATTGGGCGATCAGCCGCGAGCGCTACTGGGGCACGCCACTGCCAATCTGGGCCTCGGACGATGGCACGCATCTGGAGTGCATCGGTAGCGTGGCCGAACTGGAGCAGAAAGTCGGTCGTTCGCTCCAGGATCTCGATCTGCACCGACCATATGTCGATGAACTAACCTGGGCTGCACCAAATGGCCACGCAACCATGCGGCGCATCCCGGATGTTGCCGATTGCTGGTTCGACTCCGGCTCGATGCCGGTGGCCCAGTGGCACTACCCATTCGAGAACAAGGAGCTGTTTGAAGTTGCTCAGCAGGCCAATTTTATCTCGGAAGCAATCGACCAGACCCGTGGCTGGTTCTATACGCTGCATGCCGTTTCGACGCTGCTGTTTGATCGGCCAGCCTACCAGCATGTGATCTGTCTTGGCCACATCCTGGATGCCAATGGCGAGAAGATGTCCAAATCGCGTGGCAATATTGTCAATCCCTGGGATGTGCTGAATGCCTATGGTGCCGACGCGACGCGTTGGTATATGTATGCCGCTGGCCAGCCATATAACCCACGGCGCTTCTCGCTGGAACTAGTTGGCGAGGTGCTGCGCCAGTTCACGCTGACATTGTGGAACACCTATGGCTTCTTTACAACCTATGCAAACCTGGATGGATGGAACCTACAGAACAACATGTCATCGGCATCCCTGACTGTGACCGACCGCTGGGCGCTTTCGCGGCTGAATGTGTTGGTGCGCGATGTGACGGCCATGTTCGAGAACTATGATGTTCACGGGCCAGCCAAAGCGATCGAATCGTTTGTTGAGGAACTCTCGAACTGGTATGTCCGGCGCAATCGGCGGCGCTTCTGGAAGGCCGAGAGCGATGCCGACAAGCAGGCGGCCTATGCAACACTATATACCTGTTTATCGACACTCGCACGGCTGTTGGCTCCATTCATGCCATTCGTGGCCGAGGAGCTGTATCGCAATCTGGTGGCAGAACAGGATGCCACCGCGCCAAAGAGCGTGCATCTGGCAGCCTGGCCAGATGTGGACTCAAGCCTGATCGATGAGCAGTTGGTTTCCGATACCGCGCTACTATTGGAGGCGATCAGCCTGGGGCGGGCAGCACGCCGTAGTGCTGGCCTGAAGGTACGGCTGCCGCTTAGTGAGTTGTTGGTGCGCGCACCGCGTGGTGAAGGGCTGCGGCGCTTCGAAGCAGAACTGCGCGACGAACTGAATGTCAAGGCCATTCGGTATCTAGATAGTTCAGCCGATCTGGTGGAATATCACTTCAAGCCGAATCTGCGCTTGGTGGGCAAGAAGTATGGTAAGTTGGTGCCAGCACTGACAGCAGCGCTCAAGGAACTTGCTGGAGCAGAAGCGCGGGCTGTGGCAAGGGCAGTTGAGGAAGGCCATGCTGTGGCTGTGACGGTTGCAGATCAGATGCTTGAGCTGCTGCCGGATGAACTACTGGTCGAGAGTTCCTCACCGGAAGGGTACGCCGTCGCCGAAGGAAATGGGGTGTTGGTCGCACTAAACACGACGATCACGCCCGAACTGGAGGCCGAAGGGCTGGCCCGCGAACTGGTTCGCAACATCCAGGATGCCCGCAAGAGTGCCGGGTTCGCCATCGCCGACCGAATCACGATCTATCTGGATGGGGTGGATGGCGGCACACTCGCGGCAGCATTACAGGTATGGGGCGAATATGTGCGTGCCGAAACGCTGGCCGACGATTTAGTGTTGGGGACAGCGCCGAGTGGTGTCAATGCCGAACCACTCGATCTGGATACTGGTACAATGCTGTCACTGGCTGTCGTGCGGCGAGCATAGGTGAGGTTCGTAGGCGTTCAGCTTACATTCTCGTTTGGTGCTGCATGAACAACAATCGCCGAATGCCCGTGATCATCACACCAATACTGATTCTGCTGGTTGCTCTGCTACTGTTTTGTGGAGTTGGTGGGGTTGCGATCAAACAGGGCTTTATCGAGCCGCCACCACTCAATCTCACAATCGATGGTGTTGGGCTAGTTGCCAAGATCACCGATGTGCCAAGTTGCCCGGTTTGGTTCATTCCATGTGGCCGCGTGAAGAATCTAGCCAATAACGAAATGGCCTATGCGCTATGGATCGTCTGGGAGCCAACCAGCAACCCGCGAGAATCACCAGGCGCACGACGATTGTTCGCCATGCGCCTGGTACGATAATTGACGATTTTGTAGGGGCGGTTCGCGAACCGCCCCTACAACAGAACCGCCCCTACAGAATCGCCCCTATACCCCACATCCCGTCACTAATGCTTCCTCTACCTTGCCGCCATTGTAGGTGTAGATGAATGTTGCCGCGCCCTCAAAGTAGCGGCTCGCTACCACAATCTCTAGCTTGCCATCACCATTCAGATCAAGCAGATCGACAAGCTGGTTCTGATTGGGGGCACTAAACTCGGTTGCTTGTGGATGATATTCACCAATCACAAGCACCGGATTACCATCCTTGTTCACAACCAGAACCAATGAATAATCACCAGCGGCTGTACTTGGCATCGGGGAATCCGCTTCGCTCAACTGCATGCGGGTGGCTGCCACAATTTGCTCTGCGTTGCCATCACCATCGAGATCGGCCTCCAGCACTCGTACAAGCTCGATCTCTGGTGTAGCGATACCATTTGCCTTGAGCAGTTTCTCGATACTCTTCTGCAATGGCACAGATTGCAGATCGCCAGTTTTGACAGGCACAGGGCGAGCATTCAATCCAACACCCAACGCAACCCCCGATGTGGCATTCGAGGTTAATGTCACATTCTGGGTTTCCTCGCAGGGTATCCCAAGCGAGCCAGGCTGCGACCCCGTTGCGGCGCTCATCGCGCCATCTGGCTGGTAGATTGTATAGGATTCGCCTCCGGCCATGAGCGCGCCTGCATCAATTGGCGCAACCCAGCGGCCATCGCGCGAGGCACCGATCAACCAGCGATTCTCAGCATCAACAATCGGCACAAGTGGGCCAGCTCCATCGGCAGCTAGCGGGCTTGTGCTAAACAAACGTTCCCAGGTGCTCGGCCCGACGATTCCATCGGCATCAAGGCTATTGCGCTGCTGGAAGGCAAGAACTGCCATGGCGCTCTGTTCACCAAAAATCCCATCTGCCACCCCAAGTTGAGTATAGCCAAGCGCCAATAACCGCCGCTGAATGGCACTGACATTATCGCCCTGTATGGCGGGCTTCTGCACCTGGATCGCTCGCCCGAATGGAACCGGCGTCAGTGGCAGAGCGGGTTCCTGAGTGGGTTCGGAAGAAACAGTCGGCTCGGGCTGCGTGGTCGGTGCCACCTCGCTCGTTGCAGTCGGCGCGATTGTCGCTATAGGCGCGCGTGTTGGAGGCGCTGCGGGAGCATCTGTTGCTATCGGAAGTGCGGTTGGGGCCGTGGCTGGTGCAATTGTTGGAGAGGTGGGTTGCTGGTTCGTACAGGATACCAGCAGGGTTGCCAGCAGAAGCAGACATAATCGGCGCATGGGGTTCCTTTCAATCGTAATACTCTATGGAGAACAACGTATTAAACGTGAAATCGGCACGGCTTTTTGTGCGGTCAATCCGTGATTGTGGCGGGTTCGGTAGTTGTTTTGATTGCTGTCGCGAATGAATGTTTGTGGCTCCCACATGGTTGTGGGTCATGCCTCGGCTGCGGTCGATCCGTGATTGACGTACGAGCGCAGCAGCAGCCCGATAGATGCAACGGCGTCTCTTATACAAAGCTGCTGCTGCGCCCCTGCTTGGTTCTCGATTCTGAAACCAGACGCTCCACCGGAGCGTCTCTACCTGGCGGCAATTCTGACTCCTGACTCCTGAATACTCGGTTCTCGGTTCATGGTTCTCGGTCTGCTCATAAATCTGCGTCATCTGCGTCATCTGCGGATATATTTGACTCCTGAATACTCGTTTCCCATTGGCGCAGAATAGCAGTCAGCGGTATCCTATACGCAGCCATTATCGAAACAGTTTAGTGACAGTGCCGTAAACACAGCCACATAAGCGTTCGGTATGCGCCGCTGAAAGCTGAATGCTGAAGGCTGTATGCTTATGATGAGGAGCCACAATGAAAACGAAATCGCTTGGCCGCACTGGCCTCAAGGTCAGTGAGATTTGCCTGGGCACCATGACGTTTGGCAATCAGGCCGATCAGCCAACCTCGTTCGCGATTATGGATGCTGCGGAACAGGCCGAGATCACGTTTTTCGATACCGCCGATGCCTACCCATTGGGCGGCGATCTGAGTACAGCTGGAGCAACAGAACAGATTATTGGCAACTGGCTGACCGAACGGAATGCTCGTGATCGAATCATTCTGGCAACCAAGTGTAATGGCAGGATGGGGCCTGGCGCAAATGATCAAGGCCTCAGCCGACGCCATATCATCAAGGCCTGCGAGGATTCGTTGCGCCGCCTGCAAACCGATTATATTGATCTCTATCAGGCACACGCGCCCGATCCAACGACGCCAATTGAAGAGACACTGCGAGCATTCGATGATCTGGTGCGCTCTGGCAAGGTGCGCTATATTGGCTGCTCGAACTACCCGGCCTGGCAATTGAGCGAGGCGATCTGGACGAGTGAATTACGCAATATTACCCGCTTCGATTGTGCGCAACCGCGCTACAATCTGCTGTTCCGCATGATCGAGGATGAAATTCTGCCACTCTGCCGTTCCTATGGTGTTGGCGTGATTAGCTACAATCCATTGGCCGGCGGCATGCTGACGGGCCGCTATCGCGAGCACCGCCAGGTCGAGCAGGGCACGCGCTTTAGCTTGCACCAGGCAGGCGATCTGTATCGCAAACGCTACTGGAATGATCCGATCTTCGAGGCTGTTGATCAGTTGGCCCAGTTCCTGGAACCACGCGGCAAGAATCTTACCCATATTGCACTGGCCTGGGTGCTTGC
The DNA here is from genome assembly GCA_038214135.1 of Chloroflexales bacterium. GTDB lineage: Bacteria > Chloroflexota > Chloroflexia > Chloroflexales > Roseiflexaceae > JANLSE01. The sequence continues at coordinate 87,378 of JBBQSD010000007.1, read as the reverse complement.
CCAACCCGGCATTACCAGCGCTATTCTGGGTGCCAGCCGCCCAGAACAACTGATCGAAAGTTTGGGTGGCGTCGGCCTCACGCTCGATCCAGAAGAACAGCAGGCATGTGACGAGGCATGGTTCGATCTGCCACGCGAGCGCGACCCGCAGATTGCACGGCGGTAAGTATTCATGACCCGAGGATTACTGATTGCGCTGCTGATCGCGACAAGTGCCATTCAATTCTGGGCACCACGTATCGTGCGCCCATTGCATCTGCCGCCTCAGCAGCACGTCCAAACGACCAACTCCAAAATTGGGGTGCATACGCGGCTGACTGGCGTTGGCGATGAGGCCTATATTGCCAGTACCCTCCAACAGGTTCGCGAGATGGGCGCAAGCTGGATCGTGGATCTGTTTCCATGGGCCTATGTTCAGCCACGCTCGCGCTATGGCTTCGATTGGACTGGCTCCGATATGGTGATCGCCCACGCCGCACGCCAGGGGCTGACGGTCGTTGCCCGCATTGATATTGTGCCACAATGGGCTAGGCCGCTCGAAAGCAGTGATCGCTATCTCGATTCGGAACATTATGTCGACTACGCCAACTATGTCGTCGCTTTTCTGCAACGCTACCGGCCCTATGGCGTGCGCCATGTCATCATCTGGAACGAGCCGAATCTGGCATTTGAATGGGGCCGCAGGCCACCCGATCCACAGGCATATGCCGAACTGCTGAAGGTTGTCTACCCACGTGTCAAGGCTGCCGTTCCCGACGCAATTGTCCTTGCTGGAGCACTCTCGCCCGGCGCAAGCCTTGGTGATGGGCGTGATCGGCTTGGCGATCTGGAATACACCCAGCAACTGTATGCCGCTGGAGCCGCACCCTATTTCGATATGTGGGCAGTGCATGCCTATGGTGCCAGGGTTTCGTATGACGACCCACCCTACCCGGAGGAGGTTAATTTCCGGCGCACCGAAATCAACCACGAACTGATTGCAGCCCTTGGTGATCGCAACAAACCCTTGATCATTACCGAGGGCGGCTGGAACGATAACCTGCGCTGGTCCGCCGCAGTGCGCCCTGCCGATAGGTTGCGCTGGACGATTGGAGCCTATCGGCAATCCCAGGAATGGAACTGGCTGGAGGCGACCTGTATCTGGCAATTCAGTACGCCCTGGCAGGCCCGCACCTATCAGGATAACTGGAATTTCGTGGCTGCCGATGGCACACCCAAGGCGATCTACTGGGCCGTTCGTGAGGCGTTTGTTCCTGGTGCGGATAATCGCCCATAAAGCCTGTAAACCTGTATAATACCGATTACTGTAGCTCGTTTGCCCAATCCTGGGTGGTGCCATGTTCCAAGATCAATCTGCAATTCTGACCATGCTTGTTGATGAGCTGCGATCCTCACAACAGCAAGTTTCCGCGCTGTTCGATCAGCTGACGACCGAGACGTTTCCCGAACGACAACGCCACTATTTGCGACAGCTTGGCGGGCTTTGGTACGCCCAGGGCGGCGATCCAGAAGTACTGGCCGAACTTGGCATTGCGCTGGCCGATCAACTCCGCATTGGGCCTGGCCCGGCGCTCGCAGAATTGCTGCTGGCCTATGGAGCCGCTCGCGAGGAGCAGCGTACCCACGAATGGGAAAGCCATTTGATGCGCCGTATGGCCGAACTCAAGGGCTTGCATCGGATCATCTCGGCAGCAAACTCAACCCTCGATCTTGAAACATCCATGCAACTGGTTGTCGAAACAGTCGCAGAAGTGATTGGCGTCGAAGCCTGCTCTGTGTATCTGTATGATCGCGCCAGCGACGATCTGACGCTACGGGCAACCGTTGGCCTCAACCGCGATGCCGTTGGCCAGGTTCGGCTTTCCATGGGTGTTGGCGTCACTGGCGCTGCTGCCCGCGAAGGCCGCCCAATCGCCATTCGTGATGTGCATCGCGAGGAGCGCTTTCATCCCGAACCAGCCCTTGGCGAAGAACCATTTCGGGCCATCCTGGCGGTGCCAATCGTGTTATTCAGTGCCGAACGCTTCCAGTTGGGTGCTGCCAATTTGCAGGGCGTGATCACAATTCAGACCTATGGCCAACGCGATTTTAACGATGAAGAGATCAATTTCGTCGAAACCGTGGCTGGTGAACTGGCCTTTTTCATCGTCAACGCCCAGCTCTTCCAGCAGACTGATGAACGCCTGCATCAGAAGGTTCGCGAACTCACAACCCTGCAGCATGTCTCGAAACGAATTGCCGAACAGCTCAACCTCGAAGAAGTGCTGAAACTGATCGTGGCTAAAGCCGTCGAACTCGCCCGCGTTGATCGAGCCGATATCATTCGTTTCGATGAGCAGTGTAACCCTGTGCTTGCCGCTTCGCATGGTGGCCAGAGTGGCCAGAGCGTGCCGGATTTCATGGCCAAGGCGGTGCTGCAGGGCCGGCCAATGGCCGTGCTGAACGCCTTCAATGATGTACGCTTCCCAGAATTGGCCGATGCCGCCGCCCGCGAATCATTCGTTTCGCTGTTCTGCATGCCGCTGCGCGTTCAGCAGAATCGCACCATTGGCGCGATTTGTTTGTATACCAAGGACTCACGGCACTTCGATTACGAACAGGTACGCCTGCTTTCGACCTTTGCCGATGAAGCGGCGATTGCAATCGAGAATGCCCGCCTGTATGAAGATAGCCAACGGGCATTGGCGATCAAATCGGCCATGCTCCAGGAAATGCACCATCGCGTCCGCAATAACCTTCAGACAATCTCTGCGCTCTTGGCGATGCAGCAGCGTCGCCTCGATCCAGCCAGTGGCGGTGCAGCGGCCCTGCGCGATAGCGTGACCCGTATCCAATCGATTGCGGCGGTTCATAATCTGTTGTGCCGCCAGGATATTGGTATCACAACCATTCGTGAGGTTGCCCAGCAGATTATCGACAGTACGATCTCCAGCCTGATCGCGCCAGATCTGCCCGTCAGTTTTTCGGTCGTCGGCGAACCGGTGCAGATCGGTACGCACGAAGCAACAGTTCTAGCGATTGTGCTGAACGAAACGATCAATAATGCACTGGCCCACGGCCTCGCTGGTGAGGGCGGGCAGCTTGAGATCCAGACATGGGTGCAGAATGATATTGTCACCGTTGAGATCCGTGATGATGGGCCAACCCATCAACCCGCCGAAACGCCAATCGTCAGTAGTGGCCTGGGGCTGCAGATCATCCGAACACTGGTTACGAGTGATCTGGAGGGTGAATTTGAACTGCTGCATAACGAAGGCTGGACGATAGCTCGGGTCAGTTTCCCACATCGGGTCAGTGAGAAAGTGTAACCATGACCACGACCACTAATACGCGAATCGATCAACTGCGTAGCCTGTTGCAAGCCCAGAACCTCGATGCACTGGCCGTTGTGCCAGGTGCTAATCTGCACTATCTGGCCGGCTTGGATTTTAGCACCAAACTACGCCAGACCACCGCGATTATTCCGGTGAGCGGTACACCGGTGCTTGTGCTGCCAGCGCTGGAATTGGAACGAGCCAAATCACAGGTTCGCGGCGACATGCAGATCATCACATGGAGCGATAGCGAAGGGCCATCCGCAGCACTGGCGCGGGCAGCAGATGAAACAAATCTGGCTGGTAAACGAATCGGGATCGAACAGAATGTCATGCGTGTGTATGAACTGCGTGGCCTGGAAGCAGCCGCACCCGGCCTCGAAATCATCGACGCGACCCCAATATTGTCGGCCATGCGGATGACAAAGGATTCTGCCGAACTTGCCGCAATGCGCGAAGCAGTCCGCCTGATCGAACAGACATTGCATGCAACCGTATCGGCGATGCACATTGGTATGACGGAACGGGAGGTGGCGGAGATCTGGATGAATGCCATTCGTGCAACCGGTTGCCCACCATCGTTTGATGTGGCCGTTGGGAGCGGGCCGAATGGTGCCAACCCACATCATACCAATGGCGAGCGCCAGTTACAGGATGGCGATCTGGTCGTTATGGACGGTGGTATCTACTATAACGGCTATGCCTCCGATATCACCCGTACGATTGCGATTGGCACACCGAATGCCGAGGCACTGCGGGTCTACGAATTGGTTCTGGCAGCCAACACCGCCGGGCGCGTAGCCTGCCGACCTGAGGCAACCGGTGATCAGATCGATCAGGTTGCCCGAGCGATCATCGAACAGGGTGGCTATGGCCCACAATTTATCCATCGCACCGGCCATGGCCTTGGCATGGAAATTCATGAGCCGCCATTCATCGTCGGTGGCAGCCACGAACCGCTCACGCCTGGCATGACCTTTACGGTCGAACCGGGAATCTACATTCCTGGTGTGGTTGGTGTGCGGATCGAGGATGATATGGTCATCACCGAAACTGGCGCAGAGAGCCTGACATCGTTTCCACGCGAGCTCATATCAATTACATAACTATGGAACAACCATTTCTGATTGATGTTCCAATCACGGCACCGCCATCGACCGAGCAACTGATTGAGAGCTTGCTGTTCATTGCTGGTGAACCAGTGACTGTCGCACAACTGGCGCGGTCGCTTGAACTCCCCGCCGATGCAATTGAAGCAGCGATTGAACGGCTTGGGGTCGCCTGTGCAGGCCGCGGCATCCGAGTCCAGCGTCATAGTGACCAGATCCAGCTTGTCTCGGCACCCGAGGCTGCCAGCGCCGTCGAGCGTTTCCTTGGTGTTCAATCACAACAGCGCCTTTCGGCAGCCGCACTTGAGGTGCTGGCAATTATTGCCTATCGCCAACCAATCACCCGTGCCCAAATCGAAGCGGTGCGCGGCGTTGATTGTGGGGGCGTCGTACGTGCCTTGCTTGGCCGCGAGCTGATTGCTGAAATCGGGCGGCTCGAAACGGTCGGGCGGCCAATTCTATATGGAACCACCACCGAGTTTCTACGGCAGTTCGGCCTGAGTAGCCTGAGCGAACTGCCACCGCTCCCAGAACTCCAGGAACCAACCGAAATGTAATATAAGGCATCATAGGAAAGCCGCAGCACCATCCCGCCGAGTCTTCCAGAGTTCTCCACATAAACGCAGAGTTATCCACAACTTGTGTGGAGAGGACTTGACAACTGGCGACAACACTCTACAGCGCTTCCTGGTGCGAATGAGTGAACGAAATAGGCAAACTGTAGGCCAAGGTTATCCACATGTTAAGAGCTATCAGGTAGACATAGCTGATGAGCATGAGCACGGATGGCCCAAGCACAGCAATGATTCAGGGGCGAGGCAGTATAAGCATTCGTGATAGTTAAAGGGGAGTGTGTCGCTTGAAAATTTGAGGAGCATGGAGTATGATCAGCGACATCACAGACATAGTTGAATTATCGTCACCCATATCCTAAGATGTATCGCTCAGTGCGAATGAGCACTCAACGGTGTGTGAGAGTTTTCACACACCGCTCTATAGTCGTCTGTCTTTGCGGGAGGTCCTTAGTGAACCTCACAAAAATCTGGAGTACTGCGCTCGGAACACTTCAAATGCAGACGCCGCGCCATGAGTTCAACACATGGCTGCGGCGGGCCGCGCTGCTCTCAATCGAGAATGGCGTCGCAACCGTCGGGACTCCAAGTGCCTTCTACAAGGAAGGGCTTGAGAGTCGTTATACAGGGCCACTGCGCGATACGCTTGGCGATGTGGTCGGTTTCCCTGTTCAGGTTCGCGTTGTTATCGCAGCCCAGGCACTACGCCCTGAACTCGCGACGCCAGCGCGTGATTACACGCTCGACGCCGATCCGCTCGAAGTGCATGGCTATGCCAATAGTAATCCGAGTGGGAATGGCCATGTAAATGGCAATGGCAACAGTTATGTACATGGTAATGGCAACGGCCATAATGAGCGGCTTGGCATTCAGCAGTTGGAGTTTACGACCCAATTGCGCGGCATGCTGAACCCGAAGTATACCTTTGATCGCTTCATTGTTGGATCAAGCAACCGCTTGGCCAGTGCGGCATCAATGGCTGTTGCAGAACACCCTGCGCTGGCTTATAACCCGCTGTTCCTGTATGGCGGCGTCGGGCTGGGCAAGACGCATCTACTCCAGGCGATTGGCAATTATGCGCTTGATCGTGACCCCGAGATCAATGTTCTGTATGTCTCATCGGAAAAGTTTACCAATGATCTGATCAACTCCATCCGGCGGCAACAGACGGAAGAATTCCGTATTCGCTATCGGAATATCGATATCCTGCTTGTCGATGATATCCAGTTTATTGCCGGCAAAGAAAGCACCCAGGAAGAATTCTTCCATACCTTCAACCATCTGCACTCGCTTGGCAAGCAGATCGTAATTTCTTCGGATCGACCGCCGAAGGCGATACTGACGCTTGAGGAGCGCTTGCGCTCGCGCTTCGAATGGGGCCTGATTGTTGATGTACAACTGCCCGATGTTGAGACACGAACGGCAATTCTGCGCGCCAAAGCAGAACAGATCGCCCAGCATATTCCGGCTGAGGTGATCGACTTCTTAGCCCAGCGAATCCAGAGCAACATTCGCGAGCTCGAAGGCTGCCTGAATCGGGTAGCGGCCTATGCCCAGCTCCATGCAACGGCGGTGACGCCAGAGGTTGCAATGGCCGCATTGGCCGAGTTGCTCGATACAAGCCGCCGCAAACGTGTCACATCCGATTCGATCCTGCGCGAGGTCGCCGAATTCTATAGTGTCGATCTCAAAGCACTGCAGGGGCGTGGCCGCAGCCGCAATATCGTTGTGCCACGCCAGGTGGCGATGTATCTGCTGCGCGAGGAGACGGAATCGAGTTTGGTTGATATTGGCCAATTGCTTGGCGGGCGCGATCATACCACCGTGATGTATGGCTGCGAGAAGATCGGCGATGAGCTTACGTCGGATTCACGCCTGCGCCAGGAGGTCATCACAATCCGCGAGAAGATCTATCAGGGTTCGCGCGAGGGGCATTAGCATAGAAATCAGGATTGCCGCCAGGGTAGAGACGCTCCGCTGGAGCGTCTTTTCTTATTCAACCAATCGGCCAATCGTACACCTGGAGCGTCTTTTCTTATTCAACCAATCGGCGTCAGTAGCGTGATTACTTGACATTCAGCCATGATACCGCTATTCTTTCCCAATTCTGTAGAATATCTGTGATTAAACTATTTTTTGACGGCTCCTGCCGCAGAGGGCACACGTTATGACGCAACATACGGCGAGTCTTGCGCCTGCATTGGCACACGGCTCCGATGAACAACTCACCTTTACCACCGCTGGTGAAACAAGCAGCGAATTAGTCAATTGGTTTGCAAAAAGCCTGCGCGAAGCGATCCTACGCCTTGGGCATTTGTACCAGGATGCCAGTAGCTCGATGGTTGCCGATGAGCAGGGCGATCATCAGCACACGGTACGGTTGGTGATTAATCTCTGTGATATCGATAAGCCACGCTCGGTGCAGCGCCGTGGTCAGGGAACATTTGTCGCAACGGTTGTGGAGGGCAACGATAATCAGCGTGAGGTCATGAAAGCGGCCTACCCAGTGCTGGTTCGTTCACTTTCCAATATGGTAATCTATAACACTCGCGTCGATGGCGTGCTCGAAAGCCATTTTATTACGATCGAGCAGGGCCATTATATCGTATACCATAGCGGCGATATCCCTAGCGATTTTGAGCGAATCTTTGAGCGCATCCAGCCATTGGCCTGTAGCCATCTGGTGATCAATAATGATTTCGTGCCCGATCTGCCCGATCATCTATGGCAGGGCGACGACACGACCAAGCAGATCGGTTGGGCTGGCCGCCAGCTCAATAGTATGGGCCTGCTGCCGGCAGCATTTCCTATTCAGGAGTATCTCTCCGAGCGTGAGCTGCGCCAGGTCAAGCGCTTGTATGCAATCGGTGGCCTGAGCTATGGCAATCTGAGCGCCCGCTCACTGCATAACCCGGCCCATTTCTGGATGTCGGCATCTGGTGTCGATAAGAGCAAGCTCGAAACGATTGGCCGCGATATTCTGCTGGTTACGGATTATGTGCCCGATCAGTTGATGATGCGCCTCAGCGTTCCACCACAGGTTGAACCGCGACGGGTCTCGGTTGATGCAATCGAACATTTCCTGATCTATAAAGAGCATCCAAGTGTTGGCGCAATTGTGCATATTCACGCATGGTGGAGCGATCCAATCCTCTCGACCGAGGTTAACTACCCATGTGGCACCTATGAACTAGCGATTGAAGTGGCCGAACTCGTTCGCCGTGCATCAGATCCAGCGCGGGCTGTGATTGGTTTGAAGAACCATGGATTGACGATCACCGGCCCTTCAATCAACGAAATCTTCCAGCGGATTGAGGGCAAAATCCTCCCACAGGTTCCGATGTCCTGATCACCAGCGCATAGATTGAATAGTCCACAACAAAGAAGGATGCAGGATGCAATAAACCATCTTTCATCCTTCTTTGTTTTTCAGGGACAAACACACTCCATTCTAGATTGGTGGGAGGCTGGCCCATATGTATCCGGCGGTCCTGCGCAACCACCCTCATCCCCCAGCCCCTTCTCCCATTGCCAGGGAGAAAGGGAGCAATTGACCATTGAGCGGCGTTCGCGCCCTCTCCCCGTGTGGCAGAGGGGTTGGGTGAGGCGAAGCTGCAGCACGAATGTGAAGAAATCTATAATGAGATGTATATGAGAGGCTTGCCTCCCCATCGTAACAAAAGGAGTTTACAATGGCACTATTTGATGGAAAAGCCGTTATCGTCACTGGCGGAACAGGCGGGCTTGGTTCAGCGGTTGTTGCGGATTTCCTGCGGGAAGGAGCCAGCGTCTTCGTACCATACCAGCACGATGGCCAGATTGAACGCCTACACGCCCAGTTGGGCCTTGAACCAAGAGCGCCACTCAGCGGAAGTTTCGTGAACCTGACCGATGTTGCTGCTGTGGAGCAAGCCTATACTGCGTTCGCTGAGCGCCTGGGTGGCATCGATATTCTTGTTAACTGTGCTGGTGGCTTCGCCGGGGGAACGCCAGTCCACAAGACAAGTTGGGATGTGTGGCAACAGCAACTCGATATGAACCTGAAAACCGTAGTGGTATCATGCCAGGCGGCAATCCCACATATGATTGGACGTGGTAGCGGGGCAATTGTGAATGTATCATCGCGGACTGCAACACAGGCTGGGGCACATCTGTCTGCCTATGCAGCCGCCAAACGAGCTATTCTGCAATTAACAGAAGCGCTGGCTGCAGAACTGCGTGAGCAGAATATTACTGCCAACGCAATCCTGCCAAGTGTGATCGATACCCCCACCAATCGTGCTGGGATGCCAGATGCAGATCATAGCCGTTGGGTGACACCGGGCGAAATCGCAGATGTGATTCTGTTTCTGTGTAGCCCCAGTGCCCGAATCATTAGTGGTGCAGCGATTCCTGTGTATGGAAAGGCCTAACATAGCCGCTAGCCGCTAGCCGCTAGCCGCTAGCCGCTAGGATTTTGTGTCAAAATGCGAGATCCTTTGTTGCGCCTGCGGCTCCACTCAGGATGACACGAGCTTGTGTTCTAGCGCAAGCGCGTGGCTGCGGTCGTCGCTGCCAAAACCGTATACAGCACACCAATTGCGGTCATCAGCGAGGGTGCCAGCAGCAGGATGATCAACAGCGGCAGGGTTCCAACCACAAGCCCACCAGCAACAGCCGCCTGCATACCACGCCCGCGCTTCGTTCGGGTGAGTTTATCGGATGCCCGCACCGCTAGTTCGCCAACCGTCGGGCCAGCGGCGATTGCCAAAAACAGCCCTAAAAACGGGAGTTGGGCAATAAACACAACCGCAATACTGGCGAGCACTCCGATACCCAGGGCCACTAGGCCACCCACCAGCGCGTTTCCTGCATTGAACTGATAGTTGGCGGGCCGCCGCGCCTTGCGGCATTCAGGGCAAATCTGGCCAACTGGTGTCAATTGGGCACAGGCATAGCATATAGGGCGGGAACACTGAACACAGCACAGCCCGGTCTCACGATCCGAATGGTTATAGCAATACAGCGTTTCGGCAACTGCCGTTGGTTGTGGATCGGGTGCCGCCAGCAATGGTGAGGCATCGCCTGTGGCGCGGCGCTCCTGGGTGCGCTGCGATGGCGCGATCTGCAAACCATCGCCAATCAGCTTTTCCACATAAGCGAGGCTGGCCTGAGCATCGCTGTTGCCTGGTTCTAGCACAAGCACATGCCGCAGATGATCACACTTCTCTGCGAGGATTGGAACCACACCACTTAAGCCAAGCCATGCCTCAGCATTCGATGAGTCCAGTTCAGTTGCACGACGAAACGCCGTCCGCGCTGCAAACGTATCGCCAGCGAGTGCGGCTGCTCGGCCCTCCTGGATCAACCGATGTGCCTCAATAGCATCTACCTCGGTCATGCGCTCCTCAATCAGTGTGTCCACAACCTACTCCTACCATTCCTACCATTGTTTCCTGTATCAGTGATGATACGCTGGCAATAAGGAACAAGGGTGCAATGCAGGATGAGTGTTATCTAAGAGAATGCTATTCGGCATTAATGACATCAAGCATTTCTTCAACAGTCGTCAGCTTGACGCGTGGGCGGCCCTGCGCCTGCCCATTGGCTATCTCATAGGCATTGATCTTCTTCCAGCCCTCGTGTGAGACATAGTTTGGCTTGTGGGCGCGCACCAGTGCCTCTGCGGCAGACTGGCTGCGATGTTCGTCATAGGCTCCCGGCAATTCGGGCAGATCCTCAAGCATGCCAAAAACCGTCGCAGAAGCATCGGCCTTATTGGTGCCGATCACACCACTTGGGCCACGCTTCGCCCAACCGACAGCATAAATCCCTGGCAATTCCTCACCACCGCCATTGCTGAGCACACGCCCGTTCACATTCGGAATCGTGAAGGTCGCCTCATCGAAGGGCACCCCCGGCAGTGGCACACCTCGGTAGCCAACCGAGCGAAAAACAAGCCCCGTCGGCAGCGTTTCGAACTCGCCAGTGCCTTTGGCGCGTAGCCCGCCAATATCGGCCACCAAACGGTTACGCTCGATCCGCACTCCCACGACTTTCCCGTGTTCGCCAATCAATTCAATCGGCGATGTCAGGAAGCGCATACTGATACGGCGAGAATTGTTCTGCGCTGGGCGTGCAGCATAGGTGTGTAACAACTCAAGATTACGTATAGCCATCTTATCGCCAGTCAATGTCTTGATGCTGGTTTCATCCAACTCAAGATCAGCCGGATCAACATGCACATCAACTCCGCTCAGTTCGCCAAATTCCTTCAACTCTGGCGTCGTGAAGGCAGCCTGAACCGGGCCACGCCGACCAAGCAGAATAACCTCGCGGATCTTGCTGGCTCGTAGGGCAGCCAGCGCGTGATCGGCAATATCACTCTTGGCCAGATGATCTGGATCAGCAACCAGGATGCGGGTCACATCCATTGCCACATTGCCATTCCCCACCACAACCGCCGTCGATTGTGAGAGATCGAAGTGCATATCGTGGTAATCCGGGTGGCCATTGTACCAACCGACAAACGCCGTCGCAGCATAGCTGCCATCAAGATCCTCGCCTGGAATACCCATGCGCCGATCTGCCGGAGCGCCAGTCGAGAAGACGATTTGATCATAATAGCGGCGCAGGTCATCGATCATCAGATCGACCCCAAACGTCACATTGCCATAGTAGCGTAGGCGGGGATCATTGAGGAGGTTTTCGTAAATACGGGTAACAGCCTTAATCTCCTGATGGTCGGGGGCAACACCTTCGCGAACTAGGCCAAATGGGGTCGGAAGTCGGTCGATCAGATCAATTGTCAAGCTAAAATTCTTCTGCTTGAGCAATGCCTCGGCAGTATAGAAACCGGCTGGCCCGGCACCAATAATTGCGATTCGAGCTGGGCGCGCAGCGCTTCCAATAGAATCTGTCACTGTGTGTTCCTCTATACGCTTCTACCGCCACAGTGCGGTACTGCCGCGCCACAGCGGCGATTCATGTCGCAAGCGTATTATATACGAACCATCACATATGAGTAGTAACAGGAATCAATCAAGGATGTTTCAACTTACGGGCGGAATGAAACGCCATGGTGCAGCCCATTTGACGACAACGAACCTTTGTGCTATTCTACACGGTAGCAGATAGTATAGGCATAAGGAAACGTTCGCGTGGTTGCAGCGCATAACGTGACTGGCGCGCTGCGTAAAACGTTTTGCCGAGCTCGTAATCAATGGCTGTGGGGCGGCACAGCACGGGTGCAAGGCCCTTGAAGCCCACGCCCTCGGGGTGGGAGCCGTCACGTCATTCGCCACACAATATCGCTGGTTACCCCAGGCCCACGGGCATCCGCAATCCGCTTGAGAATCGGCACGACCTCGGGGTGGCGCTGTGCATAGCCACGAATGGCCTGCTCAAGATCCAATCGAAGTTGCAGATCGGCAAGCACCCAGGCAGCACTGAGGCCCGTCGCTAATTCATGGGCTGGCTGGAAGAATTCAGAGGCCCGAAACGAGGTTGGCCGTGCAGCCATGGCTGCACGCAATGCATTGGGAAACGCCGGATTGCGCTGCGTATAGGAACGAATCGACTGCTGGAGATCATCACGTAATGGCGCATCGCCAAGAAACCACGCAGTAGCAAGCGTGTCGGCAAGCATGAATCCTGGTTCCATGACGCCCCCTCTGTTTGGCGTGAGAATTGCCTCATTGCGAATTCAATCCATTGTAGCACGGAGTGGCGGCTATATGCTTGACATTGCCGCCCTGGTAGTTTATACTTTTCATTAGTAGTTCGTAGGATAACTACTAATAGGAAATAGTTGTGGATACCTATTTAATTGATCAACTGATGGCACTTGGCCTGACCGAATATGAGTCCAAGGTGTATCTGGCATTGCTTGGCGATCACCCAGCAACTGGCTATCAGATCGGCAAGGCAGCAGGCATCCCGCGCTCGATGGTCTATGAGGCGTTGGGGCGTCTTGAGGCGCGTAGTGCAGTTCTCAAAACCGTTGAGGAGAAGGCCGCACTCTACCGGCCTGTATCGCCCGACACGTTGCTTGATCGCTATGCAGAGGAGTCACGGGCACGTATTTCCGGGCTACGTAGTGGGCTTGCGCCGCTCTATAATCGCCAGGAAGAGGGCCGCTTATGGAATTTCAGTGGCCGGCGTGAGGCGCTTCATTATGCTGCAGATCTGATCGAACACGCCGAGCATGAGCTCATGCTGGTTCTTACGGATGCGGATGTCGGTGAATTACGGGCTGCGCTTGATCGAGCGCATGAGCGGGGTGTGGTGATGGGTTCGATGCTGACAGGCCAGGCCGATTTCACGCTCGGCCAGGTCGTTCGCCACCCGCCGCACGAGACGGATCTGCATGGCATGCGTGAGACCTTGATTGTGGTGGCCGATGAGCGTGAGTTCCTGATTGCAAGCGGCTACCAGAACACCAGTGGCACCATGACAACCAATGCCAATATGGTGATGATCGCACGCCAGTTTATCTGGATGGAACTCTTTGCCCAACGGATCTTTGCCCGTCTTGGTGAGCATCTGCTCGAACGGCTCGATCCAGATGATCGCAAGGTTTTACACTAACAACCATAGTAGAGACGCCCTGCTGGGGTGTCTAGCGGAAATAAAGGGGTCTGCATTATGGCAGCAATAACACAATCCAAGGCGAATGAACCACGTGCAGCACGTTTCCATGTAGAGAAAGCGCTGATTGAACGATCATTTGTTGCATTAACGCTGCTGGGGATTGTTCTTGGAAGTGTGCTTGAGCGCGTTGAAGCTCCAACCCAGGTCATTCTGGGTGTGCATATTGCGACGTACTTCGTCGGTGGGTACTATGCAGTTCTGGCGATCATTGAGGCGCTGCGCGAGCGAACGATTGAGGTTGATCTACTGATGGTTCTGGCGGCATCGGGAGCTGCCTATATTGGCTCGTGGACCGAGGGCGCAATTCTGTTGTTTCTGTTTTCGCTCAGCAATGCCCTGCAGAATGAGGCCATGGCGCGCACCCGCCGAGCGATTTCGGCGTTGCTCGATCTACGCCCCGATACCGTTACTGTGCGGAATGGCGAGGAACTGCTCGAAATCGCACCAGATGATGTCACGGTTGGACAGATTGTTGTGTTGCGGCCAGGCGAGCGTGTGGCCCTCGATGGCGTGATCGTCCGTGGCGAGGCTAATTTCGATGAGTCCTCGATCACTGGCGAGGCACTACCAATTCATAAGGGGCCTGGTCTGCCGGTGATGGCTGGTACGCTCAATCAGAGCGGTTCGCTCGATGTGCGGGTGACAAAACTGGCTGGTGAGAGTACCCTAGCACGCGTGATCGCGATGGTCAGCGCGGCGCAAGAGCGCAAGGCGCGCACCCAGCGCTTCCTCGACAAATTCGAACAATACTATGCGATGGGTGTCATTAGTGCGGTGGCGCTGTTCATTCTGTTGGTTCCGCCGTTGTTTGGGATCGAATTCAGCAAGAACTTCTATACCGCCATGGTGCTCCTGACTGTAGCCTCGCCCTGTGCATTGGTGATTAGTGTGCCATCTGCATTGTTGAGTGCGATTGCGAATGCGGCTCGCCGCGGCGTGCTGTTCAAGGGTGGCGCGCATCTCGAAGACCTCAGCCGTGTGAAGGTGGTTGCGTTCGATAAAACTGGCACGCTGACCTTTGGGAAGCCAGAACTTACCGATCTCATCGCACTGCCTGGTTTTAGCGAAGCGGAATTATTGGATGTTCTGGCGCGTGCCGAAGCACCAAGCGAACATCCTGTCGCACGGGCGATCCAGATGGCCGTCCAGGCACGTGGCCTGACTGTTGCCGAACCAGATGCGTTTGAGGCAATCGCTGGAATGGGTGTGCGCGCCGTTTGGGATGGTGAGCAGACACTGGTTGGTTCGCCACGGCTCATGGAGAGCTATGGCCTAGTTGTTCCAACCGAGCTTACGGCAGCATTGGAACAGGCATCGGCGGCAGGGCGGCGAACGGCTTTACTCGTGCATCGTGGTGGGCAATGGCTTGGTGCTGCAACTGTTATGGATCGTGAGCGACCAGACGCAGCCGAGCGCATTGCGGATCTCCGAGCTGCTGGTATCGAGAAGATCGTGATGTTGACCGGTGATAACGCACAGATCGCTGAACCGCTTGCCAAACGAGTTGGCATTGATGAAGTCTATGCTGGGTTGCTTCCGGAAGATAAACTACGGATCGTTGAGGATCTAGGGAAGCGCTATGGCGCTGTGGCAATGGTTGGCGATGGCATTAACGATGCGCCAGCGCTGGCAGCCGCATCGACGGGGATTGCGATGGGTGCGGCAGGTACCGACGCAGCACTCGAAAGTGCCGATCTCGTGTTGATGTCCGATGATCTCAGTGCAATTGCCTATGCGATACGGCTCAGCAAACGCACGCAACAGATCGTCTGGCAGAATATTGTGTTCGCCCTGGGTGTCGTCGTCGTCCTTGTGACACTCACGCTCACGATTGGCGTGCCACTGCCGCTTGGCGTGGTTGGACACGAGGGCAGCACGATTATTGTTGTGCTGAACGGTTTACGACTATTGGGCTACCACGAGTAATCGTTTTTTGCCCACGCCTGCGGCGGCTACTCAGCACGGTAAAGCACAGATAAAAAATCACGAGCGCCAACACAATCTGGATGAAATCGATCAACAGCGGCGTGAGTAGCATCGTCATCATGATATAGAATTCCTATTCGTATCAAGTAACATCCGGAGTTAGCATAGGCTAACTTCGGATGTTTGTCAATATTGGATCGGTCTCATCCGGATCTCATCCCCAGAGCGACGCTGGCTGTGGTAGACTATCTTTAACTATTTGAGCGTTTATCATTACATTCCGTCGAACCACTCTGCCAATGCTGCACCACTCCATACCGGAAAGGCCCGCCGGTGAGATACCTTTCACGATTGTTGCTTGCACTGCTGCTGCTGTGGATAACGGCACCTGGCGCGCTGGCCCAGAGCAATGATTGGCACGAGCGTGCAACAACAAATTTCACTATTCTGTATGCGACTGGAAGTGAAAACCAGGCCGAACGCTATGCTGGGTTCGCTGATCAAATCTTCGATCAGGTGACTGGCGCGTTCGGGCATCGTGTGGCAACACCGATCACGCTACGCCTATACCCCGACCTAGAGAGTTATTATATTGCCAATCCGCGGGCACGTGGGCTTGCTGGTGTTGTTGCCCACGCCGATTTTCGCCGGAATGAAGTGGTTGTGATTCTCTCCCAGACTGAACAGCAACAGCAGGACGAGATCCTCAATAATGTTCGCCACGAGCTGACCCATATTGTTGCTGCGGATCTTTCCGATAATCGACTGAATGCTGGTTTTCAGGAAGGGCTGGCGCAATATATTGAAACGGCAACTCCCGAGCTTGATCGCAAGATCGCCCTACTCAAAACTGCTGTGGCAACCCAGAGCTTGCTGCCATGGAGTGCATTCGATGATCGCGATGCGATCTATCGCAACCCGGATGTTAGCTACCCACAAACTCTTTCGGTGATTGCGTTCTTGGCCCAGCGTTCATCGTTCACCCAGGTGCGCGATTTTGTGACGGTCAGTGCATCGAGTAGCGGTTATCGTTCGGCGTTGCAGCGTGCGTTTGGTGCCTCACCAGATGAACTTGAGCAGGCATGGTTGTCCTGGCTGCCTGGATATTTGGCTGGTAGTTCAGCAAACCACCCATCGACGGGCAGCTATGATCTAACACGCGCCGAGGCCTTGATTGCCAGTGGTGATTATACTGCTGCCAAACAAGAACTTGAGGCGGCACTGGCGGGATTACAGGCAGCAGGCAATGACGATCAGGTGCAACAAGCTCAGGCATTGCTTGCCCGTAGCCAGGCCGGGCTTGCCGCCGATGATCTCGCTCGCCAATCGCACGATGCGCTGGTTGCTGCTAATTATAGCCATGCAGAACAATTGGTCACTCAGGCCCAGGATGCCTATGCTGCCCTTAACGATACCAGGCAGGCTGCGGTATTGGCCGATTATGCAGAGCGGGCGACACGCGGGCAATTGGCTGCACAACAGCTAGCCCAGGCCTTGAGTTTAGCCCAGACGCTGCGCTTCCCACAGGCACGTGTTCTTGCCGATATGGCGGCGACCGAATATGTTGCGCTTGGTGATCGTGACCGGGCGGCGCAGGCGCTTGAGTTGCGTTCGTTTCTTGATCAACGCCAGACACTGATTGGCGGTGTGCTGCTATTACTTGGCCTTGGTGGAGTGGCGATCAGCCTTGCGCGCCGTTCGCTGACACCAGAGCCGGAACTCTGGTGAGCCAATGAGCCGTACTTCCCTCTCGTTACAGTTGCAGCGGCTCGCCGACGAGCGCTGGTCGCGGCGGGCGTTGCGAACCGTGTTGCGTTCGGCCTGGCTTGGGCTGTGTGCCTGGTGTATTGGTGTTGGGCTGAGCCTGATGCTTGGCCGTGATCCAGATTTTGCGCTGATTGGGGCAATTGCCCTGTTGGTGCTGGGGATCGGATTGGTGACACTGCTGCGCAGCCCACGCCTGACTCCATTGGATGTTGCGCGGCGGCTCGATCAACGCTTCCAGCTCCAGGAACAGTTGAGCACGGCTGTCGAGTTGACCGATGGGCGGCCCGAGCCGGAAAGCATTGGTGCATTGTTACTTGGGCAATCGGCGCAGACGGTTCGGCAGGTACGTAGATCGATCAAGCAGCGCCAACGAGCACCGTGGAGCGATCTGATTGCGCTGCTGGCGCTGTTGTTGGTTGCGATTGGCCTGTTTGTTCTTGGCGGGGTTGGCCGCCAACAGATTGCTGCCGAGCCGATCCCATTGCCGCCATTGGTTGGCGCAGATGCCGGGCAATCGAAGGAACCATTCGATGCGCCAAATGATCAGCCAAATCAGCTTGGCGATGGGCCAGGTGGCGATCTTGCCAGTGGCGCTGATCCAAACCAAAGTGGCAACCAGCGTGCTGGCCAGGGCCAGCCAGGGACACAAGGCCAGGCAGGCCAGAATCAAACCGGCCAGGATCAAGCGGGGCAGCAACAGAACGGCCAAACCGGCCAGGGAACCCAGCAATCTGTCGTTGATCCGGCTAGCCAACGCAATCTGGATGCGCTTGCCGATGCACTACGTGACCAGGGGATTACCCGCCCAGCAGCCGAGGCGCTTGATCAGGGCAATCTCGAACAGGCAGCCAAGGATTTGCGCGAACTCGCCGACCAGGCCAGCCAGCTTTCTGATGCTGCTCGCCAGCGATTGGCCGATTCATTGCGCCGTGCCGCCGCCCAGATTCAACAATCGAACCCGGACTTGGCGCAGCAATTACGCGATAGTGCCCGTGGCCTCGAACGAGGCGATGATAACGCTGCACAGGCGCTTGAGAATCTGGCTCGTGCGATTGAGCAACAAGGGCAGCAGACCCAAGCGGCTGGAGCTGCACAGCCCCAAGCGGGCGATCAGGCTGGACAAACGGGCCAGGATGGGCAGGGCCAGGGCAACGAACCGGGCGGTGGCAGTGGTGCCGGGAATGTTGGCGCTGGTGAGCAACGCCCGATTGCCAACCCAGGCCGCTTGGGTGTCGATGGGCAGCCAGTTGAGCTTGATGTTCAGGGCGATGGAACGACGGGTGCGCCACCGCCGGAACAGGCAACTGCCGGGGGGCTGAGTGCTGTTGGTGGCGTTTCGGGTGGCGATAGCTCTGGCAATGGCGGCAGTGGGCTCGATCCACTGCGCGTCCCACTGGAAGAACGTGATGTGGTTCAAGACTACTTTACGCACTGAGATACCTGCGCGGCCAGCGGAACGGCTGTTTGATGAGGCTTTTCTGCGCCGCCTCGAACGGCTGAGCCTCCAACCACAGCGCTTTTTGCGCGGCCAGCCGGCGCTTGGTGAACATCTGAGCCGCCGCCAACTACCAGCAACAATCTTTAGCGACCATCGCCCATATAGTGCTGGCGATGACTACCGCTATATTGATTGGAATGCCTATGCCCACCAGGAACAGATCTTCGTGAAGCTTGGTGAGATTGAGCAGAATGTGCCGATCCATGTGCTTGTTGATGTCTCACGTTCCATGCAATGGGGCGAATGGGCCGATGGCCAACCCAGCAAGCTGCGGACAGCACTACGCCTGGCGGCGGCGCTTGGCTACCTGACCCTGAGCCATAATGATCAATTGATTGTGCAACCATTTGGCGATACGACGCTACGGCGCTTTGGCCCTGCACGTGGCAAGGCCCGCCTGGCCGAATTGCTACGCTTCCTGGAGAGTTTGCGCTCCGATCAGCCAACGGCCATAGCGCAGGTGCTGGCCAGCCATGCGGCCCACTATCAGCGCGGTGGATTATTGGTGCTGTGTTCGGATCTGTTGACCGCTGAGGGACTGGCGGAAGGCCTGCGAATGCTCCCGCCGCCGCGTTGGCAGGTGCTTGTATTGCATATGATCGATCCACATGAGCTTGACCCACCAGCTGGTGAGACGGCAGAATTGGTTGATGCAGAGACTGGGAAGCGCCTCCAGGTGACGCTGGATGACCAGACATTGGCGGTGTTTCGGCGCAATGTGGCCAGTTGGCAGGCTGAGATTCGTGATGCGTGTGGGCGGCATGGGGCGATGTATGCCCAACTACCGACAACATGGCCGTTTGAGCGCCATGTAATTCCGTACCTGCACGCCCGCCGGATTTTACGGTAGGAATGCCACATTGCGCTGAGGGGCCGCATTCTGCGGCCCGTGGGCTGGGGCTGGTACGACGATTACAATTTGCCACCAGCGCAGCAATGGCACCGAGGCTCTTTTAGCCAACATATAGCAGAGATGCGTAATCTGCATAATCTGCGGATATGTCCAACCCTCAGCCGCGAGGAGTATACATTGGAACCGAGGCAATTATATGCTTCATAACATATGAGTTTCCTTCTGCCATTTGGGTTACTGGCGCTGATCAGCCTGCCGATTGTGCTTGTGTTGCATTTGATTGGCGAGCGGCGGCGACGCCAGATTGTGCCGAGTTTGTTGCTGTGGCGCGATGTGCCAATCCGCCCCGATGGCATCCGCTGGAAGATGCTGCCGGTTTCGTTGCTGCTGCTGCTGCATCTGCTGGCGGCGGGCCTGCTGGCACTGGCATTGGGGCAGCCACAGATGGCCGGGTTGCCTGCCGATGGTGTGCGCCATACAGCAATTTTGATCGATACATCAATGAGTATGGCGACCCGTGAGGGCAGCCAATCGCGGCTTAATCTGGCAAAGGCACGCGCCAAAACACTGATTGGCGAGATGCACGCTGGCGATAGGGTGACGCTGGTGAGCGCAGGGCCGCATGCAGCACTGGTAGCGGTTGGCGATCAGGCCGATGCGCCATTGCTGCATGCAGCACTTGATCAACTACAGGCTGGCGGGGTTGGTGCTGATCTCGCAGGGGCACTGGCATTGGCCGAGGTTGCCCTCGATTCAAACCATGTGCGCAAGATTGTGGCGATCAGTGATGGCGCGATGACACCACTTGAACCACGCCGCGTTGGTGTTCCATTTGAATGGATTTCAGTTGGCAGCGATCAGCAGAACCGGGCGATTGTGGCCTTTGCGGCACGGCCATGGGCTGGCAAGACTCAGGTGTATGCGCGGATTGCCAATTATAGTAGCCAATCGTTCCCAACAACACTGCGTTTGTATGGCGATGGGCAGCTGATCGGCAGCGATATTGTTCCGCTTGATCCAAATGGCGAATATGAACTCACCTGGTCGCTGCCAGCGACGATCGGCGAGCTACGAGCGGAATTGGATGGCGGCGATGTGCTACCTGATGATGACACAGCGTATTTGAGCATCCATCCGAATCGACCAATTATCACCCTGCTTGTCTCGGCACAACCAGCCCAACTGCAACGGGCGCTGGCGGCGGTGCCAGGGATGCAACTCACAACCATTGAACCAACGGCCTATGATCTGGCACGCAGTACAGCGGCAAACCTGACTATTTTTGATGGGTTTTTGCCAGCCAGTTGGCCAACAGGTGCGGTTCTGGTGCTGAACCCGCCTGCGGATAGCAGCCTGGTGCGTGTTGGCGCAGAGCCGCAGAAGGTAGCCAGCGATGGCTTGATCCGGCGTGGAGCATTGCTGGATGGGCTGAGTTTCAGTGGTGTGAGCTTTGGCGATGTGCGCCCAATGGTACCGCCAACATGGGCCACGCCATTATTGGCCTGGCGTGGCGATGTGTTGGGAGCCGATAACATCCCTGCACCAGGAGAATTGCCATTGGTGCTGCGCGGGCAGGTCGATGGGCGTGAAGTTGCGATCTGGAGCTTTGACCTCGCTCGTGGCAATCTTCCCGGTCGGCTGGCCTTCCCCTTACTTGTTGTACGAACGGTGCGTGATCTGACGGCGGTTGCGCTGCCATCAGCGCTTACTGCTGGTGGAACACTGGCGTTGCGGCCTGACCCACGGGCCACACAGATTATGCTGATTGCACCAGATGGCAAGAGTACACAGATTGCTGCGCCAGCCGCTGGAGCAATTGAGGGCCTGACTCAACCAGGGTTGTATCGGGTTGAGGAGCGTGATGACCAACAGATTCTGTACCAGGCCACGATTGGTGTCAATAGTGGCAGTACCAGTGAATCGCGGATTGTGCCGCTGGCCCCACCGCCAATTATTGGTGCAGAACGCGATACAGGTGGTGGGCCGTTAAACCAGCCGGTGGATCTGTGGCCCTGGTTGGCGGGAGCAGCGCTGCTCATCCTGGCGGTTGAATGGTTGATTGTGTTACGGCGGTGAGCTGTGGTTCTACGACACCCTGAACTCTTGTTGTTGCTGCTGTTGCTGCCCGCGTTTGCAGTTGTGTGGTGGCGTCGGCGCAACCGGATTGCGATACCGGCGGTGGCGCTGCGGCTCATGATCCTGGCGTTGGTTGTGGTTGCGCTGGCCGATCCCGTGATTGGTGCTAGGCCGGGCCGACCAGAGGCAGTGTTGGTGTTGGTTGTCGATCAATCGGATAGCCTGGGTAGTGCTGGGCAGTTGGATGTACGACGGCAGGCGGCGCAGGTTGCAGCAGCACACAACGGGCGGGTTGAGGTGATCTACTTTGGCGCGAACCAGGCCACATATGCGAACAAGCAGCCAACCGATGCTCCCACAGAAATCAATCAGCGACCGCCACTGCCACCACCCGATCAATCATTGCGAGCTGATCGAACCAATATTGCTGCAGCACTTGATGCGGCACGGGCACTGATTGGTCCAAATGGCGGGCGCGTTGCACTATTCAGTGATGCGCTGCCAAACGATGGGAACGCACTCGCCGCAGCGGCAGCGCTTGGGGCAGCTGGTATCCCAATCGATACCAATCTGTATGTTGCACCGGATCTGCCAGAGGTCTGGATTCAATCGATTGAGGCCCCGCCAAGTCTGCGCGAGGGTGAGGAATTTGAGGCGCAGGTGTTGATCGGCAGCACCGTTACGGAGCAGATCGAGCTGCGCTTCGCGGTTGGGTCGGATCAGCAGGATACACGCAGCGTTGCAGTTGTTCCTGGTGAGAAACGCATTCGTTATACGAGCAAGGCTGGCATACCGGGTGTGCTGACGATTCGGGCCGAGCTTCAGGCCGGTCAGGATCAGCAGCCGCGCAATAATACGGCTGCCACAACGTCCTTGGTTGCGCCTGCACCACTGATATTGATTGTTGAAGGGCAGCCAGCAGCTGCGCGACCGCTGCAGACAGCCCTGCAGCCGTTGAGTATCAACACCGATGTGATCGCGCCAGAACGCGTGCCAACCCGGCTCTCTGACCTTGAGAAATACCAGAATATCACGCTTCTCGATGTCTCGGCTGGCGATCTGACGCTTGATCAGATGGCGACATTGCGCGAATTTGTGCGTAGTGAGGGCCGCGGTCTGGTGGCTGCAGGCGGCAAATCTAGCTTTACGCTTGGTTCATATAAGGACACGCCGCTTGAACAGGTGCTGCCGGTGCAGATGACCCCACCGAAGCGGGGTGAGCGGCCAGAGATCGATATGCTGCTGATCATTGATCAATCGGCGAGTATGGGGCCAGATACTGGCGACTCAAAATTCAATATGGCCAAGGAAGCAGCCATATTGACGACTGAGTCGTTACGTGAGAACGACCGTATTGGTGTGCTGGCCTTCGATATTAGCCAGAAATGGATCATCGATTTCCAACCAATTGGCGCTGGCCTCTCACTCGCACAGCTCCAGGGGCAGATCAGCCAGATTCCATTGGGCGGTGGGACGGATATTATTGGCGCATTGCAGGCAGGCTTGCCAGCACTGGCAAGCCAACCAGGGCCGGTGCGCCATGCCATTCTGCTGACCGACGGGCGCTCATTCACGAATAATCGCCAGGCCTATGAGAATCTTGTTGAACAGATGCGCACCCGTGGTGTGACACTCTCGACGATTGCGATTGGTGCGGATGCCGATACCGATCTGCTGCGCGAATTGGCCAAGATTGGCACAGGCCGCTATCACCTCGCATCGCGCCCATCCGATATTCCGCGGCTGACGCTCCAGGAAAGTGAAATCCTGCGTACCGAACCACAGGTGGAGGGCGATTTTCGCGCTGAGGTTGTGACGCCTCATGCAACCCTGCGCGGCTTTTCTGCCGAACAACTACCAGCATTGCGCGGTTATGTCGCCACGACGATCAAGCCAGATGCCGATTTGGTGTTGCAATCGCCGCAGAACGATCCTGTGTTGGCCGCATGGCAGTATGGGTTGGGCCGAGCAGTTGCCTGGACACCAGGAGCCGAAGCGCCCTGGGCCGCCGATTGGTCGAACTGGCCTGACTATGGCCGCTTCTGGGCTGGGCTGATCCGCTATACCCTGCCCGAGCCGGATAGTGGCCCGCTCCAGGTGCGGGTGACACAGCATGGCGATGTGGCAACACTCTCGGCGGATCTGGTTGGGTCAGGCGGTGAACCGCTCGATCTGGCCGATGTTCAGGTGAGCATGACCATGCCAGATGGAAGCGAGCGCAGCCTGGCGCTGCGCCAGATCGCACCAGGACGCTATGCACAAGATGTTGTCCTGCCATCCGAAGGGGCCTATGCACTGGCAGCACGAGCCACCAAAGGCAGTTTGGTGCGAACAGGCACGACCGGCTATGTGCGCGGCTACCCCGCCGAATATCTGCCAGCGCTGGCTGCCGATACTGGCTTGTTGCATGGCGAGGCACTCATGCAGGCTCTGCGCGATGCTAGCAGGCCAGGCGGTGATGTTGTTGCACCATTGATTGGGAATCGCGATGGCAGCACGGGATTCGCGTTATGGCCCTGGTTGCTTGGCCTCGCAACAGTGCTCTGGCCGCTTGAGGTTGCGATACGGCGTGGATGGATACGGATATAGGATAATGCTGTAGGGCGGTTCGCGAACCGCCCCTATCTTGGTACCCATTGATCGATATTCTAATAATGGACGCCTACATGCTCGAATCCGCTGATCCGCAACCAGAAATTCCTGCCAATCACATCCCAATTGCACAGGAGATTATGTATCGCACTCTGGTGATCCCAGCCATGCGGCGTGAGTTTCATTGGGTGCGTATTTGTGTTGATGGCCCAATACCCCGCCCCGCCGATGGCCCCTTGGTGATCTATGTGACCCATGGTTCCTGGTGGGATGCCTATATGCTGTTTCTGCTGTATTACAGGGTGCTCGGTGGTGGGTTTCAGAACTATATTATGATGGAAGCCAAGCAATTGCGGGCCTACCGCTTCTTCGCCTGGTGTGGCGCTTTTTCGATTGATCGCAAGATCCCTGGCGATGCTGATCGTTCATTGGCCTATATTGCCAATCGGTTGCGTGAGCGCCATGATCGCTGCCTGTGGATCTTCCCGCAGGGCCGCATTGCCCCGACAGACCGACGCCCGATTGTGGCCTATCCCGGCATCGCTCGGGTGGTCAAACAGGCTGGTGGTGCAACACTATGGCCGGTGGCATTGCGCTATGAGTTCCGTGGCGAACAGCAGCCAGAGGTCCTAATCCGCTGTGGGCCGCTCCATTATGCAGCAGGCGATGTCGAAGAAGAGGCATTGACCGAAGAAGTACGCCAGCGGCTGACTTCTGCTGCTGATCAGCTTCGTGATGATACCCTGGCCGATACATTCGATCACTACCACATGCTACTGCGTGGCCGCGATGGCATTAATCGCTGGTTTGATGATTGGCGGGCGCGATTGGCTGGCCGAAAGCCAAGCTCCAACCGCTGAGCATCCGCGCTGCCAGAAGGCCCAACAATCCGAAGCCGACAAATCCGGCAATTGGAAAGCCACGGGCAAAATTCACAATGGTAAACATCAGCGAACTAAGCACATACAACGATGCTGGAATATACCTGAAGAGTTGTCCAAGTATCGGCGATGTATAGCGTAATGGCCGTGGCCGTTGCGTGTTGAGGATTGCGTGTACGGCAATCGCCATAACTAGGCCAACGAACCACCATGCAATGAAATTCGCCGTTGGAACGCCATAATAGGGGCCGCTATCATACCAGACCCAATATGGATTGACCTGGGTTGCGATGGTTTCGATCTGCAGATCCAGCCCGACCACAAGGGTGGCAGTTAGGATCAGGCGCAACCACACCCGTACAGGAAGCGGCCAATAACGGCTTCCTACAGACACATCGCTAGTCGGTCGGATCAGCCCCTGAGCCAGTTGCCAGGCCCCAATTGCCACCATAATCCAGGCGCATGTGATTGGAATCGGTACAACCCCAAGGAGTTGTGGTTGGAGCATATCGGTGTAGCGGTAGCTCCCAAATGGGAAGCCAGTTGTCTCGCCGCTGTGTTCGACACTCCAGGCCAGCAAAAAGGCAGATGCACCAGCGCTCGCACCGCGCCACCCATAGCTGCTGAACAGCCAGAAGATAACTGCCAACCCCTGGATGAGCAGTAGTGCGCCACCAATAAAACTGCCCCATGCGGGAACCTGATCCAGAGCCACGACGAATGTTGAGCCAGGTAGGAGCGCGCAGTAGATCAGGAAGCAGCCTACTGCGAGTTTCTGAAATGTCAATTGGTTCATACATTCCTAGCAAAGAATTCAGAAATGAGTATTCGGGAGTACAGACGCGATAGATCGCGTCTGTACGGAGTCAGCATTCAGAAGTGCTTATTTGAAGCATGATCTCTCTGTATAATACCTTCTGTGAAGCACCAGTTTGCTCTTCGCCACCCCAGCCGCCACCACCGGGCGTCTCGATCCGCAGGATATCACCAGCTTCCAACTCTACGGTTGCCTTGCCTGGTAGGATGTGTTCAGTGCCATTGCGTATCAGTGTGTTACGCCCCACGGCTCCAGCAGAACCACCCTGTAATCCATATGGTGGCCGAATACGCCGTTCGGAAAGGATGCTGATGGTGGCTGGCTCCAAAAACTCAATCTCACGCACCAACCCATTACCACCCTGTTGTTGGCCTGCGCCACCCGAATCACTACGTAGCCCATAGCGCCGAACGCGCACAGGGAATTGCCGTTCGAGTGCTTCAACTGGCGTATTGAGTGTGTTTGTCATATGCACCTGCACGCCGGATAATCCATTCAGCGTGGGGCGCGCACCCATGCCACCGCCAAGCGTTTCATAATAGGCAAATGGGCTGCCATCTGGCCGAACGCCGCCGAATGTCCAGTTGTTCATGGTGCCCGCCGATGCAGCAGGGATTCGTTCGGGCGCAGCCTGCGCCAATGCGCCAAACAATACATCGACAACTCGCTGTGCTGTTTCGACATTGCCGCCAGCAACGGCAGCCGGTGGGCGCGGGTTCAGAACAGTTCCTTCTGGCACATGGATGCTCAGTGGCACAAAAGCCCCAGCAGAACTTGGCATATCGGCGGTTCCAAGGCAACGGAAACAATACAGAGTTGCAGCTTCGGTGACCGCCTTGGGCGCGTTCAGTGGCCCGCGCACCTGTGCAGCAGTTCCCGCAAAATCAACAATTGCAGCATCGCCGGTGATGTGAATGCAAACCCGAATAGTGGTTGGCCCACCACCAGCGCCATCGTCATCGAGGGCATCCTCAAAAGCATAGATTCCATCTGGTAACGCCGCCACGACGGCCCGCATATGCCGTTCGCCATAGGCGATCAGCGCTGCCATATGCTGTTGCACCCAT
Source organism: Chloroflexales bacterium (assembly GCA_038214135.1). Taxonomy (GTDB): domain Bacteria; phylum Chloroflexota; class Chloroflexia; order Chloroflexales; family Roseiflexaceae; genus JANLSE01. The sequence goes on along the minus strand of JBBQSD010000007.1, from coordinate 60,275 downwards.
TCTGGCCCATGCTGTTCGGCCAAATCCGCCAGCCGACGCTCGCCAACCCGATGACACGCCAACTGTGCAGCAAGATCACCGCGTCGCTCAGATGGTGTGCGCGAATTCCGGCAGATCAGATCGTACAGCCCCTCATTTGCTTGGCCGCCATCGATCAGCCTGACCGGCGGAATGATCAGGCCTTCCTGGTATAACTCACGGCTCATTGGCATGGAACCTGGTGACATTCCGCCAACATCGGCATGATGGGCGCGTGTGGCCGTATAACCAATCAGCGTATTGCCCTGGTATGCTGGCGCAACGGTCGTCAGATCGGGCAGATGGGTTCCACCAAGAAATGGGTCGTTCAGCAGCACAACATCACCGCGCTTCAGAATGAAACGGGCTAACGCCGCCTCAACCGAACGCGGCATCGCACCAAGATGAACGGGAATATGGGCAGCCTGGGCAATCATCCGGCCTTGGGCATCGAAGACAGCACACGAGAAATCGCGGCGCTCCTTAATATTGGGCGATAGTGCGCTGCGACCAAGGGCCGCGCCCATCTCTTCTGCAATCATCGTTGTGCGATGTCGGAAGACCTCCAGGTCAATTGGGTCTACCATCATACTGCCTTGCTAACGAATTTTCAACCAGGATAACAATTATGTAATTTGAACCTTGTATAATATATGGTAGCATAAAAACCCGCCGAAACGACGACGGGCAGCGATCGCAGAAGTGAGTCCCCAATGGACATGCGCGCACCATACCGAATTCTCCTCGTGGAGGACGATAACTACATTGCTAAGATCATCGGTCTTGGCATGCAGATGCTTGGGTTTCCCTACACGCTCGATCAAGCGAGTTCGGCTGAGGAAGGGCTGGATCTATGGGATGCCCAATCCTACGATATTGTCCTAACGGATTATAATCTGCGGGGCAAGAATGGCGTGAAGATGATTGATGAGTTGCGAAGGCAGGGTGCAGCAGTACCAATGGTACTCTTCACAGCCTACGACTCACCACAGATTCGCCGTGATGCTGAGGCAGTCCAGGTTAGCGCATTCCTCACCAAACCATTTCTGATTGAAGAATTTGTTGGTGTAACGCGCCGTCTTCTGGTTCCTCGTGAGGCTGCAGTTGGTGCTGTTCATCCCGCGCCGTAGAGACGCAAAATCTTGCGTCTCTACGGCCCACCCATTGAGTCTCTACGGCCTTCGTTAATCAATCCTCCATTCCTGACCACAGGCCATCACACGTATTCCGTGTGCATCCCCACCCAACACGATCACCTCTGGTTGCCAGCTCCCATCGGCATTGCGATACTGGCGATAGGTTCCCCAGGCTCGCCCAGATGACCAGAACACCCGCGCTTCGTTCTGATCAACAGCCTCTGGCCGCAGATCGAAGGCCATCCAATTGGCTGCTGCATCACTTGTGAAGCCAGTGAGTGCCGGTAGCAATGCCCAACTGGACATCGCACGGGCATAGTGATGCCCACATTCGACTTCGTCCCACGGGTTACGGCTTTCGCCATCGTGGCGTGCTCGTGCGGCGCGAACGAGTTTCAGCCCTGTTTCGGTTTCGCCAACATAGATCAGATGGGCGGCGACCTGATACTCACATCCCGTCCAGACTTCATCTGAATAGGGGAATGGGAAGCGTGGCCGCCCGCCCTGTGGCCAGGTACATAGCAACAAGCCCTGATCATCATTCAGAAGATAGGTGCGCTGGCAGTTGATGTGGGTGCGAAAGTTATCGCGGAAGTTGTTCTGAACGATTGCCAATAGTGCGCTTCGTGCTTGCTCAGCTGGGACGAGATCGCCAAGCCCCAGAACGCAGGCATGCAGTTGCCCAAGCAGTTGGTCGGTCAGGCAGCCAGCGCCATGCTGATACGGCTGGGAGTCGACATCAGCGAGCCGTTGCTGGTAGTATGCGCCATTCCACAGCAATGTGTGGAGCTGAGGCGCGGCCCGTTCATAGGCCATTCGGCATTCAGAAGCAAAGGTTGTATCGCCCTGCACGATGGCTAATGCTTCGGCTGCCCGTAATGCGGCCAGATGATAGAAGCTACTCAGCGGGTTTGGCCCATAGAATTCAATATCATAGGTATTGTGCTGCCGCCCATCCAGCAGCCCATCGTTATCGGTATCCCATTGTGTGAGCGCAAACGCCATTGCCTGTTTGATCCCTGGCCAGATATCGGCGAGCCATGCCTGATCGCCACTCAAGCGCCATTCGCGGTATGCCCGAATGATTGAACCCATCTGGCCATCGACGGCTGCTTCTGGCTTCTGATCGCCCCAACCCCATTCAAATTGATCGCCAAATGTCTTGAAGGTACGGAAGGTCATATAGCCGCTTGGCTCTGTCTCAATCGTAAATTCGATTGTTCGCATGGAGCGTTCCAGCGATGGGAACAGAAATGCGGCGGTATAGGCATACGCCCAGACGTGGGTACAGCTGCCGGCACAACAACCACCATCATCAAAACAGCCTTCCCAGCCATAGAAGCGGCCATCCTCTAACCAGAAACAGGTCGTGCTGCGTACGACAACAATATTGGCAGATATGGCATCGATCACCTCTGGTGGCAGCGTACTGCCGAACAGCGCCTGATGGAAGCTACGGGTGGTGCTTTCGAGCCGGGGCATATTCTCGGCCACATAGCGAGCCGTTTCCCAGGATGATGCGAAGTGAGTAGCATATTGGTTGCGCAGTGGCGTGCCCTGCTGTTTCTCCCATCCAGGGGCGCGATTGGGAAAATGCCATGTCAGAATGAAGCGATAGCGGCCCTGTTCGCCAGGTGAGAGCGTATCGACAACCCCAAGCGAGCCGGTGTCGCTCAGGCCATCTTCACTGACGCTTTCGTAGCCAAGATCGGTCAGCGCGCCATCATCACTAAGATCATCCCAGAATTCACGCACATAATCGTACCAGGCACCACGCAACCAGGCCCGTTTGATCGTAACGAATGGATGGGTTGTTGTGAGGCTCACATCGCCATAATGAATATCATCTGGCGCATAGCGCTCGGAGGTCATGTGTAGCCCGGCCAGATGTTCCTCGGTACGGGCCACATTGCGGTTCTGGCCAACGCCACCGCCGCTCAGGTTCTGGTAGCGATCCCGCCCAATCCCGCCAACCGGGTTGGCAAGTGAGCCGACCAGGGTGATTTGAGCGCGTTCATCGCTGCAATTCGTAACACGATAGGTCAAAATTGCACAGGGAATACCCGAATCCTGTGGATTGAGCGGGATGAGTGGCGTGAAGGCTTCGATCTCAACATCAAGCGGCAGATCGGGATCGCTGAGTGCGATAGTGGCAAAGGGGTAGGCACCGGTGAAGGTCGCTGCAGCCATGCGCGGTAGGCCGGCACCCGTCGAGGGATGGTAGCCATGCGATTCACGGTACGGTGCCAGGAGTGGACCTTCCAGAACGCGCAGGATCGGATCGTTACCGCCGATCTGAGCGCGCAGCATAAAAAACGTGTTTGGCAACGTAGTACCTTTACTGGCCCGGTTATAGATCTCCCAATCGCAGAGTTGGCCGCGCCCGCCAATTGAAACATTGCCAGTGCCAATACCACCAAGTGGCATGGCAATCGAGCTTAGGTTTCGGCCAGTGAATGTTCGGTGCCCGCGTAATGTTGAAGATACTGCCACGCATGTGCTCCTTTGCTTATACGGGACACGGCGCAATATCATGCGCCTGTACAACATTTTCGCGCTGAATGCAGTGGCAGTCAAGCGTACTCACTCACCCAACGCTCTATTTATGCGCTTGCGTCGCTGCCACGAGATCGGGTACAATGGAGGTAATGTCTATTGGTAGCGACCTCTTCCATTTCGGGCGCGCAGATGCCACGCTCGTCCGCCCGCCGCAGCAACCGAGGGATCATGTCGATAGCCGAACTCCCCCCGCAGACTGCTACGCCTTCTGCCCGCTCAATCCCAATGGCGGAGGCATCACGCCGAACGATCACGCTTGAACAGGGCCTGTATTGTGGCCTGTTCCTGCTCTCGATCCTGTCGCATCTGCTCATGTTGGACAATCGTGCGCTGCATCACGATGAAACGCTGCACGCGGCCTTTTCATACTATGTGATGTCGGGCAAGGGTTTTGTTCATGACCCACTGCTGCATGGGCCGTTTCTCTATTTCTGGGGCGCGCTGATCTATTTCCTGTTTGGCGATAGTAACTATACGGCCCGGCTTGGTGCGGCCTTATTTGGCAGTGTTCTAACGGTATTGCCCTATTTGCTACGGCGCGAGCTTGGCCGCTCGACTGCGCTGATCGCATCGACGGCACTGTTGATCTCGCCAGTGGTTCTGTATGTTGGCCGCTTCATTCGCCACGATATCTATGCTGTCACATTTGAACTCCTGGTGTTCATATGTGTTGTTCGCTATGCATCAACCCGCCAGGCACGCTGGCTGTTTATTGGTGCAGCGGCACTGGCACTGATGTTTACGACGCTAGAAACATTCTTTCTATATCTGGCGATCTTCCTACCGGTGCTGCTTGGCCTGTTCTTCTATAAGGTCTGGCGGCCCGGTGCTGCGCTTGTGGCTGGCCTTGGCATCGCCATCGCACTGCTGGTGTTCGTGTTACCTGGCCATCCAGAACGGCCGTACCCAACCAGCGATACGGTGAATCGGGCGAATGGCCCGTATATTTGCCCAGATAGTGCGAACCTCTACCCACCCGATAACCCGATGAAGATCGACCGGCCAGGCCCGATTTTTGGCCTACCACCGCTCGCAACCGCCGATAATGCGTTTGCGCTGTGTGTACGCCACCAACCAGATAATAATCTTGGCGCGTATCTGATCAAATTGGGGCAGTTCTTTGGGCACCCATCGCTCATAATCAGCATGGTACTCACCCTTGGCACGCTGATCGCCCTGTATGTGTTAATCTGGCGAAGGCGCGATACAGATGAGAATACTGCCTGGCAGCGTGCCCGTGCAACCAATGATAGCACACTTGATGCATTCGCCAGCCTGGCCTATGATCGCCGTTGGCTGATTGCACTCGGGTTGTTCTTTGGATTATATGCGCTGATCTTTTCCTCGTTTCTGACAAACCCGGTTGGTATTATTAGCGGAACCACCGGCTCATTGCTGTACTGGATGGCCCAGCACGAGGTTGAGCGTGGCGCACAACCACGGCACTTCTACCTGGTTCTGCTCTCGATCTACGAACCACTCATGCTGCTGTGGGCAACCATCGGCCTTGCGATGGTCGGACGCATGGGTTGGGTACGCATCCGAGCAGCTTTTGCGGAATCGAGAATGCCAGCAAAGAGTAAAGACCTTGATGCGGCACCTCCTCCCTCACCCCTGCTGCGCTGCCCCTCTCCCAATGGGCGAGAGGCCAGGGGTGAGGGAACAGCTCCGATCAACAGCAACGAGTCTGTTTCTGACGATACGCCCCAAGCAACGGTTTGGAATATGCAATCGAGCCAACCCATCGATTGGACGTTTGCGCTCCCAGCATTATTGGCCTGGTGGTTGATTGCAACCCTGTTCCTGTATTCGTGGGCTGGCGAAAAGATGCCATGGCTGACGATTCATCTGGCACTGCCATTGACCCTGATGGGTAGCTGGGCACTTGCACAAACGATGAACTGGTGGCGCACTGCCGACCCAAATGCGCCAGCGCTACCAGCCTCACAGCGCAGTGCATTGATCACCTACCTGGGTATTTTCGGGGTGATCGCCGTGTTGTGCTTCCTGCTGCTGGCCCTTTCGATTCGTACTGGCGGAGCACAGCTCGCCTATATTCCCTGGTTCCCACTGATCGGGCTAGGCCTGATCACCCTGCTCACCATTGGCGGCAGTGTCCTGATGGGCCGACGCTGGGCAATTGGTGCATTGGCCCTGGCAATAACGATTGTTGGCGCAAGTTATAGCCTGCGCAGTGCATTCCAGCTCAACTTTCGCTGGGGCGATGTGCCGCGCGAGATGATGATCTACACCCAAACCTCGCCAGATGTTATGCGGGTGATTGATCGCCTGGAACAAGCCTCGCGGCGGCGTGGTGGCGCGATGGATATGCCAATCTGGTACGACAACGAGACCGTCTGGGATTGGTATATGCGCCGTTTCACGCGTGCAACCGAACAGCCGGCTGGCGTGATTCCAACCCCTCCCGATGAGGTGATGGCCATGCTGATTATGGAAGAGAATCTTAACGATCAGAATCGCCAGAGTTTTGCTGGATTTCGCGTCCAGCGCTACCCATTACGTTGGTGGTTCCCAGAAGAGGCCATGTATCGGCTGCCAAGCGATTGGATGACCCGCCCTGTGACGCCGGAATCAGCACTGTTGATGCGCATGCTGCGAACGCCATTCGATGGCAACACCGCAAGCCAGTATTGGGATTACATTCTGTTTCGCAATCTGCCTGCCCCACTTGGATCAAGCGATTTTGTTCTGGCAATTCGACCAGCCCTGGCCGATGAGCTTGGCTTCGGTATCGGGGAACAAAAATAATTTTATACGCCCGAACCTATTTCATATGGAGAGCATATGGCAGTTATCCCACGCCAACGAGAATATGCTGCACCTGATACACTAGGTCGTTCATTGGATCTGACGCGCCTCAATATTGAGCTGCTTTCCTTTGTGGCGATTGTTGCGTTGAGCATTATTGCCCATCTGTACGGCCTCGGGAAGATGGCGCTACACCATGATGAATCCATCCATGCCTGGATGAGCTGGAAGTTTTTCGTCGGTGCTGGCGGGTTCACCTGTGTTGGCGGTCGGCCAGCCAATACCTATTGCTATGAACCAACCTATCATGGCCCATCGCTGTATATATTCACCCTGATCAGCTATTTCTTGTTTGGTGATGGCGATTGGCAGGCGCGCCTGCCACAGGCGCTAGCCGGAATTGGCATGGTTGCCTCGGTATGGATGCTGCGGCCATACCTTGGCACGCGAGGAACGCTTGTTGCTGCGGTATTACTGGCATTTGCGCCCTCACTGCTGTACTACACCCGCTTTGCCCGCCACGATGGCCTAATCCTGCTGTGGACGCTGTGGATGGTGATTGGTTTCTTCCGCTATCTCGATAGTGGCAAGGCCAGTTTTCTGGTATTACTCGCCGCCGGAATATCGCTGGCGATTGCGACCCACGAACTGTACTATATTCTATTCTTCATCTTCGGATGGTTTGTGATCATTCGGCTGGCCTACGAACGCCTCCCGATTCGCACCGTCACCATCGCACTACTGGTGATCCTTGGTGCCTCCTTTCTTGTTGAACTATGGAACCCACGGATCACAACGAACCTGAGAGCTGGTGGCATGGCGCTCCTGTTCATTGCGGTATCCGCAACCGCGCTGCTGATGACCCGTGTGTGGGAAGAAACATCCATCCTTTCACAGCGCTTTAGCGAGCTGTGGCATGAACGGCGTAGTACCCTATGGGCCGCGCTCACCGTGCTGATTGCCATCTATGTTCTGTTCTATAGCACCTTCTTTGCCGATCCGCAGAGCCTGCTTTCTGGATTGTATGCCGGGCTATCCTATTGGCTTGGATCGCAGCAGGAAGCTGCCCGTGGCGATCAGCCCTGGTACTATCATCTGATGCTGATGTCGATCTACGAACCGCTAGCATTGTTTGGTGGCTTCGGGGCCGTGATCTACCTGTTCACCAGAGGCATTCGCTTGCCGATTCGTAAGCAGCAGATCGCCAGCAAGGCAAAGAATAAAGTTCAGGCCCATGATGAAGCGATCGGCAGCAAACAACTCTCATTCGATGATCAACTCGACGAGCAGCTAAACGATCAATTGATCAGCGACGAAACACAGCTCTCGGATGATGAACAACGTGGCCTGAATGGATCGCTGAATGCCGATAGCACCCAATTGCCAGATGCACCCGATGCCCGACCGTTGGCGCGAGTGGCTATGTTCCCGTTGTTCCTGGCATTCTGGTTTCTCAGTTCGCTGGTCACATTCTCGTGGGCTGGCGAAAAAATGCCCTGGCTAGTAACACATATCGCACTCCCTGGCAATCTGCTGATCGCATGGGCAATTGGCCAACTGATCGAGACGGTTCGTTGGCGTGAACTGCGACAGACGCGGATTGCGCTGGTTCCGCCATTCCTTGTGATCATGATAGTCGCCCTGGGGGTCGCCTACTGGCGGATCAGTAGCTCCGCCGCCAGCCAGGCAGGTCAATCATCGCTACTCCAGGGTCTGGTTCCACTTGCTGTTGGTGGCGCGCTGCTCTTCGCAATCCTCACAATTGGCCAACGAGCTGGGTGGCGTGCAACTGCCGCAATCGCTGGTTTAACTATCTCGGCGCTGATGGGCATGTATATGATCCGTGCGACCTGGATGGTTGTGTATGATCACCCGGATACACCGGTTGAGCCGCTTGTGTATGTGCAGAGTTCGCCAGATGTGCCATTAATTGTCAAGAATGTCCGCGAATTGGCGATCAACCAGACGCGCAATAACCGTAGTGCAAACGATCCAATTGGCGGGTTGACGATGCCGGTGATCATGGATGCTGGCGACCCAGCCCGCGATGGTGAGGGCAGCCTGGCTTGGCCATATCAATGGTATCTGCGTGATTTCAAGCGCCTGGAGAATCGCAACGCCGATTTCTTCCGTAACGCTACACCCGAATCATTTATTGTCGATCCCGTTCAGCCGGGTGCAGATAAGGCCCTGGTACCGGTGGTACTGGTCTCGAAGGGCACGCTCAACGAAACTGCCCGTTCGGCACTCGATGCGAATTATGTGAAGCGCTATGACTCGAAGTTGAACTGGTGGTTTCCAGAGGGCTACAAATGCGATCCCGATTCACCGGGATATAAGCGCTTCTACTATAGCACCGCGATGGTTGCCGATGCCTTCAAGGATTGCCCAAATATTGATGTCACCAAGATTCACAATATCTTCGCGCCATTGCTGTGGCCATTGGATGGTTCACACTGGGGCAATACCTGGAAGTATCTGCTGTACCGAGAACTGCCCGAGCCATTGCGCCTCGATGGCCGTGAGATGGAAGTGTGGGTGCGCCGTGATCTTGCGCCGGTTGGTGGAACCAATGGCGGCGTTACTGCGAGTGGCCCACTCAAATTGGTTGCACAGCAGAGTTTTGGCAGCCAGGGCCAGGCTGCTGGCCAGTTTAATGGTGCCAGTGCAGCAGCTGTCGATAGCCAGGGCAACCTGTATATTGCCGATACGCTCAATCATCGGATCGAAGTTCTGAGTTCCGATGGCAAACCGATTCGGACGATTGGTGCATTTGGCAGTGGCAATGGGCAATTCTTTGAGCCGCGTGGTGTGGCTGTCGATAGCAATGGCAATCTGTATGTCGCCGACACCTGGAATGCGCGGGTGGTCAAATTCGACTCAAGTGGAAAATTTCTGAAGAGCTGGGGCGCAGGCAAGCAAGATTTTGGTGGCGGGCGGCGAGCTAGCCCAACCGATGGCAGTGCCGCAGAGAACCAGGCCCAACCGCTTGGATTCTTCGGCCCGCGTGGCATCGCCGTCGATAGCCAGGGTAATGTATACCTTGCCGATACAGGCAACAAACGGATCGTCGTCACCGATAGCGAGGGCAACTACCGCTACCAATGGGGCGCATTCGGTTCGGCGGCTGGCCAGTTCAGCGAACCAATTGGCGTTGCAGTGGACGACAATAATGTGTATGTTGCCGATACCTGGAATGGCCGTGTACAGGCCTTTGCCCGCGATGAACAGGGGCAGGCAAAACCAGATCCAATCGCAACCTGGCGTGTTGCTGGTTGGCTCCCACAGACCTATGATGATCCATTCATTGCCGTAAGCAATGGGCAAGTAGCGATCAGCATTCCGGGTACGAATACCATGCTGCTGACCGATGCAGCCGGCCAGGAATTATTGCGCTGGGGTGGGGCAGGTAGTGATTTTGCCTCGCTCAAGCTACCGAGTGGCCTGGCATTTGCGCCAGATGGCACGCTGTTCGTCGTTGATCGCGGCAATAGCCGGATCATGCATTTCAAGCTGCCGTTGGTGGAGGCGAATCCATAAGAAACATCCCGCCGATCTCGTACGGACGCGATCTATCGCGTCCGTACACATTTCTTAGATTCCCCGATACTCAAGCACCGTCACACTCTCAATATGCGGTGTTTGCGGGAACAGATCGACTGGCGTGACCCGCAAAACGGCATAGCCCCCCTCAACCAGTACCCGCAGATCACGGGCTAATGTCGCTGGTTGGCACGAGACATACACGATACGCCGTGGCTGCAATCGCAATAACTCATCGAGTGCCGATGGATGGCAGCCGCGCCGTGGTGGATCGAGGACTACTGCATCGACGCGATCCTCGACTTCGGCCAATGCCTGCTCGACATGACCAGCCCAGAATTCGACATTGGTGATGCCATTCAGCTCGGCAGCCGCAATCGCATCCTCAACCGCACCACCACCAGCTTCGACCCCGATCACGCTTGCTGCGCGGGCCGCCAGTGGCAACGCAAAGGCTCCTGCACCACAGAACAGATCGAGCAATCGCTCGGTTCCCTGTAGTGCCAAACCCTCCTGAACCAGGCCGAGCAATGCCCTAGCCGCCGCAAGATTGACCTGAAAGAAGGTTGTTGGGCGCAGCAGAAATGTAATCCCATCGAGATCTTCAGTCAGCCGATCAGCACCCATCGCAATTGATAGCTGTGGGCCAACCAGCACACCCGCCAGTGCTTGGCAGCGTGCCCGCCAGCGGGCTGCCGTCAGCCGCAGATCATCACGGCCATCAAGCCCTGCCAGCGTGTAGCCATCAGTTTCGCTCACGCGCAATAACACTTCAAACAACTCATGCACCGGTTCAATCGCCAGGGCACCAGGCAACGCGGCCAGTGCATTATTGAGCGCTGGGTAGAGCAGCGGATCGATCGTTGCTGGCTGAATGGCATTCGATGATGCCACATGGTAGCCGACGATCAGCCCATCGCTATGCAGCCGGGCAGTAGTTCGATAGCCCCAGGGTGCCGAAACCGCCAATGTTTGATCGACTGGAATATCGCGTAATCCCGCAATCTTGGCAAGCTGTTCAATCAGTATCTGGCGTTTGTAGCGCAGTTGCGCATCATACGCGATATGCTGCCAGGGCATATGGCCGGCATAGGGATCGCGTGGCGGAATGCGATCCGGCGATGCATTCAGAATATCGACAACATCGCCGCGAGCATAATTGACCCGCCGTTCACGCAGCACAACCCGAACATGCTCGCCTGGCAACCCACCACCAGCAAACACAACCCGCTCATCCCAGCGCCCAACACCCTCGCCACCCTGGGCGATCCCATCGATTACCATGTCTACTGTATCTGGCCAATCCAACAGATCTTCCTCACAATCATCTCGCCATACACCTGACTGCGTACGGACGCGATGTATCGCGTCCCTGCAGGTTTCATTGTGCGATGAGTTTAGGCAAATTCCTTCGCACCAATATCATCGCGGAACGCTCGCCCGGCGAACTGAACTCGCTCGGCATTCACAAGCGCCCGCCCACGCGCCCCGGCCAGCGTCGCACCCTGGGCCACAATCGTCAGCACCAAACCGCCAGTCGAATGCAACCCACCAGTCGAAAGGCCCGTCATCCCAAACAAGCGCCCAAGCGTCTGGTTCAGGTTGGCCCGATTCTGTTGGGGTGTGTAGGTTAACACCGCACCAGGATGGGCCGTTGAACTATGAAAGGCCAACACTCCTTCATCAAGATCTTCAAGCCCCTGGACAAAGCCACCATAGGCAAATGAGATCGGGTAGCCCCGAGCAAACAATCCCAACCCGACATTGGGGGTCGGGCTCCATACCGGTGGCGGGCGCTCATGCAGCCGTTGGGTAAACATAGCCTGGATCCAGGGCATCAGATCATCCTCAAGGCGCGGCAGCACAACCTGAGCCTCACCCTCGCGCAGCGCATAGCGCAACCCGATTGCACGCGGCCCATCGGGAGCAATGATACAATCGATACCCAAAATGCCCCAACTGGGCAGCCCATCGTGTGCCAGGCCATCCACAAATGGCTGTAGAAACTTGCGCTGCAGATATTCCGCCAACTGGCGCGAAAAATTCGAACTGCTTGTGTGGGCACCAACACCAACAGCAATTGGCGCGGTATCGCTTGGTTCAGCCCGATCATATAATCGCACCGGCAACAGCGGCACCGCAGTCCGCCCATCGGTAAACGCCGAAAGCGCCACCCGTGCTCCCGGCAGAAACGCCTCGATCACCACCCCGCTCTGGTTGGAATCGAGTGGGCGTGCGGCAAACAGGGTTCGCAATCCTTCCAGCGCCGCATAGCGATCAATATACACCTGTTCTCCGCCGGATGAGTGATCGGCCTTGATCATTACCGGCAGCGGCTGCGATGCCAGGAATTTCTCGGCTGTTGTGAGATCATTGAATGGCCGGCCAGGCGCGGTTGGGATGCGGTGGCGTAGCATAAACTCCTTGGCCTGGCAGCGACTTTGCTCAAGCGCAACCGTTCGCTGTGGCGGCCCACACACACCTACCTGAAGCGATAGCGTTTCATCAACGAGGCCAGCCTGAAGCGATGTGCTATTGGTTGGGAACACAAGATCAAACTGTTCATCGAAACACCAACGGGCAATCCCGATTGAATCCTGTTGATCAAGATCGGCGTGTAACGCCAATTGAGCCGTTCCGCCATTTCCTGGCGCACAAACGACCTCCTGAACCAAGGAACTATTCAGCAGTTTCCATGTCATCACATGGGCGCGGCCATCATTCCCAAGAATAAGTACTTTCATAGAAACCCAGATCGTGTACCGGATGCCCAATGCTTTGCCAGATACCCGATGCTTTGCCAGACGCTCCACCAGGGCATCTTTACCAGGGACGGTGCTTCTGACTCCTGACTCCTGATTCTACGTCGCCCGGCCCTCACGTTCTGCAAACAACCGATAATCGATCATCGGGAATGGATTATCGAGCGCGTTATACTGTTCTGCCAAAGAACGCGCCTCGATCAGATTGCGGCCCTCTAGCGCAGCAACAAGCCGTTGGAAACGGGCCAGATGCTCGGCAAACCGCCCCTCGCTATACTCGCGCGCCTGGCCGGTAGCAATCAGAAATGGCCAATCGCTCGATTGAAGCAATACTAACTCACGGGCACACTGGGCCAGCACAAAGGCGATATTCTCACCAGCACGCGGGAATTCGGCAACCAGGCGCTCCATCGTGCGCTCGGCACCATGGATGAGCGGCCAAACCCATTCATTATCGGCATTCTGCCAGGTATAGTGGGTTCCACCAGAACCCCACGATCCCTCTGGCAACATCATCGCAACTGTCGGCGGGTGAGCAGCCAGATACTCACTGGCAGTGGTCAGATCAACCACCTCGCTCTGAGCCAAACCACGCAGCACACCCTTCAACCAGGCGATGCCCTCATACCACCAATGGCCAAACAACTCGGTATCGTAGTTCGATGCGATCAGCCCATGGCTGCCCGTAGCAGTCTCATAATCGGTGAGCAATTCTTCCACCAGGCCAACAAAATGCGCCGCATGGCTGGCCACCCGTTCCTCGGCCCAATCTGGGTGCCAATAATCCTTCTCACCAAGATCGACGCCCGGCCCGGTGACACGCCAGTATTGCAAGCCACTGAAGCTATCCTTCTTATGGAACTCACGGTAGTTTGGATCGCCAGGGTAGCCATGCGCCCCCGACCAAACCTGGCTGCCGGTGCGATCATTACGACCAATCACCGCAACTGGCGCACTAGCAACAGTATAGGGTTGGTAGGTTGTGCGCGAGCTTGGTTCAACAAAATCTTCGGCAGGTGCAACATATTTGCGGCGAATAGCTGCATATGGCCCGACTGCATCATCGGTTGCTTTGCCAACTGGACGCCCGCCCTCAACCAGATGTGTTTCGGAGAAGAAGCAGCCAATGCCCTGGGCCGCCAAAAATTCCTCGACGCCTGGCTTCTGCATGCCACTGCGCTCTTCAATAAATGCCGGGCGATAGGCGCATTCCGGCAGCCAGATCGCCCGTGGGCGGCGACCGAAATGGCGCTCATATGAATCGATGCCTGTGGCAAGCTGCGCATAGATCGTCGAATCGCGGGCCAGCAATGGCGTGTAGCAATGGGTTGCCATGCTTGTGATGATCTCGATCGCGCCAACATCCTGGAGCTTGCGAAAGGCACCAATAATATCGTGCCCGAAGCGTTCGCTAAACGAACGCAATGTAGCGGCATACCAATCGCGATACCAGCGGGCTAGGAACAATCGATGCGGATCGGGAAGATCCTTTGCTGCCGATTCGGAAGGAATGGGCGACTCGTCATCAGCATCTGCTTCGTCGATTGTCTCAGTTTCTTCCGCCTCATCCAGGGGCCGGTCGCCAGCAATTGGCTTCACCAGAGCAGCAATATCCTGCTCCTCGCGCTCGGTCAATTCTTCAACAGCTTCTGCAGTTCGTTGAGCAACCGGCAGATCCAGCGTTGCAACACGTTCGGCTTCAATAGTGGCAGCGGCAGCATCCGCAAGCGCTACGGCCTGATCAGGTGCCGCATCAGGGGCGGCGGCAACTTCAGCAACCGCTTCCAGCCGCGCAATATCTTTATCGGCGGCGGCGATCTTCTCCAGCAGATATTCCTGGAAATGCTGGATAATCTCCGCATCGGCGAGTTGCTCAGCTAAAATCGGAGTAATACCAATCGTCAGTTTTGGAACCAACCCCTCTTCAACAAGATCATACAATGCGTTAAGTAGTGGAATGTACGTTTCGGCAGCGGCCTCGTGCAGCCACTCCTCACCATGCGGCCAACGGCCAGCCTGCCGACAGTAGGGGATGTGGCTATGGAGAACGAATGTAAACGCACCAACTTTTCGCATAGTTCACCTAACGCTCAACAATGCGGGTAAGAATGCCATTATAGTAGCATTCTGGATTCGGTGCTTGGCTTATCACCTGTATTTGGTAATCACTGATCAGGCAAATGGGTAGATCGTTGGTGTGATCACCAATTCTGGGACGCACGCACGTGGCGGCAGCATGGCAATGAACAGAACGGCAGCAGCAATATCTTCTGGCTGCAGAATACGCGCACGGGCCTCATCACTCACCTTCACTGGCCTTCGATCCAGCAATGGCGTATTCGTTTCCCCTGGCGCAAGCAGTGTCGCCCGAATGCCATTGGCGGATTCTTCAAGATTGATCGATGCATTGAGTGCCGAAAGCGCATGTTTGGAAGCATTATAGGCAGCACCAGCAAGGGCACTTGGGCGAATCCCTGCAATCGAGGAGATATTGATGATCAACCCATTGCCACGATGACGCATCGATGGCAGCAGTGCATGCACCAGATTAAATGGGCCTGTTGCATTGACGGCAACCAGCGCATCCCAATCGGCTGGATCCAGATCGGCCAGTTTGCGGGCAACGATATTTGCACCAGCATTATTCACCAGAATATCGACAGGGCCACAGGCCGCCTCAACCCGCTCGATCAGCAGCCCAACTTGATCCCGATCTGTCACATCGGCAACCTGCCAGCGAACAAGCGGGCCCTGCATGATCGAAGCGGACACCTCGCGCAGTGGTTCCTCCCGTCGGCCAACCACCATCACCTGCGCTCCAGCATTGGCCAGAACCTGCGCGATTGCAGCCCCAACGCCCGTCCCGCCGCCAGTAACCAGTGCAACCATTCCATCAAGCGACATGAGGTAATCCTTTCTTATAGTAATTCTACTGCATATGTAAAAAAGAGGAAGGGAGTTTTCTCGGGGCTGTGCCCCAACCCCCCGCTTTCCGTTCGCACGATCACCATCCATATCAGAATTCAGACTTCCGACTCCTGAATCCTTGCTTCTCAGCCGCCCTCTGTAATGATCCAACCAAAACTTTCCACACTTGTTCCACCGGCCACCCGCCGCCTCGGCAGCGTCATTGGATCACTATAATTATTATCCCAGCGGGTTGTGACCGCAAAGGCGAAACTGGCTGCTCGCACCTGCTCGACAACCGTAGCATCGTAATCGCCAACTGGGTAGCAGAAACTTACAATATTCACACCAAGCGCTCGCTCAAGATCCTGCTTCGATTGGGTGATCTGCCGAACCATCTCAGGCAGATCAAGGCGTGTCAGCATGAAATGATCAAGCGTGTGTGAGCCAATTTCCATACCAGTATCACGCAGCACGGCCAGTTGATCCCAGTTCATGTATGGTGGCTGCCCAACGAAACTATTGACAATATAGAAGGTTGCGGTAAACCCATAGCGTTGCAGGATGGGCAGTGCCGCACTATAGGCATCGGCATAGCCATCATCGAATGTGATGCCAATTGGCTTTGGTGGGCATGCGAGTTCGTGGCGAACACAGCGCAGCAGCATATCGGCCCGAATACCCGTATAGCCATTGCTTGCCAGCCAGGCCATATGTTGCTCGAACAGCTCTGGCGTCACCGAAAGCTCATAGCCGAGTGGATCAATCGATGGATCAACAGTTCGAATATAGTGATACATCAGTATAATCGGCGCTATCACCACAGATGAATCGATAGGGCCATTCTGCACACTTGGCGGTGCCGATCCTGGCACAGGTTGTATCGGCGCAGATGAACCAGACAGCACTGCTGTCGGCACAATCGGAATGAGTGTTGGCAATAGTCCCACAGGAGCAGGAGCAATTGGAGTGCTAGGTTGATCTATACTGGCCAGCACCGTTTCAGGCGCTAGCGTCACCGTCGCTCCGAGCGGCAGCTCGCCAGATGATGAAGGAACAACTCCAATGCCGGGCTGATCTACACGAGCATTCGCAACTGCAATACGTCGGATCGCCGCCACCCGTGGATCAGTCAGTGTTGTTGCGCAGGGCAGTGCCCCACCAATAATCAGCAACAACAGCGCAACAAGAAAATCACGGCCAAGCAACAGCTTTGGAGCGGCAAGCGTGCGAGCAAGGGTGCGAGATCGAAGTTTTGAACGCCGCATAGATGATCCTGTTATTGCCATCATATAGCTGAATTATGATTGGTTCGTTTTTCGCGGGAACCATTCCCTCACCCGGCTGCGCCGCCGGCCGGAGGTGAGGGCGGCCAGACGCTTCACCGCAGCGTCTCTACTGTGGCTATTCTGACTCCTGCATACTCTGTCTCGTCGGCGCATTATACCGCTGTTGTTGGCGGCTGTCAGGATCTCCCGCTGAATGCGTACCGCAACAAAACCTTGCCCGAACCGCTCACTGTATGGTCTTGACCATCCCCGGCATTCCATAGTATTCTCGACATGATTGCCCCGGTGGTGTAGTTCTAACTGCGCGCCGGGGCATGCCATCCGATGATTGCTTCGGTAGTATGGCAAGAGGTTCACGATGACATCGGCAGACGGCGTCCATGCTCATGAGCGGCCATCCTTGAATGGCACAAATAGTACAACTAGCATCCATGGCACGAATGCTCTGGATGTTCTGCTGATTCGAGTTGAGCACGAATTGTATGCCATTCCATCATCGAGTGTGCGTGAGGTTGCACGATATCGAACCATTACACCGGTTCCAGGCGCACCGCGTAGCCTGCCAGGCATTATTAGCCAGCGCGGCACGATTCTGGCGGTGGTCGATCTGCGGCTCACCCTCGATCTTGGGCTGGCCGATGTCACCCGCGCATCACGGCTGGTGATCGTCTCGCACCAGGAGATCGATATGGCATTGCTCGTCGATGCTGTTCTCGATCTTGCATCAATTCCTGGCGATCAGATCGAACTTGTGCCAGCAGCACTCGATCCCGCTCGCGCCCGATTCTTGAGCGGCATCGTTCAGATTGATGGTGAACCAATGGCGCTGCTTGATCTTGGCGAACTCATAAATAGCCTGCGCGAGTGGTCGTGAGGTCGCAATGATTGTGCTGATAAGTACTGCAACTCGGCGCTATGCCATCCGGCGTGATGATCTCACATCAATGCAGGTTGTTGCAACGGATCAGGATCTTGCATCACTGAGCACAGCAGAACGCCCTGCGATTCCTATCGATCTTGGTGCGCTTCTCGATCCCGCAGATCGATCAGCACCCGGGCGCAAACACGGGCTGGTAGTTCCACTGCGCCGCCGCCCAATTGTATTTCTTGTCGAACGTGTAGAACAATCAATCGAACAGGCAACGATCCGTCCGCTACCAACGCTCATTTCTGGCTGCCTACGCGATATCTGGGCGATTGGCGTGTTAGATTTCGATGATCAACTGATAATCCTTCTCGATCTGCGGGCAGTTGCGCGCAGCAGCATGGCACAGCGGCCTGTGGCCACCCGATAGGAGCAACCGTTATTATGCGGCAATTCGTTCGTAGCTCACGGTTCTTGGGGCTGGCAGCCGATCTACAAGGCAGCGAGACAGATCGCGCGCGGTTGCTTGTACGCCTTGCACTCGCATTCGCCGGGGCTGTCACAATCGGAGCGATTCTGTTTGCCATTCTGTCACTGATCGGCATCATGCCAAGCAGCCTGGTTGCCACAACCATCCCCATTATTCTGATTGTGGTTATCATCGCTGGTGCAACGGCAATGGCTGTTCGTATGGGCAGCAACGAACTGGCAACCAGCGTCTTTCTGTATGGAACGCTGGTGTTTGTGGCAGCCCTCAACTATATGGCAGGCGGGATCACCGGGCCAGCCATTATCGGCTATTCCTTCCCGATTGTTGCAGCAGGCATGTTTGGCCGATCCGGCGATGTTGTGCGGCTGTTCATACTAGGGATTATCTTCTATTTAATTGCCGCGATCGGCGAGGCTTCCGGGTTGATTGTGCCCCTGAATATCACCAATGGAACTATACGCCTGATCTCATTCGCTATCTTTCTGGTTGCTTCGACTGGCCTGATTGGCTATCTGGCGCTGATCTGGTCGAGCAGCACGGCCCGATTTGTCGCTCAACGTGAAGCACAGGCCGAAGAACTGTTCCGCACCAACCAGCGGCTGATGGAGAAGAATATTCAGCAGGTTGAACTCGGCAGCGATCTGGCCCAATCGGCCAGCGAATTGTTGAGTTCTTCCCACGAACAGGCCGGTGGCGCAACCCAACAGGCCAGCGCCGTTTCAGAGGTTAGCACGACAATCGAGGAACTTGGTTCGACAGCTCGCCAGATCGCCTTAGCAGCCGAACAGGTTGCCGAGGCATCACAGCGCACACTGGAAAACCTGAGTGAAGGCCAGGATGCCGTTGACCGGAGCATCCAGGCGATGGATCGGATTCGCTCGCGCATGCAGGATGTTTCGGCGCGGGTGCTCAATTTGGGTGAGCGCTCGCAGCAGATTGGCGAGATTATTGATCTGATCAACGACCTCTCCGATGAAACACATCTGCTGGCGCTGAATGCTGCCATCGAAGCGGCTGGTGCTGGTGAACATGGCCGCCGTTTCGCTGTTGTCGCAGCAGAAGTGAAGAGCCTGGCTAATCGCGCCCTGGCCGCCGCCAAAGAGGTCAAGGGCGTGATCGCCGAAATCCAGAAGGCAACCAATTCGGCGGTTCTGGCAGCAGAAGAAGGTGGCAAGGAAGTTGAGCGTGGCGTTGAGCTGGCCCATAGCGCTGGCGAAGTGATGAATGAGATTGTAATGGTCGCCGAGCGAACCGCCCAGAGCGGATCGGAGATCAGCCTCGCAACGGCCCAACAGCAAAGCGCCAGCGAACAGGTCGTCGAGACGATGCGCGAGATCGCCGATGTTGCCCGCCGTACCGCTGCTGGTGCTCGCCAAGTACAGGATTCAGCCCAACGCCTGACGGCAATCGCCAATCGGTTGCATGGCCTCTCGGCTACCGATTCTGGACAACGGCGTTAACACATGGATCTGACGACCTTCTATATTCAGTTCCGCGACGAGACTGTCGAGAATTTGCGCGCCCTCAACGATGGGCTGGTTGCTCTTGAGGCTGGCCTGGAAGGGGAGCAGCGCAAATCAACGATTGATGCAGTCTTCCGGGCGATGCATACGATCAAAGGCTCCGCACGGCTGCTTGGGCTGGAACCAATCAGCCGCATTGCCCATACATGTGAATACATTCTTGGTGCTATACGCGAAGGCCAGCGAACACTCACCCGCACGCTCACCAATGATCTGTTGCGCGGTGGCGATGCGATTATGGCTCTGGTGAATAATGTCGTTGATGGTGTACCGATCACAATTGATGCTGATGCACTGGCGCGTTCGCTTGGCCGCAATCTTAATCCAACAAATCCAGAGCAGGAGAACAAACCACAGGCAGATGACGAATCAGCGGAACAGCCAGCAGCAATTATTCAGACCCAGGAGGCGAATGCTAGCCCGGCTGCACCAGTCGAACCCATGCCCTTCAATACAGCACGCACCAATCGAGCCGCTGTTCGGCAAACGATTCGAGTGCGGGTGGATCGGCTGGATCGGCTGTTGAACCTGGCTGGTGAACTCAAAATCGGCGATCAGACAGATGCTGCACATTTGCAGAATCTAGCTGAACTGACGCACCTGATCAACCAGCAGAGCCGTTCGCTCATCTCGCTCGAACGTGAACTGAGCCGCATGCGCTTTTCGGCAACACAGCGCGAGGTGATCGACCGCTACCTCAATGATGCACTCACAACCGGCAAGCAGGCGAATACGCTAACACACGGAGTGCTGGAACGCTTCCGCCAGTATGCCAACCAGTCAACACAGATCGTTGAGGATCTGGAACAGGAAGTGATGGCCGCACGGCTGTTACAGATCGGTACACTATTCAGCAATCTGCCACGCGCCGTTCGTGAGCTCGCCCATGAGCTTGGTCGTGAGGTCGCACTGGAATTGCATGGCGAGGCAACTGAGTTAGACCGGAAGGCAATTGAGGCACTCAGTGATCCACTCACGCACCTGCTCCGCAATGCCATCGATCACGGAATTGAGCCACCAGATCAGCGGGAGCGCGCCGGAAAGCCACGCCAGGGCACCGTGACGATAACAGCACAGGCGTTAGGCACCTTCGCCCAGATTATAGTTCGCGATGATGGGCGCGGCATCGATCCACAACAAGCCCGCGCGGCAGCAATCCGAAAAGGCCTGCTGAGTAGTGAGGCTGTTGGCGTGCTGACCAACCAGGAAGCGATTGAGTTAGTGTTCATGCCAGGGTTCAGTACCGCCCGCATGATCACCGATGTTTCTGGGCGCGGCGTTGGGATGGATGTCGTTCGCACCAATATGATTGAACTCGGCGGCCAGGTTCAGATCGAATCGCAGCTTGGCAAGGGATCAACGATCACCCTGAACCTGCCACTCTCGCTTGTGACCACCCGTGTGCTGTTGGCCGAAGTTGGTGATCAATTATTCGGCCTACCAGCCTCTGGCTGCCATGGTGTCGTCTGGGTACGGCCAGAGCGCGTTCGGACGATCGAAGGTCGGGCGATGTTGCCGCGCCCAGAGGGATTGACGCCACTCCTGCGGCTGGACGAACTCCTTGGCGTCGCTCATGCCCGCCATGTCCATGCTTCCCGAACACCGGCACTGCTGATCGGCACGGCAACGCGACCAATCGCCATGTTGGTGGATCGGCTGCTCGATGAGCGCGAAGTTGTGATCAAACCACTTGGCCCGCTGATGGAGCGCCAACGACGCTATAGTGGTGGGTTTCAGCTTGGCGATGGGCGGCTGATCCTGCTACTCAACCCACTGACAATCGCCCAGATGACGCGCGGGATGGCGTTGGCGGCTCCATCACAAGCCGATGTAATCCAGCGCCGCCAACGCCTGCTGGTTGCCGATGATTCATTTGCAACCCGCGAACTGATCCGCAGCATTCTCAGTTCGGCTGGTTACGATGTTGCAACAGCTGTTGATGGCATAGATGCTCTTGACAAACTACGCGCAGATCCCTACGATTTAGTGGTTACTGATGTGGAGATGCCACGCCTGGATGGATTTCAGCTCACCCAAAGTATCCGCACTGATCTGAACAAAACTGATCTCCCAGTCGTTATCATCACGAGCCTCGCTTCCGAAACCCACCGCCGCCGAGGGCTAGAAGCCGGCGCACAGGCCTATATTGTGAAAAGCCAGTTCAACCAGAGCAACCTGATTGATACGATCCGCCAGTTGCTTGGCGGCTAATTGAACCCTGAACAGGCCGAGCACCTGGGTTGGCCCTGTTGTCGGTTCACGATTGTCGCTCCGCTTTGCGGTCATGACTAAAGGATGTCGCCATGCCAGCCAAGATTCTGGTCGTCGATGATAGCCGCCTCGTCACGGATATTGTCAAAATGCGCCTTGAGATGTATCAATATCAGGTGCGCCTCGCTCATAGCGGTGAAGAAGCCCTGCTGCAGATTGAACAGGAAGTGCCTGATCTGCTTGTACTCGATCTGCATATGCCCGGAATCGATGGCTATGAGGTCTGTCGTCGGCTCCGCAATGACCCAGAGCTTGACGATCTACGCATTATTATGTTAACCTCAAGTGATGATAAGGGTGCTGCATTCGAGGCAGGTGTTGATGATTATCTCAACAAGGATCTCGATCTACTGAACTTACCAAATCGGGTGAAGCTTATTCTCGAAATGGATTAATCATGACTGCTCTGCCCATGTCGCGAGCGTTCTATGAATAATCCTATTCGTGTTGTGATTATTGATGATTCAGCTCTGATGCGGCGCATGCTCACCACAATGCTTGCCCATGATCCCACCATCAAGGTTGTTGGCGAGGCTCGTGATGGCCATGAAGGAATTCGGGTTGTGGAATCGCTGCGCCCCGATCTTGTGACAATGGATGTTCTGATGCCTGGCCTGGATGGGCTGGCCACAACCGAACATCTGATGGCATACTGCCCAACGCCGATCCTGGTGCTCACGGGATCGCTGACAAGCGGCGAGGTTGATATCACCTTCAAAATGCTTGGAGCTGGTGCGTTGGAAGTCGTCGAAAAGCCATCTGGCAGTCATCCAGCGCTGATCGAGCGAGCCACCCGTGATCTTATTCGGCGGATCAAGATCCTATCACGAGTCAAGGTTGTCACACATTTGCGGGGGCGGCGGCGGCTGAACGAGGCCGGGAGGCAGGCCCATATCGCACCAAATCAGCCAGTTGTGATCGAGCCAGAAAACAGGCTGCGCCCAATACCGGATGAATTTGCCGTCGTGCGGCAATCTATTGCCAAGCCAACCCAATTTCCACTGATTGTGATGGGTGCCAGCACTGGTGGGCCGCGTGTCATTCATCGCATTCTGACGGATCTGCCAGCCGATCTGCCAGCAGCCGTCCTGATTGTTCAGCATATTGCCGAAGGGTTTAGCACCGGAATGGTTGAATGGCTACAGGGTGCTAGCGCGCTGCCGGTTGTGCTAGCCACAGAAGGGCTGCCGATCCGCCCGGGAATCGTTCTGGTAGCGCCGGATCAGCGCGATATCATGATCACAAACGAACGAACGATCCATCTGACGAAATCGCCGCTTCTGATTCAGCGGCCATCCATTGATATTGCCATGCAAGCAGCTGCCGAAATATTCGCAGCCGATGCAATCGGCGTATTGCTGACGGGCATGGGACGTGATGGTGCCTTTGGGCTGCTGGCAATCCGGCGCTGTGGTGGCCACACCATTGCACAGGATGAGCAGAGTTGTGCGATTTTTGGCATGCCCAAGGCCGCAATGCAGCTTGTTGCTGTGGATGAAGTACTCCCGCCAACTCATATTGCAGTACGGCTTGTTGATCTGGTGCGCCACAGGGTTGGCACTGCTGTACGTGCATCAGGGGGTTCGCGATGAGAGATGTGCAGATCGCACCCGACGAACAGTCGCGGACACATTCAAGGGATATTCTGACGCAAGCTCAGTTTGAATGGTTTCGCGATAGGCTGGCCAGCTATGGCGGCGTTTTTCTCGATCCAGGCCAACGGCGCATCCTGAGCAATGGCCTGAACCAACGCCTGGCGACCCTCGGAACAACGCTGGATCACTATCTGGAACTACTGCACGGGCCGCATGGCCAGAACGAACTTCAGCGATTGATCGAGCTCATTCTGAACCATGAAACGTTTTTCTTTCGTAACCGGCCACATCTGCGTGCGTTGCAGGATGTGTTGCTACCAGAGATACATCGAAGGAAAATTGGAACTCGGCCAATCCGGATCTGGAGTGCTGGGTGTGCAAGTGGCGAAGAAGCCTACTCGATCGCAATCACTGCGCTTGAGTCGCTTGGCCCATCCCCGCCGCGCCCAATTGAGATTATTGCCACCGATCTAAGCGAAGCAGCGCTCCAGCGCGCTCAGGCTGGAATATATCGCGGACGCACCCTACAACACCTGTCCGCCGAGCTACTCGCACGCTATTTCGAGCCACGCGGCGAGAGCTATAGCATTAGCGCTGCTGCAAGGCAGCTGGTACGTTTTCAGCAAATGAACCTGCTCGATCCATTTCCAGCAGAGTTGCGCCATATTGATGCGATCTTCTGCCAGAATGTGACAATCTATTTTCAGGATGCGGCCCGCCGGCGGTTGATCGAACAGTTCTATAACCTCCTGCCAACGGATGGGCTGCTGTTCCTGGGCTTCTCCGAAACACTCTGGAATGTATTCAATGGCTTTCGTGCCCGAGAAATCTCTGGTGCATACGTTTACTATAAGGAGGCGGAGAACACAGCACCAGTACCCGAACCAAAGCAAATCATAAAACCGCCATCGCGCAAGGCTGAACAGAATAGCTCGCCAGTAACCAGGGCTACGCGGCCCAAGCCCAAGGTTACTGCACCGCAGCAGCCAACCGATGAGGCAATTCTCGATCAGGCACGGAGCTTGATCAATACAGGCCAATTGAGTGAAGCCCTTGATGTACTGCGCCATATCGCGCCGCAATCGGCTTCTGCACCACAGGCGATCAGCCTGGCGGCGCGGGCGCACGCGGATCGCGGCGAGCTGGAATTGGCCGAGGCAGAGGCACTACGCGCCATCGATATTGATCCATTCAACGATGATTCCTATCTGCTGCTTGGGATAGTCTATAGCAGACAAGAGCAGTGGCGGCTGGCAATCCAACAACTTGATCGAGCACGCTATCTGCGGCCAGATTCGGCACTGATTTCATATCATCTCGCAACTGCCCATCGGCAGCTTGGCCAAACCGAACAGGCCCGCCGCGAGTATCGTAGCGCACTATGGAAGCTACGCGAACATCCGCCTGATATACTGATCGATGGTGTGGCTGTCGCATGGTTGCGTGAGACGTGCGAGAATCAGATCCGACGCCTCGCACATGGGATAAGCGAATGAAAGGGCGTACATGGTATCGTACGACCCTTTTACTATCTTAAGTAGTATGATTAATCAACATCACCATCGGCATCAACATCAGAAGCGCGCTACACTAATCGGGCACACGGGGACTGCGTGGTTCCGGCGTGGACGGATTGTGGTACCTAGTATTCCTCCCACGGTTGCGGCTGTGAGCCTTGAAGATCTGAAGCGTCAGGCCGATGATCTCAAGCGTCAGGCCGAGATCGAGCAAGAACTCAGCCTGGCCCGCGATATCCAGCAGGGCCTGTTGTTGGAGGCAGTGCCGCGCTTACCTGGTTGGGAGATGAGCGCCATCTCGCTGCCGGCTCGCGATCTTGGTGGGGATCTCTATGATTTCTTGCCACTCGAAAACGGGCTGCATGGACTCATGATCGCTGATGTTTCGGGGAAAGGGCTGCCAGCAGCGTTGCGCATGGCAGTGGCGCGCACGGTTTTCCGACACGAGGCGCGCCGTGATGAAGCGCCAGGACCAACATTAGCTGCGGTGAATCGCTCGGTGCTGCGTGAGATTCCACAGGGGATGATAACGATGTTATATGCCACACTCGATACAAAGCGTGGCATTCTGCGTGTCGCCAATGCTGGGCATAATTATCCGATCATGATCAATCGCCATGTTGGCGAGCTTGAAATCTCGGGCTTGCCATTGGGTGTTGATCACGAGAGCGAATATGATGAGATCGGTGCCACAATTGCGCCAGGGGAAACCGTGTTGCTGTATACCGATGGCGTTATTGAGGCAACCAATCAGGCCGAAGAATTATTTGGATATGAGCGGCTGGAGCAGTTGCTCCAACGCAACGAGCGCTTGCGGCCACGGGCACTGATGGCAGTGCTATTACAGGAAGTGCGCGCCTGGAGTGAGGGCTACCAATCTGATGATGTAACGGTAGTTGTTATTCGTCGGCGCTTGGTTCAGATTGGCGTCGAACTGCGCGAACTGGCCGAGGAAGTGCTTGGCCTGGAGCGCGCCGAGCAACTCTGGGAGGCACTCCCGGCACCTGCCGATAGCGAAACTGCTGAAATCTGGGCAATTGCGCTTCCAGAACTCATCCGTGAATCGCAGGCCCGCTTTGGGCGTGGCCTGACGCGTGAACTCCATGGACAACTACGACTGGCGCTGGAAGAATATCGCCAATAAGATGGAGAGTCGGGAGCGAACCATGACCGTTAACGAGCCCCTTAGCTTTATGCCACTCGATCTCGATACGTTCTCGGGGAGCGAACGTTTTATGGCAGGGACCCGCTTGGGTGCTGCATTTGGTCAGGGCATTCGAGCATATCTGCGCGCCGACTATCTCAATGCGATCGAGCACTTCAAACAAGCACTGATCGCTGCCTATATTGATGGTGAGGAACGCGCCCAAATCTATGATCGCGAGCGGGCGATCATCTACTTGTATATCGGTAATGCGCTGGCCTTTCAGGAGGATTGGGAAAGCGCGCTGCGCGAATATCTGGAAGCAGTGCAGACGGATCTGCATCTGGCGGAGGCCCATTATAACCTTGGAGTCGCGTTTGCCGCTCGCGGCCAGATTGAGCGAGCGATCTCGGCCTTCAAGGAAGCCCTCGAACACAACCCGCGCCTGTACGAAGCCCATTTTTCGTTGGGGCGTTCCTACCAACGCCTCGATGATGCAGGGCGAGCCTATATCCATTATGATCAGGCATGCAATGCGCGCCCACAAGCCGCCGAACCACGCTACTATATGGGTTTGATGCACCAGAGCCATGGTGCCTACGAACTCGCACAGCGTTGCTTCACCGAGGCGCTGCGTGTTGAACCAACATTCATCTCGCCCGAGTATCTGGACGAAAAGGATGATCTCGTCCATCGTTCGGAAGAGGAAGTGGCGCAGTGGTACTATCGGCTGAGCAATGATCTGAAACAGCAGGGCTATGCTGAAGAGGCCGAGCGGATCTATCGGGCACTGCTGCAGTGGCGGCCTCAAGAGCATGCGGCGCGCTATCTACTTGGTAATCTCCTCGCACGCGGTCGCCGTCTGGATCAGGCAATGGAGATCTATGCACAGATCCCACCCCAGGATAGCTATTATGTTGAGGCGCGCATTCGGATGAGCGCTCTGTGGAAACTTCAGAACAAGCTGAAAGAAGCCTATAACGTCGTATTTGAGTGTGCCAAACTGCATCCGACCGATGGCCGGTTGTTTGTTCACATGGGCAAACTGCTCTACGATATGGGCAAACACCAGCCAGCCGTCCGCGCATTCGAACGAGCTGTCCAACTGCTTCCGCACGACCCACAGGCCCACTATTTGCTTGGCTTTATGTACAATACACTTGGGCAGGAGGGCTGGGCACTGGCTGCCTGGCGCAAGGCAGTAGAATTAGCACCAAAAGCGCATTCACTTCGTTATGATCTTGGCTACATGTATATTCGCCGTGGGCGTTACGATCTGGCTGCTAAGGAATTTACTCAGGTTCTTGGCGAATGGTCAGAAGATGTTGAGACGAACTTTATGCTTGGGTTATGCTACAAAGAGTTGATGGAACCGGCACAGGCAATTCCACTATTCGAACGAGTACTGCGCCGCAACCCGCGCCATACCCAGGCACTCTATTATCTTGGCGCTTCCTATCTTCAGATTGGAAACGCCTCACTTGGGAAGGCCTATCTACGCCGTTTCGATTACCTCGTCAATCAGGATCAACAAGCATCACGCCGGAGCGCACGAGCGGCTCGCCGCAGTGGAACCATGATCGATACCGGAAACTGATGCGCTACGTGGCGGAGTGAGGTTTGTACATGGAACGAGTGTTGGTAAACATTCCATCGAATCCGCTCTTCGAGCGTGTCGTGCGGGCAAGTGCCGACGAAGTTGGGCAAGCCATTGGCCTGACCCAAGAGCGTATCGAAGATCTGAAGCTGGCCGTCAGCGAGGCGGTGAATAACGCAATCGAGCACGGGAATCAGCTCGAAAGCAGCAAACTGGTTGAGGTTGTGTTTGCACTCGATGCCGAAAAGCTCGAAGTCAGCATCCGTGACCAGGGACATGGCAGTGGGCCAGTCGATTTTTCGCGCAGAATTGTGGAAGAGCAAAATCTTGAGGGTGGGATGCACCGCGGCTTTGGAATGTATTTGATCAGCGCACTCGTCGACCACTGCGAGGTCAGTTCCTCACAGGGCGGAACGACCTTGACGCTGCGACTATATCGGAAGGAGCAGAATGATGAGTGATGTCATTCAACGTGAAGAATTTGGCGAAGTAGCCGTGCTGCATATTACAACCAATAGTGTCGATGCTATTTCTGCAGCAGCAATTGAAGCGGCTGCGACGAGCAGTGCCATGCGCCCTATTACCGTGCTGGATTTTGAAAATGTGGCCTTCATTAACTCTGCCGGAATCTCATCGTTACTCAAATTTGTGGTGATGTCGCGCAAGGCTGGCCATAAACTCTTTGCGATGAACCTCAGCCCTCACCACCAGAAAATCTTCAAAATGGTCGAAATGTCACGCTTCATGCCCACTATTGAAGAACGGGATCTAGCTGCCTATCGTTAGTACTGCATCCAAGCTCTGCTGATGGGCAAATCTATCACACCTGGGCGTATGCGATACGCCCAACCCGGCATACAGTTGGACGCGAAATCCCTTTCGCAGAACAAGCGAGCAAGCTGCGCATTATTCAATGTTTCCTTATTTTCTATTAGCTTACGCCACGATTACAATTGGCGATATGTACGCCTCTCAGCCATTAGAGGCCAGAAGGCTCGTTCATTTTATGGTAGAATGGCATTACGGTAGTTGTATGGTGGAGACGAAATTTGATTGATCAGCCGGGCGAGTCTGGGAAGAAGGTTGGTATTGTTGGGGCCGGTATGGTTGGTACGTCTTGTGCCTATGCCCTAATGCAACGGGGTGTCGCTACTGAGATTGTACTGATCGACTCTGATAGCGCTCGGGCCGAGGGTGAGGCAATGGATCTCAACCACGGCGTACCCTTCGTGCAGCCATGCCGGATCACTGCTGGTGATTATACAGAACTCGCGGGTGCTCAGATCGTTGTTATCACCGCTGGCTCAAATCAACGCCCTGGGGAAACTCGCCTGGATCTATTGCAGCGCAATGCTACCGTTATTCGCAGTATTGTCCCACAGATTATTGCTGTAGCACCCGACGCGGTGATTGTCGTGGCGACCAACCCAGTCGATATTCTGGCACATATCGCATCCGATTGTGCAGGCGTACAACATGGGCGCGTGTTTGGTTCTGGCACGATACTCGATACTGCACGATTGCGCTATCTGTTAGCTACTCGCTATGCTGTCGATCCGCGAAGTGTGCATGCCTATATTATTGGCGAGCATGGCGATAGCTCATTACCGGTGTGGAGCCTTGCGAATATTGCTGGAGTGAATCTGCATGATTTTGCGCGGGTTGGCGGGCAGGGATACGATGCACAAGCGCTTCAGGTAATTTTCGAACAAGCCCGCGATGCAGCCTATGAGATCATCAAACGCAAGCGGGCAACATACTATGCAATTGGGCTTGGATTGGTGGCCATCATCGAAGCCGTTCTTCGTGATCAACACACTGTCCTAACCGTGAGCAGCCCGATGACGGGCCAACAGGGTATCAGCGATATTTCGATCAGCCTGCCTTCGATCATTGGACGAAATGGTGTCGAAGAGGTTCTTCATCTTGTGCTGGGCGACGATGAGCTTTCGCGGTTTCAGCATTCAGCCGCCCTGTTGAAAGAGCGCTATCGCCAAATCGGCGTGGCATAAGGTTCGCTTAGGAATTCATACCATGAGTTTGTTCGATGGAGGCCAATCTATGTCCACGCCAACCAATGCGCCAAGCGTCCTGATTGTCGAAGATGATTCGGCCACCCGGCGTCTCTATCGCTTCCTGCTCTCCAATGGCGGCTATGTGGTGCTGGAGGCTGAAGATGGCGTCGCTGCACTTGAGCAACTTGCCCATCAACATTGCGATATGGTGATCACCGATATGAACATGCCACGTATGGATGGCATGGAGCTTATTCGCCATCTCAAACGCGATCATCCCCATATTCATGTCATTCTGATCACCGCGTTTGGCACACCCGACACACAGAAACAGGCGATGAAGACGGGGGCGAATGATTATCTTGCGAAGCCGTTCGATTTTGAAGAGCTTGAGCGTCGCGTACGTGTCTACTTTCAGAACCGGCACAGCTAAATCCAAATGCCCCTTCACTCATATAGACAGCTATAGGTATTGGATGTGTTCTTCGTTCCGTCGATTGGCCGATTAGCAGATTGACCAATTGAGCTGACCATTTGGTACATTTATTGTCCACATCAATGAGATAGTTTTGCTATGGATCGTCTTCCTGCAGCGCCTAGCAACCCCGTAGGTGTTGCACATGTGCTTGTTGTCGAGGACGATCCAATCGTTCGCGATTTTTGTGTGCGCCTTTTGCGCATGAAGGGCTATGGCGTTGCCGCAGCTGAACATGGCCGAGCCGCACTGACGATTCTTGATACTCAATCGTTTGATCTTGTCATCACCGATCTCCAAATGCCGCTCATGGGTGGCATTGAACTCCTGCATAATATTCGCCAACGCAGTATCGACTTGGATGTGATTGTCTTTACGGCCTACGCAACCGTTGAGACAGCCCGCGAAGCACTCAAACTGGGTGCCTTTGATTACCTAACCAAGCCGGTCAGCGTTGATGACCTTGAGCGAACCGTGCGCCGGGCGATTGAGTGGCGGCGGGCCCAACGCGAGAAACAGCGCCTCTCCGAGATCGTGGCTGTCTATGAGATTAGCCAGGCCTTCACGGGAACACTTGATACGGCTGTTGCGGTTCGTGCAATCGTCGCTCTCCTTTCACATCACTTCTCACCAAAAACGCTCTCGCTCTCGCTCTTTCATCCCGAAGATGAGCAACTTGAGTTACTGGCCTGTATTAGCACCGATGGCATTCCGCCAATTGGCCAACGCACCATTCTGACAAGCAACCCGGATGAGCAGCGGATTTTGGTTGCCCACCAGAAGTTGGCATCTGAATCAACCCAGCCAACCCCATCGCATCTATTCTCAATGATATTGCGAACGAGTGACCGGCCAGTTGGAGTACTACGCCTCACCCGCGCCAGTGATCGGCCAGGGTTTGAGGAGCGTGAGCGCACACTACTGACGATCTGTGCCTCACAAATTGCTGCATCACTTGATAACAGCCGCCTGTACCACCAGCAAAAAGAACAGTATTTACAAACGATCCGGGCGTTTGCGGCAGTGACTGATGCCCGTGATCCATATACACGAGGGCATTCCGAAGCGGTGATGCGCTATGCTGTACGGTTAGCAGAGGATCTCAAGCTCGATAGCACCCGCGTTGAACTGATTCGCTATGGAGCGCTGCTGCACGATATTGGCAAAATTGGGGTTCGCGATGAGGTACTACTGAAACCGGGCCGCCTGACCGAAGAGGAAATGGCCGCTATGGAAACCCATCCGCGGATTGGTGCAGATATCCTGCGTTACATCCAAGCGCTGAGGCCAGTGATCCCAATGGTGGAACATCATCACGAACGCTTTGATGGGCATGGCTACCCGCGCAGGCTGTATGGCGATGAGATTTCGCCAGAGGCTCGCATCCTGGCTATCGCCGATTCATTTGATGCCATGACCTCGGAACGCTCGTATCGGCGGGCAATGCCGCTTGAGCAGGCGATTGCTGAACTGCGCCGCGGACGTGGATCTCAATGGGATGCAGACTACATTGATACATTTATTGGACTCCTTGAGCGCGAAGGGTTGGAGATGCTCAAGAAGCGCTAGCACGAAAATAGCCGATAGCCGATAGCCGAAAACGCAATCCGAAGGCTGTTTTCATCCATCAGTGTACGGCCTGCCGCATGGACATCTAACACGTGATTCAGCGGTGACGCGGTGATTAATCGGTGTAGTAGGCGCAGCAGCCTATCTCTTGAAACGTACTCGCATATGCTAAGCTGCTGCGGCGCCCCTACGGTTACGGTGCATTGCCTTCATTGCTGCGATGCACCCTCACTATGTCACTTGGTCAAGGAATACCAGCGATTACTCGCCGCCATCCATGGCAAGTAGAATCTGTGCGCTGCGCTCGTCCTCATCGTCCTGCTCCTCAACACTCAGCGATGCGACGCGATCCCCAGCACTGATATGCATGACGGCAACTCCCTGCGTTGCACGGCCCAATTGTGAGATACCAACTGCTGGCGTTCGCATGAGTGTGCCACCCGTACTGATCAGCGTCAGCACCGAGCGATCCCAGACGACTTGGGCAACCGCGACTTCATCGCCTGCACGGAGCTTTATGGTGATGACGCCGCCTGTGGCGCGGCCCTTGGTTGGGTATTCGCCCAATGCCGTGCGTTTGCCCATGCCATTTGCGGTGACAACTAGCAATGCCCCACCATCCTGTACAAGATCCATGCCAACCAATCGATCACCAGCATCGAGGTTGATGCCGATCACACCTGATGCGGGGCGACCCATTGGCCGAACCTGCTCCTGTGTGAAGCGGATCGTCTGCCCACGCAGCGTGGTCATCAGGATATCTTCCTTACCCTGTGATGCAGCCACCCAGCCAAGCAAATCGCCCTCATCGAGGCCAATTGCGATCAGCCCATTCGAACGAACCTGGCTGTATTCTTTGAGCAATGTCCGTTTGATCCGGCCACGAACCGTCGCCATAACAAGATATTCAGCATCACTGAAATCTGGCACGGAGAGGATCGATGTCACCTGTTCGCCTGGCTCAAGCGAGATCAGATTAACCAGCGGCAGGCCTTTGGCGGTTCGGCCAGCATCAGGCAATTCGTGAGTCTTGAGTTGATAGACCTTCCCACGATCGGTAAAGAACAGCAGATCATCCATGGTGCTGCACGTCAGGATATGGCGCACAACATCCTGTTCACGAGTAACCATGCCCTTGATGCCACGCCCGCCACGCCGCTGTGTTCGATAGGAACTCGGATCCTGGCGCTTAATATAGCCACGCTCTGTGAGTGTGACAAATACTTTCACATCGGGGATGAGATCCTCATCGCTCACTTCACCATGGGCATCGG
The DNA here is from genome assembly GCA_038214135.1 of Chloroflexales bacterium. GTDB lineage: Bacteria > Chloroflexota > Chloroflexia > Chloroflexales > Roseiflexaceae > JANLSE01. Next base: position 26,957 of record JBBQSD010000007.1, on the reverse strand, counting down.
GGATAATTCTGGTGCGGCGACCATCGCTATATTTACCCTTGAGGTATGTGAGATCATCGTGAATGAGTTGCATCAGCCGCCGTGGGTTGCCCAGGATATCCTCAAGCTCAGCGATCTGCTTGATCACGTCGGTATACTCATCCTCGATCCGTTTACGTTCAAGGGCTGCAAGGCGACCAAGCTGCATTTCCAGAATGGCATTGGCCTGAAGTTCGCTTAATGTAAAGTTCGAAATCAGGTTCACGCGAGCCGAATCACGCGAACGTGATTCGCGGATCGTCCTGATAATAGCATCGAGATTATCGAGCGCAATCTTGAGACCTTCCAGAATATGGGCGCGGGCGCGGGCCTTCTCCAGCTCAAATTCTGTTCGGCGGCGAATGACGATTCGGCGATAATCGATATATTCCTGCAACATACGCTTAAGCGTCAGCAGGCGTGGCTGGCGGCCATTATCGACAAGCGCCAGCATGTTTGCGCCAAATGTCTGCTGCATCTGGGTATGCTTAAACAGGGCGTTCAGCACTTTTTTGGGCTGTGCATCCTGCTTGAGAATAATCACCAGCCGCATACCAGTGCGATCCGATTCATCGCGGACATCGCGAATACCCTCGATCTTGCGATCCTTGGCGAGTTCGGCAATGCGCTCCTGCAAACGGGCTTTATTGACCTGGTATGGCAATTCGGTGACAACAATATAGAAGGCGCTGCGAGCCGCTTCTTCCACATGGGCCTTGGCACGGATGATAATATGGCCACGACCGGTACTATAGGCATTGTTGATGCCTTCCACACCAAGAATTGACCCGCCGGTCGGGAAATCTGGGCCAGGAACAATCTTGATCAACTCTTCGAGTGTTGCTTCTGGATTTTCCATGAGATACATCGTCGCATCGCAGATTTCGCCAAGGTTATGCGGCGGAATGTTGGTGGCCATACCAACGGCAATCCCAGATGCGCCATTCAACAGCAGATTGGGCAAGCGACCAGGCAGAACCGTTGGTTCACGATAGGTACCATCGAAGTTATCGCGGAAATCGACGGTGTCCTTGTCGATGTCGAAGAGTAGTTCCTCGGCAATCCCGGTGAGCCGTGCCTCAGTATAGCGCATTGCGGCCGGCGGATCACCGTCGACACTGCCAAAATTCCCTTGCCCATCGACAAGCATGTAGCGCATCGACCAGGATTGGGCCATGCGGGCAAGCGCATCGTAGACGGCTGTATCGCCATGGGGATGCATTTTGCCAAGCACATCGCCACAGATACGGGCACATTTCTTATGGGCGGTATTGTGGCGAACACCCATTTCCCACATGCCATACATAATGCGCCGCTGCACCGGCTTCAGGCCATCGCGCACATCCGGCAGCGCCCGCTGCACAATCACGCTCATGGCATAATCGAGGTATGCTGTGCGCATCTCGTCGTTAATGCTGCGGGGCCGAACAATGCCGATTTCCATGGTTCCTCCGGGTTACTTCGACTCGTGTTTCTCCGCATAGTATACCGCAAAACCGCCCCTCTGTCCACCCTTTTCCGAACATAAGTGCTTGTATCTTTGCGGTAATCCTATTTGACAGCGAGGCTGCTCCTGTGTATAATTTCGCGGTGATATTCATATTCCCCGATAGCTCAATGGTAGAGCGACTGACTGTTAATCAGTAGGTTCCAGGTTCGAGACCTGGTCGGGGAGCCAATTTATTCATACCAAAAACCATGCTAAACCAGCATGGTTTTTGGTTGTGCGCTCATCTCGTGGCCGATAGGGGATCTGCCAATGGAATCTGCTCTGGCGGTACCAATTCAGATCGGAACGAGGATCATTGGCGAACTACAGCTGACAGGCATCTGTGGTACAGCGGTACGCGGACGGCTGGATGCCGAGGCCAAGCTCCTTGGGCAGGTACTGCAACTCGAAGATGAGCTACAACAGATGACCGTTGAACTGATCGAGACGCAAGATCAGTTACTGGCAATGTACGATCTAACCCAAGCCACTCGTGACCATCTTGGTGTGAATGAGACCCTGCGCCGGCTCGCGCGTGAATCGGCTCGACTGCTCAAGACCGAAGGTGCAGTATTTGTGCTCTCGCCAACAATGGTTCAGTACCCTGCTAATATTGCCAATGAGCGCTTGTTGCTTGAGTATATTCAGCATGCTCAGGCAAGTGATCGCGAGCTTGTTGTGAATGCAACAGATATGCCATTGCCGCCCGGAATTAACAATCTGTGCGTCCTGCCATTTCGTGTGCGCGGTATTAGTGCATCACTTGGGTTGATCAATCACGCTGGAGGATTTACTGCACCTGCTCTGAAGCTCGCACGAGCAATTGCCGAGCAGGCCGCCACTCAACTTGAACACACGCTGCTCTACCAGGAAACGCTGGCCCAGGCCAAACAACAGGCCGAGATGGAGATCGCCCGCAAAGTCCAGCGGCAATTATTACCGCAGGAACGCCCACACATCGCGGATTTGGACATGTTCGCTGAGTCGCTGCCAGCTCTACGGGTGGGCGGTGATTTTTATGATTTTGTTGCCGAACCAAACCTCCCGCTGATGTTGCTGCTTGGCGATGTGGTTGGTAAAGGAATGTCGGCGGCACTGATCATGGGCATGATCCATGCGATCACCCGCAACACAATGCGCTTCCAGCCCCAAGTAACACCTGCATCGGTGTTGAGCCGTACGAACCGCGATCTGTATGACGATCTGACGCTCCTTGAGGCCTTTGCGACGGTATTCGTTGCCCAATATGAGCCAGGAAGCCAAGTATTACACTATGCCAATGCTGGACACGCACCCGTGATCTATCGGCCCGCAGGCGGAACCGCACAGCTGATCGAAGCAGACGGCGTGCCAGTTGGGGTATTGATCGAGAGCCTGAGCGAGGATCATACACTTGCTTTTGGGCCAGGCGCGTTGCTGGTTGTCACCACGGATGGCTTTAACGAGGCCCGCAACCCAAGCGGAGAGTTCTTTGGCATTGAACGGCTGCTCCAATTCATTAATCAGTTTGCTGATCAATCGGCACAGGTCATCGCTGAAGCACTCTTCGATGCTGTAAGCGATTTCGCGGCCGGCCAACCCCAAGAAGACGACCAAACACTGATTGTCGTCAAAGGACAAGCAGGGCCAAGCGCATTTGGCGGAGCGAAAGCGAACCATGCATGATAACCATACTCGTCGTTGACGATTCGCCAGTAATCCGGCGATTGATCGATTACACCCTCACTCGGAATGGCTACAGGGTACTCACCGCCTGTGATGGCCGTGAGGCGCTGGATGTGATGCATGATCAACTAGTTGATCTGGTGATCGCGGATCTGGCGATGCCTGAATTGGATGGACTAGGACTGCTGCGCCTGATCCGCGCCGACACCAATTTACGTAAGATTGGTCTGATCATGCTGACGGCAAGCGGCCAGGATCAGGATCGGATCGATGCACAGGCGGCGGGAGCAAATGACTTTCTCACCAAGCCGACGAGCTCACGTGATCTACTTGCCACGGTTCATCAAGTACTGGATACAGCATGAGTACATCCACTGAGATGGCACTACGTGAGTGTGAGCTGCGGTATGAGGCTCTGTTGAGAGATATGGAGCGCCAGCAACACGATCTATGTGCAGCAATCATCGATACTGCCGATAGCCTAATTCTAGTTCTGAACCGCCACGGGCACATTGTGCGCTTCAACCATGCCTGCGAACGGACAACCGGCTATCGCTTCGATGAGGTACGTGGCCGGAGTTGGGAGTTTCTGCTCCCACCGGAAGACCTGTCGGTGGCACGCGCCAAATTCGAGCGCTTTGTCACAGGCACACCATCAGGCCCTGGAGAGCGGGCATGGCTCACACGCGGTGGCCACCAGCGCATAATTGCGTGGACGAACACCACGCTTGTTGATGCCCATGGCCAACTGGAGTATATTGTTGGCACGGGCATTGATGTGACCTCACAGCGACAGGCTGAACAACAGTTGCGCGAGAGCGAATCTGTTCTGAGCGGCTTCTACGATAGCACACCATTTTTGATGGGTGTGATCGAACTACACGACGATGATCTCAGGTTTATTGCTGCCAACAAGACGGTTGCACAGCGCTTTGGCCGCAGCCAGGAGCAGATGTGTGGCCTGTTTTTTAGCGCCGTGATGGGCGACAAAGATCTTGGGATGTGGCTAGCGAACTGCCGCGACAGTGTGCAGAAGAATAGCACGGTTACTTTTGAGTATCAGCGGCAGTTCAATAATCAGATACACTGGCGCATGGCGACGGTCGGGCCGATTGTGAGCCAAGCCAAGAGCCTGCCACGCTTCGCCTATGTTGTGGAAGATATCACCGAGCGCAAACAGGCCGATGCGATCCTCGCCCAGGATCGCGATGCAGCGCTTGAGTCATCGCGGCTCAAATCCGAGTTTCTTGCGACCATCAGCCACGAGATTCGTACACCAATGAATGGCGTGATCGGTATGGCTGAACTGCTGCTTAATACGACTCTGGATGAAGAGCAGCGCGAATTTGCGCTAATGATCAACGATTCGGCCCAATCGCTGTTGACGATCATCAATGATATTCTGGATTACTCCAAAATCGAAGCTGGCAAGCTCATCCTCAATACCACCGATATGTCGTTGACTGAAATTGTTGGCAGTGTCAGCAGTATCTTACGCCCACGCATTCGTGCCAAGCAGCTAGCATTCGTGATCAAGATCGGGGCAGGTGTGCCAGCACAGATCCGCGGTGATAGCGACCGCCTACGCCAGATTCTGCTCAACCTCGCTGGCAATGCCGTCAAGTTCACTGAGCGTGGCACTATTACGCTCCAGATCGACTGCACACAACAGAACGACGACATCGTTACCATGTGCTTTGCCATCACCGATACTGGTATCGGCATTCCCGCAGCGGCGCTACAGCATCTGTTCCAACCATTCACACAGGCCGATGGCTCTGTGACGCGCAGGTATGGTGGCACCGGGCTGGGTCTTGCAATCAGCCGGAGTTTGGTTGAATTGCTGGGTGGGCAGATTGGTTGCGAGAGTACCGAAGGGCTTGGCTCGACGTTCTGGTTCACGGCACAATTTACGCCCCAACCAGCCGACGAATCTGCGCACTGACTGGATTGAGCGCTGGATCGGTGCCAGCCTGTTGCTGGATCGATAGAGCCAGTGGTTCGAGCAGATCGGCCAGATTGCCACCATCGCGATACTGGCGTTCAATTGTGTCGGCCAACGCCCGTAGGTATACCGATGGCACCTGCACCGTTAGGTTTGCCATCGTTGTAAAGACCATGGTACCACGCTGAGATTCCGCCAACGCTAGGGCAAAGACTGTTGCGCTCGGTGGTGGCAGTTCGTGGGCCAATAAATCAAAGGCCTGCATCACATTGTAGCCAGCCCGAAACAGGAGTACCATCAGCATGGTTGTTTCGCCAAGCTGTGCATCAAGAGCGGCAACATCACTCGAATCGAGTGTGGCTGATTGCTCGGGCTGAATATCTATTGGCGGATCAAACAGCGTTTCTGGCAGTTGGTCATCATCAGCGAGGCGGGCAAGTGCAGATGCTCCACGAACCGGGCGTTCACCAGTCGCACGGAAGCGCCCACGCAGATGCCCGTTGGTATCGGTTCCACCAGTAAGTTCGTAGACGAACAGATCGCGCAGGATCACGCTCTCGCGTTCGTAGCCCTGCACTTCACTTATCGACATGAAGCGCCGCGAGCCATCCGGCAGGCGGTTGACCTGTACGATCAGATCCAATCCACTGGCGATCTGCTGCCGGATCGCCGCAAGCGGCATCGTTGGTTCTGCCAGGCCGATCTGCAACTCAATCCTGGCCAATGCATCGCGGGCATCGGTTGCGTGTATGAGCGCCAGCGAACCAGCATGGCCGCTATTGAGTGCCTGGATCAGCGACCATGTTTCTTCGCCGCGAAGCTCGCCAAACACGAGCCGTTCTGGGCGCATGTGCAGAGCCAGATCGGCCAGATCGCGCATACTGATCGCACCAGTGCCCTCACGATTGGGCGGGCGTGCTTCTAATCGCACCAGATGATTGCGCTCAATCAGGAGTTCGGCCCGTTGTTCAATTGTGATCACTCGTTCTTCGGGTGGAATAAATCCAAGCAATATGTTGGCAACGGTTGTCTTGCCCGATGCGGTTCCACCAGCGACAAGAATGCTGAGCCGTGCTCGCACACAAGCCTGTACAAACAGGGCCATGTCGGGGCTGAGCGACTCATAGCGCAAGAGATCGTCAATCGACATCTGCAGGATTGCGCCGCGCCGATACATGATCGAAATACCAGTCAGGCTGATTGGCCGCGCAACCATCACCACCCGTGACTCATCGGGCAAACGGAATTCGGTGATGGGAAAGGCCTCACTCAACACCTCTGGATCGCCAACCAGGGCTCGGGCCGCCCGCAGCAGTTGGGCATCATCGAGAAATAGTGCATCAACTTGTGATAGGCGGCCATGGCGCACGGCAAAGATATGCTGTGGGCCATTGACCATAAACTCACTCACGGTTGGGTCATCCAGGAGTGCTGCCAGTGGGCCAAGTTCTTCGTTGCGGGAAGCTGTCGCGCTCATAGTCTGCTCCTTTGATAGCATCCAATCAATCCAATCAATTGTCCGATCAGATGCCATCAGTATCGCCAATCGGGCCGTATGCCGAAATGGGCGCGCTCACAGGATTGTACCTGTTACTATTGACAGGTAGGCATATTAGAGGTGCCGTAGCGCATAGATCGCCGCTTCGGTTCGTGATCGAACGCCTAATTTGGCATAGATATTATCGAGGTGGAAGCTGACTGTGCGTGGCGTAATACTGAGCGCCAGTGCAATCGCCTTGTTATTGCGGCCCTGTGCCAACAGTGCCAACACCTCACGCTCACGGGCCGTCAGATCCGGGATGATCACCACCTGAATTACGGATGTTAACTCAAGGCCACCCCATGGGCTACTGCCAATTTCAAACGTCCCACCAATCTGTTGAATACGGTGGCGTCCTGCTTCGAGTGCATCCAGGCCAACAGCAGCGATACCATTATCGCCAATTCGCAATACCAACCGATCGGCAGTTCGTGTGAGCGCGATGTGGATGCTATCCGCATGGGCGCGTTGGGCACTGCGCTCAAGCGCCTCCTGGGCAACACGAAAGAGTGCCAGCTCAATATTGGGTGGTGCCCGATCACGCTGGCGTTCCACATCCAGGGTGACACGTAATCCATACACACGGCGGGACTGACTGGCCAAGAGATCAAGGGCCGGTTCAAGCCCAAGTTCATCCAGCACAACAGGCCGCAGGCTATCGCCAAGATCGCGTACCTGCTGGAGTACCTGGCGGGCAAGTGTACTCAGCACTGCAAGGGCAGTGCGCGATGGCAGCGGCGCATTGAGGGTCTGTTCATACATATTGGCCTGGGCCAGCAACATGCCCAGCGGCTCAACGACCTGCTGTTGAAGCAGATCGGTAATCCTACGCCGCTCGGCCTCAACCGCTGCAACAGCACCCTCACCAGCTGCCAGGATGAGCAGATCGGCATTTGGTTCATCGCCCTCATCGGCACCCAGATCGAGTGGCTCGATCACCCGCGTTGTTTGGGCGCTACGAATGGGAGCCACTCCTCGCTGTAGAACTGGACGCAGAAGTTCGCGCAAGATCTCTGCTGATGCTGGACGATCTGCAACATGCAGCGCCAGCGTCCTGGCCAGGGCCACACATACATCACCTGGCAGTTGTGGCGCAAATGTATCGAATGGCGGCAGTGGATCGGGCCTTCGTGCGATCAGCGCCGCAGCACGACTGAGCGCATCCGGTGGTGGCTTACCGCTGAGCAGGTGGAAAAGGGTTGCAGCCAGGCTGTAGAGATCACTGGCTGGACCGGTACCTGTGCCTTGAATCTGCTCAAGTGGGGCATACTGTGGCGTATAACCGAAAACGCTCTTGCGCGATGCACCAGCAGATGCGGCGCTACTACCATTGGCCAACCCAAAATCGAGCAGAACAATCCGGCCATCCTCAGTACGTTTTAGATTATGCGGCTTGATATCACGATGAATCACGGGCGGCTTCTGGCAGTGCAGGTAGGCGAGTGTATCAAGTAGCTCATCGGCCCAGCGAAACACTTCCAGGGCAGAAAATGGCATGCCCCGCTGCGCCAGGAGGCTGGCCAGATCCTCGCCACGGATGAATTGCATCACCAGAAATTGAGTATCGTTCTCGCTGAAGTAATCGCTCACGACCGGTAGCGTTGGATGGCGCAGCCCTGCAAGAATCCGGGCTTCCTGTTCGAATGCTTGCTCACCAAAAGCAGCAACGGTCATCTGCTTCAGAGCCACCGTCGTATGCAGGCGCAGATCAACGGCTTCATAGACTGCGCCCATGCCGCCCTGTCCCGCTATCTGCACAATATGGTAGCGTGCATTAACGAGTGTACCAGGCAGCAACATTATCTTGCCGCCTCCAGGATACGCTCGATCACTGTGAAACCACGCTGCCGTGCATGTTGGAGCGGCGTAACACCATCTTTATCCGCAATTGTGATATCGGCTCCATGATCGACCAATAATTGCACAATCTGCTGGTGTTTTTCGCCGCCATTGCTTAGTACAATCGCCTCTAGCAGGGCCGTCCAGCCCAGATTATTCACATGGTTGATATCTACATCGGTGTGATCCAGCAATTCCTTGACAATTTCGACATGGCCGCGCTCGCATGCAGGAATCAGGGCCGTCCCGCCATAGCGATTGGTGAGTTTCGTGTCGGCCTTTGCATCAATGGTCAGTTTCAGAATATCCAGCAGACCCTCGGCTCCAGCATAGAGGAACGGGTTATCCAGCCGATTATCGCGGATGTTGATATCCGCGCCGGCCTGAATAAGCATCCGTACCGCCTGCACCTGATTACCGTGTGTGGCGGCCATAACCGCAGTGCGGCCCCGGACATCGCGGCCATTGATATCGGCCCCTTCCTGCAATAATCGTTGAACAGTGGGCGTATCGCCAGCCTCGGCTGCGCGAATGAGTTGATCTGTCATTGGTTGTGTCCGAGCATTCAAAGCAGCCGAGCGTGTGGGTGTGGGCAGCGCTGTTGGCACCAGCGTGGCCGTCGGTGGAATCGTTGGCGTCGGAACGCTAGGCAGGGCGGTGGGTATTGCCGAATGTACGCCTGTTGGTGGCAGAAGCAGAGTCGATGTTGCAGGAAGTGTTGGCACCGATGTTGGCAGCGCCATTGGCGATTGCGACGATGGTGAGGATGTGGTGCAACTAGCGAAGTATATCAGTAAGAAAACAAGCAATACATGTGCTCGAAGTAACGCTATCATTATGCTTGCCTCAGCACAAACACTTAGGCGGCTTCACATGGGCTATTCAGTGAAACAATATGTGCCATGCTAGCATAGCGAATAGCGCAATGCAATTGAGCGCCGCTGATCGGCGTGGCTTGAGCAAAGTCGTCTACTGATGCCTACTTCCCTCACCCCAACCCCTCTCCCATACAGGGAGAGGGGCTCTGCACGGCATTTCAATGCGGTTGCCCCTTCCCCACGAGTGGGAGAAAAAGTGAGGGGGATGAGGGGAAACAGGCCATACACCCCCTTTTTAGGGACTTTGCGCATGCCCTGCGCTGATCGGCGTGGTATCGTGCTGGTATGGCAGAGAGCATAGCCTCACGAAACCGATACCTTTACGATGGCCTGCCCAATAAAAACCTGCAATCCAGCGCGCAGCGCTTGTTCTGTGTGAGGATCAAGCCCCCAGGCCTGCCATATTCCGTACAGGGCGGAGTGCAGCATACAGATCCCAATATGGCAGATTGGTGCGATCAATCGGCCTGAGTGTGTGATACTGCTGCGTGTAGCTCGTCATGGCATCGAACCCACCAGCCCACAGGATCTCCAGGCGGCTATTGGCCAGATCGGCAAGTGGATCGCCAATCGCTGCATCCTCCCAATCGATGATCGCGGCCAGCCGTTCATCCTGCCAGATGGTATTGCTCGGCCAATAATCGCCATGCAGCAGCACCGATTGATTTTGCTGCCCAATCGGCCATGCTGAGCGCAACGCATCCAGGATGCGCCCTTCATCTGGTGCTGAATCTGCCATGCTTGGCATGCTTGAGTCTTGGCGTACTTGTGTGGCAACGGCAGCGGCATGTTGTGGCAGGAAGCCGACATCCAGGCGTTGGCAATCGAGCGCGTGTATGCTGGCGAGATGGGTAGCAAATTGGCGCAGCAGGCGGGCATATAGTTCATGAGTATTTGGGAGAGTCATGCTGTATCCAAGATTCATAGCAGGGCGTCTCTACAAACTATCGCTCGTTGTCATCAGAAGCTGTTCGGTAGCAGCAATTTCGGCGGGAATGCCAAGCTGGCGAAAGAGCGCGAGCGCCGCACGAATGTGTTGCTGCCCCACTTCTGTTTGAGCATCGGCCTGATACGCCTGGCCAAGCGAGCGTTGGGCATAGGCAACCATGTATGGGTCATCGTTATGTTGGGCCAGTTGCATCGATTCCTGGAATTGGTGGATTGCAGCTGCTGGATCGGTGCGGGCCATGGCGATCTGACCAAGTGTGAAGTGGGCATATGGCATAGCGTGGCGATGGCCAAGTGCCAGCACTTCATTGGCATAGCGTGCTGCCTCATCCAGATCGCCAAGCTCGAAGGATGCCTCGGCCAGATTTGCGCCAGCAGCGCCAGCAACATATGGATCGCGAACTGCCACGAAAAAGGCATAGGTTGGTTTACCAACTTCCAACGCCGCGGCAAATTGGCGTGTCTGCACATAGATGAACGCTAGGTTGGCGCGCATCTTCTCCAGGTTCAGCCTATCGCCCAGGCGTTCATACAGTGCGATGGCCTGTGATGCATGGCTAATTGCTGCTTCCAGCTCCTGGCGGCGGCCAGCTAACGCCGCTAACCGACGTTCTGCCTGTGCGCGCAATGAGTCGTCATTCAGTTGCTCGGCGTAATCGCGGGCACGCTGGTAGGATTCGAGCGCATCGGCATAGCTGCCCTCCTCCTCGCGCACCAGGCCACGCAGAACCGCCAACTCAAATTCTGCCCGATGAATCTCCTGCCAACTGCTTTGCTGCTCACGGCGCCGATGATACAGCAGCCCACGCCGCTGGTGCAGAATCGTCAGACGACCAAGCAACCGTGCTGTTACCTGAATACCCTGGTTGTAGCTCTCAATTGCCCTATCGGGATACCCAAGTGCCTCCTCTAGCTCGCCACGCAGCATCCATAACCGCGCACTGGCCTCGCTCTCATCAGGCCAATCGGCCTGTTCGAGTTCCCGCAACCCGAGTTCGTGTTGGCCAGCCAACTGATGCAACTCGCCGCGAATGGTATCGAGTGCTTTACGTTCGGCCTCGCCAAGGCGCTGGCGTGAAATGGCATTGAAGATCGGGCGCGCAGCATCGGCCTCACCGTGCGAAACCGCCAACTGACGCTGGGGAAACCAGATTTGGATCGCATGATCTTCCTGGCCACTCTGAACAAAATGATAGGCGGCTGCCGTATATTCGCCACGCTCAAGGCGTACAATTGCCGCCTCACGATGTAGAATCTCACGCAACTTGGTGTTCAGGTCATCACGCACAATTGGTGCCAGTGCTGGCAACACGCTCACACCGCCACCGCCATCACGTTCAACCAGGCGCAAACGAACAAGTGTGGCCAGCAGATCGCTCGTCAGCACATCCTCTGGCACCAACCCCTGATAGACCGATAGTTGCTGGAGCGCACGCCGTTCGGGAGCCGTGAGGCGATGCCAGATGCGCTGGAAGGCCGGCAGCAACGATGGCTCGGTGTGCTGTGGTTCCGGCTGGAACATCCCATCTACTACTTCAGCCTGCAACGCCAACATCAGCGTCAGTAGGCGTGGGTTGCCGCCAGTATAACTATGCAGGCGTTCGGCTGCCTCAACCGAAAGCGCACGCCCGCTGGTGTTCCATAACTGGATCAGATCAGCAGTACTCAAGCCATTCAGTTCAACCTGCCGATCACTGGCAAGCGCAGGCCGCTGGCTGATCAACAGAACAGAAGCAAAGCCGCGCAGGCCATCGATCAGATCGAGCAACTGAGCATGTGCAGGGGGTAAGAGTTCCAGCGCACCAGTTGATACACGCTCCATATCATCAAAGCACAGGATCGGCATATGCTGTGACAGGCTGCCCAGATCCTGGCGTAGTAACCCTGCTGCAAGATTGAGATCGTTCATCACGCCATTCGATGTGACGAGATATTGCCACAGATTGAGTGCGCCATGGTCATGCAGAAATGCCCCGAGCGCGAATAACAAGCTGCTTACACCATCGTTGAGCCCTGGCCGCAGGGTATACCAGAAGACGGGCCGCTTCCCAAGCCGCTCGATCACCATCGCTGCCAGGCTGGTTTTGCCGACTCCACCTGGGCCACTGAGCGCAACCGTTTGATTGCGCGCCAGCAGATCAACAAGCGAATCCACCTTGCTGTCATAGCCGATCAACTGCTCTGGCGGGCGCGGGCGCTCATCGCGCATGGTCGGGCGGAGTGCATCAAGCAGCAATGCCGCCAGCCGCTTCACCGCAGCATCATAATCGCGATAGTGCTGCGATTTTGAGCCGGGCAGCAAATGCGGCTGTTCCCAGATATCCGATGTGCGTGCTGGCGCAATGAACTCCTGGAAACAGCGCAATTCCAGAACAATATATGCATAGCGTGGATCTTCTGGATCGCGGCGGATGAGCGTGATCGCATCCAGCAACTCATCGCGGTGAGCCGGGAATCGCCCATTCCACAACCGTGCAGCAGCGCTGCGAATCTCCCGACACAGCGATTCCCCACGCTGGCGTTCGGTGACAGGGCGGGGTATATCGCGCAATGCACGAGCCAGCAGATAGGTACTGGCGAGTGGCGATTCATGACCAAGGCGTTCTGGATCATGAAAGAACCGCAGTGCCTGCTTGACATGCCGCTCAAATAGAGTGAGGCTCATACCTGTTGTTGGTTCAGCAGCAGACATATTGCCTCCCGAGTTGGGAAAAACATCCGCGATCTTGGGAACTTTGTGTTTGTAGATTTGCTACACTATGCGTAGATAAACGACGGCAATCTCAACATTACCAGGACGTATAGGGGAGGATGTCACCATGACCAACTTCTATGGCCGCCTACAACGCTGGTTGATTCTGCTATTCAGTGCCATAACACTGTTTGGCGGCGGTATACCAGCGGCGCAGGCTCAACTAGCCGAGCCCATCCCAGAGTGGGTTGCCGCCGCAACAAGTATCGATCTGTCTGTCTCTCCAGCACAGGTTCGCTATACCGTCTATGCGGGTAAAAATGGGCCACTCCCGCAGACTGCAACGGTGCTGAAGGTGACAGAGGTCGATATTTCGTCGACCTGCATCTTCCATGGGACGTTTGGGGCCATCGATGCAAATGGCTACCTGCCCTTCGATGGTATAACAAATTATATCGAATGCGATGCGCCTGGTATCGCCACCAAATGGGCCGAGCTCTACCCAAACAAACCGCTGGAGTCACATCTAACATGTGATGGCGGTGCGCCATTATTTGCCAGTTCCGATGTAAAACTCAGCACCGGCACTTGGAGTAATCCAATCATTACTGTACCAAACCTAGGCTTAGCCTACAGTCTGCCACGCAATGCCAATCAGGCACGTAGCCAACTCTATCTCGGCAGTACCTTTACATCTGGAGCCTGGACGCCAACAGTTGCTGGCAATCAACTCCTCGCTGGTGGTTGGAACGGGCCAGCAATCATCGCTGCCAACGCGAGGTTTAGCTGGCTTAATTACCTGGATCCAGCCTGGAAACCCGCGTTCAAACCAATCTTTGGTACCAATTTCCGCCATTGGTATCAGCCACCGAATACCCTGACGAATATGTTGTCGCCGACTGTGTATACCCTTGGTACCGGTTCCCATTCTGTCTATATTGGCTTTAATCCAAACGACAGTTCCTACTTCAAGGGATCACTACGCAAAGCAATATTTGATCCAGGATGCCCAATTTCCTAATCCTGCAGTCGGAAGCGTTGATGTCTCGGAGTGGGCGGTTCGCGAGCTGCCCCAACCGATCACGTCTCGGCGCAGGCAATGGGTGACTTCAGCTGATAGCGCTGTTGCACACTGCCGATCAAGCCAACCGTAATACCATAGTCGATGTAGCCACACATCGACAGTATAGGCTATCGCATCGTTCGCGCATTGTACCACAGCGCTGTTCGCTTAACAGCAGCGCTTGGTTCTCTGTTGCCGAAAAAACGAGAGGATCACACAATGAACAAGCATCACTCCGACCGACGCACCGAGGTTGCCGATACACTACGCCGCATTGCAGAGCTACATCCTGGCGTTCTGAGCGTTAGCCCGATGAGCACACACCAACCACTCAACCCAGAATATGTGCAGATAGCCCAAGCCAGCGATACTACGCCAGAAGAGCATGAGCCAATGAGCGAGAACACTGAGCCATTCTTTTTACGGCTCTTCACAATCCCCTGGAGTAAAGTATTCCGCTAGAGTGACGTGGATCAAAACGAGCGTGGGCGTGCAGTTCTATACTGCACGCCCACGCTTTATTGGTTGCCTGTGGATCGATAGAGTTTTGTGGACTAAGCAATCACTTCCAGGCAAGCTTTCGGCGAAGAGCTACGCACCAGCTGCCATTGCGGAAGCCAGAGCCTCTGGGAAACGTTGCTCGAAATCCAGGATGCCAACCCAAGATGGCTTAATAGCGATCCGCAACATCTGCGGCGAGAGTTGCTGTGCTGTGGTTACCCAGGCTTTGCCTTGCTCCGCACCAAAGTAACGCTCGGCTGCCTGTGCATATTCTGGCACCATGCCATCGACCAATGCAACCTCGGCGATACCACGGACGAGCAGCACTTTATAGGGCCAGACATCGCCATCAATGCTGAGTGCCACATGAGTCCCACTCGTAATAGCATGAACCTTCGGGGATTTGCTTGGTGTGGCCATCACCAATTCTGTGCCATTCCAGTAGAACCAGATCGGAACGACACGTGGTGTGCCATCGCCCCAATTATAGGCCAGGTGGGCCATTTTTGTTGATTGCAGCAACTGCTGCGCAATCGGATCGTTCAGAAGCACCAGATCGCCCTGTTTGCTGGACATACGAGTCTCCTTTCGCATAACGCGTATATAGAGCCGTACAATCCGCGTTTGCGATGAGATGACGGCAACACCAACAATGTCTGCAAAACGATAGAGGATGTGTTGATCTGTCTGTATAGTATACACAATACCCAACATCTTGTGAATACACAAATAGCGCCAACAGTGAAGAGATCGCAACAGATGATGGGATGTACACCGACCCCGCAATTCTGCCATATCTATGCAGGCCAGGTATATGTGCAGGCTGGCCACACACTGACTGGGCAAATCACCTGCCGTGAACGCTGGACGACCTGCACACTGACGTTGCGCGATGCTGGAATCATTGATGCGCCACTGCCCGATGTGCTCGACCCCTTGATCTGGTGCTGGGAGCAACTACAGGGGCAGATCATGCAGTGGCTGCGGAGCATGGGGTGAGCACACGAACTGCCCTGTCACTGGTGACTATGCTACAATACCGTCATGCTCGTATCGCCGATCTGTTTGCAGGTGCGCCGGACACGACACTCTAAGGAGGCTGGTATGCCATCACCGTTTCCCGGAATGGATCCCTATCTGGAAGGCTATCTATGGCCGGATGTGCATGCCGCACTTGCCAATAAGATCCGTCAACAACTGGCCCCACGCATCCGGCCACGCTATGTTGCACGCTTAGAGATCTATGTCGTTGAAGATATTACCCCAGAGGCAGAGATTGGGATTATGTATCCCAATATCGAGGTGATGCTAGCCAATCCAGAAGAATCTGTTTCCAACTCGGCCCTCGGTGCGCTATCGCTCTCTGCTGCGCCACTGGTTCTCCCGGTTCTCGCACCAATTGAGATTCGTATACCAACGGTCGAAATTCGTGACGTGGCCAATAACCAACTAGTGACCTGTATCGAAATTCTCTCACCAGTCAACAAGCGCGAACCAGGTCTCAGCAGCTACCGCCAGAAACGCCAGCGACTCTACCAGGCTGGTGTTCATGTGATTGAGCTCGATCTCCTGCGCCGCAGCACACGGCCAATTACCCACCCACGCCTACCAGTATAGTGGACCCTTTGTCAAGCACACGTAATTTGCCACTTATCCGTGCGTCGAATCGCGCAATATCCATAAAACGCTTGACAGTAGGAGATGTGGCCTCACCACCAAGCACGCGGGAGGAAGCGCAGACCTACGCAGTCGGTGTGCCCCGCTCCACACGACTATAGACTACTGCTGGGGTCTGATATCCCAAGGCCGAATGCGGACGTTTCTCGTTGTAGTGGGTGAGATAGCGCCCGAGGCCGATCCGAGCCTCACGTGGGGCGTTATACTCGGTGAGATAGACCTCCTCATATTTGACCGAGCGCCAGAGTCGCTCAATACAGATGTTGTCGAGTGCGCGGCCTTTCCCGTCCATACTGATGTGAACGCCTTTTGCATGCAGGAGGCGAGTATAGTGCGGGCTGGTGAAGTGGCTCCCCTGATCGCTATTCCAGATGTGTGGCGTTGCCACTGCCAAGGCCCGACTGACCGCATCCAGGACGAAGGGCTGCTCCAGCGTATCGTCCAATGCCCAGCTCACCACATAGCGCGAGTAGAGATCCAATACGGCCACGAGGTAGAGCCAGCCAGCCACAAGGCGAATGGAGGTGATGTCAATCGCCCATGCCTGATTTGGCGTCGTAATGGGCAGATCACGTAAGAGATAGGGATACACGCGGTGCTCAGGGTTGCGTCGGCTGAGATTCGGGCCAGGGCTGATGCCCGCAATGCCCATCTCGCGCATATGGCGTTGCACCGCTTTACGATTGACCACGAGCTGGTGGTCACGTTCCAGGATGACCGCGATCCGCCGCGACCCATAGAACGGCTGATCGGTGTAGATGGCGTCAATTGCGTGCTTAATCGTCACTTCCTCAGCCGTAGGCGGTGTCGGCTGGTAATAGATGCTGCGACGGCTCAGGGACAGCAGATCCGCTTGTGTGCGTACCGTCAGCTCCGCACCAGGCCGGTCAAGCAGGTGCATCCGCTCATCCCTTGTTAGGGTCGAGGCCAGATTTTTTTGAGCCAGGTCACCTGGGTGGTCAAACGCCCGATTTGCGCATAGCGATCTTCAAGTTGCTGATCATAAGCTGCGCGCATGGCTTCGATTGAATCACCCTTCTCGAAGAGGCCAGCCATGCCTTTGAGCACGGTAAGCTTCCATTCGCGCAAGACATTCGGATGGACGCTGTGTTCGGCGGCGAGCTGAGTGATGGTCTTGGTCTCTTTCAGCAGTTCCTGCACGACCTGCGCCTTAAAGGCGGGAGTATACGTCTTTTTCATCGCGTCAGTCTACCCTATCTGGGCCAACTCTGTGTGCAGTTCATGGGGTCCAGTATAGATATTGTTGTGGAGAGGGCAGGGGATGAGTATTTGGGAGTTCACGCTCATTGCCCCTCACCCCCTGACCCCCTCTCCCACGCCAGGGCGAGGGGCAATGGCCCATTGCGAACCCTGTCGGGGACAGGGAAATCAGCTCGCTACCAATTCGTAACGGAGCCATCGCGGCGGCGCAGATGTGGCGCTTCCCAGAACTTGAAGCTCTGCGCGCTGATATACTCCTCATTCACCTCGACACCAAGCCCTGGTGTCTCTGGAACCTGGATGGAACTACCATCGAGCTTCAGCTGGTTCGGGAAGATCTCATCGTTGGTGCCACGCCATTCCTCGCCTGGCGTTGCGCGCATTTCGAGCCAGGAGAAGTTCGCCACTGCTGCCGCATAATGAACCGTTGCAGCGGTGCAGATTGGGCCGAGTGGGTTATGCGGCATCATATCGATATAGTGCGCTTCACACCAACCGGCCACCTTCATCGATTCGGTCAACCCACCGACATTGCACACATCAATCCGGGCATAGTTGGTGATGCCGCGCTCGATATAGGGCAGGAATTGCCATTTACTGGCAAACTCCTCACCAATCGCAAATGGAATTGGCGTCATGGTGCGCAGCGACTCATAGGCTTCTGGGGTTTCATCGCGGATCGGCTCTTCAAGGAAATCCAGGGTGCCACTTGGCATGCGCTGGCAGAATGATGCGGCCTCAGCCACACTCAGCCGGTGATGGTAATCGATGCCAAGCACTGGTGTTGGCCCAACCGCCTCACGCAGTTGTGTTAGCCATTCTGCCGTGACGCCAAGCGACTCGCGTGGTTCAAAGATCAGCGCTTCGTCCGCTTCCGCACTGGTATTCTGTGATTCAGGCACAGCGCGTTTATCGATCCGTGCGGTGGCCTTGCCAGCTGCTGGCCCAACCCGGATACACTGCCAGCCAAGGCCGATCAGCAGCTGAACCTTCTCGATCAGCGCCTCGATGGTATCGCCACCGGTTGTGGCAAAGCAGGGTATCCGATCACGCTGCTTACCGCCCAGCAGTTGGTAGACGGGAATGTTCAGGGCTTTGGCAACAAGATCATGCAGGGCGATATCGATGGCAGAAAGCGCCGCCTGAAGAACACGCCCACCCTCGAAATACTGGCTACGATAGATTTCCTGCCAGAGCCGGCCAATCTGCATTGGATCGCGGCCGATCAGGAATTCGCGCAAGTGATTGATTGCACCAACAACGGCGAGTTCGCGGCCCGAGAGGCCAGATTCACCCCAGCCATAGATGCCTTCGTTGGTTTCGATCTTCACCAGCAGTTGATTGCGATGCCCAACCCAGGCCGGGTAGGCTTTGATTGCAGTAATGTGCAGCTTCATTGTCACCTCGTTGTGGGCAAATGCCATTTCAAGCCAGCGAACAATTTGGGCTTATTTGCGGGAGTTGTGGTTCTATACTTCTTCACCAGCAGCACGTAGATCTGTGGCAAAATATCAAGCAAACCTACACCGGCAAGGTTAATCAGCGGCGTAGTATTTGAGACTGGTGCCACACGCTGATCGCACGTCTATAGTATAGCCGAATATAGCCAATCTAACGGCGGGTGGGGGTGCGACGTATTCTTTTGGAATGGTCGGGTGCGGACCCATGTGTCCGCCAACCAATGCGGAACAGCGCAGGCCGACACGTGGGTCGGCCCATACCCGTGGACGCAACGCAGGCCGCCGCAAAAATTTACGTCACACCCGGCGGGTGGCTTCAGCCTGCGGCGTCCAAGCGAGATCAGTGCCCAGAACTCTGGTAGTAGCGCATTTCGTTCTGGAAGAACAGCAGCGCCGCTGCAAGCCAGATCACTGCAACGATTGGTGTACCAGATGCAAACCATGGGTGGATCTGTAATTCGCTGGTGCGCTCCAGGATAACAATCGCTGGCAGATAGGCCATGAAGGCCAGTGGCAGCGCGAACGTCAGCAGGAACTGCAGCACGCTGTTGAAGATCGTGAGCGGGTAGTTGCCGAAGTTGCTGAACAGCGTGTCGAGCAGCACCAGGAAGGCATTCGCGCTCAGAAAGCGGAAGGAAAGCGCGGCGAACATGTAGCGCAGCGCCAGCTCAATCATGCTGCCGCCGATAATCGCCAACAGTAGATACCCGACCAACAGTGGTGTCCAGTGCAGCCGATCAGATCGCCGAATGCGCTAATCGGCACATAGAATGCCATGAGTTGGAGCAGCGGGGAGATCGGCCGCACCAGATAGCGGTCGAAATCTCCCTGACGAACCATCCATTCGAGATCGAAGAACTGACCAGAGAAGAACCCATTTAGTGCATGCATCACCAACCGCAATCCATACAGGAACGCTACCTCACCCAGCGACCAACCCGCCACCGCTTCAAAGCGGCTTAGCACAATCCAGATGAAGGCAAAGCCGGTGCATTGGTACACGATCCCCATGAGAACACTGACGACAAAATTCATGCGATACTGCAGCTGGCCTTTGATGCTCGCCAGCCAGATTGTGAATGTGACATCAAGCGTATGCATAGCTGTTCCTCATGCGATGTACCGCACCCTGATACATATGTTCCCTTGTTCGCTCGCTTCTCGTTCTACATAGCAACCTTACGATCCTGATAGATCTGGCGGATCACCAATTCCAGTTCCGGTTCGACCAAATTGAAGTCGCTGATTGGGAAGCGCGCCATCAACTCGGCGATCAGCTCAGGAACTGCCACATGTGCTGGATCGAAGCGTAGCCAGAGCTTACCCTCCTCCCAGCGGATGAACTCCGCGCCATGTATCTCGACTGGCTGGTCCATTGCGGGTAGCCCGCTCCCATCTGGTGCAAGCTGTGCTGCCAGCATACGATGTGGCGCATAGGCGTTCTTTAGGCGTGTGATCGGGCCATCGTACAAGAGCTTACCGTGGTCGATCAGCAGGATGCGGCGGCAGAGGCGCTCGACATCTCCAAGGTCGTGGGTTGTGAGAATAACCGTTGTTCTACGCTCACGGTTGATCTGCTCAATGAAGACGCGGATGCGCTCCTTGGCGAGCACATCAAGGCCAATCGTTGGCTCATCGAGATAGAGAATACGTGGGTCGTAGATCATAGCGGCGGCCAGATCGCCGCGCATACGCTGGCCAAGGCTCAGTTGGCGCACTGGCGTATTCATGAAGTCGTCCAGCCCCAGGATCTCGCGGAAGTGCCCTAGGTTGGATTGGAAGCGCGCCGGCTCAACCCGGTAGAGCTTGGCAACCAGCTTGAATGACTCGATCAGTGGTAGATCCCACCAGAGTTGGCTGCGCTGTCCAAAGACGACTCCGATATTCAGCGCGTTCTGCGAACGCTGCTTCCAGGGCGTCAGCCCAGCAACCTCAATTGATCCGCTGGTTAGCACCAGAATACCGGTCAGCATCTTAATCGTAGTCGATTTCCCAGCGCCGTTTGGGCCGATATAGCCGATTAGTTCACCCTCATCGAGCGTAAAGCTGATATCATCGACTGCGCGCGTGAGCACCTGCTCGCGGGTGAAGAGCGTTCGCACACTGCCCATAAGCCCTGGCTGGCGCTTGGGTGTGCGAAATTCCTTGACGATCTGCTTGGTGTGGATGAGGGGCCTGGGCACACTCCAATCCTATAGCAAAGTGCAAAAGGTTTGAGCGCCGCTAATGAATTTCGACAATCAACATTGGTCATAGTTTTTTGGAGTGTTGCAGCCATGCTGCCACCGCGCAAGCATGGCTTGCGCACTCCACATCGGCAATTGCGGTTGCTTGGTCGGCAGTGTTGATTGTAGGGGTATGCTGCTGCATCGGTATCAGTACAATGGTGTATCATCAGCGCAGCACGCTTGGCCGTTAGGAGTATCATCTAGGAACCGCGATGCATACACAGGTTGCCATCACTGGTGCTGGCCCGGCTGGCCTGATGCTCGCCCATCTCCTGCACCATCAGGGGATATCGTCGGTTGTTCTCGAACACCGCGACCGGGCGTATGTCGAGCAACGGGTGCGCGCTGGCGTTCTCGAACAGGGCACCGTCGATCTGCTGAACGCAACTGGTGTCGGCGAGCGCATGCAGCGTGTCGGCCTTGTTCATCATGGCTTCTACCTTCAATTCGCTGGTGAACGCCATCGGATCAACATGCACGAACTGACTGGCGGAAGATCGATCACGGTCTACGGCCAGCAAGAAGTTGTCAAGGATCTGATCGCCGCTCGGCTGGCACTCGGCGAGCCACTGATCTTTGAGGCCACTGATGTAAGCCTGCACGATTTCGATGCGCTGCATCCATCTGTGCGCTTTCGGCATCAGGGCGAACTACACGAACTAACCTGCGATTATATTGCAGCATGCGATGGAGCACATGGCGTTGGTCGGCCATCGATCCCGGCAGGCGTGCTAAATATCTACCAGCAGATCTACCCATTCGCCTGGCTTGGCATTCTGGCCGCAGCACCAGTTTCGCTGGATGAACTGATCTATGCCTCACACGAGCATGGGTTCGCCCTACACAGCATGCGCTCGCCGACGATCTGCCGATTATATCTACAATGCCCGCCAGACGACCAGATCGAGGATTGGTCGGACGACCGGATCTGGTCGGAGCTGCACACGCGCCTGGAGATGCGCGATGGATGGCAGCTGAATGAAGGGCCGATTCTGGAGAAGGGCATCACAACCATGCGCTCGTTTGTGTGCGAGCCAATGCAGTATGGCCGCTTGTTCCTGGCTGGTGATGCGGCGCATATCGTGCCACCAACAGGCGCAAAGGGCATGAATTTGGCAATCGCCGATGTGAAGGTATTGTCCGAAGCCCTGGCAGCCTGGTATCGTGAGGGCCGCAATGATCTGCTGGAACGCTACTCGGCAACCTGTTTGCGGCGCGTCTGGCGAGCAACACACTTTTCGTGGTGGATGACATCGATGCTGCATCGATTCCCTGATGATGATGCGTTTCAGCGCCAACTGCAACTATCACAACTGCGCTATACCATCAGTTCACGGGCAGCAGCGACAAGCCTGGCCGAAAATTATGTTGGGCTGGAGGACGTGACATGGTGACAGGGTGTCCATACCAATCGTTGTGTAGGGGCGACCGACGTGTCTGCCCACGATGCTGCCCAATGCGGGCGTACTGGATACGGTGACACGTTTGCAAGATATCCATGCCAATCATTACGTAGGGGCGACCGACGTGTCTGCCCACGATGCTGCCCAATGCGGGCGTACACAAAGGGGCAGACCCACATGTCTGCCCACGATGCTGCCCAATGCGGGCGTACACAAGGTACGCCCCTACCGCATTGTGGTACGACGGCGTTACCGTATCTGGTCACAGAAAGGGAGAACCTACCCATGGATGAATCGCGCTATGATGCCGGTATGCGGGTGCGCCGTGCGGTACTTGGCGATGCGCATGTGGATCGGGCCGAGGCGAATACAAGCGCATTCGACGCGCCATTCCAGCGTTTGATCACCGAAATGGCATGGGGCACACTATGGGCCAGCGATGGCATCGATAGGCGCACCCGCAGCCTGATTACGATTGCGATCCTGGCTGCGCTTGGCCGCCACGATGAACTGGCGCTGCATCTGCGAGCCACCCAGCAGACCGGCGCAACGCCCGAGCAGATCCGCGAGGCGCTGATGCATGTGGCGATCTATGCTGGCGTGCCAGCCGCCAATAGTGCCATTACCCTGGCCAAGAGCATCCTGACGCCACATATAGCGAGGGATGCTCCTCCATTCGCAGGCTGAAGCCTGCGGCAATATCAGATGCCCTAGCCGCGCGGCTTCAGCCCGCGGTGTGAGGGTAAATGCGTGATCAATCATTCTGCCGAGAGGAGCCTATGAACACAACAACCATTGCGAGTATTGTTCGCGGAGATGCGGCGATCTTCCCACCCTACCTCTACGATGCCTACCGCTCAACCATCCGCCGCGCACCAGGATTGCCATTGATCGATGTGCCGCTGACCCTTTCGGAATTGACCGGGCCAGGGCCGCGCATAAGTGCGATCACACCAGAGGATGCCGACCTGACCCGCAATGCCGGCACGGGTGGCGAGGCGATTGGCCAGCGCATTATCGTCAGCGGGCGCGTGCTTGATGCCCAGGGCCACCCAATCCCGCATACACTGGTCGAGATCTGGCAGGCCAATGCGGCTGGGCGCTATATTCATAGGCGCGATCAATGGCCAGGCCCGCTTGACCCACACTTCCTGGGGATTGGCCGCTGCCACACCGATGCGAATGGCGTCTATCGCTTCCTGACGATACGGCCAGGAGCCTACCCCTGGAAGAATCACCCGAATGCCTGGCGGCCAGCCCATATTCACTTCTCGCTGTTTGGCCCGAATTGGGGCACGCGCCTGATTACCCAGATGTATTTTCAGGATGATCCGCTGTTCTTCCAGGATCCGATCTTCCAGAGCGTTCCAGCCGAGGCTGGGCAGCGCCTGATCGCCAGCTATGATCACGAACAGACCCAGCCGGAATGGGCGCTCGGCTGGCGCTGGGATATTGTGCTGGCCGGGCCAAGTGCAACGCCGTTCGAGCCCATCCGGGAGGAGCAGCCATGACAGCGCTCATCCCAACATCCGCTCAGACGGTCGGGCCGTTCTTTCACGATTGTTTGCTGCGCAATGATGCCCAGATCAATATTTTGGCTGCACCCGAAACATTTGGCGAGCATATTCGCATTACGGGACGCGTGCTCGATGGCGATGGCACGGCGGTACCCGATGCCATGATCGAGATCTGGCAGGCCAATGCATATGGACGCTATCAGCATCCCGCCGACACCCGCGCTCTGCCGCTTGATCCGGCATTCACTGGCTATGGGCGCACCGGCAGCGCTGCCGATGGCACATACTGGTTCACAACGATCAAGCCTGGCTGTGTGCCGTTCAGCAATCAGCACATGCAGGCTCCACATATCTGTGTGGCCATATTCGGGCGTGGGTTGCTTAATCATCTGTATACTCGGATCTATTTTGCCGATGAGCCAGATAATGCCACCGATCCGATCCTGAAACTCGTGCCAGCCCAGCGCCGGGTAACGCTGTTGGCCCAGCCAGCCGAGATCAATAGCGAGCGGATCTACCGCTTTGACATCATCCTGCAGGGAATGGGCGAAACAGCATTCTTTAATCTGGTTGGGGCTGTTGCTGTATGAGCGATCCGCGTGATGCACTGTATTGTACCGAAAGCATGGCCGCCGTCTGGTCGCCAGCAGTGCATGTGAGCCAACTCCTTGCCTTTGAAGCAGCCCTGGCGCGTGCCGAGGCCCATGTCGGTGTTATTCCACATGCAGCCGCAGATGCGATTAACGCTGCCTGCACGACCACACCTGTTGATATCGCTCTACTGTATCGGCAGGCAGCGCAGGCCGGAACGCTGGTGATCCCGCTACTTGATGCGCTGCGTCCACATATCGCAGAAGCAGGGCGCACATTTCTGCACTGGGGTGCCACCAGCCAGGATGCTATCGATACCGCCCTGATGCTGCAATCACGAACAGGGCTTGATCTGCTGGATGCCGATCTGCGCAGGCTGGCGGAGGTATGCGCCACCCTGGCCGAGCAGCATCGTACCACACTCATGGCCGGGCGAACACTGCTACAACAGGCGCTGCCGATCTCGTTGGGGCTGAAAGCAGCCCGCTGGCTTGGGCTACTCACACGCCAGATCCAAGCATTGCATAACCAACGACAACAACTGGCCGTTCAGTTTGGCGGAGCCGCTGGGACGCTGGCTGCCTTGGGTTCTAATGGCATGCGGGTGGCCGAAATCCTGGCGACCGAGTTGGAACTGGTATTGCCCGACCTGCCCTGGCATGCGGAACGCGACCGGGTAGCGAGTTTGGCATCTGTTCTCGGCATCACAGCCGGAGCAATGGCAAAGATTGCCCAGGATCTTGTGTTGCTGGCGCAGACCGAGGTTGGCGAAGTCAGCGAGGGATCTGCCATTGGCAAGGGTGGTTCATCGGCCATGCCCCACAAACACAACCCCGTCGATGCGATCTTTGCGCTGAGCGCTGCCAAGCTGGCGATTGGCCAGGTGCCGATCATCATCGGAGCCATGACCCACGAGCACGAGCGGGCTGCTGGTAGCTGGCAGGCCGAATGGCAGGCATTACCCGATCTGTTTCGCTATACGAGTGGGGCAGTTGCACGAGTGGCCGACGCAGTCACAAACCTTCAGATCGATGCTGCCCGGATGCGTGCTAACCTCGATCTGAACCACGGCCTGCTGATGTCGGAATCGCTGACGATGGCATTAGCAACACAAATGGGGCGGCCCACAGCGCAGCGCCTTGTTCAGGAGATTATTAGGCGAGTGTTGGCAAGTGGCAATACATTCCAGCAAGCAGCACAGGCCGATCCACAGATCCAGGCGCTGCTTTCAACCGAGGCGCTTGAGCAAGCGCTCGACCCGGCTGGCTATCTGGGGAGCACAGAACAGTTGATTGATCGAGCATTGGCGGGCCATCGGGCAGTGG
The DNA here is from genome assembly GCA_038214135.1 of Chloroflexales bacterium. Lineage (GTDB taxonomy): Bacteria > Chloroflexota > Chloroflexia > Chloroflexales > Roseiflexaceae > JANLSE01. The sequence goes on along the minus strand of JBBQSD010000007.1, from coordinate 957 downwards.
TCGTGAAGCAAGACTAGATGCCAATTTCTACCCCTTGAGTTTATTAAGCAGGCTCTGCACGATATTTGGGTAGAGTTTCTGCCGGAGCCGATGCGTTAATGGGTAATCTGGTGCTACTTGTTCGAGCAAGCCATACACGAGTTCTGCTGTCTCACGATGGCCAGTTGCAAGGAAATAGCTACCCGTGATACCCATAAATCCAGCAAATTCAGAAACATGGAAGCGTTTTCGTTGTGGATACAGCAGTTTGAGATCAAACTTGTGATCGAGTATTTCGGCTACCTTTTCGTACTCACCCTTATTGAGTGCAATTTCCGCATAATTGAGCCGGGCAAAGAGATAATCCTTATTTCGCTGGTAGTTTTCGATAATCGTCTGTTCAGCTTTTTCATTATCCCCACTGCGTGAATAGGCGATGCTGAGATAGTTGTACAACATGGGAACATCGGGGTATTGTTCGATCAATGTAAGTAATTGTGGTATCGCGGTGCGCGGCTGAGCCTGGGAAATTGTATGCAGCCCATTAATCTGTTCTTTGACGTGCGCCGGAAGGTGTTTAAATGACGATACTTCGATTGGTTCAGATGTGATATCGTATTCGGAAACTCGCATCTCCTGGATTCGCGCTATGGGCTTGGAAGGGCGCTGTGATTTGTTTCGTTTGCGTGCCATACCACAAGCTTCCTCTATCGTCAGGATTATCACTATGATAGCCACAATGGCAGGATTGGTCAAATCTCTCAAAACATGGTTGTTATGTTTGGCTATGGTTTGGCTTGTATACAATGACCGCAATGACCGTAGGGGCGGTTCACGAACCGCCCACTCTGCCTGCATTGTCCATCATTGTGGGCGGTTCTCTGCCCTGCATTGTCCATCATTGTGGGCGGTTCTCTGCCCTGCATTGTCCATCATTGTGGGCGGTTGGCGAACCGCCCCAACCCAGCCAACGAAAGT
>JBBQSD010000006.1:0-100395 GCA_038214135.1 Chloroflexales bacterium | reverse complement strand
CCATTTTTGTTGTGTGGTGTGTCAATTCGCATCCCCTGCGGATGACAACGCGGCGATCAATATTCAGCGGGCTGCCGTCAATCAGCCGATGGTGTCCAGTCGTGAGTCTTCGACTCTCGATTGAGGTACAAGCCCAGGAGCGTTCGTCCTGGGTAATTGACTGGGGGAGACTCCTTTTTGTATTCAGGAGTCAGGAGTCAGAATTCTGAATACACCAATTTCAACGCTTCTTTGCATACAATGAGCGGAACCTGTCTCCTGTCTCCTGTCTCCTGAAGACTATCATCTCCCAAACGTATGAAATCGCCAAGCACTCAGGTGTCGTTCAGGCGGTTCATATTGCAAAAAGCGAGGCCTTCCGCTACAATGATTTCCAGATGCGCGAAATGACATAACGTAGGCTCAATGATGAAAGTGATCATCCAGATCCCGGTTCTGAACGAGGCCGAATCAATCGCTACAGTACTGGCTGAGATCCCTCGCGTGATTGTGGGTGCGGACCAGATTGAGGTTCTGATCATTGATGATGGCTGCACCGACGACACGGTGGCGGTTGCATTGGCGCATGGTGCCGATCATGTTGTGCGCCATACCAGCCGTAAAGGGCTTGCAACAGCGTATCAGACGGGCATCGACACAGCGTTACGCCTTGGCGCCGATATCATCGTCAATACTGATGGCGATAACCAATACCCAGGCCACGAGATTCCACGCCTGATTGCGCCGATCCTGGCTGGGCAGGCCGATCTGGTGATCGGCGACCGGCAAACCCAGAATGTCGCATATTTCTCGCCCCTTAAAAAAGCCTTACAGTCAGTTGGCAGCGGGGTTGTGCGCTGGGCCTCTGAAACCGATGTGGCCGATACCGTCAGCGGGTTCCGTGCGCTTTCCCGTGAAGCCGCCCTACGCACATTCGTAACAACCGATTTCTCATATACGGTCGAAAATCTCATTCAGGCTGGCAAGCGCCGCCTGACGATCTCAACCGTTCCGATTACAATCAACCGTGTTGAACGCCCATCACGGCTGCATCGTGGCAACTGGAACTTTATCAAGCGCCAGGCTGCAACAATTGCTCGAACATACACAACCTATGAGCCGCTTAAGACATTCACATACCTGGCTGCGCCATTCCTGCTCGCGGGAATCCTGTTCCTTGGGCGAGCCTTGTATGTCTATATCATGCGCCAACTTGTCAATAATTTCCCAGATACGAATGAACAAGCACTGGTTGTTGGCGGCACATCATTAACGCTTGGGTTTGTTATTTTTCTGTTCGGAATCATCGCGGATCGGCTGGGGGGCAATCGGCGATTGATCGAAGAAGTGCTCTATCGCATCCGCCGCGAACAGGTTGAAACCGAACACTGGCGTCGCGATGTGTCCGAACGGCTCGACCAACTCGAACGGGCTGCTGGCATCGACTCAGCCATCGAGCATAACGGCCCACCCAGGTAATCGTGGTGTCCTTGGTAGCGACGCGATGCATCGCGTCGCTATCCCAGAAACACCGATGGTCGTTCTGCCAGGCCACGTTTGAGCAGCGACTCGATCCGCATTCGCAGTGCTTCTGCCAACCGGGTAACAATCGCTGGATCATCTGCCGCCGATGCATCCAAGCCGCTTATGTCGAGTGGGGCATCGAACACTATCGTCCATTTACTTGGCAGTGGGATGAGGCCTAGCGGGCCAAGCCAGGGAAACAATGGTGTAATTGGCAGAAATGGAAGCCCAAGCAATTTGGCAACCCGATCAAGATTAGCAAGCACCGGGTAGGTTTCCTCGGCCCCAATCACCACGAGCGGAATAATTGGTGCATTGGCCTGCAATGCTGCTCGCACAAATTCGGCTGCATCAAATCCAGCCAGCTTATAGCGATCGCGGAATAGTTTAGCGGCTCCGCGTGGCCCTTCGGGAAACACACTGACGATCTCGCCCTCCTCCAGCAGTCGCCTGGCATTCTCTGGCAATGCTGGTACCTGCCCAAGCGCCGCCAATGCAGGTGCCAGCACCGGGATGGCACTCATCCAACGCTGGTGGAGTGTCCGCGCTACTCTCGGGGTAGAATGTTCCTCCAGAATAGCCGTCGCAATCATGGCGCTATCCCATGGCAACACGCCCGATTGATTGGCAACCAGCAACACGCCGCCATCCGATGGCACATGCTCTAGGCCAATCGTTGTTACCCGCCACCAGGTGCGATACAGAAATCCGGCAAATGGGCGCACCAACTCGACAACCTCATCATCTTTGCCATATGCGTCGGTGCTGTACTCGCCCTTCACCCGCCGCTGAATAAGTGCCTGGATCTCCTTGAACTGGTAATCCAGCACCATACCCAGCCCGCGCCAGAAATCTGGATCGAGATAATCGCTACTCATGCCATCTTTGAGGATAGCCTGGACGCGTTCGGCTGCTTGCGCTCCCAATCGTGCGGTATTCTCGCGCACCAATCTCAGCAGATCAAGCGCAATATGCTGGGCATCGGGCGTGGTTGCCTCGTGATTACGAATCTCGACCTCAAGCTCCTGGATTGCCTCAGCGGCCTGTTCCTGCGGGCTCGGGGTTGTATCGAACGCGATCTCGATCTCTTCTGATTCTGGTTCGTTCTGCATCTCAGTTCTCCATATTCATCAACTGACGTACCGCCTCAGCTGCCGTATGCTGAGGGCTCCAGCCCAGTTCCATCTTGGCCCGCTGCGTATCGGCAACACAGGCAAACTGCAAAAAGGCCGCGTCGAAGGGCAACTGTGCGCGTAGTAATCTCGTCACCGGTTGCACCAGCCGTAATCCGCTGAACGCGGCTGATGGCAGCGAGGTAGGCTTCCGACCAGCCAACAAAATGGCTTGTGAGAGCAACAGGAGATCGCTGGCCGCAAGATTGAAGGCTCCCTGTGCAGTGCCAAGGGCTGCTAGCGCAAATGCCACCACCATATCATCGGGATGCAGAAGCTGAATGCGTGGGTCAAATCCGGCCAGGGTCAATGGGCGCGGGCGACGCAGATATGTCGCCAGTGGTGATGTCGCACCCTGGCCGACAATCGGCGCACAGCGTAAACTCACGATTGCCATGGCTGGATTCTTGGCCGCATACTCAGCCGCGATCTGTTCAATGGCAACATAATCCGTCTGCAATCCAGGTGAAGCTGCCGGAATGAGTGCCGCTGTCTCTGGCAGAAATGCCGGGTTATCGGCAGAGGCCCCATAGACGAGTGTGCTACTCCGCAGCACCACGCGCCTCACCCGAGCCGCCACACAGGCGCGTAATAGATCAATCGTCTGGATCTGGCCTGCTCGTGCTGCATCCCAGCGTTCCTCGCCGGGTTGGTCGAGATGGATGACAACATCAGGCGCTAGCTCCTGCATTGTTGCAGCTAGTTCATGGCCCTGTGGCATACCCGCAATGGTTTCAATCTGATCGAAACCAGGAACCGAACCACCCAATCCGATCACATGTGTCTCTGGGCGGGCAGCTAGTACTGCACCAACCAGCCCCGCCAATCGTCCACCAATTCCTGTAATAAGAATCCGCATACATGCCCCCAACTAGTCGCGCTGCCGCAGATGCGGAAACAGAATGACCTCACGAATCGTCGGCTGGTCGGTAAACAGCATCACCGTCCGATCAACACCGATTCCAAGCCCACCGGTTGGCGGCATGCCATACATCAGCGCATTCAAATAATCGACATCCATCTGTTGCGCTTCATCATCACCGGCGGCAAATGCGCGGCCCTGTTCCAGAAAGCGCTGCTCCTGGTCAAGTGGATCATTCAGTTCGGTAAAGGCATTGCCCAATTCCATTCCGGCAATGATCGGCTCGAATCGTTCGGTCAGCAGCGAATTATCTGGCCGTCGCTTGGCCAGGGGCGAGAGCGGCACCGGATGATCGATAATGAAGGTTGGTTGGATCAATGTTGGTTGCACAAGTTCACTGAACAGCTCATCAACCTGCTTGCCCCAGCTTGGCTTGGAATCGATCTTCAGGCCATTATCGCGGATGGCCTGCTGAAGCTGTGCAAGCTCTGTTACCTCAAGGATATCGATCTCAGCCCGCTCCAGGATCGCCTGCGGAATAGAAACGCGCTGCCATGCTGGCCCAAAATCAATCGTCTGGCCCTGAAAGACAATCGTTGTTGAGCCAGTGATTTCAAGTGCAATCGTACGAAACAGATCTTCCACAAGCCGCATAATATCGTGGTAATCGGCAAACGCCTGATAACATTCCATCATCGTAAACTCAGGGTTATGCGTACGATCCACACCTTCATTGCGGAAGATCTTACTGATCTCATAGACGCGGCCCATCCCGCCAACAATCAGGCGCTTGAGGTACAGTTCAACGGCGATCCGTAGATACAGATCCTGCTTGAGCTGGTTGTGGTGGGTTATGAATGGCCGTGCGGTTGCGCCACCATAGACAGGTTGCAGTGTTGGAGTTTCGACCTCAATAAACCCACGCTGATCAAGAAAGCGGCGCATGGTCGATATAATCTTGGCCCGCACCCTGAATGTATCGCGTACCTGCGGGTTGACGATCAGATCGAGGTAGCGCTGGCGGTGACGCTCCTCGGTGTCGGAAAGCCCATGCCACTTTTCGGGCGGTGGGTTAAGCGCCTTGGCAAGCAGGGTTAACTGTTGCACAAACAACGATGCCTCGCCCGTCTTGGTACGCCGCAGTGTGCCCGTTGCCTGCACGATATCGAATGAATCGATCTGATCGCGAAAGCGATCAAACCATTCATCGCCAAGATCGGCACGGCTGATCCATAGCTGGATCTTACCACTCTCATCTTCCATATGCGCAAAGGCCAGCTTGCCCATCACGCGCCGCGCACCAATAATGCGGCCAGCCAGGGTAAGCGGCGCATGCGCCGCGGCCAATTCATCAAAATTCGCCAGCACATCGGCAACCAGTGCTGTACGTGCCGAATGGCCTGGGTATGGATCAATTCCCACTGCGCGAAGCTGTTCGAGCTTGGCCAGGCGCTGCTGCTGAAGTTCATTAAGTTCCATGAAGATGTATGGCTCCTTGTCATTTCTCTAATGCCATATTGCGGCCAAACGAAAGGGGAGCGTGAGGATTGTACCTCACATCTCCCCTTATGTTGCAACCGGGCTCATCGGGGAAGGAGGCACAGGCCTCGATCGGCTCCCCGACGGTGCAACGATCAGTTCACTTTGATGATCGTTAGCTTCATTGTACCAGATGGGGTTTCGACCGTGACCTTCTGGCGGGCACGTTTACCCAGCAGTGCCGCACCAATCGGCGACTCATTCGAGATTTTGCCTTCGCGCGGCCGTGCTTCTGCACTACCAACAATAACCCAGGTCTCGTCGCTATCTTCACCATCGATCTTAACAGTCACACGCGAACCGACTTGGACATCGCTGTGCCCATTCTGCTCTTCGTTGATCAGTTGCGCCCGCGAGAGAATATTCTTAATTTCACGGATACGGCCCTCAAGATGAGCCTGCTGATTCTTTGCATCCTCATATTCGCCGCTCTCAGAAATATCACCAAGTTCTTTTGCAGCATTAATCCGCTCTGCAATATCTTTACGTCCGAGGGTTGTCAACTCATCTAACTCTGCTTCGAGTTTTGCTAACCCATCACGGGTGAGATATGCCGGCTTCTCGATCATGATGTCTGCCTTCTTCAGTGCTACTGATATTGTCGCGCCCCGCCCCACGTCCGGGCGCTCGTAGGGTGACGCTAATCTTAAATACAAAGAACTGAGAGTGGCAGCTCTCAGTCCGCACCGGTGTTGCCTCGTTGCCTTCCCATTCAGGGAATATCACCGGCTCGATGTATATACCATTATATGCTTATCGCCCCTGTTTGTAAAGAGTAGTCCTCTGAAGTTCTGTTTAGAACACCTGATTTGACACCATCGGACATCCTTGATATACTGCACTTAAACGTTTCACTAAATAGGTTAATCGTTTCACCGATGGCCATTACAATCAGACAGGTTGCTTCCCTAGCACAAGTTTCAACTACCACTGTTTCGTATGTGCTAAATGGCACTGGAACGGTGACGGAAGCGACGCGGCGGCGGGTGCTTGCAGCAGTTACAACGCTTGGGTATCAGCCGCATCATGCAGCTCGAAGTATGCGCGGGCGCAGTGAGACTCTGGGGTTAGTACTACAGGCCCACTCAGATCGATTAGCCGATCCGGCATATGCAGAAATGCTAGCTGGGTTAGCAGATGGATCGGCAAAGCGCGGGTATCTCCTCCTAATTGCTACGGTTGAAGCCGAGGAAGATGAGCCGCAGCTGTGTTTGAGCCTGGCGCAAACGGGCCGTGTCGATGGGTTGGTGCTTCTGGATCCATGGATTGATGATCAACGGGCGCGCGTATTGGCCAATGCCGATGTGCCACATGTGTGTGCTGGCCCTGGCCCTGCTGGCAGTTCCTATGTTGCCCTAGATGGCAATAGTGGCGCACAACAGGCGGTTGGTCATTTGTTAGCACTAGGCCACCGACGGATCGGGTTGATCCAGATTCCATCTGAGCTAGCCGATAGTGAGCCGCGGTATCAGGGATATGCGCAAGCATTAACACAAGCTGGCATAGCTATTGAACCAGAGCTGATCGTCGAGGCTGGGCGGCGGCAGGAAGATGGCTATCAGGCGATTGGCGAGCTACTCGATCTGCCTGAACCACCAAGCGCTGTTCTGGCCTGTAGCGATGATCTGGCATTTGGAGCGCTGCATGCGCTTCATGATGCTGGCCTTGTCGTTGGAAGTGATGTCTCACTGGTTGGGTTTGATGATCTGCCATTGGCAGCATACACCCAGCCACCGCTCACAACCCTACGGCAGCCACGTCGGGCTCTGGGTGAGCAATTAGCCGAATTGCTCGACGCGACCATCCGTGACCATACGACGCCGCTACGCGGCATAACTCTCGCTCCACGTTTAGTGGTACGGAAGTCATCTGGCCCGCCAAAAGGCCAGTCGTCATAGGAAACGGTCGTCATCTATAGATAGTGGGCATTTATTCGTTGGCTGCGTAGTTGCAAAGGGGAGCACAATGGCGAGCATCAAGTACGATCATGTATGGAAGCGCTTCGGCGATCTGGCGGTTCTCAAGGATCTCAATATCGAGATCAACGACCAGGAATTCCTGGTGCTGGTTGGCCCATCGGGTTGTGGGAAAACGACGGCATTGCGTTGCCTGGCCGGGTTGGAAGAAATCACCGATGGCAATATCATGATCGGTGATCGGGTCGTTAACGATGTGCCACCAAAGGATCGTGACATTGCGATGGTTTTCCAGAGCTATGCACTCTATCCACATATGTCGGTCTACGACAACATGGCATTCGGGCTTAAGCTACGGAAGACGCCCAAGCAAGAAATTGATCGGCGGGTCAAGGAAGCAGCCGAAATGCTCAAGATCGGCCACCTGCTGGATCGCAAACCCAAAGCACTCTCTGGTGGTCAGCGCCAGCGTGTCGCTCTTGGCCGCGCAATCGTGCGTAACCCAGCCGTGTTCTTGATGGACGAGCCGCTTTCGAACCTGGATGCAAAGCTACGGGTGGAAACACGTGCCGAAATCTCGAAGCTGCACCAGCGCCTCAAAACCACCTTTATCTATGTCACCCACGATCAAACCGAGGCCATGACGATGGGCACCCGCATTGCCGTGATGAAGGATGGTATTCTCCAGCAGCTCGATTCGCCACAATCGCTCTATGATCACCCAGCCAACATGTTTGTTGCCGGTTTCATTGGCTCACCATCGATGAACTTCTTTGAAGGCACCATGGAGCGCGCTGATGGTGGCATCCGCGTCGATCTCGGTAAGTTCAGTTTGCCGATTCCATCCTCAAAGTTCGATACGGTCAGCAACTATATTGGCAAACAGATCTACTTCGGAATTCGGCCTGAGGATGTCCACGACTCGCACTATGTTCCACGTGGTGTGGATGAAAGCGCCAAGTTCGTCTCAAGTGTCACGGTCGTCGAACCACTAGGCAGCGAAGTATATGCCTTCATCGATAATGGCGGCAAGGAAATGGTCAGCCGCCTCGATCCCCGCACCGGCGCACGCGTCGGCCAGCCACTCGAAGTTGTTGTCGATCTGAGCAAAATGCACGTCTTCGACCACGAGACCGAAAAGGCAGTCATCTAGTTTCTGCCACCCATACATAAAAGCCCTATCACCTCTCGTGATAGGGCTTTATGTATTTCACCATTCCTACAGCCGAACAAAGGGCAAAATTACTTTTTTGCGTAGAGAATCAAGCTGACTTTATCGATATAGAATGTCTTCTGAAACTGTTCATCGTTCTTGAGATAGATGCCGGTCACATATGTATAATCTGGTTCGTAGATCAGGTCATCGAGCCATACAACCACCTCTGCCCATGTCTTAGGCTCAATTGGGCGATTAAAATTCAGATAGTACAGTCGTGTCTCTGAGAAGACTGGTAGGCCATCGGTGACACGGCCTGGAATTTTGACAGATGTATCTTTAGCATCCCAGTAGGGATAATCGTTACTCCCTAGCACAGTTACGGCGAAATCTTGTGGCGCAATCGCTTCATCAACGCTGCTGATCCAGAAACTAACACCAGCAACTTCATCGCGTTTGTAACTAACCTTTGATGTCGGTAAGATTGAGAATAGCAGTTGACCATTGCCATCTGGGGTAGCCGCAATAGAAGTTTTTCCTGTAAAGGAATATCCCTTAAAATTATCCCTATACGTCATATTTACCGAATTTTTTAGCGTCCAGTTGCTGAGTAATTGCCCATTATAGAGATCAATACTTGTGTATCGGTCATCAATAGGCACTGCCGTTGGAGTCGAATCCTCAACGACTGTCGGCTTCGGACGTCGCGTTGGAATGGTTGTAGGTGTAGTTACATCCGTCTGAAATGGAGTAGATGTTGCCGGCTCCGAGAAAAATGGCGAGATCGTCGATGTTGGTAGAGGCACTGGAGATGCATCAACACGATTATCTGAACTGCAACTGATCAGTTGCATGCTAAAAACCCCAAATATAATCAGAAGAATATATCTGGGTGATATGATACACATTAATGCATCCTATATTCCAATGGAGGCTATTATCACCACCACGAAATCTGTTTTTCATTACTATTCGCTACAGAAACCCGTAATTCCGGTACTGGTTGTGCATCAAGTTGCCATGGCCAGCGTTTTGGCTGGACTGGTTCCGGTTGGTTGGCGATCAATGGTAAACAAATAATCAGGCCCATCATCAATCCAACCATCACCATATTTGGCCCATCCCAGGACATATCAACATACGCATAGATAAAATGGACGACCGTGTAACAAAGTGCTAGTAATGCTGCTACACCCAACTCATTTCCTGGCATCCGCCATAGCGTCTGCGTACCCTGTGCAATCGCCATACCAAACATCATAAGCAATGAAACGAAACCACCAAGGCCCATTTTCATCCATATCCACAGAACAGAGTTGTGCGTGATATACTGCCACCACGCAAAAAAGCTTATATCCGGCATAGGAATCTGAATATAGAACTTCTGACCGAACCCAACGCCAAATAATGGCGACGCTTTTATTGTAGACAGAATATTGATATTCTCTAGATCGCGGTAGACATTCGACGCAGCATCACGGGGATCTGGCTGGCCAATCACCGAACGAATAGCCTTGGCCGGCGCACCAATCGCACCACCGGCATTCCAGAAGACGCCAATGTACATCACTGCTATAACAGAGACTACAGGAATAATCAGCCAGAATTTTTTGCGATCAAATCGATACAGGGCAAAAGCAACAATCACCAATGCTATCGCCAAGCAAATAAATGAGGCGCGGCGGTTGTTGGCAATGAATGCAAAAAACACAAAGGGCAGCAACAACGACATCGTTAAACGTTTTGCATATGAGCCGCGAAACATCCATATGCCAACAAAAATAATAAAAAAAGCAGTAAAATGAATCGACATTGAGTGCTCACCAATCGCCTCAACGCCAGAAAGTTGAAATTTCAGGACACTAGCGACAAATGCTGATCCAACAATGCCATCCATAGCAGTCGAAAGAATAATTGCCCATAATAGTATCTGTACATGTCCGCGAGTTTTTATTAAGTTGCTGACCATCAATGTCAGTGGAAACAGGTAAAACAACGACCGAACCTCCCACAATCCAACGACGCGATCACCGCCTCGGCCAAAGCCATAAACAATACCAACGATTGCAAATACTGTGAACGAAGCAACCGGAACGAGGAGTGGGCTAAGAACAATCTCCCACTTTCTTTCGAAGGCCATCCGCAGAATCCAAACCGCAAATGTCAGGCCGATAGTAATCTCAAGTGGCGAGAAGCTTAGAGCACGGCCAGCATAGAGCAGCGACTCAATGCTCGAAAGATTCTTATTGAATGGGAACCATGGCGTAAGAAGTGCGTCTCCAGCCAACGATAACCCAACGATCAGATACACGCCATTACGCGGATTAAGGATAATGGCGATGATCCCTGAGAAAAAACAGATCCACGCAATCTGAGATGGATCAGCAAACTTCAGGGCTGTCTGCCCTGCAACCACCGAAGTGATCGCAAACAGGAGCATCAACCACACGTACTGCCCAATCTGGTTACGGCGTTCCTGTACGGCGACTGACATGTTATCGGAGTAGTTGGAGAGGTTCTGAATCATTATATGGTGAACCTTAGGTCGGGCGGAAGACGAAATATCCTATTGCCATGAGAATGCTTATTCCAACCAAAGGCAACAGGTAGAATTTTGGCTGCCGACGTTCATAGAACGTTCCAAGCACCACACAGGCGAACATAAATGAGAGCAAGAGTTTCATATCTACCCTCGTGGAATAAGGTTATATAACCAGCGTGGTGTGTGAAAATATGCTTGGTTCATCACAATGCCAAGCATGGATATATGCTTAATTTCATCAAGTGCTTGCTTGATAAGCGCAAGCGGCGTCACCCCTTGGCGAACGACAAGGCAGCCTGCATCAGCGAGCGACGCGAGTGCAATAGCATCGCTGTTCGCCAATAACGCTGGAATATCGAGGATCACATGATCAAACTGTTCTGCGACTTCTGCAATCAACGCCTTGAGTGCTTCACTACGAGCAGCGGTTGGCCGTGCTTCGATCGCCAGATCGCCAGCCGATAGCAACATCAGATTTGGTAGAAAGGTGGGGATCAGCGCTTCTTCCAGGCTCACAGTACCAGCCAAAATTCCTGCTACGCCAAGGCTACTTGGGAGAAGATTCTCATCAATGGCTGGAGGTGGTGGTGGTTTCCGAAATAGACGCTTGCGGGCAATTGGGTGTGTTGCAGTACGAAGAAGCGACAAAAGCCCAGGTGACCACATGTTCAGTTCCACCACACAGACTCGTGTCGGCAGATCGCTTGCCATCGTCGCGCCGAGCGCAAGCGCAGTATATGTGACGCCTTCACCCTGAAGTGTGCCAAGGACTGCGATCTTCGCTGGTATTTGCTGCTGATAGAGTAACCCGGTGATCATGCGACGATGGCTCGCGATCACCTCCTGTGAAAAAACGGTGAGCGGAGTGTCTATTGCCGAGCGTAACACAAAGGGTTCCATGTGTGGATTGCCCTTGTTCTTACGGTTCTGAAACAGTTTCATCATAACCCTACTATTGTCTTAATAATCACATGTAGAGCGTGTATGGGTTTCATTGCCAGAGTACACTCATACACACTATAGACTACGAGTATCTGATCACTCATTGGAGCTTTGAGCTAGTGAAGTCGTCAGTGGCGGTTGAACAATAGCTGGCACCTCAACGCTACGTTCCTCACGTTGAACAATAGCAGGTGTATCGGTGTTATGTTCCTCACTTGGAGCAGTACGCTGATTGCCAACTGGCATTGGATCACGCAACATCCGAACTTTGGGGATCATTGCGATCACTGGGAGATGCAACGCAAGTGTGGACTCCATTGGGAAACGCAGGCTGCGATCAAGCACAGCACTACCGATAACTCCTACCACACTCAGAATCACGCCGATCACAAGAAACAGTATGTTACTGAGGAGCAAGGTTCGTAATCCATTCACACGCAGAGTTGGTTGTTTGGGTGCATCAATAATCAGGTAGGTTTGGCGAACACCTCGTTCAGCTTGGATCTGGGCAAGGCGTGCGCTTTCCTCTTTCTGGCGAACTTCCTCAACGCGAGTTTGAGCTTGAGTAACCTCGCCCTGCAAACGATTAATCTCGATTCGCTCCAATTCTGGGCGATCCCCACGAACAGGTGCCGGATTCGCCTCAATGTAAGACTGTAAATTACTGCGGGCTGTATCCAACTGTTTCTGGTATGGTGCAACAAGATCACCAAAGAAGGATTGGGCAGCCAGGCTATCCTGGCGATCGCTATTGAGCTTCCACAGCACATAGCTTTCGGGGAGCTGACGAGCCAGTTGGTAGGCGACCTGTGCGTCCTGATATTCGGCACTGAACGTCACTAGGTTATCCCCAGCAGTCGCCACAACAATCGACTTATTAATTGCCTTGATCGCCTCGCCAAGCTGATCAGGGGTTCCATTCAATGTTGTCTCGAATGGTGTACCCTTCACAACTGGCCGCACAAATGCCTCTGTCTGCAAAAGCTCTCGTATCTGATTCACAGTAACCTGTGATGGTGTAACCCACCACGATGCACTCGCGCTTGGCAGATCATTGAGCGATTTGACCAATGATCCGCTCTGAATGTACAGCGAACCCGATGAACTATACAGGGGCTTTGCCCGCATCACCGAGATACCCGCAGCTACAGCCATGAGCAGGATAGGCAAAAGGTAGAGCCAGCGATGGCGGAAGAAGCTTTCCAGGAGTTTCAGAAGCGCTAGTCGTACCATGGTAAAACACCTTTCGGTATGGAAGTGGAAGTGACCCTCAAATGAGCTACAGAGGAATTTGTACAAACGTACTTAGTATGTTGGTTTGGCAGATCGAGTTGATCATTTTTCAAGTATACCTCATCCCACACAGATTAATGATGAAATTCAAGATATGTGATGTGAGAAAAAGCTAAGGCTATCGACAACACATCTGTTAATATAAAAGGCCAGATGCCCTACTTATACGACCAGCAGAACAATAGTATCGCAAGTAGTTGTTATTATATTGCCTGGAATATCAATCATTCTTAACCTGACAATCTCATCATCAGATCCGATAGCGATAGAACAACCAGTAGCTATAGTGAGGATTCGTTCGCTGCTGCACGCAGGTGTTCGAGCACCCGGGCCGCGTTACGCCGTGCATCAAACCGCGCCTCGGCGCGAATACGAGCTGCACTGCCCATGCGTGCCCGCAGTTCGGGATCAGCAGCAAGGCGACTCAGGTGTGCAAACACTGCCACATCATCTTTTGGCTGCACGAGAAAACCTGTTTCACCCTCGCTCACAACATCGGCCAATCCACCCACCGCCGTTGCAACAATTGCCAAGCCAGAAGCACTAGCTTCAATGGCTGCAATTCCGAATGCTTCGGCTTCTGTTGGTAATACAAAGACATCCGCAGATTGGTAGAGCGCAATCAATTCAGGGCTGTTTGGTTGCATAGCATGGTATATATGAACACCATCCTCTGCTGCAATCGGCGTGCGTGTCACAAGATGTAATTCGGCTGCTCCTCGCGGCAATGCACGAAACGCTTTAAGTAGTGTTGCCCCGCCTTTGCGATACAGATCACCACCGACAAAAAGAATGCGTAGCGATCCATTGTTTGGTTTTGCAGCGGGTGTCCATAGATGTAGATCCACACCTGGCGGAACAACATCGATCCGCTCTGCACCGACGCCATAATCCTGAATGAGCGATTCTCGTGTCCAGTTCGACCATGGTAAGATCCGCGAGGCACCACGCAACAGAGCAATATTGACTCGTTGCTTATAATCGGCCAGGGGGCCAGAGCGATCCGCTCTATGTCCATAGAGGTGGCTCATTCGATCATATTGGATCGGTGTAATATCGGTAGCTAGGACATAGGGTCGCCGACGCACCTGCCGCGAAGCAAGCGCTGCTGGCACCTGTGTGTTAAAAAAGGCGACATCATAATCGGCTCTAGCAATAGCATCACGTACCTGAAACATGCCATGCAGGGTACCGCGTAACCTACGCGGCACCCCAGGAAGGTTGGCAAGCCAGTTTGTTCCTGTATATGTGATCGGTGCCCAGATAGCCTGGATATGACCATCTAGCTCAACACCCTGGCGTAGGTTCTGATAATAGGTCTGGTGACCAATGTGCTGCTCCATCACAAAGGTTATGCGAGTCATAGATTCATCCTTATTAAAGAGTGGGTGTATGATTTTCTTGCTCACGTTGCGGCAAACTGACACGTACGCCATTGATTCGCGATACGCGAGCAGGAATACCAACAGCCGTAGCACCGGCGGGGATGTCGTTGACGACAACTGCATTTGCTCCGATGACAGCGCCATCTCCGATGCTGATCCCGCCCAATACGCGTGCTCCAGCACCAATGAACACCCCATCACCAATCGTAGGAAACTCATATTCGTTACGCATACCAATTGTTACTGCTGCAATAATACTGCAATTCTTGCCTATCCGATGCGGCGCAATAACCACTCCGACGGGATGTGCAATATACAACCCAGGGCCAATATCGGCCCCGATAACGATCTCCAGCCCGTAATGTTGATAGATCCAACGTTGGCAAAAACTAGGAAGAAGTGGGGTGCCCTGCCGTTGACACCAGTTGCCGAAACGAAACCATAGCATCGCACGCAGTGGCAGATAGCGATAGAGCAATTTCATAATGATAAGGAGATTAAGCCGAGCATCCTCATTAATACGACTTGGAGCAATCCAGCGCCGTGCATCTTGCTTAAATGCTTCAAACATAGCTATCCTTTACATCTACAATTTCAACCACTAGCCTTGTTTACAAGACAAAGATGATGATCACCAAGCTCTATGCAACGATACGAACTCGATCACTACCATCATACAAGGCCATCACAAGACTATCATGAAAGTACTCCCGTTAGATGAATATAACCTAAACACCATAGAACTACGACTAACAGAATGCATATTAAAAGGCTTTTATACAGAACATCGTAGCGCGCATGCCGATATTCAGCCCATAGCAAAACCGCTCCCGTTGTGATCATCGCCGATCACGCAGCAGCCTGATAGAACAGAAGCTCAATATTGTTCACCTTTGGCCTGGGTTCAGGGTATGTTCAGGTCGTTGGAGAAAGACGAATGAGTGTGATCGAAAAAGGCGGGAAGGTCTGTTTGAATGGGCTGCTCAACGGCCCAATCGATTGAGCTAGCACACTCGACAATGGATCCGAGGGATTCAGTACCCCATTGAAACGCACATCCTGCGCCTCAAGCGAGGCGGCCTGCATGGTATCGACCTCACCACGGAATTGCCCGGAAGCTGGTTCGATTTGAACGTTGGCACCGATTGGACGATCAGTCTTGTTGATCGCCAGAAGCGTGATACTTCCATCGGCTTCACGCCCAGCATAAACACTGAGCGTTGTTTCAGCCGAGAGCGATGAACTGACTGGCAACAGCTCATTGCCAAAACGGCTCCATAGCAGCAGTGCATAATACTGTGGGTTACGCTTATTCGTATCGGCATCGATCAGCCCATAATCGGTGCCGTTTTCTGCTTTTCCATTGGCAAGCGCCCATTGATTTGCAATCGATACACCATGTTCGGCCATCTGGCCGATTGTATCGGCAATAAACAGGGCATTGACTGCTCGGAGCATGAGTTGGCTTTTGTCCAGATCCTGGAAAGCAATCAAGTTATACTCAGTAACAGCCACCGGAACTCGTCGCCCTCCTCCGACGCGATCAAATGCGGCATTCAGATTACTCATGACTCGCGCCCAGGTGCGCTGCGGCATGCCAAGCACGGATTCAGCATTGGTTGGCGTGTTGCTGAAGGCATACAGATGCACAATATAGAAATCAAGATCGGCACCAGCAGCGCTGATCACCTTATCACCCCAATTAGACCAGCCCTTTGGATCATCGACGCCAACAGCGCCAACCTGAATCTGTGGATCAACAGCCCGCATGGCAGCACGAAACTCCAGGTATCCTTCATGGCGGTTTGCACCACTGCCAATCCCCTTTACATATTCGGTGCCATCACAGGTCCAGACATCCTCCCATCCCCAATCTACGCAGCCTGTGCCAGCGCCTTTCTTACCACCATAGACCTCATTGCCAACTTCCCAGAGTTTGATCTTCAGTGGTTCTGGATCACCATTCTTGCTGCGCAGGCTCGCCCAATGTCCGATGGTCAACCAGTCGCGGCCACGCACATCGACACCGATTGGCGTCGAATCATCGACACGGCCATTAAAGAATGCGACTAATGCAGCAGCCTCTTTTGATGTCCCATTGATCGAGACCGTCCAGATCGCTTCACGACCAGTGGCACGAAGGAATTTCAGAAAATCGGTTGGCCGCGCAGCCCAGGGCCAATAGCAACGTTTCTCATCACCGATTTCACAGGCTTCCCAATCATAGGAATTACTCCAACTGCCACCAGGCAACCGCAACAAGGGCGTACCGAGAGCAACCGTTCGAGTAATTACCTGGGGGTTACTTAGGCGCTGTTGGCTGAGCCAGGCTGGCACATTCACGCCCAGCAATTGCCGGTTGAATGGTTGCGTCGGGCCATCACGTTGTACCACAATCGTCGCCAATGAAGATGCTTCTGCAGAGGCGCTTGTTGTAGGGACGCTCGTTGTATTCGAACTTGCTGGCTCCGGCGTTGCAAACAAGCCAGAAGCATCACCAAGAGCAGATGTTGGTGCTACTCCTGCAGTAGGCGCAGCTGGCTCTGTGGGCTCACTAACTGGCCCAGAACAGGCACTCAGGAAGATCACAATGGACAGCAGGAGGACGAAACGATGGTGGCTTTGCATAGTTTATCACCAGTAATATTGCTGGTTCTCTCGATAGAACGCAATCGTTGCAGCCAATCCCTCACGCAAATTGACGCGCGGGTTCCAGCCAAGTTTGCCGCGGATCAGGCGATAATCGCCATAATAATCGCCGATATCAATCGGCTTCCGATCAGCTGGGTATGGAATGATCTCATAGCTGCCGCCGCCACCGATCTCGACAACCAGCGCAGCAAGATTATGCAGGTTAATTGTTTCATCGCTGCCAAGGTTAAAGATCTGACCATAGGCATTTGGGTGCGCAGCCGCCAACAAGAGCGCATCAACACAATCATCGACATAGGTGAAATCGCGGATCTGTAAGCCATCGCCCCACACCTGAATGGGCTGACCATCAATCAATCGCTTAATCCAAATGCCGAGAAAGGTCTGCCGAGCATCCTTCACACGCATCCGCGGACCGTAGGTATTTGTCAGGCGCAGGGCACAAGAGCGGATACCATAGACATTATTGTAAAGAATATGGTACCACTCACCAGCCATCTTGTTGATCCCATTCACATCAACAGGATGCAGCAGATGGCGCTCATCGACTGGCAGATAATCGGGTTTGCCATAGATCTGGCGTGTGCTGGCATACACAACCTTGATATCGGTATTGTGTTTGCGGCAGGCTTCAAGAATCGAGAGCTGTGCCCGGCAGTTGATCTCCAGATCGGTATATGGATCGCGCATCGAGTCGAGGTGGCTTGTCTGCCCTGCCAAATTAAACAGGTAATCCTGCCCTTGGACAAGATAGTTCATCGAGTATTCGTCGCGAACATCGGCGACATTGATATGAACTTTTTCCTCGAATCCAACAATATTGTGGAGATTGCCACCATACTCAGGAATCAATGAATCTACCAGCGTCACCTTCGCACCAAGGCCGATCAGGCGATTCGCCAGATTACTGCCGACAAACCCAAGCCCGCCCGTAATCAGCACCCGTGCATTGGCAAAACCATCGGTATATCGATCATGGCTTATGCTCACTGTTCAACTCCTGTGCGGACGCTTGCTGCGACCTGTTCGATCTCAGCTCGTGTCAGCTCTGGAAACATGGGCAATGATAGAATCTGTGTTGCTAGTCGTTCTGTTGTGGGCAATGAACCATGCCGATACCCAAGATCGGCATAGGCAGGCTGAAGATGGGCCGGAAGCGGATAGTGAATATCGCAACCGATCCGATCTGCAATCAGATGCTCACGCAGCGCATCGCGGACAGGAACCGTAATGACATAGAGGTGGTAGATATGCCCTGGATCATTGGCGGGCAGGCTGATCGTCAGATCGCCAAGCAATTCTGCATACCAGGCAGCTCGTTCGCGCCGAGCGCTATTTCCCTGATCAAGATGGCGTAATTTCACACGGAGCAACGCTGCCTGCAGCTCATCGAGACGTGAATTGCGCCCATTCAGTTCGGCGGTGTGGTATTTGCTCGACCAACCATACATCCGTAAGCGACGCAACCGTTCTGCAAGCGCAGCATCATTCGTGACAAGCGCGCCACCATCGCCAATAGCCCCTAAATTCTTCGATGGATAGAAGCTGAAGCAAGCCACCGAACCCCAAGCGCCAGCTTTGCGCAGAGCTCCTTCAGCATCACGAGCCCAACTCCCATGCGCTTGGGCGGCATCTTCGATCACGAGAATATGGTAATGGCTTGCAATCTCACAGATTGCCTGCATGTCGGCCAAACGGCCAAACAGATGGACGGGCATCACAGCACGGGTGCGCGATGTGATGGCCGCCTCAAATGCGGAAGGAAGCATGTTCTGGGTCACTGGATCGACATCAACAAGAATTGGCCGAGCGCCAGCTTGCAGAATAGCCGCGACCTGATACATACAGGCATTCGCAACTGTAATAACCTCATCTCCCGGCTTTATGTCATGGGCAACAATCGCAAGGTAGAGTGCCTCGGCACCGCTGGCAACACCAATACAATGCCCAACGCCACAATAGGCAGCAAACTCCTGCTCAAATGCAATCAATTCTTTACCAAGAATGTACATCCCACTATCGAGCACCCGCGCCAATGCGGCATCGAGCTCAGCCCGGATAGCACTTGTCTGGCGTTTGAGATCACCAAGTGGGACACTGAGAGGCGCTACCATAGATGAAGGATCCTTTCTCGTCGCACAATGAATTGCTCTTGTAGGACCTAGAAAGCCGATACGATAACGCGACTATTGTATCGTTCGTGGGTGCCCATATACACTCTAGCACATTGTGGGAGAAATCCAAACGAGCATCGTGCATG
Source organism: Chloroflexales bacterium (assembly GCA_038214135.1). GTDB lineage: Bacteria > Chloroflexota > Chloroflexia > Chloroflexales > Roseiflexaceae > JANLSE01. The sequence goes on along the minus strand of JBBQSD010000006.1, from coordinate 81,173 downwards.
CAAAACTAGGGTCATTCTATTGAATCAGCGGGCAATCACACATTAACGGTGAATGAGATTGTTATGCTCTATTGGGTGATCAAGCGACTTGATCGCACGGGCGGGAACACCAGCGACAACCTGATGTGCAGCGACATCGCGATTGACAAGTGCGCCAGCCGCGATCACGGCACCATTCCCGATCACGATACCAGGAAGTAAAACAGCACGTGCTCCGATCCACACCCCATTACCAATCGAAACCGGTGCAAGCCGGAACGTCCCACAGCGATGATCAGCTGGGCCAAAATCATGGGTCGTGGTTAGAATCATCGCATCAGGGCCAATTGAAACGTTATTGCCAATGGTAATTGGCGCTCCAAGATCAAGCGTAACGCCGACATTAAAAAAGCAACCTTGCCCAATGATCAACCGCTTACCGAGGTTTCCTACCCCGAAGATACGTGGCATTCCAGCGAAGAGCACACCGCGGCCAATCTGGAACCCAATCAGCCGAATAATACGAGTCCGGAGACGGCTACCAACAAAGAGTGGCAATGGCGCAGTGAGTAGTTGGGCGAGAAGAAGGCGAGGATGAACAGCACTAACCTCACTATAGAGCGCACGAAAGATATGATGCATCAAATTCTACACCTCACTAGGGCTAGTTGTCTTGGCTTGGCGTGAGCGCACACGCTGAATGATTCCACGACCCGCCTCAATGAGGATCATCATATCTTCACGTGGTACTACCCGCAAGAGGAATATAACAGTTACATAGGTGAGCCCACCAACAACAACCGGAACAAGAATGAACTGATCTCGTACAAACCAGCAGGCAGCCATCATGCACACGCCGCCAACCACGGTTGAGAGCGCAAAACGCACATTGGACCATCGTACCATTCCCTTGGGCAGAAGCAATATTCCCGCCGCAGACATACCAAACTCTGTGAGAAGGAAGGCAATTGCACCACCAATTCCTCCATTACCAAAATACGTCTCACACAATGGAATCAACCAGAAATCAAGCGGAATAGTTACAACTAATGCCACAACCATAATGATTGTCCATATATGGATTCGATCCGTAGCAACCGTATACTGCCCAATAACGGTCGTGAGGTAGGTGAATATGAGCACAAAACCCATGATCCCGAGAACCATCGATGCTGGCGCGAAGGCAGGCCCATAGAGCAGTTGTGTGGCCGAGGTGGATATTGATGCCAGGCCCATACCAATCGGTACACCAAACAGAAACATCAGATCGATGCTCTTACTCAGCAGTTGGCTGCCTGCGCCACTGGTATTTCCATAGCTTCGTGCAAACGTAGGAAAAAAGGCGGAACTCAATATCGTTGGCAGAAAAAGAAACGTACTAAAAACATTGACGGCGACGCTATACCACCCCATCACATGCGTATCGACGAGCGTCGCCATGATCAGGGTATCCATCTGAAAATACGCAGTGAGCACAAAGCCAGATACAACAAATGGCAGGCTCGCGTACAGCACAGAGCGGAACTGGGCACGATCAAAGTTAAGTTGAAGTTTGATATATTTGCTCATCCCTCTGCCTTGGATAAAGAGAGAGCAAATCAGAACAACAATTGGCAGCGCGGCAACGACATAGATACCAAGATTGATTGTGACCACCAAGATTACGAGAACGACATTGATCGCCTTGGCGATAATGTCGGTCAGTGAGATATACTCCATACGTTCGATACCACGTAGGACATCTGCGCTTACCGTAAGCACTTGAAGGAACGGCTGCGAAAGACCTACGATTAAAATAATGATTAACGTCTCCATCGGGTAATGCATGAAGTACAGATAGATCGCTAATCCAATACAACTAATCAGGAAAGTAATCGCACGCAGCACCAGAACCGTACCCATCAGATTTCCAGCTTTTTCCGGCTTGCGTGCAATCTCCTTGATCAGATAGGCATCCGATCCAAAACTAACCAAGTTGCCAAGAATCATCCAAATAGCGCCTGCAATTGCGAATTGGCCAGCACCGGAAGGACCAATATAGCGAGGGAGGATGATTGTCACGATCAAGCCAAAAACCCATGTGATGATCTGCGATATCAGCAAGACACTTGTGTTCTTGACGATGACCTTATTACTTTCATTCATTATGTCGTTACCCTTTAATGACTGTATGACTGAGTATGATGCCAAACAGTCACACCGCACGATCATCCTGCTTCTATGATAGAAGCCAGGAATGAACATCTGGTGACATGCATCCTCCAAAACATAAAAAACTGTGTGCCGTACAACAATACCTTTATGAACATGCGTCATCACAACAGCAGATCATATCGAGCGTGTATAACACAGATGAGCCAGCTTGGCATATAACAGGGTCATACAGAAGCGCATAGAGGCGCTTACTTCTGCAAGAATCCTTGGTAAATCTCCTGTCGAAATTGCAATCTCGCATCTCTGGACATCCGACATCGGTACACCTATAATCATTCTGGTGATGATAGGCCAATTTGCGGAGATAAGCCAATGAATCCAATTCGCACACTCTTCCTTCAATCTCAATCCTTCTTTGGCGCAGATACTGAGCTACACGTACAATTAATGAGGTATTTTGATCGAAAACAAGTCAAAGTCCATGTTGCACTTACCAATACGCGTAATGAAAATATAAACGTCGACCCACAATCAAAAATTAAATCCATTTCGGATATCAATATCCTTCCAACAGATTTTGGTGGTCAGTCGACAGCCTCATTGACCGAGAAGATAGGCAGATTTGCTGCCCTTGGCCTACTCGTACCACGATTACGAAACTATATCAAGAAGAATAATATTCAGATCCTTCATGGCACAGAAAAACCTCGTGATGCATTCAATGCGGTTCTGCTTGGGAAATTAACCGGTGCAAAAAGTATTGTACATATGCATGTTTCATATGGTGAATGGCTCAAACCATCTGTTAAGTGGGCCTTACGCAATGCAGATGGTATTATTGCTGTAAGCGCCTTCTCACAGCAATCAATCATTAATGCTGGCCATCCCGCAGATCGCGTATATTCTGTTCTCAATGCGCTTGATGATCAGAGTGGCCGGTGGAATCCCCGCGATGCTAGTGATATCCGGCGCGAATTACACATCCCTAATACCAGTGTAGTGCTTGGTATTATTTCGCGGCTGTTTCTGTATAAGGGTCATCTCGATCTGCTGGATGCACTCGCCAGGGTTGATCAGCAGATGCCTGACTATCGTCTTGTAATTGTTGGCGAAGATGATCCACGTGCCCATCCCGGTGGCGGCAGTTTTATGGCCGAGATCAAGGCCCATGCGCAGCGATTAGGTCTTAGTGAGAAGCTTATTTTTACTGGCTTTCGCACGGATATTCCGGCGTTGATGGCATCATTTGACATGTACACGATGCCATCCTGGGAAGAACCGTTTGGCATGGTGTTTGTTGAAGCAATGTCGATGGAAAAACCAGTCGTTGCATGGCACCAGGCCGGGCCAATTGAGATTGTGATTGATGGTGAAACTGGGTTTCTTGTTCCACCAAAAGATATTCCTGCACTTGGTCATGCTATTCTCAATCTCGCAAAAGACGGCGCAATGCGGCGTCGTTTTGGTGTTGCAGGGCGTGCGCGCGTCTTGTCGTATTTCAACTCACAGCGGATGTGCGCCGATGTCCTTTCTGTGTATAAGCAAACATTAGCAAAACCAAAACGGTGACAACACTGACACAAGCGCCAATCGACCATTCACCCAAGATTTATACGCCCCATGTACACTGCCTGTGTACGCTACGATTGGCGCGTTCGGATTATGGGAAGCGCTTCCTCTTCACCAAAGAACGGGAACTCCATGGCTGTGTATAATATTGGATTCGTGATGGAGCAGGCCCTTGGTCATGTGACACACACGAAGAATCTTCAGCATAATATTCCGCTTGATCGAGATGTTCAAGCCCATTGGGGGCTGATCTCCTATGAAACAAGTGGCATCGCCAGCCGCATTCCCATCTATAAAAGCAATTGGACTGTTCGGGCTGGCCTGCGTGCCCGTCGCTCTGTTGCGCAGCTCGCACGAAACACCAAGCTCGATGCGCTGTTCTTCCATACCCAGGTTCCCGCTATTCTCGCAGCAGATTGGTTGCAGCGCATTCCTGGTATCGTTTCACTCGATGCAACACCGCTTCAGTATGATCGGCTCGGCCAATTCTACCAACACGAACAAGGCCCGGCCTGGATGGAACGCCTCAAATGGCGGCTGAACTATAATTGTTATCGGGCTGCACGGCACCTGGTGACATGGAGCAGCTGGGCTAAACAGGGGCTCATTGATGATTATGCGGTGCCCGCCGATAAAATCACCGTCATTCCACCCGGAGTGAATGTGAAGGATTGGATGCGGCCATCTCCGCGAACCCTGGATCATGGCCCCGTTAAAATCCTGTTTGTTGGTGCCAACCTGGAACGAAAAGGCGGCACACTGCTGCTGCAAGCATTCAGGGCACTCCAGCCACTTGGCGTTGAATTGCATCTTGTCACAAAGGATCAGGTTGCGAACGAGCCGGGATTGTTTGTATACCATAATATGCAACCGAATAGCGCACCGCTCAAGGCGCTGTATCATAGCTGTGATATCTTTGCGCTCCCAACATCTGGCGATTGCCTGCCGATGGTTCTTTCCGAGGCCGGAGCTGCTGGCATGGCGGTTGTCTCGACGAAACTGGCCGCCATTCCTGAAGTGATTCGGGATGGTCAGACGGGCATCACCGTGCCTGTTGGCGACGCGACTGCTCTTGAACAGGCGCTGCGTCTGCTCATCCAACAGCCGGCATTACGCATGCAACTCGGTGAACACGCCATCGAACATGTTACTCGTGAATATGATGCACAACGAAATACAATCCGTTTGCTCGATCTGATCAAAGGTGAAGTCGACCTGACCCGTACAAGCGTTAGGATTCCTGCATGAGCAACCAGATTCTGCTGACTGTTTCCGGAACAATTCCAGCCGATATCCGCGAACAGATTGCACGCGGTGCCCGCCCTCGTGCCGATTACCTTGAGATGGCACTGAGCTTTGGCGCGGATCTGCTTGACTACCCTGGCGCTTGTACTGTAGCTGGTGCGTTTGGCAAATTGCTTGAGCGCATTGGTGGAGCGGATCTGGTGCTTGCCTGGGCCTGCTTCAAGCTCCGCAATCGCTATCAGGCGATTGTCACCGATGGTGAGCAGATTGGTTTGCCATTGGCAGCACTGCTCAAATTCCTTGGATTTGGCCGCCGCCCACGGCACCTGATGATCGTCCATATCATCTCTGTTCCCAAAAAGATGCTCTTTCTGGATCGGCTTGGAGTGCAGAGCCATATTGATCGCTTTCTGGCCTATGCGACCTGGCAACAGCAGTTTATTCAGCATCGCTGGAATATTCCAGCCGAACGGGCGCTGTTTACACCATTTATGGTTGATAGCGCCTTCTTTGCCCCTGAGCGGGTGACACGCAACCCTACACCGCGACCACGCATCTGTGCTGTTGGACTAGAGCGCCGCGACTACCCAACACTGCTGCGTGCCGTCGATGGACTCGATGTTGATGTTGTCATCGCAGCAGCAAGCCCCTGGTCCAAACGCAGCGACAGCACCCAGGGCCAATCCATCCCGCAGAATGTGACTGTACGCAAGTTTACCCAGTTCGAACTACGACAGCTGTATGCCGATTGCCAGTTTTTGGTCATGCCGCTAGAGAATGTCGAATTCCAGGCTGGAGTGACGGCAATTCTCGAAGCAATGTCCATGGAACGCGCCGTGCTCTGCTCGCGCACCCCTGGCCAAACCGATATTATTATCGATGGTGAGAATGGCCACTATGTATCGCCCGATGATCCAATTGCCCTACGAGCAGCAATCGAACATCTGATCGAACATCCCGAAGCAACCCAGCAATTGGGCAAAGCTGGGCGTCGGCTTGTTGAGCAACAGATGAGTCTAGATCGTTATGTCGAGCGTTTAGATGAAATCGTGCGCGCTGCTATCGCAGAGGAAGCAACCAAACGTTCTGTGACACCCACGGCAAGCAGATCATAATGCATGAGCGCACTGTTCAATGGAGGCCCTAATGGCAATACTCTCGACCATATTCAATACACTACTCATCGCCGGTGAGCTTGGAATGTCCATCATTGTGGGGTATCTCCTGCTGCTCACAATCGCTGCACTTTTTGCGAAGCGCACAACAGCAGCCCGAAAGGGTGGGCCAACGAACAGCTTCGTGATTGTTGTTCCAGCGCACAACGAAGAACTGCTGCTCCCAAAATTGTTAACGAACCTCAATCAACTCGATTATCCACGCGAACTGTATGCCGTGCATGTCGTTGCCGATAATTGTAGCGACAATACTGCACAGGTTGGCCGTAGCTATGGCGCTATCGTCCACGAACGATTCAACACAGAACTACGCGGCAAGGGCTATGCACTGGAGTGGCTGCTCCAACAAATCTGGGAGAGTGGCGAACCGCACAATGCGGTATTGTTCCTTGATGCAGACTCGATTGTCTCGCCGAATTTCCTACGGGTTATGGATGCCCGTCTCGCCGCTGGCGAGCGCGTGATCCAAGGGTATTATGCCGTCCTTCAACCAGAGGGTGCATGGAGCACAGGCATTCGTGCAGTTGCATTGACCGTTCTGCACTACCTGCGCCCGCTTGGCCGCATGGTATTGGGTGGTTCAACCGGGCTGAAGGGCAATGGAATGGTCTTTGCCGCCGACATTCTGCATAAGCACCGTTGGTCGGCATCGCTCACCGAGGATATTGAATATCACATGGGGCTCATTCTGGATGGAGAGCGGGCCATGTTTGCACCAGACGCCATCGTCTGGGCGGAGATGCCGGATAGCCTACGAGCTTCGCAGACTCAGAATGAGCGTTGGGAGCGTGGCCGCATGGATATGGTTCGCAATTTTGTTCCGCGTCTGCTTGGTGAATCGTTTCGTCGGCGCAGCTTTTTGCTGTTTGACGCAGCGATTGAGCAGATCATTCCACCATTCTCGGCAGTTGCGGGAGCGAGTGTTATGCTACTTGCGGGAGCACTCGCGTTGCAGAACCCAGTTGGCATCGCCATTGCCATCGCAATTATTCTTGCACAGGTGATTTATATCTTCACCGGCCTAGTGCTTGCTCAGGCTCCACTATCGGTGTACAAGGCGCTCTTGTTTGCACCAGCCTTTATGGGCTGGAAGATCTGGTTGTATGTTCGCTTACTGCTAGGTATGAAGCCACGCGAATGGGTTCGCACCGCACGAAACGAAGGGTAACCGTTCTGCACAAATAGCATCAAGCCCGCTACTCTCGGCAATGAGAGAAGCGGGTTTTTATGTGGTATCTCACAAAACAGAGAACGCGAAAGAGGGTCTTATCGTGTTGAGGGAGCGATATTGGTTGTTCTACGGTAGAGGAAATTGGTATTACCGAATTCATCTGCAAAACCCTGGTAGTAGCGCAGGCTGAACAGGGCACTATAGGCCATCTGGGCGATCCGATCAACGCCAACGCGGCCAGCTATTCCGGCAATGAACTTGAGCGCCTTCGTCACAGCAGAACTAAGAATCGGGCGGCCAAGACATGCATATGTTATCAATCGATTAAACTGGTGGCGTCTACCAAATTCATCGCGAACGACACTAAGAATCCATGCCTGACGGTAACTTCGCGCAAAAATTACATCATTGCGCCCATAGACATAGGGAATATCCAGCCACGAACGAAAGCTGCGTTCGGCATAGTGCATGCCCACCGCAGCCAAATTGAAGACAAAGCCAATATCCTGTTCTGCAAGACGGTAGGCTAACTCAACATCCTCGGCACGGCGGAAGTTCTCGTTGAAGCCATTGGCCGCAACGATATGGCTGCGGCGCAACGAGGCATTCCCCGTATAGAACTGGCGTGCGGTTGGCACCCAATCGCCTCGTTCCATCGCCGCATATTGCTTCATCAGCATAGCCTGCTCCCAACGCACCCAGGGAGCCATCTCAAATCCTTCTGGTGTTAGCATCGGGCCAAGAACGACAACTTCTTGCTCGCTTGTTTCGTGGACGCGCGCATGTTCGGCAATCAGCTGCGGCTGGGGCACAACATCATCATCAATAAAGATAACATACTCGCCCTTTGCACGGCTCAGGCCATTATTGCGTGCTACCGCCGGGCCACTGTTCTGCTGCACCGTCCACTGGAGATCCAAGGGAGTCACAAGCTGTTGCAGATACTCGTGTGTGCCATCGGTTGACCCATCCGATACAATGACCACCTCGAATTGATCGCGTGGGTACTGCTGGGCTTCGAGTGCAGCAATCACCTGTTTGAGGCGAAAAAGCCGATTATATGTCGGGATAATAACGCTGATCGATCCCATGAGTTACGATCTCCGGTAGAGTATACGCCCACAATTACAGGAATAGCATACACTAGATAACAACAAGTAACGTCTCGGGCACATGCTGTTATTTACGCAATACTCTGCTGATGCGCCACTATCTGCTGGAGATATTGTCGGTCGCTAATAGCTGCAATCAGGCGATCCACCTCTTTCACGAGTTCCTCGGATTCAACGGGCTTGGTGAGGAAGGCATCCACACCTACTCCAGCCGCTCGTACATGATCCTGTTCTTTGCTGCTGGCTGTTACAAGAATGATTGGCAGTGATTGAATGCGTGGATCGCTACGAACGATACGTGCCAGTGATAACCCATCCAGCCGTGGCATTGTCAGATCCGTAACAATAAGATCGATATTGGTCGTCGCAAGACGATCAAGCGCCTGTTGTCCATCATAGGCAGCAACGACAGTATAGCCGTTTTGCTCAAGGACAAAGCTCATCAAGCGGTGGTTGGGTACATAGTCATCTACGATGAGGATAGTAGCCATAATGCTAGATCCCCTCACTTTCTAAATGTTTGATAAGGCACCAGTGATTATTGCCAGACTGTGCCGTATACGTCACGGTGTCCATCAATGTTCGAACAAGAAATAATCCGTACCCATGAACCTGCGCCTCTTGCAACTGCGGGGTTGGGACGGCTGCTGGATCGAATGATTCCCCGGCATCCTGAAGTTCTATCTCGAACCGCAGTGGCCATGGGTAGAGTGCAAGAGAGATATGAATACGTCCTTCCCCCATATGTTTATCGGCATATGCATGATTCACAATATTTGCACAGATTTCGTGTGCAGCCAACTGAATGTTATAGACCATCATCTCGCGATCTTGTAATTCCGCGATTCTGAGCATATCTGCAATACAATCACTCAGAATATGAAGATATGTATATCGTGCCGGCAACTCAAGCCGAACCACTTCTGGATGCTGCAGGCTCACGGTGCTACTCCTTTAATCACCACGAGGGTCTGATCATCGTCCTGTGTACGACCACCACCAAAATGATCAACCGTTTCGAAGAGCGCTTCAGCAATCTCACGAGCAGACAAACTGGCAAGCTGATTTGCCAACTCAAGCAACCGATCAATATCAAAGGTCTCATCTTCCAGATTGCGTGCATCGCTAAAGCCATCCGTAGCAACAATAAGAATATCACCAGGCCGAATAGCAAGTATCTGGTTGCGGCAGTAGTTCACCAGCAGAATACCAATTGCCGTACTATCGGCGCGCAATAACACCGACTCACCATCGTATGGGCGATATATCACGGGTGAATGCCCAGCATTTGCGTAGAGCAGTTCCTGTGTGCTTGGTTCGTACTGAGCGACAAAGCAGGTCGCAAAAACACCGACTCTGGTAAAATCGTTATACAGATCCTCATTCGATTGGCGCATCACCGCCTCTGGAGTTGGATACGGCATGAACTGAGCTTTACTATGAATAGCTGTACGCGTCATGGTCATCAACAGTGCCGCCGATAACCCTTTACCTGTCACATCGCCAACGGAGAAGATGAAGGGCCGACCGTCGCCAACAATAAAATCGTAGAAATCTCCCCCAACTTGGTAGGCTGGCCGTGAACTAGCGTAGATATCGAGGCCAACGACCTTTGGCAGATGGCGTGGCAGCAGATCGATCTGTACGCGCCGGGCAAGATCCATCTCGGATCGGAGCTTGGCTTGGTCAAACATTTCCTGATAGAGGAGGATACGCTCAATCTGTGCACTTGCTTGATCGGCAATAGCTTTTACAAGCTTGAGATGTGGCGTCCCAAAACCACCTGCGCGATTGGCGAGGCCAAGCCCAGCCATGATTGTGCCACGAACCCACACCGGTACAACCAGTAGTGCCTCAATGTTTGCAGGGCGTGGGAGTACAGTATCATCTGGCAAACTTATCTGATGTTCAGTCGTCTGTGCATGCCAGTAGAGACGCCACGCAATATGTTCTGGAAGGAAGTTCTCGGGATGTTGAACCAGTAATGGTTCTTGGCTCGTGGTTGGGACGAAAATCGCGAACCCAGCTTTTGCTTTAATGATTCGCATTGCTTCATTGACTAAAGCCTGGAGTGTTTCAGCCACCGTCACATGATCGCGCATCATCTGTGTCAATCGATACAGGGCAAGTTGCTGATCCTGGCTGGTCACGAGATCAGCCGTCATGCATTGGAGTTCGTTCTCCAGTTGAAGCATGTAGCTGATCATGTTGGCATCGGCTTTAATGCGTGCTTCTGCAGCAATATCACTAATTCCAGCAACACGCAGTTCGCCAAGCTCCTGTTCACCCTGAAAGATTGGCGCAATCAGGCTCGGCTTCGTCAGGCGATAGCCTGATGGCCAATAGACCAGTGGGCGCCCATCCTGAAATATCCCGAAAGCGCTAGCTCCTTGCGCTAGCCACGCCTCAGCCAAGGCAGCAAAGCGAGCATATTGTGAGCTGAGTAGTGAGACCAACATTCCTTTGAGACCCTCTGCATATAAAACAGCCGTCTAGACGTCCGATCCATATATGCATAGCAATTAGTGGGCGAACCCTTGGATGGCATGGTCTTCATCGACAAAAATATTAAAGGCTCTATCCAAGCGAGTCAGTTCAAAAATCATGTATACTGGCCGACGCATGCTACACAGCGCCAGATCCCCCTGCACCTGCTGGCAGCGCCTGAGCGCCTGAACAAGCGTCGCCAGGGCGGTTGAGTCAACAAATGTTGTATTTGCTAGGTTCACAAGTACACGAGCTTGCGGAATAGATGTAGCTTGTTCTAGCCAAGCAGCAACCGGCGGTACAGTATTCGTATCAAATCGGCCCGACAGATCAAGAATGTTTACGTCGCCCGCAACGCGAGTTTTAATTTCCATTATGCAGTACTCCTCTAGGCAGATGTAATGGCTTATGTGCTCCGTACCTTATCGGCGTGTACAAGCAACTCTGTGTCACTGTTGTGTACATCGTTTCGTCCGCAGCGGAGAAACCACCTATAGGGAGTTTTTAGGAGAAGGAGCAGATCGCCATGCCACGTTCGTGTCGCTGTATAGTATACATCGACAACGAGTACTGCATCCAGGTCACTTGTTAGATCCGTCTGCATATACCAGAGGCCAGTAAATCCGGCAGGTAGATCATGGCGTTTCTGCTGCCAAATCTCAGTGATGTGGTCTGCCTCTGCGGCTTGCAATGGTTTAACACCAACCAAGGCCATATCGCCACGCAATACATTCACGAGTTCGGGCAAGCGATGCAATTCCCACTGCTCTATCCATCGCCCAAGCAGCGTATATGCACCATTGGAACGGCGGGTTTGGAAATGGAACAACTGAAAATGATACAGTTTTGGGCTTTCTTCTGAACTATCGAGTCGCTGGCCAACGACAGGTGTTTTGCGGAATGGCCGCCCACCTGTCGTAATCAAAACCACCAACAGAACAAACAGCATCAATGGACTAAAAATTGCAAACAACAGGAATGCACCAATACCACTGAAAAACCGTTGCACTCGATCTGGTTCGCCAGACGAAGCACCGACACGGGTAAGCAGAAATGGGTCGACAACACGAGTACATTCGCCCGAATCTGGATCCATAATCGTCGTGACACTCACGATCCGCTGCTCAATCTTCAGCAACTGCCCAACATAGGTCTCACTGAGAATGGTACTATTGCTGATCGTTGCCTCCTCATCGATGACCACATTAGGACCAATCACTGTTCCCGCTCCAAGTTCGACTTCACGACCGATCCAGCTACCCTCACCAATATACACGGGTGCGGAAACCTTGACGCTTGGATGAATTGAGTGATTGAGCCCGACCCACACTCCTGGTGCCATCTGGCGGCCATTCAGTGATGGGAACCGAACATGCGCTTGCGGCGCGTGCTCGGCTTGTTCTGGCGTACGCTGACTAAAGGCGCTATACAAATAGACGCGCTGTGCTTCGTGATAGTCACTGATCGTTCTGAGTGGATTCCAATAGCCTGCCATTTCATAGCCATACACCAACTTGCCAGCCTCGATCAGTGCTGGAATAAGCTGGCTTATACTATCAAACTGATGCCGTTCGGGAATAAAATCCAGCACACTCGGTTCAAAGATGAACGCTCCAGTCGCAAGCAACTGCCTGGATTCGGCTGAGGCTATGCTGTGTGTCAGCACATGGCCATCCGCAGTAACATCCAGCATTGGCGCATGGCTATGTTCAGCACGGGCATGTAGGATAGCCGTTGCAACGCCACCATGGGCTTGATGGTAGGCCAATGCTGCATCAATATCGAGATCAATAACGGCATCACCAGGAAGGACAAGAAATGTCTCATTGAGCAGCCGACCAGCCCACTTCAGCGAACCAGCCGACCCCCATGGCTCGCGCTGTGTGACATACTTAATATCGACACCCCAGCGGCTACCGCTGCCGAAATGGGCTGCGATTGGGCCACCCCGATTACAGATGCTGACCAACAGTCGCTTCTGACCAGCACGCGCAAGCACTTCGACCGTGGTTGCCATTACAGGCCGATCAACCACAGATAAGAGCGGTGCAGGGAGGGCATCGGTGAGCGGAGGTAACACATGCTGTTCGTCTGTTGCAAGAATGATGGTTTGCATGGCGTTGTTTAGTTCCTCCCTACTGATACATGCATGTGTGGGAGTGCAGCGTCAGTTGGAGACAGAATATCTCCGGTCGTGGCAATCGCAATATCGGGATAAATTCCCAGAATAGTATCGAGCTTCATCAGCTTCAGCGTACGTAACACATCGTGTGAACAATCGGCAATCCGTAGTGCTCCGCCGGCTGCACGGGTTAACCGATCCAGTTTGATCATCATTGCCATCCCAGCACTCGCCAAAAAAACCGTCTCACTAAAATCGAGGACGACGAGCGGTACTGCATCCATTTGTTCCGTACAACGATTGAGCATTTCGGGTGCATTCCCAGCATCGACCAAGCGTGGCATCTTGATAATCAGCCAACCATTCACCTGCGATTGTGTGACAACAGGGCTTTCGGCCTGATGGCGATGCGATTCCGCAGTTTCCACATCGCTATAGATCTCGAAGAAGCGATCTAGCCGAACCAGATTAAGCAGATTGGCAATCTGTGGTGGGACTTCCACGATCCATAGCGCGCCGCCGGCTGCGCGAGCCCGATTAGCCAGAGCAACGAGTGCGCCGAGTGCTGAACTATCGAGAAACTCGGTTTCTGCCATACTCACAATCAGATACGGGCTACGTTCCAGAATGTTTGTTGCTTGCGAAACAATACTGGACTGATTGCTCACATCTAATCGCCCACGAATATGCAATACTGGTGTCTTACCATGGAGTATCGTTGGTTCTGTTACAGGTGGATCTTTTATAAGATCAGATATACCAGCAACCGATGGCATTTCGGGAGCGTGTGGTGCTTCCAGATACACCGGTTCAGTCGGTGCCATATTGAGGGCTGTACCACGGCGCATACCCCACCACTGGCGGGCGAAGAAGTATCCGAAATAGCCAAAATCTTGCACATAGCGCTTGACCAGGCGCTTTGGCTCCTGGGACAGCCGATAGAGCCATTCCAAGCCAGTTTTCTGCATCCAAGCTGGCGCACGTTTGGTCACGCCGACAATCATATCGAGCGTACCCCCTACTCCAATACAGATTGGCACTTGCAGTTCGTGCGAGTGCATCCGAATCCATTTCTCTTGTTTTGGGTTACCGAACGCAACCAGCAGGATATCCGGGTGGGCCGCTTTGACACGCTCAACCACTGAGCTATCCATCTCCAATATCGATGATGGCGGCGGCGAAAAAACACCAGCGACGTTTAATCCTGGATAGCGAGCTTGTAACATCTCGGCGGCGCGAGCTGCAACACCTGGGCGTGCGCCAAGGAAAAAGATCGAGTAGCCCTTCTGGGCGGCTCGTTCGGCCAACGCAGGTACCATATCCGCACCGGTGACTCGGCTCGGCAGTGTGCCACCCAATAGCCGGGAACCCCAAACCAGCGGCATTCCATCGGCAGTGGACATATCCGCTTCCTGGAGGATGCGTTGAAGTTCTGGATCGTGGAGCGAGTTGACAACAAAATCCGCATTGACTGTGGCAATTTGGTGGGTTCGACCAGTAGCCCGCCCAACAGCGATAAATTCATCACATTGATCAAGGGCTTCTTCCATGGTCAAGTTGTCGACCGGAACTCCCAGAACAACGAGCAGCTTGCGCATGGATGTGCCCCATTTCTCTAGCCGTAGAACTGCCCGTGTGGCAAATTTCAGATCTGAATATGATTGAACCGATACCCCATGCGAACCCTTAGTAGGCACCTTTACTGAACAGTACCGCCGGGATCGTTTTCAGAAGGATTCCAATATCGTTCCACAGGCTCTGTTCGGAGATATACTGCAGATCGAGTTCCACCCAACGCTTAAAATCGATATCACTGCGGCCCGAAACCTGTTGCAGACCGGTAATACCAGGAATTGCATGCAGGCGGCCAATCTGTTCGTAGGTATACTTGGCAACTTCGCTTGGCAGGGCTGGACGTGGGCCAACCAGGCTCATCTCGCCTTTGAGCACATTAAACAGCTGTGGCAGTTCATCGATACTCAACTTACGAATAATACGGCCAACACTGGTAATTCGCGGATCATTCTTCATCTTAAACACAGGGCCATCGGCTTCATTCTTGGCCATCAAATCCTTGAGCCGCTGCTCGGCATCAATATACATGGAGCGGAACTTATAGCATGGAAAGTGCTCGCCATCTTTACCGACCCGAATCTGGCGAAACAAAATCGGCCCTGGCGAATTCAACCGAATAGCCAGTGCCGTCAGGATTATGATCGGCGAGGCTGCGATGATCGCAACACATGCAACGGTGACATCCAAGGCGCGTTTCAGGCTTCGTACGATCTTTGAACGAATAACCCATGTCGACATGACGAAGCGAAGCCGCTGGTTTGCACGTGTGCTCTGAAAGCGGCGGTTAGCGAAAATCTCGAGCATCCGCTGCGTCTTTGGATCAAGCTCAGTATCTGGAGAAGTCGTCATGCTCATACCTCGTCTGTTGGTTGGGAACTCCGCCTATCGGTATGCAGCTAATCTAATTGAGCCAGTGAACAATTCGGTTAACTGTAGGCATATTAGGTATGAAGATTAGTTCACTGCATCCTATTCAAGAATTCCCCAATGAGTATAGACCACATTCAGCCATAAAATCGAACATATATTCTCTTTTTCATGAAATTTATGGAATGCTTGTGCCATTCTGTCGTATTGCTGGGTGGACAAACCGACTATAGCCAGGAGGTATGTAAAGAAGATGCAATCACATCCCTGGTTCTCATCACAACCCATTCACACACATAAACTACAATAACAACGGTTTATCGGAAACTATACACTCAGGAGGAAATGAATATGCGGGTTCTTATTACTGGCGGCGCTGGTTTTCTTGGATCTCATCTGTGTGATCGATTTCTGGCTGAGGGCCATACCGTTATTGCAATGGACAATCTGATCACTGGGACGACAAACAACATTGCACATCTTGCTGGCCACGAACGCTTTACCTTCATCAAACACGATGTCACCAACTACATCTATGTCGATGGCGATCTTGATGCCATTCTGCATTTTGCCTCACCAGCATCACCAATTGATTATTTGGAACTCCCGATCCAGACGCTCAAGGTTGGCGCGCTTGGCACACACAAGGCGCTCGGCCTGGCGAAGGAGAAGAACGCACGCTTTTTGATCGCTTCTACCTCTGAGGTGTATGGCGACCCACAGGTTCACCCACAGCCCGAAAGCTACTATGGTCATGTCAATCCAGTCGGCCCGCGTGGTGTCTATGACGAAGCCAAGCGCTTTGCTGAAGCAATGACGATGGCCTACCACACCTACCATGGGGTTCAGACGCGGATCATCCGTATTTTCAACACCTATGGCCCACGAATGCGGCTGCGCGATGGCCGTGTAGTACCAAACTTTATTGCACAAGCATTGCGTGGCGAGCCACTGACCCTGTATGGTGATGGCATGCAGACTCGTTCGTTTCAATATGTGAGTGATCTGGTCGAGGGTGTCTATCGGTTGATCCATTCCGATGAGATTGATCCCGTCAATATTGGCAACCCCGGCGAATTCACGATCAAGGAATTTGCGGAACTCGTCAATCAACTGACGAATAACCAGGGCGGCACGATCACCAAGGATCTGCGTACCAAAGACGATCCACAGGTACGGCAGCCAGATATTAGCAAGGCAAAACGGATACTTGGTTGGGAGCCACAGGTGACATTACAGGCCGGTTTAGAACTGACAATTCCCTGGTTCCGCGAGGAGCTACGGCGTCTTGGTGAGATCAAGTAGGACCTGCTGATAGAGAGATGCAACATTAGACGCTTACTCGTTTGTTTAGTCACACATGAACATGTAAACACGTAAACAAGGAGCATTGTATTCACCGTTTTCTTGTCTCTCTATTAAACACTGCTCGGTACTGCAACGGCTCAATGTTTCGATGAAACATTGAGCCGTATTATTATACGAAACAGATTGCAAACAGCCGCCTACCATCATGCGAAATCATGCACAATCAGATTTATAATAAAGAGAGGAATACGTCTGGAAGTATCGCGTGTATGCAATCCCTGTGATCGGCGCAGCGCGGGCTCTCTAAGGAGTTATATATGTTCTTCATCGATACTGAACTTGAGGGTGCATACGTGATCGAACTGGATTGCCGTGAAGACAATCGCGGATTCTTCGCTCTCACATGGAGCCAGAGCGATTTTGAGCAGCATGGCCTTGTGTCACGGGTTGTGCAGAGTAATCTTTCATACAATCATACCAAGGGCACTCTGCGCGGCATGCACTTTCAGCATGCGCCGTATGGCGAAACCAAGCTGGTACGCTGTGTGCGTGGTTCGATCTATGATGTTATCGTGGATCTGCGCCCCGAATCGCCAACCTTCAAGCGTTGGATTGGTGTCGAACTCAGTGCTGAGAATCGCCGTGCGCTGTATGTGCCGGAGGGTTTTGCGCATGGCTTTCAGACGCTTGAAGATCATTGTGATGCGATCTACCAGGTTTCGCAATTCTATGAGCCGAGCGCCCAAGGGGGCGTGCTGTATAACGATCCCGCGTTTGAGATCATCTGGCCGCTGCCGATAAGTATCATCAGCACGAGAGACACGCTATGGGCAGCGTTCGATGGATAAAACACAGATGAGGTGTGGCGATGCCACACCTCATCTGTGTAGATAGACATATATTGGTACGGGAGGCGGGAATCGAACCCGCGACTTGAGCTTGGAAGGCTCTCACGTTACCACTACGCC
This sequence comes from Chloroflexales bacterium, assembly GCA_038214135.1. GTDB lineage: Bacteria > Chloroflexota > Chloroflexia > Chloroflexales > Roseiflexaceae > JANLSE01. The sequence continues at coordinate 63,441 of JBBQSD010000006.1, read as the reverse complement.
ACTCCCGCGTATGAACTGATTCTATCCTGGCTCGCGATTCTCGTCAAGTGCCGACACAATGGATTAAATGATAACTATTTCCGAGAGTTACGGATACATAGAGGGCTTGTCATGTTACTTGCGTTAACGCCGAACCCATCGATCGATAGAACACTGGTGGTGCCTGGTTTTCGCCATGCAGAAGTGACTCGCGCCACACAACGACACGATGCTGCTGGTGGTAAAGGGCTGAATGTCGCTCGGATTGCCCGCACGATTGGGCTGCCTGTTCTGGCCTGTGCACCACTTGGCGGTGAAACCGGACAGCAGATCAATATATTGGCCATGAATGAGGGCATTGACACATGTTGGTTTTGGATGGCTGAGGGCGAATCACGAATCTGTTTGCTGATCAATGATCTTCAGGCGCATGATACGCTCGTGATTAATGAACCTGGGCCATATATGTCGGCGGATGACTGGGCGGGTTTTGCGCTGCTGGTACGCCAACAGGCGGCTGCGGCCAGCGGCGTTTCGTTTTCTGGCAGCTTGATGCCTGGTGTTGAACAGGATTGGTTTCGTAGACTGGTTGCAGAACTGCTGGTGGATGGTCGAACGATCTTTATTGATACAAGTGGTGCGCCATTACGCACTGCAATCGATCTACCGGTGGCCTTGATTAAAGTGAATGCCCATGAGCTTGGCGATGCGCTTGGCCGCCAGATAACCAATGCCGAGCAAGCAGTGATTGCTGGCCGAGAGATCCTTGAGCGCGGCCCACAGGCAGTGATCGTCACCCTTGGTAAAGATGGTGCCATTGCTGTTGACCGAACGGGAGCCTGGATTGCACGCACCGAACCGATTACGGTTGTCAGCCCTGTTGGCAGCGGTGATGCTGTTTTGACTGGAACCGTATGCATGTTATTGCGGGGCAGAAGCCTGAGCGAGGCCTTGCGTATGGGAGTTGCCTGCGGAGCGGCCAACGCACTCACCCTTGGCGGTGGTGTTATCCGGCCAAGTGATCTGGAACGGCTGCTGATGGGCAGCGAGCTTCATGCGATAGATGATTTGGAGGATTCATTTTAAGAGTTCGTCATCACGACACACCGTCGTTAAGTCATCTGATTCAGCATATGGTTGCCCATTTAGCTGCCCAACACCACACAAAGCGCGTTCATCTGGCAAGAACAGCGGATTGCTGCATCGCATAGCCAAATACAAACTGCTCACCAGGTATTCATCGCTCTCGCGCATCATAGGAGCACCACCAATATGCATGCTGTTATGACTGTTGATCACTTGTTGCGAGAGAGGGCTCTGTATGCACTCCTGGTCCGATGCTGTTTATGCCTCGGCTGCTGCGCCATTAAGCGAGGCTCCTGCTCCTGAGTCGGCTGTGATTGCACGCGCGAAGAGCGGCGATCCAGATGCAATTGGCTGGCTGTACGAGCGTTATGCCCCGCTCGTCCGCCGCTATGTCGCTAGTCGTGTTGGTGACCCACAGCTTGCCGAAGATATTTGCAATGATGTCTTTGTCAAGGTGCTCGAAAGCCTGGGGCGATATGAAGATCGGGGCTGGCCTTTTTCTGCGTGGTTGTATCGGATCGCCTATGCCCGTAGCATGGATATTATGCGCCAATCGCGCCGACGCCCTTCGGTGCCACTTGATGACGGATTACCGGGTGATAGCGAACCGCTCGATGAGACGATTATGATGCGAATGGCACATCACGAAATTCAACAGGTGATGGGTGTTCTGACAAACGATCAGCGAGTTGTGCTGCGACTGCGCTTCACCGAGGATCGCAGCCTTGCGGAAGTAGCGGCATCCCTTGGGCGAACGGTCGGTTCGGTCAAAGCCCTGCAGCATCGCGGCCTGGCTCGCCTTGCAGAAGAGTTATCGATGCGGCCAGGGCAGACCTTCGCTATGAGCTAGGCAAGATATTTCAGCAAATTGGGAGTTCAGTGGGGTGCAGCGAGCTGCGCCCTTATTGAATTGTAGGCTGTAATTTGCGAGAAACCCTTGACACCCTATCATCGAATTGCGTATAATGGTGGGAGAAGATCGGGGATGTGCGTATGATCCGCACTGCACTTAAAGCACGTATGATCGTTCTGCGACATTGATAACGACCGCCTGCGAGAGCTGGGGGCGTACTGAATAAGGCCAGCATGCGCCGTATCCAAGCAGCCCTACGCCGACCATTTCTAAGTACAATTTTTGCCGTAGCTCTTGTTGTTTGGGCGGCGCTTGTTCTTGACACTGCCGAATTGACCCGTCGCGCGACGGCAATACCAACCTTTCCCACTACAGTTGTTCTCCGCCCTACAGTGGCCGCAACTGCTGTTCCCCCACGCATTATTGCTCCTGCAACGCCAGAGGTAGCCCAGCGCGGCAAACTGGGTGGCGATACCACGACTGAAGCATTTCATCCAAAGACGGGTCGCTATATTGCGGCCTGGCTTCCCGATTCATTCGGTTCGGTGAATCGGGCATCGTTCGAGGCCAATGCCGATATTCTCGATGAGGTTAGCCCGTTCTGGTATGCGCCATCGATGAGTGGCTCGCTGCGCTTTGGGCGCGAAGCGCGTGATCGTTCCTTGTTGGAGTTGGCCCGCGAAAAGAATGTGCTTGTCATTCCAACGATTCATAATGTGGTGAATGGCGATGATCCGGTACCGCATATTCTTGCCAATCCGAGCATCCGCAAGCGCCATATTGATATCATTGTGGATGAAGTTCTGACATATGGATACGATGGAATTGATATTGATTATGAGGCGCTTGGCACTGGGCTGCGCGATGAATATACGGCCTTCATTCTCGATCTGGCAGATGCGTTGCATTCGCAGGGGAAGCTGCTGACAGTTGCTGTGCATGCCAAGGATTGTGATCGCTGTGGGCTGGGTGGGTATCAGGATTGGGTAGCGATTGGCAAATCCGTTGATCGATTACGGATCATGACCTACGATTATCACTGGCGTGGCGGTGGCCCAGGCCCGGTTTCGCCGGTGTATTGGATCACCCGTGTTGCGGAATATGCCAAGAGTGTTGTGGATCCAGCCAAGGTTGTGATTGGGGTGCCCTTCTATGGCTACAACTGGCCTTCCGATGGCAGTGAGGATGCCAAGGGGCAGACCTGGGATATGATCGACGATATTATTAAAACCTATAATCTGAATGTGAATCTGTTGGAAAGTGATCGGAACGGCGCAGTTCAGGAAAATTGGATCACCTATAATACCCGCGATACAGGCCGCCGTACTGTTTGGTTTGCAACGAGCAGTGGCCTTGATGCTAAACTGCGCCTGGTGCAATCGCTTGATCTGGCAGGAATTGCAATCTGGCGATTGGGTGGGGAAGATCCGCAGAACTGGGAAGTTATTCGTGCGCGGCTGGTTCAGGATCCATTCGAATCGCAGCGAATGCTGAATCAGGTGCTTCCACAACACTAGGAGTCAGGAGTCAGGAGTCAGGAGTCAGGAATATAAACATTGTGTTTGATTGAACCTTTGTTTATAGATGAGATCGACTGCTCTTCTTACTTCGGCATGTGAATATGGCAGATACAGCGATTCGAGCAAATGAACGCGAGGCCGAGCGCCTGTTTGAGCGTGGCGTCGCAGCAGCACGCGGCGGGCAACGGCGTGTCGCCGCTGGCCTATTGTCGCGTGCAGTACAGCTCAACCCGCAGCATGAATCTGGCTGGCTGTGGCTCTCGGGCACGCTTGACGATTCCCAGGCGATTGCGTTCTGTCTGCGCTCGGTATTGGCAATTAACCCGAAGAACGAGCGTGCCAGCCAGGGATTAGCCTGGCTTGAGCAGCGTAGCCGTGTGAATACAGCAGCAGCAGCGGAGAGCAGCATACCCACGCCAGTGAGCGAGACAACAACTGAAGTACCTGAAACGACTTCACCAACAGCCACACTAGCTACTGTCACGAATGCCAACTGGTTGCGCCGTGCTGCGGATGGCATTAAAAGTGCGCGCCCACTCGATGCCCAGGCCGTGATTGAACACGAGCTACAGGCACGCAGCCAGGGCGAGTCGTGGTGGGTCAACTTTCGGCAAACGCGCCGCGATATGGGCCGTGCGCGCATATTTCTGTGGAGCGTTCCAATTCTATTATTGGCGCTGACGCTGGCGCTCAATATGGTATTGCGATCAGCGGTTGCACGGAATGAGCAGCTTGCCCGTGAAGCGGCCACTGCTGCTGCTATCGCGCCTATTCCGCTCACGACAGCACCCAACAACCAACCCGAGGTGGTTCTTTCGGAATTACGTCCCAGCGACGATGCCCGTGTTCTTGCGTATCTTAGTGCGATTGAGCAGCCGCGGGTACGGCTGCGAGCGGCAATTGATGAATATCGTGCTGCGACAAATCGGCCAGGCGGCTCATCGACAACCCATGCTGCAGCGGCTCGCCGCCTGCGTGATACTCTCGATGGCTCGTATACCACTATTAGTGCCTTGCGACCACCAGCGGCGCTGACCCAGGCCCATGCCTACTATCTTTCGGGGCTGGAGACGGAGATGGCCGCATTGGACGACATGCTGGCCTTCTATGGCAGCTTCAGTGTTGAAGTTGCCAATCGAGCAACGGTGCGAATGTCCGAGGCGGACAGGTATCTCGAGCGCGCTCGCCAGGGCTTTAGCCAGCGACTGAACCTAATTGCTGCACCAAGCATCGCACAACACACAATGCGGTAGAATAGGGTATCTTTAGGGGTAGCAGCGATCGATATCGCTGTGTTCTGTGTGTTTGTATGGGTATACCAGCTGTGCCCTATATATGAAGGATATGAGGATGAACGAGTCTTCGCTGGCCTTTTTTAAGCGTTTGCTCTCCACACCCGGCCCAGCCCCCGATGAAGCTGCGGCTGCGCGGGTTTGGCGTGAGGAGGCGGGAGCTTTTGCGGATCGCACATGGGGCGATGTGCGGGGGAATGCGTTTGCTGCCCTTGATGCTGGCACACCTCGCGTGCTCCTTGCAGGCCATATCGATGAGATTGGCGTCATGATCAGCCATATCGATGATGACGGCTACCTGTTTTTTGCGGGTGTCGGCGGGTGGGATTCGCAGGTGCTGGTTGGTCAACGAATTCTGCTGAAGGGTCGCCAGAGCGATGTTATTGGGGTGATTGGCAAAAAACCCATCCATCTGATGAAGACAGCCGACCGCGAGAAGGTCAGCACGATTGATGATCTATGGATCGATATTGGCGCACGCAACAAGGCTGAGGCTCAGGAACGCATTCGAGTTGGCACAACTGGTGTGATCGATGCGCCTGTGTATGAGTTCCCCAATGGCCGAATTGTCTCGCGCAGTGTGGATAATCGTGTTGGCGCGTTTACCGTACTTGAAGCATTGCGCCTGCTGGCCCAGGATCGCCCATATGTATCGGTTGCGGCGGTTGCCAGTGCCCAGGAGGAGATCACCCTTGGTGGCGCACAAGTAGCGGCATTCAGTTATGATCCACAGGTTGCGATTGCCGTCGATGTCACTTTTGCGACAGATTATCCTGGTGCAAATAAGCAGCAGCAGGGCGAGGTCAAGCTTGGTGGTGGCCCGGTTATTTCGCGGGGTTCAGCAGGCAGCCCGGTTGTGTATGACATGCTGATTGCCATCGCGGAGCGTGAGGGCATCCCATATAGCATCCAGATTAACCCACGCTATACAGGAACCGATGCCGATTCGATCCATACCGTGCGCGGCGGAATCGCCAGTGCAGTTGTTTCGATTCCAAATCGCTATATGCATTCGCCAAACGAGATGATCGAACTTGTGGATGTTGAGCAGACTGCACGCCTGATTGCCGCTTTTGTTCGATCACTGAGCGAGCAGACCAGCTTCATCCCCGAATAACCTGCTTGTCCAATAACAGGAACAAGTGAACATGGGGCGATCTGCTGCTTGTTCACTTGTTCTTTGCTATTATTTGCCACTATGGCGTAACAGCCTGATGGAGGCCAACAAGATAGGCATGCAGCAGGCGCTGAAAGCTCTCCTCACGATCAAGCGGCATCCCGAAGCCACCAAGCATTTCCAGTGTTGCAAAGCCATGAACGATGCTGCGTAGCCCACGGACGGCATGAATTGCCGCTTGTGGATCGAGTCCGTATGGTTCCAGGACTGCCAGAACTACATCAATAATTGCCTGGCTCGTCTGCTGTTGTTCAAGATCATTTGGTGCTGGCGCATGCACCGTGGCGGCATAGCAACCCGGATGCTCAATGATATAGCTGCGGAAGGCCCGGGCAAAGGCAAGAATTGCGTCATCAGATGATTTTCCTATTGTTGCGCGGCTGAGGCGTTCGTAGAGTTGGCGTGTGCCAAATAATGCTAGCTCACGCCGCAACCCTGGCAGACCATCGATGTGATTGTAGAGCGATGGCAGGCGTACCCCAAGCTGTGCCGCGATCGGTGCCATTGTCAGTTGCTCATATCCATTGGCATCGGCCAGAGCAGCGGCAACCTCAACGATACGCGTTCGATCAATGCCAACACTACGCGCCATGGGTTTGGACTCCTTCGACTTCCCGGGCAGCCACGCTGATCGCCAGATCCATCGCCGCCTGTGGGCTTTCAAGCACCTCACCATGACCAACGGCTAATCGTGTTGGTTGCAGAGATCCGAGCTTTCGTGCGCTCTCAAGCGCCAATGGGCGTTGCCATGTCGCCATTGCCGGGAATGGGAACATCAGCTTGAGTGTACCAGATACCGCCAAACCAGCGCGTGTCTGGAACGCATCGCCTGCAATCAGTGTGCCATTGCGGGTATCGAAGAACGCAATATGGCCAGGCGTGTGGCCAGGTGTACAAATAACCTGAAGCGAACCGATTTGATCCCCATCCTGTACGAATTGGCTTGGCTTGGTTGCGACTTTCAGATAACTCCCGCGTAATGGTTGCGGTTCATCCGCATCAAGGCTCATATCACCGCTCATGAAGCGTGCATCGCGTGCAGAAGCGCATACTTCCGCAGTAGGAAGTAATTGTGTGAGGGCGTCAAGCGATCCAAGATGATCGAAATGAGCATGGGTAAGCATAATGCGCTGGATCGGCAGGCCAATATCGCGAGCCGCCGATAGTATAGCTGGCGCACTACCAGGAATCCCCGTATCAATCAGCGTCAGGCTGGTTTCTTCGCGTACCAGATAGCAATTAACCGGGAACAAACGCGGGTAGCGCGTCAGTTGCACCAAATACGATCCATGAGTCGTGATGCGCATCGGAAACTCCTTCATCCTTAATAACTAATACAATTAGATATTAAACTAATAGTATTAGTTTGTCAAGTATGAATTTTATCAGAGTGCAGCACATCTTGCGTCTCTACGGTGAGCTATGCACTCAGGCAAGCATGGCTTATGGTTGCGTACCGGCGAGGATAACGATTGGAAGAGGGCTGAATGAGTCGATGGCTTCGTTGATTGGCCCGCTGGCCAGAAACAGGCCTGTTGAGGAGCCGCCATCCAGATTGAGTGCGCGATCAATATCGAGATCGCTATCGGCCAGCCAGTGTGCCAACTCGCTCAGGGTGAGCCCACTGGTTGGCCCAACGATGAACAGGAGCCGGCCACGCTGATCAATGGCGACCACGCTGCGGCGGGCACGCTGGCCATCTTCCTGAAGTTCGGCAGCTACACCGCCAGGGAAGACCAACATTGGCGAGGATTGGGTTGCATGGGCCAGCGGTTCATTGGCATCATAGGGCAGATCGCGCAGCGGGCGCAGTTCCACGGTGCCATCGCTATGCACCGCAAGCATCCCACCAAAGCCGTTGTAGCTCTCGCCGTTGGCGATGCCATCCTGGATCACCAGTGCAGTGCTTTGATAATCGGCGGCGAAGTAGCCACCATTGATCGCTACCATAGGCCGTTCTGCGGTAAACCATGTGCGTAACACCCGTGGTTTGGTTGGATCATACCCAACCCGCAATGGTGCCTGGGCGGGATCGAGCTGCACGATGACGAATGGAACGTGCGCCGATGTGGCCGCTACGGGAACACGCATATGGCGTACTGCGATACCAGTTCCCCCGGACTGCCAGCCAGTATCTTCTGAGGGAAGGGAGATGGGATTGGCAGATGGGATTGGTGGTACTGTGGCCGAAAGTTCCTGGGTGGGGATCAGGGTTGCAAGCAAGCGTGGGGCGGCGGGCGCGGATGCGCGCTGCTCGCGGCCACAGCTGGCGAGCAGCAGCGGTGCGGCCAGCATGCTGGCCAGCACCGCTCGCCGCCCCCGGATCTTCTGCCTATCCAGCTTGACCATGGCCCCTCCATTTTTTCCTGAAATCGGGGCACATGATAGCATGGTTGTGTACATCTTTGGTATGTAGCGGCTTTGCGGCAGCATGGCTGCCACATTCCATACGGACAACGACTCCACACTACGACATAGGGCAATTACGCGGCTCGGGCAGCGTGACCATCGCGGCGGGAACGCTCACGCACCTGTTCGGCCACCGAAATCCAGCCCTCAACGGTTGTTGGCCGTGGGGCGCGGCTTTCGAGGAAGCGCTGCACGGCACCCCAGGTTGTGCCACCAATGGCCTCAGCATAGCGAGCAAAGAAACGCTGCTCGGCCTCGACGGGATCGCGGGGTGGCTGGCCGGCTGCCTGGGTGGCTTGGCGATTGGGCGAGGCGGCGGCCTCAGATCGAACCGCGCGTGGTTCCTCTATCGCTGGTGCAACCGAAGCTACTTGCTCAGGCAGCATCTGAGCAGTTGGTTCGGCATCACTTTCTGATTCCTCGCCATCCGGATGAGCAGCCGCAGAATCGCTGACACGCCCTTTTGCGCCATCGCCCTTGCGCCCTTTCACGGCCTTCTCGCCATCTGGTACTTGATCGGGATAGATCGTCGCCAGCGTTGCTGGGTAGCGCCGATGGAGCTTCAGATGTACTGGGCGTGGTGGCTTGATAATTGGCGTAATGCTGCGCTCATCGCCCTCGCGCTCGACCAGAAGGATTGCGTCGGCTTCGTAGGCGATCTGATCATCGGCGAGCACCCGCAAGCCTTCATCCTGCATGCCGGTATCATCGACGCGATATTTGCGCCCAAGATGCCCAATGATGATTACATGGAACCCAGCTTGCTTGAGTTCGGTTAGTGCGGTATAGACAGCCTGCATGTTGCGGTTGACCGAGGCATGCTCATCGAAGCCAATCCCAGTCTTACGATCTGTTTCTCCACCAGCTCGCCGCTGAGCATGGGCGCGCATGGCTTGAAAGACTTTCGAGATCGAGTCGAGCAGAATGGTATCGCCTGCTTTGCCAGCCGATTTAATTTCTTCCATACCGCCAATCAGCGTTCGCAACGACAGCGATTGCATGACTTGAATACGGCGGTGGATACCTGGTTTACCAGCCAGATTCTGAGCAGCACCCTCTGTGTCCAGCACCCATAGTGTGCCTGTACGCCGCGCACTCGCTGCTAAGTGCGATTTCCCTGCACCAGCCTGGCCAGTCAAGATATACATGCTGCCAGTCTGTAACTCATCCAATCGCTGGAACATGGCTCCACTCCTTTTGTGGGACGACGCGCCGGCCGTTGCTCGTTTTCCAATATAGCGGCTCTTCCCCTATCAACGCGCCATCGTGTTACCGCGATTGTAGCACATCAGTTCTTTTTTGTAAAGAGGGTTGAGTTATATCCAATATTCATCCGCAGATTTCGCAGATTGAATTAATAGGGGAGTATCGTTTGTGGCACAAAAAAGCCCTCTCCCGCATAGGGAGAGGGCGAGAACAGCAGGAGAGGTTAATCCAAGTAGGAACGGAGGCTACAGCCATAGCGTGGGTGGCGTAGTTTACGAAGCACGCGGGCCTCGATCTGGCGGATGCGTTCACGAGTGATGCCAAATTCGCGGCCAACCTCTTCCAGGGTTCGGTAGCGGCCATCCTGCAAGCCATAGCGAAGCTGAATGATCTTCCGCTCACGCTCTGGCAATTTGTCCAACACGATTTCGATCTGTTCGCGAAGAATGCGTTGGGCTGCACTTTCGAGGGGAGCCGCCGTACTGCCATCCTCGATAAAATCGCCAAGAACGGAATCGCCCTCTGCGCCAACCGGAGTTTCGAGCGAGATTGTCTGACGAGATGCTTCGAGCACCCGGCGAACCTTCTCGGCTGGAATGCCAAGCTCGGTTGCAATTTCATCTGAGGTCGGTTCGCGGCCAGTCATCTGCTGGATGCGATTACTTGTTCGAATGACGCGATTGATCGTTTCGCCAACGTGAACGGGCAGGCGAATGGTTCGGCTTTGATCGGCAATTGCACGGGTAATGGCCTGGCGAATCCACCAGGTTGCATAGGTTGAGAACTTGTAGCCACGCCGGTAATCGAATTTCTCGGTTGCACGCATCAGGCCAATATTGCCTTCCTGGATCAGATCGAGCATCGACATGCCATGACGGAGGTATTTTTTGGCAATACTGACAACGAGCCGCAGATTTGCTTGGATGAGCCGTTCGCGAGCGGACTCACCCTCGCGTTTGTGGCGTTGGAGGCGCGGTTGTTCATCGACAGCAAATTCGAGGCGGCGCAATCGATCGGCTGATTCTTCACCACGCTCGATTGCCTGAGCAATCTGCGTTTCTTCCTGGGCAGTCAGCAGATGAACGCGCCCAATCTCACGCAAATAGATCCGAACCGGGTCATCGGTTGCGAGGCCTTCACGATCAAGATCTTCATCGATGATCTCTTCTGCGAAGAGTTCTTCATCTTCTAAAAGGGCGGCGAGTTGTGGACCAGAACCGATCTCGAACGGATCGTTGGGCGTATCGCTAGGGGAGATGGGCGTCCGAACAGTGGCGGGGAGACGCGTCCGCTGGTCCCGGGTTGTGGACGTGTGCAGCTCGCGAGAAATAGTCACTTCCCACCGCTTTCTATATCATTGTCGCGTAAAGATTTTTGTACCTCATACCATAGCACAAATACCTGTTTGGTTCAAGGCCTAGTTGGATCTAGTACCTGCCCAATTGGCGCAAATACCAGCGATCACCGCTCATGGTTGGCCTATTCAGCGTGCTATAATCGGATATTCCGATAGACATATTGGAGAAGAACGAGCACATGGTGAGGAGAGCCAACCAATGAGTGCAACGTACACCGAAGCCGATCTGCTGGCAGTTAATACAATCCGAACACTCTCGATCGATGGCGTTCAGGCTGCTAACTCAGGGCATCCCGGATTGCCACTTGGCGCTGCCCCGATGGCCTATGTCCTATGGACACGCTTTCTGCGCTTCAACCCGCTTGATCCACACTGGCCAAATCGCGACCGTTTCATTCTTTCTGCTGGCCATGGTTCAATGTTGCTGTATAGCCTGTTGCATCTGGCTGGCTATGATCTGCCGCTTGAGGAGCTGAAACACTTTCGGCAGTGGGGTTCCAAAACGCCTGGCCACCCCGAAAGCCACATGACCGCTGGCGTTGAGGTGAGTACTGGCCCACTCGGGCAGGGTTTTGGCAATGGGGTTGGCATGGCAATGGCCGAGGCGTTCCTTGCTGCAACATTCAATCGGCCCGCTCACACATTGTTTGATCACTATACCTATGGAATCGTGAGCGATGGCGATTTGATGGAGGGCATCTCGGCTGAAGCTGCATCGTTGGCCGGTCATCTTCAACTAGGCAAGCTAATCTATCTGTATGATGATAATCTGATCTCACTCGATGGCCCAACCAACCTGGCCTTTACCGAGGATGTGTTGCTACGCTTCCAGGCCTATGGCTGGCACACCCAACGCGTGAGCGATGGCAATGATCTCGATGCAATCGAGGCGGCTGTACATGCTGCTCAGGCTGTTACCGATAAGCCATCGCTGATTGCCGTGCGCACCATTATTGGCTTTGGCAGCCCGAAGGCCGGTTCGAGCAAGGTGCATGGCAGTCCACTTGGCCCTGATGGCGTGCGCGCAACCAAGCAAGCACTTGGCTTCGATCCCGACCAATCGTTTGTTGTCCCTGGGGTAGCACTAGAGCTGATGCGCGCTCCTGGTGAGAGCGGGGCACAGCTGCAGAAGGCATGGGAGCAGCAGTTTGCCGCATATGCAGCAGCATTTCCGACTGATGCTGCAACGATACGGTTGGCACTTGCTGGCGAATTGCCGAGTGGTTGGGATACAGATCTGCCAGCATTCAGCGGAGAAGTCGCAACCCGCGATGCATCTGGAAAGATCATGGAAGAGCTATCACGGCGAATTCCCTGGCTGATCGGTGGCTCTGCTGATCTTTCGGAGAGTACCAAAACACCAGCCTCGCTCACAAAGACGTTTCAATATGGCAGCTACCAGGAGCGGGTGATCTGGTTTGGGGTTCGTGAACACGCCATGGGTGCGGCTGTCAATGGCATGGCGGCCCATGGCGGCGTGATACCATTTGGTGGCACATTCCTGACCTTCTCGGATTATATGCGCGGTGCCATTCGGCTTGCGGCGCTCTCGCACTACCCTGTGACCTATGTGTTTACCCACGATAGCATTGGGCTTGGCGAGGATGGGCCAACCCATCAGCCTGTTGAACAGGTGATGTCGCTGCGCCTCATTCCAAACCTGCATGTTATTCGGCCAGGCGATGCTGCCGAAACCGTTGAAGCCTGGAAATCGGCAATCACCCGCCGCGATGGCCCAACAGCCCTCATCCTGAGCCGTCAGAAGCTCGCAGTATTAGATCGCAGCAAGCTGGCTTCAGCGGAGGGTGCCGCAAAGGGGGCGTATATACTCAGTGAGGCGGCTGGCGGGGCACCGACTGTGACATTGATGGCGACTGGTTCTGAACTTGAGATTGTGGTTGCGGCGCAGGCAGTTCTGGCAGAAAAGGGCATTGCAGCGCGAGTTGTGAGCATGCCATGCTGGGAGTTGTTCGCAGCCCAGCCAACCGAATACCGTGAGCGTGTTCTGGTGCCTGGTGGAGCGCGGGTTTCTGTTGAGGCTGGCGTGACACTCGGGTGGCAGCGTTGGCTTGGCGAGCGCGGCATAGCAATTGGCGTCGATACCTTTGGTGCCTCGGCTCCGGCCAAAATCCTGTACGAAAAGTACGGGTTAACGGTGGACAAAATTGTCGAGGCAGCGCAAGGGTTGATCGGTTAAACTGATGGTACAATAGAACCTATATCGGAAAGGGCCATAGAGACGCAAGATATTGTGTCTCTATGGAAAAATCTGGGGCTTGCTCAAGTAGAGAGGGATCATATGTTCAAGCATACGATGTGGTTCCGCATGGTTATGTTCATAGGCGTATTGCTTGTGCTCAGCACCAGCTTCCTTATGACAACGGCATCAGCAGACCAAGTTGCAGCTGTGAGCAATCCTATCTATCTACCGCTTGTGCTTCGAATAGTTCCTGCACTACGAATCGAGAGTGGTGCTGATAGTAGCTATACCGACACAAAGGGCTATGTCTGGCAGGCCGATACCGGCGCTGCTGATGGCAGGAAGGGCGACTTTGGCAATATCAGCATTGCGAATACAAGTGACCCACGGATCTATCAGACGGAGCACTACGATCTGACTAGCTATGCATTCCCGGTTGCGAATGGGAACTATACGGTGCGGTTACATTTTGCCGAGAATTTCAATACCGCAGCAGGGCAGCGGATCTTCAGCGTGAATGTGGAAGGCACGCCAATCAATAATATTGATGTCTTTGCTGAGGCGGGTGGTGCCCATATTGCGCTGATAAAGACGGTGAGTGTGGTCGTTACTGATGGCCAACTCAACCTTGGCTTCAGCGCATCGGTTGGGCAGACCATGATTAACGGGATTGAGATTGTTTCGCCATGATATTGTGGCGTGAGTAGCAGGCTCACATAAAAGAATTCCTGGTATGTAGAGTAAACCAATACATGCCAGGAATTATGTTTCCACCAAGAATGGCATTATCCTGCAGGTGCATCCAGCCACATGACAAGATCTGTGCCAGTTGCGAAATCGAGCAATGCCAGGGCAAGCGCATCCAGGCGTTCAATTGGTAAAGCAACAATCTGTGCAGCAACTGGCTCGCTGAGTGGGCCAAACCGCTTTTCGGCCTGGCGCAGGACGAGTTGGCGGGTTCCCTCAACTCGGCCCTGCTCAATACCCAAGCGCTCTGCTGTCAATATGTATGTCATCTGCTGTGCCTCCTCATACGCTTTAATTTGCCGCCAGACAGCTACATCAAGTGCCTGTGGCAATCGCAACAGCCAACCGATGAACCGATAGAGATCCAGTATCGTCTGCCGAGTATAGCCATGTTCATACAACCGCGCTTAATACAGCATGGCTTACAATCGGGCGGCGATATTGATCATAGAGGCGATAGCGGTAGCTAAACATGCGCTCGGGAAACGCTGCTGCTTCCTGCCCTGGATCTCGATATGGATAAGCACCCAGGTATTTGTTCCGTCGTGACGCCAAAGCTGAACAAGTTTATCCACCAACCGCCGCCCAATTTCGGCATCACGGGTGACGCTCTGTAGCTCTTTGTCGAGAAATGTATAGCCACGCGGCCAATCAATAGCAACATGTGTCTCGGGGAAGAAGAACACCATAAACTCGGGCAAATACCCTTCGAGAATCGCTTTCCAGGGCGTATCGAAATCGTCTCGCTCGGTCATGATGCTCCTCGCAGTATGCAACGGTATTGTACCATGTGGGAATGAACAACACAGCTGAAATGTTATACTCCCGCAGATGCGCATTAGCTGGCACCTCGGAATTATCCGCTGATTCCGCTGATTCCGCAGATTATTGGGACATGGTTTCGCCGGTTGATCCGCCATTGTTGCCTTATTACTCACGCGGATCGATCATGTGATCAAAAAGCTTGCCTGTCTCGATGATTGTGACGGGTGCGCTGCATGCCTCTTCAACCTGGATGATCAGATCGCGGGTTGGTTTGGTCAACCCGGATCGTGTTGTGATCCCGATGACTGCGGGATCATAGTGATCGCAGAAGGTCAGCGCGATTTCGGTGGGGCCATTGAGCATCGCCGCATAGCGCAGCAGCTCCCATGGAATCTCGGCGGCCTTACGGCGCTGCCGCCCGGTGACAACCCCATATTCAGCGATTCCACGCCGCGCAATCTCTTCGGCGGGCAGCTCGGCGGGCAATGGCACTGCAGCAACCCGCGATGGCACAGCTTTGACGACCATGACTGCGCGCTGATTGCACGCCAGCTTAGGCCAACATCATCGGCAGCGGCGGCAACTGTACAATTACCCGATGTTACGAATGGGTAATCGGGCGAGAGTGCTAGCGAGAGCAGTGTGCCCTGTAAACACTCTGTGAACATTCCACAATCACACTGCCAACAGCAGCCTGCTGATTGGTAAGCATGGCAACATCGGCCAGATATGGCTGCAATACGGGGATCAGCGGATGTGATACGCCCATTTTTGTCCGCAGATGGCGCAGGTTTTCGCATATTCAGATGTTGCCGACGACAGAAGTGGCCATACTCTACCAACGAATCACACCCAGGAGTGTTAACAGCACCAACCCGCCAATCACCCATACAAGGCAACCAGGGCCGTTGGCCGATTGCTCTGCTGGCGCAGTTGCCTGAATGATCACATATTGCGGTTGCGGCGATGAGCTGGCGGATTGTGGTAGAAGAATCAGCACCGCAGCAATCAGTGTGATAATGAGTACGATTTCCATAAGAACCTCCTTAGTTGGAGAGGGCCAAGTATTCAGGAGTCAGGAGTCAGGAGTCAGAATGCTCAACCAGAACGAGACGAGTATTCAGGAGCCAGGAGTCAGAATGCTCAACCAGAACGAGACGAGTATTCAGGAGCCAGGAGTCAGGAGTCAGAATGCTCAACCAGAACGAGACGAGTATTCAGAAGTCAGGAGTCAGAATGCTCAACCAGAACGAGACGAGTATTCAGGAGCCAGGAGTCAGGAGTCAGAATGCTCAACCAGAGCCAAGAACCAAGAACCGGCGCTTCCTTTGTTCCTTTGCCACATACTCATGAAACACGATTGCCACACGGAAGGGATCGGCGCACATTCGCAAAGATTCGGCATGTGTGATGCTGAAACTTCGGCGTTTGATGCGCTATACTTCGGCGTGGATCGGTTGTAGCATGGGCGGGAGCGCAGCCGGGTTCAGCACCACAGGCATGTATGGAGTGCGGCAGCCATGCCGCCGCCGCGCAAGCATGCATTGCGCATTCCACAGCTGTGTTGGTGGACGGGAACGTGGGAGGTTTTCTATGAGCCAGCGTAGCGAGCTATTTGGCCGATTGCTGCGCGGTGCGATCAATAGCATTGCGGTGTATGAAGGCAAGACCGCACCGCTGATCGAGGATGAACTGGGTTCTCAGATCGGCCTAGCCGGTTCTGCAATCCAGCGCTATAAAGCTGGCCATCTGCCACCTGAAGAGCGAACAGTTCAGATCATTGCTGAGGCAGCGATACGACGTGGCTTCCTGGGCCGTGAATGGTTGGAGCGTTTTCTGCGTGCAGCTCGCTATGCTGATACCGAACGCTTGCTCAACCTCCTGTGCCCAATGGCACCCGAACGAGTACGCCCGCCACGAGCCTACCATAACCTGCCTGCTCCTATCTATAGCCAGTTCATCATGCGGCCAGAACCATATGCCGAGGTGCTGGATGGGCTTGGTAAACGCTCCTCGGCTGTTCTGATCATCGGCCTGGGCGGCAATGGCAAGACGAGCCTGGCCCGTGAAATTGCCGGGTTCTGCCTGCGTAATACCAATCGTGAGCCATCGTTTGATGCGATTGTGTGGGTGAGCGATAAGGATAAACCAGGCACGACTAACCTTTCGACGGTGCTGGACGAAATTGCCCGTACGCTCGATTACCCTGGCTTTACCCAGTTCGCACACGAAGAAAAGCGCCGTGAGGTTGAGCAATTACTGCGCCGCCAACGGGTGCTTGTGGTTATTGATAACTTCGAGACGATCACAGATACAGCACTGCTGGCCTGGCTGCTGGATCTGCCAGAACCAAGCAAGGCATTGATCACCACTCGTGAGTATCGGCGTGAATTTCGCCGTGGCGGCTGGCCTGTTGAACTGCGGGGGATGAGTGAAACCGAAGCGTTTGCGTTCGTTGAAGAACGGCTGCGGCTGTTGCGGATTGATCGATTAGCATCTGATCATACCCAGCTCGAACCACTGATCGCAATCACCGGTGGTAATCCCAAGGCGCTTGAACTAGCCCTTGGCCTGATCAAATATGAGCGCCGATCGCTGCGCCAGGTGATTGATGATCTGTATGCGGCCCGTGGTGATCTATTTGCGGATCTGTTTGTGCGTGCCTGGGCTTTGCTGGATGAGGCTACCCAACACAGCTTATTGGCAATGAGCCTATTCCCGATTAGCACCAGCGGCATGGCATTACAAAGGGTTGCAGGCGTTTCGGGCTACCCATTCGAGCGAGCTATTGAGCGATTGGCCGATCTGGCGCTTGTGGATTTGCAACAGGCCGATCTGAACAGCCCGCCACGCTATGCATTACACCCACTCGTACGTGCATTTGCAGGCGCACGGCTTGCCGAATGCCCCGAATTCGAGCAGAATGCCCGCGAACGCTGGCTGGCCTGGTATCTGGAGATTGCCGCCACAACCGAAGTCAATTGGTATGATACGCATGCATTGGCGGCTATCGATCCAGAGGTGGATAATCTGAGTGCGGCAATTACGTGGGCTGTACAAGCCGAACGAGATTCTGCTGTTCTAAGATTGAGTGCGACACTCGGCTACTATTATTATGTGCGCGGCTGGTGGAGCGCACAATTGTTGATCAACGATATTCGTTTGGCAACGGCTCGGCGTCTTGGCAACCAGCTAGAGGAGGGCTACACGCTCCTGAATATGCTGCGAATCATGGCACTTCAGGGCCGCATTATGGAAGCACAGCATCTCGCAGAACAGGTTGAGGCGATTCTGCATACCGCAGTGCGAACCGACCGACAGCGCTGTTCGTTTCTGCATGGGCTGGCTATCTTCGCCTTTGCCAATGGCAACGTGGAATATGGGCGTGGCCTGTTGCGCGAGGTGCTGCGGCTGTGTGGCGATACGGACTCCTACAAATATGTGCGGGCACGCAACTGGATGGCCGATAGCCTCCTACAAGCAGGAGATGTTGCAGAGGCAGAACGCCTATTCGAGGAATCACTGGCAGAATCGCTGAACATTCGGTATTATCGCTCGGCGACTTTTTGCCAACTCAGGCTAGCTTTGGCCGCCATGCAGCGCGGTGATGATGAGCGAGCTGGAATTCTTCTGGATGCCGCCCTGCAACGCGCAACCGCATCCCAGGATCGGCGCGATCTGGCGATCATCAAACAGGCCTATGCACACCTATATACATTGCGTGGCGATACGCTGGCGGCTCGGGTGGCTCTGGCAGAGGCGATCGATCTATTTGAGCGGCTTGGAATGCGGCAGGAATTAGGCGAGGCGCAATCGTACCGCATAGATGTTAGGAGCGATGCGATTCATCGCGTCGGTACGGGAGGGATGTAGAGACGCTCCGGTGGAGTGCCTGGATAATGGGGTGATACATTATTTGGCCGCCTCAATCAGATTTTGCAGCAACATCGCATTCGTCATTGGCCCGGTACCTCCAGGAACCGGCGTGATCGCGCCCGCAATCGCCACGACTCCCGCATAGTCCACATCTCCGACAATCGTTCCGCTGGCTGCCACGTTAATACCAAAATCGATCACCGTTGCACCAGGCTGGATCATGTCAGCAGTGATCAGGCCGGGTTTGCCGACCGCTGCAATCACAATTTCAGCTTCGCGCACAATTGCCGCAAGGTTTGGCGTGCGCGAATGAGCAATCGTGACTGTCGCATGTTCGTGCAATAACAGCAGCGCCATTGGCCGCCCAACAATCGGGCTGCGACCAACCACCACCGCTCGACGCCCAGCAATCGGGATGGTATAGTGTTTGAGTAACGCCATTCCGCCAGCTGGCGTATTGGGCCGCAAGCCAGGCTGCCCAAGCATCAGCAAACCAGCACTCTGCGGCGTTACGCCATCCACATCCTTATGCGGATCGATCTGCGCGATTGCTGCATCGGCGTGTAACCCAACTGGGAGGGGGAGTTGCAGAATAATGCCATCAATGCTGGCATCCGCACTCAAGGCGGCCAGGGTTGCTTCCAGGGCTGCTTGCGCTATATCGCCAGGCAGCGCACGGCTCACAAACACCGCACCAACTTCCTCACACATGCTCCGAATACTACGAACATAGCGATCAGAGGCGGCATCGCCCGCCACCTGTACCACTGCCAGATGCGGTGGCCGGGGAAGTGCCGCGATCTCGGCTCGCAATGCGCTACGGATTGCCTTCGCAACACTACGGCCATCAAGGATTATTGCCGACATACCCTGCTCCTGTTATGTATCCACAGATTTCGCACATGACGCATATAGCATTCCTATTTGAGTTGTAAAGGCGCGTCGCGCAAAGTGGGGTTTGGGGCGCAGCCCCGAAAGAAATCTCCCCGCCCCTTTTTTACAAATCCGGTAGGATTGCTATATTATAAGCGTTTGAGCGTTTGAGCGTTTAACTATCGATGGCTCTACAATGAGCGAATATTGCGGTTCTGTTCGTGTTCTGCTACGCGACTGTTTGTTCTCGATGCTATTCTCTCGATGCCAAAGCGCTATGATGCCCCTGGGCATAGTGTGAGGCATTGAATATGTTGAAACAGTTTTATCATATAGCACTTCGATACGTTTCATCTTCATGAATATACCTGAGACGATCCTGCTTGTCAGTGGTGACACCAACGTTCGCAATGCACTTGAGCAACAGCTCGACATGCTTGGCTACTGCATAGATACTGCCGACAACAGCCATGCAGCGCTGGCGCTCCTCCAAACAGCATGCATTGATTTGGTTGTGCTTGATAGCGCTCAGATTGATATTCACGCAAACGATGCGCCGTTTATCAGGCAACTCCAGGCGATCCAGCATGTACCAATGCTTGTGCTTGCAGCAGAGGATGATCAGGAACACATTGCACACATGCTCAGCGTTGGCGCAACCGATTACCTCACCCATCCTATTCACCCAATTGTGCTGCAGAAGCGCCTTGATGCCATGTTCGCACACAAGCGGCTGAACACGCTCAACCACTACCTCGAAGCAGAGATCATCGAACAGGTAACACTAACAGATGAACATGCAGCTTCACTCTACTATAGTGAGCAGCGCTATGTTCTTGCAGCGCAAGCAACCAACGATGGCCTCTGGGATTGGAACCTTCTGAGAGGCACTATCTCCTATTCGCCGCGTTGGAAAGCGATGATCGGCTATAGTGATGCCGATCTGAGTTGCCATCCAGATGAATGGCTCCTGCGTATCCACCCGGATGACCATGAAGCGCTGAACATTCGCCTCGCAGCGTACCTAAAACAGATGGTGGCTCATTTTGAGCATGAATACCGTATTCTGCACCACGATGGCAACTACCGCTGGATGAGTTGCCGCGCCGTGGCAACCTGGGATACAACCCAGCGTGCTATTCGGATGATCGGCGCACAGACGGATATTACCGATCGGAAGCTGGCTGAACAGCGCCTTACACACAACGCATTCCACGATACCCTGACGGGCCTGGCGAATCGGGCATTGTTGCTGGAACGCCTGGGGCATACAATAACACGCAGCCAGCGCAAAGATACAACCTGCTTCGCACTGCTCCTGTTTGATCTTGATCGGTTCAAGGTGATCAACGATAGTATAGGCCATCTGATTGGCGATCAGCTGCTGATTGGTATTGCACGCCGGATTGAGCGATGCGTGCGCCCTGGCGATACGTTCGCACGGCTTGGGGGCGATGAGTTCGCCATCCTACTTGAACAGGTTGCCGAACCGAATGATGCCATGTGTGTGGCCGAACGAGTTCTGCAAGCACTCAAGGAACCCTTCATCTTTGGTGGCCAGGAGGTTTTCACTGGCGCAAGTATTGGCATTATCCTGAGTGTTACAGCCGAATATCAGCGGCCCGATGATGTGCTTCGCGATGCTGATACAGCAATGTATCATGCCAAAATGCAGGGCAAGGGCCGTTATGCTCTGTTCAATGCAAGTATGCATCATAATGCGCTTGCCTTGCTTCAATTAGAAACCGATCTGCGGCGGGGGTTGGAGCGTGGCGAGCTACAGGTTCACTACCAGCCGATTGTTGTTCTGAGCACACAGCAGGTCGTTGGGTTTGAAGCATTAACACGCTGGCATCATCCCGAACGCGGCATGATACCACCATCCAAGTTCATTCCCCTGGCCGAAGAAACCGGCCTGATCGGACAGATTGGCGAATGGGTGCTGCGAACTGCCTGCCAGCAGTTGCGAATCTGGCGCGATCAATATCCAACAATCCCATTATTGAAGATGCATGTCAACCTTTCGCCACGCCAGTTCCAACATGGCGATCTGCTTCAGCAAGTTGTTGGTATTCTGCAAGAAACCGGCATTCCAGCCCAATCGCTGACCCTCGAACTCACTGAGGGTGCATTGATCGTTCAGGGTGATGAGCCGGGTGGATTGTTACAGCAGCTGCATGCACTCGGTGTTCAATTATGTATCGATGATTTCGGAACCGGCTATTCATCGCTGAGCTATCTGCATCGTTTCCCAATTGACTCACTCAAGATTGATCGATCATTTATTCATCAGATGAGTATCAATGCAGAAAACCTTGAACTCGTGCGAACGATTGTTGCACTAACCCATTCACTTGGTATTACTGCCGTTGCCGAAGGTACCGAAACACTCGATCAACTCGCACAGCTTCGCGATCTGGCCTGCCACTATGCACAGGGATGGGCCTTTGGCGCAGCTGTTGATGCCACGCATGCAACGGCATTATTGTATCGTAGCCTGCAATCAGCGGCGTAGCAACAAATTGCAATTGACGTACCACGCATTCGCGGTATACTCATTGCATTGATTATATCTGGCGCTATATTGGTAGCGCGATTTGAAGGGGGTGCCATCATGAGAATAGCTGCCATCATTTGCACGCATGCTCATCGTATTGGCAACGCCCGGCCCGAATCGCGGTAACTTCCTCCAACTCTGCTCCCCGCTCTTCGGATCGTTTCTCGCGCCACCCGCATCTGCGGAATGGTGCCTGTGCCTCTGCAATATGCCCTGCGTGCTCCGCCTGTTTTCTATCTTTCTCCAAGCGGTAACTTGTGTGTTGTATTGCTTTGTTCTCATGAATTCTCGACGATCAATGTCGGTCATCGTTGCATGGAATGCGGCAGCCATGCTGCCGCAGCGCAAGCATGGCTTGCGCACTCCACAGCAGCTACGATGATGGTTGTCAAAGATCAGGAGAGCGGCAGATCAGCACACTGCATGCTTGTTCTGTACAGGAGCACGAACTGTGTCTAATCTTGATGACCCAAACGACCCATATACCCGTTATGCCCATTATGATCAATTCGATGATGAAACACCCAACGCCCGCCGCCGTGAGAAGCCAAAGAAGGCAGCAGCGCGCCGTTCACAGCAGGAATTGGCCGATATTCCTGTCAATAGTGGCAACCAGCAGATCGCAACGACCTACCAGCCATCGCGCTATGAGGAAGGCTGGCTGATCAGTTCGCTTGGGGGCTTTTTCGAGGAACAGTTGATCACCGATATTCTGTACCATGTCAAGGGTGGCAAGGAAGCCAGTGTGTACTGCTGCCGTGCCCATCCCTCAACTGGTGTCGATCTGCTGGCCGCCAAAGTCTATCGGCCACGCCAGTTCCGCAGTATGCGTAATGATGCACTCTATCGCGAAGGGCGTGCGCTGCTGACCGTCCAAGGGCGTTCCATGTTGGGTGAGCGTGGCCGCCAGGCCCAGCGCCCGGATCGGCGCATGATGCGTGCGGTGGCGGGTAAGAGCGCATTCGGCCAGACGGTTCTGCATACATCCTGGCTCTCCTACGAATTTTCGTTCATGGAACAGCTCTTTCGGGCAGGAGCAGCGGTGCCAAAGCCGATTGCCTGCGGTGAGAATGCCCTGCTCATGGGCTATATTGGCGATGAACAGATTGCGGCACCAACACTCAATAATGTCACACTGGAGCCGCCTGAGTCCAATCAACTACTGGCCGATGTGATCAAGAGCATTAAACTGATGCTCGCGCATGGCTATATTCATGGCGATCTTTCGGCCTATAACATTCTGTATTGGGAAGGGCAAGCCGTGCTGATCGACTTCCCACAGGTCACGGATATATTTAACAATCCGAATGCACGAGAAATCTTTGGCCGTGATGTTACACGGATTTGTGAGTATTTTGCCCGCTGTGGCGCTCCCAGTGATCCATTCGATCTTGCCGAAACACTATGGGCGCGTTATGCATTGGCAGAACAATAGGCAATCCGGGTGTGACATAAATCCGGTAGATCTCGCGGACAGACACATTGGTCTGCCCCTACACAACTTGTCGGCGCAACACACAACCTGAGGTACAATAAACAGATGCTGCAATAGACTGGATTGACGGGGGAACCACGATGACCACCAGCGTGCCTGTGCCATTGGTTGATGCACTTCGGCCCGAAATTCTGCCTCTGCGCGCCCGCGCCGAGATTCGTAATGGCTGGCTGCGTGAGCGCCTTGAGACGGTTCTGCCAGAGTTGATGGCTCGTACTGGCTTCGACATGTGGCTGGTGATTGCCCGCGAATATAACGAGGATCCGGTTATTCTGACACTGCTTCCCGAACCGTCGATGGCCGCCCGCCGACGAACAATGCTTGTGTTCACCCGCCAGCCCGATGGCACCGTCGAACGGCTCAGTATTGATCGCTATGGGTTTGGTGAATTCTATAGCCGTGCCTGGGATCCCGATACCGGTGAGGAGCAGTAT
The DNA here is from genome assembly GCA_038214135.1 of Chloroflexales bacterium. Lineage (GTDB taxonomy): Bacteria > Chloroflexota > Chloroflexia > Chloroflexales > Roseiflexaceae > JANLSE01. The sequence continues at coordinate 39,615 of JBBQSD010000006.1, read as the reverse complement.
GCCTGCTTGACGCGAATTATTCGCGAACGCAACCCACAGCGCATTGGCGTGAATGTATCGCCAACGTTTGCCTTTGGCGATGGATTAACCCACCAGGAATATGAACGCCTGGCCACAGCAATCGGCGATGAGCTGATCGAGCGTGTTCATAGCGCTGATCGCCTGTGTGTTGGCTGGCTTGAGCGCCGTATCCCTGCCGAACTCAGCAGCTACCCGCACTTCGTTGAGATTGGCCATCGCATTATTGCCGAAGCATTCTCGCGCAATGTGATCGAACCAGGCACCACAACAACCGATGATGTTGTTTGGTGGTTTCGGCAGACCATGCTTGATCTTGGCGTACAGGCCTGGTTCCAACCTTCTGTCAGCATCCAGGCCAATGGCCACCCGTTTGATATCAAAGAGGGCCGCCGCACGCTTATTCAGCCAGGCGATCTGTTACACTGCGATGTTGGGTTTTACTATCTGGGCCTCGCGACCGACCAGCAGCAGCATGCGTATGTGTTACGCCCTGGTGAAACAGATGCGCCAAAAGGGCTCAAGGAGGCCCTAGCAGCCGGGAATCGCCTTCAGGATATTCTGATATCGGCGATAGCAGTTGGCAAAACGGGCAACCAGATCCTGCGCGATTCATTGGCGCAGGCCCGCAGTGAAGGGATCGAGCCAAGTATTTATACGCACCCACTTGGCTACCATGGCCATGCTGCTGGCCCAACGATTGGCCTATGGGATCGGCAGGAAGGCGTGCCTGGCCCTGGCGATTACGAAGTTTTCGACAATACCTGCTATTCGATTGAGTTGAATGCCAAATACCCTGTTCCAGAATGGAATGGTCAGAAAGTACAGATCGCATTAGAAGAAGATGCCGTACTAACAAGTGGGCGGATCGCATGGCTGAGTGGCCGCCAGACGAAACTACATCTTATTTGAGTATGAGCTGTCAGCTCTCAGCATTCAGCTATCAGGAGAACATTGATAGCGCTGCTTTTCCAGCCAGAAGCGGTGATCGCTCACTACAATCTAGCATCAGAATAATGAAAGCTGACAGCTGAACGCTTATGTAAAGGAAGAACAATCATGGAATATCGACGGCTTGGGAAATCGGGTATTAAAGTCAGCGCACTCTCGCTTGGCGCATGGGTAACGTATGGTGGCCAGGTTGGTGAGGATCGTGCCCACGAGTGTATGGCCGCCGCCTATGATGCTGGTGTCAATTTCTTCGATAATGCCGAGGGCTATGCCGGTGGCGAAGCCGAAGTGGTGATGGGCAATGTGATCAAGAAGCTCGGCTGGCAGCGCGAGAATATTGTCGTCTCGACCAAGATCTTCTGGGGTGGCAGCGGCCCGAATGATACTGGCCTCTCCCACAAGCATGTGATTGAGGGTGCCAATAAAGCGCTGAAACGACTTCAGCTCGATTATGTCGACCTCATCTTCTGTCATCGGCCAGATCCGAACACACCGATTGAGGAGACGGTGCGGGCGATGGATCTGTTGATCAAGCAGGGCAAGGCCTTCTACTGGGGCACTTCCGAATGGAGCGCAGCCGAGATTGTGCGCGCCGATGGCATCGCTCGACAGTATGGCCTGACGCCACCGGCCATGGAGCAGCCACAGTACAATATGTTCACCCGCGCACGTTTCGAGCAGGAATACGATATTCTATACCGCGAGCTTGGCTATGGCACGACGATCTGGAGTCCATTGGCATCTGGTCTGTTAAGCGGCAAGTATAACGATGGCATCCCCGCTGATAGCCGTGCAGCGCTCAAGGGCTACGAATGGCTGCAGAGTGGCATCACACCCGAGCGAATCGAGAAGGTGCGTCAGCTCCAACCAATTGCCGCTGATCTGGGCGGCACCACCGCACAACTGGCATTGGCCTGGTGCCTCACCAACCCAAATGTCAGCACTGTTATTACTGGTGCCAGCCGGGCAGCGCAGGTGACAGAGAATATGAAGGCGCTTGATATTGCCCCGAAACTGACACCAGAGATCCTCGATCAGATCGAGGCCATTCTAGCCAACAAGCCATAAGCGATCCTATGCTATAGTAGGGCAATCGGCGAAATCCGCAGGGACGCCATATATGGCGTCCTTACGAGCAGGTTGTATTCGGCCAATGCCACAATATACAAATAGGAAGAGCATGGCTTCTGATCACGAGCCCCCGCTACTCTCAATTGTCGTGCCAGCCTATAATGAAGAGCGGCGGCTTCCAGAGAGCCTGCGTCAGATCCTCACCTACCTCAGCCACTATCCCGAACCGGCTGAAGTGATCATTGCCGACGATGGAAGTACCGATGGCACGGCTGCCTATGTCGAACAAATCGCCCGTGAGCGGCCCGAAATCCGGCTGTTACGGCTCGATCACCGCGGCAAGGGCTATGCAGTACGGGCTGGTGCATTAGCCGCCAAGGGCGAATATGTGCTGCTCTGCGATGCCGACATGGCGGTTCCCCTGGCCGAATGGGAACGCCTGCACGCTGCACTTACAAGCGGCTACCATGTGGCAATTGGCTCACGTGAGGGTATTGGCGCAACCCGTGATGGCGAGCCATGGCATCGCCATGTGATGGGCCGCGTCTTCAACACCATCATTCGGGTTGTGGCGATTGGCGGATTTCAGGATACGCAGTGTGGCTTTAAAGCGATGCAACGCACCGTTTCCGATGATCTCTTCCGCCGTGTGCAGATCTATGGCGATAACGCACCGCCAGTTCAGGGTGCAGCCGTCACCGCCTATGATGTCGAACTGCTGTTTCTGGCCGTCAAACGTGGCTATCGCGTTGCCGAAATCCCGGTTCCCTGGCGCTATGGCGAGGAAACTAAGGTCAGCGCCCTACGCGATTCCTGGCGCAATTTACGCGATGTGCTGCGTGTGCGCTGGAATGCCCTGCGCGGTGCCTATCGCGATCTTGGCGCACCATTGGCCAGCAATCCGGGCAGAACTGCCAACCAGCAGCGAACAAGTGTTCGATAAACGGTTATCAACTGGCTGCCGAAACACTTGACACTCTCCCTATTATCGAACATACGTTCTTCCGCATGGGAACGGGCAAAACATGTGGGATAGTGTGGGATAACATGGGATAAGTTTGGGATAGTTGGTGTCAATTAGCGAGATACGTATGCCTTACTCACTCACAATTGCCCAGCTCTACCCGGATCACATGAATATCTATGGTGATCGCGGCAATATTATTACGCTCACGCAACGTTGTGCCTGGAGATCGATCACAACGAAGGTTGTTGCGGTGCAGCCCGGAATGGCACTCGATTGGGGCGAGATCGATATCGCGTTTTTTGGGGGCGGGCAGGATAGCGGCCAGGCGCTGATTGCGGAGGATTTTGTGGTGCGCCAGGGACCTGGGCTGCGTGCAGCACTCGCTCAGGATCTCACACTCCTAGCAATCTGCGGTGGCTATCAGATGCTCGGTCACTACTTCCTGACCCATACCGGCGAGCGTTTACCCGGAATCGGGGCACTCGATGTTCACACCATCGGCGGCGATGTGCGCCTGATTGGCAATATTGTTGTTGAAGTGAGTGATCAACTGGCGATCAACTCCAATTCACAATCGAAACATTTGCGCCTGGTTGGCTTCGAAAACCATAGTGGCCGGACGTATCTCGGTGCGGGAGTTCAGGCACTTGGGCGGGTGATCAGCGGCCATGGCAATAATGGCGAGGATGGCAGCGAGGGTGCTGTCTTTCGGAATGCGATTGGCTGCTATATGCATGGCTCACTGCTGCCAAAGAACCCACAACTGGCCGATCATCTGATTGGCCTGGCACTGCGGCGGCGTTATGGGCCAGAGGCACACATCTCGCCAATCGATGATACCCTCGAACTTCGCGCACAGCGGGTTATGGTTGGGCGGTTCGGGTAGCACTATGCCTCGCCACGTAATTGGCGCAGTTCTGCTTCCAGTTGCTTGATCCGCTGTTCTGCTGCACTAAGTTGTTGCTGTACATCGGTGTAATCGCCAACTGGAGTGTTATCCGTGTTATAGCAGATCACTCCTTGATCGTTGACTCCGAGCCAGATGTTCAGGGGTTCGATCCATAATCGCCGTTGCGGATCGGGCAGCATCATCTCATAGGCCATCTCAGTTTGCTGGTAGCCAAGCAGGCGGTGTATCAGCTGGTTCTTACGCTGCACCAGATCGATGATGATATAGATCGGCACACCGGCAAGGTCATATTCCTCAAGCTTATCGATCAGATCGATGTTGCGAGTTTCAGGCGACGTTACTTCGACAATAATTGTTGGCCGCACCCCTTCCTCGGCAGAATCGAAGATACTCCAGTTTTTACGTTCGCGAACGCCAAAGATCACTGCGAGATCTGGCCCATGTGGCTTGATATCTGGTATATCCCAGGCAACGCGCACATCATTGAGCACCACGGCACCCTGGTTCAGGGCCAGCAAGGCACAGAAGACATTATAGAGATAGGTGCAGATGCGCTGATGCAGATCGCTATGTGTCACTTGATCGCCCTCCTGTGGATGCAACACATCTTCAAGCGTCAACGCAACCCGATCAGACACTACTACTCCATTTGGGAGCGTTCGCTGCACATAGCGCCAGCCGTATGGGTATAGATCGAGTGGTTGTGTGGTCGCAATCGTTGATTCGTGTGTGGCTGTATCGAGAGTGCTCATAACGAATTGCCTCCTTCGGTTCTTGTATGCTCAGTATAGTCAGTGCGCAAAAACGTGTCAACGCACAGCCTCATCTTCAGTTTGTCAGTGGTGTTTGTGATTTCGGGTACAATACGAGGTATGCATAGATGAAGCAAACGCAGAATAATTGAACTTCTTTAACTACTGACAACGGCTTGCCGATGCACTAGACATTCTGACTCCTGACTCCTGGCTTCTGAATTTACTCTAAACTGAAAGAACCCCGACATGACAACCTACGACTATGACGCGATTATTGTTGGTGGTGGGCATAATGGCCTGACCTGCGCTGGCTACCTGGCACGAGCAGGGATGCGGGTGCTGGTACTGGAGCGCCGCCCAATTGTTGGCGGTGCCGTCTGTACCGAAGAGGTGATTCCTGGCTACAAGATCGATGTCGGTTCTTCGGCGCATATTATGGTGCATCTCACCCCCGTGATCCGTGAGCTAGAACTTGAGCGCTATGGGCTTGAATATATCGACATGAATCCATATGCCTTCTACCCGATTGTGGATGGCTCTGGCGCGATTGCGCTCTATCGCGATGTCGATCAAACCTGCCAGTCGATTGCCAGTGTCTCGCCGCGTGATGCCGAGGCATACCGGCGCTTTGTGGATTATTGGCGGCCAATCAATGAGGCCGTGTTCGAGACATTCATGCAACCGCCGAGTGTAACGGCCCTGATGGGTAGTATGGTCAAGGCGCAGCGCCAGATCGGGCTGGGTGGAACGATGGAAACGGTGCGGCGGCTGTTCACCAGTTATGGGCAGATCATTCAGGAGAATTTTGAGAGCGAGCCGATGCGGGCTTTTATGGCATGGCTTGGCGCTCAATCTGGCCCGGCACCGGATGAAATTGGCGCTGGCGATTTTGTGGGTTGGTATGCGATGATGCACCAGAGTGGCGCAAAACACCCGCGTGGTGGCAGCGGCATGTTGACTCAGGCCATGGCGCGCTCACTCGAAGCAGCTGGGGGTATCGTCCAACTCGATGCGCCAGTTAAACGTATTCTGGTACGCAATGGCAGCGTGTATGGGGTTGAACTCGATAGTGGCGCACAGATCTCGGCTGCGCTGGTCATCTCGAACGCGCATGTCCAAACAACCATGCTGCAGATGGTCGGGGCGGAATACCTACCGGGCAGATTAGCCGAACGAGTTCGCAATATCCGCGTCGGGAATGGCTTCGGAATGACGGTGCGCTGTGCCGCCGATGAGCTCCCCGATTATCTTGGTGCGCCATCCGGTGGGCAGCCACACGTCAGCCATCATGGACTGCAAATGCTCTGCCCATCAACTCAATACCTGCGCTATGCCTTTGCCGATTACCAGCGCGGATTGCCATCGAAGGAACCAGCCGTCATTTCCATGACATTTTCGGCGATTGACCCAGATGTGGCCCCGCCTGGAAAGCATACCGTGTTCCTGTGGGCACAGTATTTCCCGTATGAATTGGCCAATGGGCTGCAATGGGACGACATCCGTGAACAGGTGGCCGATAGCATCCTGGAAGTACTCTATCGCCATGCGCCCAATATGCGCGGCAAGATTATCGACCGTTTCATCCAAAGCCCGCTCGATCTCGAACGCCGGCTTGGGCTATTGCGCGGCAATGTCATGCATGTCGAGATGTCGTTCGACCAGATGTTCTTCTTCCGGCCATTGCCCGAACTCTCATCGTATCGCACCCCGATTGGCGGGCTGTACCTGACTGGTGCCAGCACTCATCCTGGCGGTGGCGTGTTTGCTGCCAGTGGCCGCAACACCGCCCAGGTTGTGCTTGCGGATCGACAGGCCAAGGGCAAGCGCTGGGCAGGCGTTGCACTTGCCGGGGCCGGGGCAGCAATTGGCTATCTGGCGATGCGGAAGCGGGGGCAACGATAGGAGTCAGGAGTCAGGAGGCAGAAGCGATGGGGCAATCCCCTCTTCACGGCGTGGGAGAGGGCAGGGGTGAGGGGAACCAAGCGCATCAGGACGCCGCCAACCAAAAGCAGGGCTGCCACATTCTATAAGACGCCCCAGCGGAGCGTCTCTACTTTGGGTTCACGATAGGAGCAGGTAATACCGTATCAGATCAAGCATATTCTGACTCCTGACTCCTGACTCCTACAAACGCACCTCACTCCCCAACCCAAGCCGTATCGCTTCGGTGAGCGCGATCTGGGCGACGGCTAGATCCTGCACAGCATTGCCAACCGATTTGAAGAAGGTAATTTCAGCATCATCGCGCCGCCCTGCTACAAGCCCTGCAATCACTGCACCAAGCTCCTGAGTGCGGGATTCATCGAGAATGCCAACTGCTCGTGCGGCGATCAGATCGCCTGCCTCACTCCAGGCTGCCGCATGTTGATCGACGAACACCCGTGCCCGCGCCAGTGTGGCTGTTGGCACTTCCACCATATGCGGCGTGAACGAACCGACGCCATTGATATGGGTGCCATCACGCAGATCGGCATCATCGAAAATCGGTGCTGGCGATGATGTCGCACAGCACACAACATCCGCTGCGGCAAGGGCTGTTTTGGCATCCACAATCCGCAACTCAGCCTGCACACCCGCAGCTACTAGGGTTGTACACAGTTGTTCCGCCCGCTCACGGCCACGGTTCACAATCAGCACCCGTGTGATTGGCCGCACGGCGCAGACGGCCAGAACCTGAAAGGGTGCCTGCACACCAGCGCCAAAGATCGCCAGCGTGTGTGCATTGGTGCGCGCCAATGCTCGCGTTGCCGCCCCCGATGCCGCTCCAGTTCGCAGCGCCGTCAGATAGCGCCCATCCATCACGGCCAGCGCTTGGCCTGTGGCCGGTTCAAACAGCGCAATCAGGGCATGAATCGTTGGCAGATTGTGGCGTTCGGCATTATGTGGAAAGACGGAAACGATTTTGAGGCCCAGTGCTGCCGCTGAATCAGCGCCGCTGCCTGCCAGCAGGGCTGGCATGAAGAATGTGTGCGAGTCGTGCTGTTCCTGGCCAATTGGCACGCGCAGTGGCACCGTTGCCCGGCCAGTCGAGAGTTGCGCGAAGGCATCGGCAACAGCATCAACTGCCACTGCAATTGGGACAGCCTTGCGTATGTCGTCGGCGCTCAGAATATGCATCTACGCCTCCTCTATGCTGAAGTGTGTTCGAAAGAACAAATGAAGATTGAACAATATGCTACTTGTGTACTTGTTCTTTTGTTCCTGAACAAGAGAGCAAGCGTCTGATGTTGTGTTATTCTCTCGATTAGTTTGCCACGAATGGCAGGATCACGCGAAAGAATGGGTTGGCTGGGTCATCGCAATGGTTGACATCACGGGTATGCAACACACACACAAGGAATCCAGTTGCTTTGGGTTGGCCGAATGTGCGGCTATAGGTTCCGCCATCGCAATATGCGCCACCAATCGCAAACAGGCCGGTCCACAGATCGAATGGCAGATTGGTGCGTGTGCAGGCATTGCTCACATTCTTCTCGCCAATATCGGCCAGCATCCAGGCAATACTGCCAGCATAGCTCTTTGTGGTAATCGCCATCGTGCTCTTCGCAACAAAATAGGGCGCAGTATTCACACATTCAGGGTTGAACGGGCCAAGCCTGCAACTGAATCGCCCTTCGGTCCATAATGGATTACGTGGCACTGGATCGGTTGGAAAGCCATATTCTTCCAAAATAACAACGCCAGTATAGCCCTGGCCAATGCGCATATCGTTGATCAAAGGCCCGGCCTGGCCACTATAGTTGTGTGGCGAAACGAAATCGATCAAATCGGATAATCGTCGGCCATCCGATGCACGGCGGAAGAAATCGAACGCCGCCCGAACATGATCGAAATCGATCAATTCTGTTGAGATCCCGGTTGTCACCAACATCTGTGGCGTTCGTACTTTGACAATCTGCGCAAATGTTGTTGTCCAGGCAATAGCTCCATCGATATAGCTTTGGGCGTTATAGGATGTACCATTATCAAAGCAATCGCCGCCGCTATTTGTGCAATGATTGTTAATCTCGTTATCGGCGCTGACATAAGCGATTCGCTCAAGTTCGCCACGAGCAAGAAACGAGACCAGCATTCCATCAAGCCAGGTGGCCTCTTCGGGAGCCATGCTCCAATCGGCACTATTATGTAGCACAATCCCAAGGCGCATTCCACGCTGCGCCGCTCGCTCGGCGAAATCGTGCAGGGTAGCATAGCTGGTTGGGGTGAACACACTGCCATCAGAATTCAGTGAGGGCATGTCGACGAAGATCCGCAGCAGATTGGCGTGCAAATAGCCAGATGCTTTGTCCAGCCAGAAGTTCAGCGAACCATCGGCAAGCGCAGCAGCATAATTAGCATCGCGGAATGTTTTGCCATTAATCCCGAATTGCGGCAGAAACAACTGCACCCCACGCATGCGCCAGGTTCCGGCATCATCGCGCAGTTCTGCACCAACAACACGCACCTGCCCGCATATCGCCCCACACGCGGCAACAGGCTGCGGCTGAAGGAGTGCCACAAGGAGGCTGATCATTGCCAGAAATCGCAAGAATGATCGCAGGTTGTGCTTCACACGAGCGCCTCAATTGCCGCAATCCGCTCAAGCAGCGTTGGCATATCATCGGCACATACCGTAACATGGCCAAGTTTGCGGCCTGTTCGCGGTGCTTTTTCATACAGATGCAGATGTGCTGCTGGCATCGCCAGCACAGCTTGTATTGCTGGTAAATCACCGATCAGATTGATCATCGCTGCATAGCCACGCATCGCTGTTGAGCCAAGCGGCAGGCCAGCCACCGCCCGGATGTGATTTTCGAACTGGCTTGTCTCAGCGCCCTCGATTGTCCAATGCCCCGAATTATGGACGCGCGGAGCCATTTCGTTGACGATCAGCGCTGGTTGATGCTCGGTTTGAAACAGTTCAATCGCCAATACGCCAACATACCCAAGCGCGTCGAGCGCCCGCGTTGCATACGATTCGGCCAATGCCTGAAGCTGTGGATCCAATTCGGGAGCTGGTGCAACTGATCGGCGCAGAATGCCATCGCGATGGGTATTTTCGATAAGTGGATAGCAGGCTGTTGCACCATCACGGCCACGCACCGCCAGGATCGAGAGTTCACGAACAAATGGCACGAAGCCTTCCAGGATCAATGGCTGCCCACCAAGCATCGCCCAGGCCTGCTCTACATCTTCGCGCTGGCGCAGCACAACCTGGCCCTTGCCATCATAGCCCAGCCGCCGCGTCTTCAACACTGCTGGAAGCCCGATCGCATCCAGAGCCGCATCCAGATCGGCGCGGGTATCGACCGCTGCGAACGGAGCAGTCGGAATAGCCAACTGTTGAAAGAAGCGTTTCTCAGCGAGCCGATCCTGGGCATTCGCCAAAGCTATTGGTGGCGGAAAGACCGGCACATGTTCGGCGAGCAACGCGGCGGTCGCAGTCGGGACATTCTCGAACTCATAGGTAACAAGATCCAGGCCAGCAGCAAAACGGGCCAGCAGTTCTGGGTCATCATAGCTACCAACGATCTGCTCACCAAGCCGAGCTGCTGGCGAATTGGGCGTTGGATCGAGGAAACGAACGTGCAGGCCCAATGGCACACCAGCCAGTGCCAGCATCCGGCCCAACTGCCCAGCACCAAGAATGCCAATGATCATGCTGGTGCCCTTTTTTGCAGGAATCGTTCCACTCACGATAATCCTGCTGCCCTTTCGCCAGAAACCGTGCCGTCCGGTTTCCGGCACCTTCCCTCGGCCAGGCGCTACGGCACCCAGAGGGTACCTGAACCCGTAATGGATGTTGGTTGCTTACCAGCGCTTGTTCGGCATGCCTCGGCTGCGAACGATATGTGTTGGTGGCCAATTTGTTTCAGACGCGAGGCCTCGCGTCTCTACTATTACCTTGATCTTGGTTCTGTTCAGTATAATCTGCGTCATCTGCGGATAATTCCGTCTCCTGACTCCTGAATACTTACATCAGAGCCGCGGATCGGGGTTTTCCAGCACTGTTTGGGCCTGTTCTGCCCGGAAACGGCGCAATGCCTCACGAATCGATGGCCGATGCGTACCCAGTATTGCAGCTGCTAACAATGCCGCATTGATTGCCCCAGCTCGCCCAATCGCCAGGGTTGCGACGGGAATACCGGCTGGCATTTGCACAATCGATAGCAGCGAGTCGAGGCCATTCAATGCCTTGGATTGTATGGGAACGCCAAGAACAGGCAGTGTCGTTTTTGCGGCAACCATGCCCGGCAGATGCGCCGCACCGCCTGCACCGGCAATAATGACTTCGAGCCCATGCCCTTCGGCAGCAGCAGCATATTCGAACAGCAGATCGGGTGTGCGATGCGCCGATACAACCCGTAGCTCATATGGCACCCCCAGCCGATCAAGCATCTCGGCGGAATGCACCATTGTTTCCCAATCCGATTTTGAACCCATAATCACGCCAACCAGCGCTTCCATCAGCCCCTCACTATGCAATCATTAACCCTTCAGCGAACCAGCCAGCAGGCCGCGCAGGAAGTAGCGCCCGAGGAAGATATACACAACCAGGGTTGGCAGGGCGACGAGCAGCGCACCAGCCATTTGAACATTCCATTGTGTATACTGGCTGCCAGAAAGGTTCTGCAACGCAACCGTTACCGGAGTCTTCTGGGGATCGTTGGTGATGATCAGGCCGAACAGGAATTCATTCCAGATCGATGTAAACTGCCAGATTGCAACCACCACAAATCCCGGAATGGAAAGCGGTAGCACAATATATCGGTACAATCCAAAGAAATCAGTTCCGTCAATCTTGCCAGCTTCCAGAAGTTCGGTTGGCACACCAGCATAGTAATTGCGGAAGATCAGTGTGGTGATCGGAATGCCATAGACAACATGCACTAATACCAGGCCGGGAATGCTGCCATACAGGCCAAGCACCCGTAGCGTTTCGACAAGTGGTACGAGCACGCTCTGGTAGGGAATAAACATCCCAAACAGAATCAGGCTGAACAGCACATCCGAACCCCTGAATTTCCATTTTGCCAGTACATAGCCATTCAACGAGCCAAGCACACACGAGATGATCGTTGCCGGAATGACAAGCGCAACGCTATTGCTGAAGCTACGCTGAAGCACCTCCCAGGCCCGGCCAAAGCTCTCAAATGCTAGCCCACGCGGAAGATCCCACATACGGCTGAGGCTAACCTCCTCGAAACTTTTGAAGCTGGTGATCAACAGTAGGTAGACAGGCAAGATGAAAAATGCCGCGAACGCAATCATGATGATGTAGATGGCTAATCGGCCCCAGGTCAAACGCAGAGGCCGCCGCTGGACTGTTAGCGCACTCATGATTCGACCTCCTGCCGATTGTTATAGATCAGATACGGAACGATCAGCAGTGTCACGACAATCAACATCACTATTGCGACCGCAGCACCCTCCGCAAACTTATTGGCTTTGAAGGTGATCTCATACATGTACAGGCCAGGTACTTCCGTATTATTGCCAGGTGCGCCACCAGTCATCGTGACGATCAGATCGAAGATTTTGAGCGATATATGCCCAAGAATAATCACGGCGCTTAGTGTCACCGGTTGGAGCAATGGCAGAATGATTGTACGAAAGATCTGCCACTCACTTGCGCCATCAACACGCGCCGCTTCTTTGATCTCATCCGAAATACCGCGTAGCCCAGCCAGATACATGGCCATCGTAAAGCCTGACATCTGCCAGACGGCGGCGATCACAACCGGAATCATCGCCATTGGCACGCCAAGGCGGGTTTTCAGACCAAATGCCCGAATGCCAGGAACAACCGAGGCATCGGTGGTCCAGCCCGTCATCAACGATGCCAAACCGACCTTCTGCAACAAGAGATTAATCCCTGTCGGGTCGGGTGGGGTTCCCTGATAATTCCCTGGAGCAAACAACCATTGCCACACAACGCCCGTCACAATGAAGGAAAGCGCCATTGGAAAGATATACACGGCGCGGAAGAAGCTTTCGCCCTTTACACCAGAATCGAGCAACACCGCCAGGAGCAACCCGATTAGCAAACAGGCAATCAGGAAGAAGGTGGTGAAGACCAACATATTGCGGATATTGGTTTGGAAACGGGTGGTACTGAATATCGACGCATAGTTTTCTAAGCCAATAAATTCCTGCGAGGATTTGAGACCTTCCCAACGGGTCAGCGAGACAATCCCAGTCCAGCCGATGAACCCATAGACAAAGATAGCAACTGCCACAACCGATGGAAGGATCATCAGAATAGCGATGAAGCGGTCGGTATCGAACCGCCGCGCCCGCCGGGTAACGATTGGCTGGGTCTGTGCCTGCTGCATAACGACCTCGGTGATGTGAGTATTGATCGGCGCAATGGTGCAGTGAAAGAGCAAACAACGGGCATCGGGGCAGGCATATACACCCACCTGCCCCGATGCCCGTTCGATCAGAGAATGACTACTTGATGTCCTTCTCGGCGTCCTGAAGGGCCTGCACCAGCGCATCGGTATCCAGATCGCTGCCGAACACATTCAGCGCATTGCCATAATCGGTCATGTATGCCTCTGGCGCAGCAGCGCCATGGACGATACTCGGGGCGAGCTTGACCGTCCCGAACTGATCGATTGAGAACTTGAGGTACTCATCGTATAGGCTCTTATCAGCATCCGTACGAGCCGGGATCGAACCCTTCTTCGGATTGAATGCATCCTGGCCGTCCTTCGAGCCACACACCGCAAGCCAGGCCTTGGCCTCGGTTGGGTTTGGCGCACCCTTGGCCAAACCAAAGCTATCCGATAGCCACAGGAAGATGCCATCGGTGCCTGGTGAAGCGACATAGCCATAATCGACATTCGGCTTGACACCCTTGCTGAGTGCGTAGCCATGGGCCCAATCGCCCATGATTGTCATACCGGCCTTGCCGTCAAGCACCAACTGCATCGCATCGGACCATCCAAGCGATGAGCGATCCGCATTGGCATACTCAAGCATCTTCTTGGCGGTTGCAGCAGCCTGCGCGACCTTTGGATCATCCCATTTAATGCCACCATTGAACAGTTTCGGGTAATCATCGGCACCAAATGTGGCCAGCAGCACACTCTCGAACAGGTGCGGGGTCTCGAACTTATCCTTGCCACCAACGGCCAATGGGGTGACATTCTTGCCCTTGAGTGCCTCAGCGACGGTGAAGAACTCATCAGCCGTCTTCGGCGGGGTCAGGCCGTTATCCTTAAAGATCTTGATGTTATACCACAGGATATTCGAGCGATGGACATTCACCGGCACCGACCAGATTTCATTCTTGTAGGTGATCTGGTCGAGCAATAGCTTCGGCATAATCGTGTCGAAGCCCTGTTCCTTGAAGAAGGCCGTCAGCGGCTGCATCTGATCCGCATCGACATAGGCCGTCAGCTCTTTGCCGGCATGAACCTGCCAGCTATCGGGTGGCTGGCCGCCCTGCAAACGGGTTTTGAGAACCGTCTTCGCATTGGTTCCGGCACCACCAGCAACGGTTGCGTTAATGATCTCGACGCCAGGATTCTTTGCCTTGTAGATTTTGTACATCTCTTCAAGGCCGGTTGCCTCACCGCCATTGGTCCACCACGAGAAGATCTCAAGCTTCTTACCACCCGCTGCTGGAGCGGTCGTTGGAGCTTCTCCAACAGCAGTTGCGGCTGCTGCTGGTACTGCGGTTGGCGCTGCGGCTGGTGTTGCACCACCACAGGCGGCCAGTACGAATACGCCAGCGCCAGCGCTCATGGCCTTCAAGAAGGCTCGGCGATTCAGGCGCACGTTCTGGTTTTTGGTCGTCTCATCCATGAGAATTTGCTTCCTTTCGATGGAGCTACGAAGCATCTGTCTCAGCCAACACAGCCTATCCGTTCACGCATGTGGCACGAATACTGCACGATTGGTTGAGGCCTGAGCAATAATGGCCCAATCAACTGCACAATATCAGAGTATACGCAGTAGAGGGCCGTCTTTTTATGATAGCATTACAATGTACCTGTGTCAAAATTATAAGGAACCCACATGGATGCCTATCTGGAAACGATTGCGACAGCAGGTGGCCCAATCACCATTGCCGTCAACAGTGTCGGCGCACTGATCCAACTCAACTTTGGTGATGGAAGCTACCCACGCTCAATCGATGAGGATCTACGGCAGGCTGGATACACACTCCATGCGGCCACACGTCAGGCTATTCAAGCTCGCCGCGAGATAGAGGAATACTGGGCTGGCACACGGCGCGTCTTTGAAGTTCCACTCGTGCTGCGTGGAACCCCCTGGCAAACCGAGGTTTGGCAGGCACTCACCCAGATCCCGTTCGGGGCAACTCATACCTATGGATCGCTAGCGGCCTTGCTCGGGCATCCGCGATCATCACGGGCCGTTGGGCGTGCAAATGCGACCAACCGGATTCCATTGGTTGTTCCATGCCATCGATTAGTGGGTGCCAATGGTTCACTCACCGGGTTTGCTGGTGGAATACACCTCAAGCAACGGCTGCTCGATCACGAACATCTGTGTGTCGATTCCGGGGTTCGTTATGCGTCGGTAGGATGAGCGGGGAATTGCACCGCACAGGCTCATTCATGCAACGAAAGGACCAGCGCCATGAAGTACATCCTACTGATCTATGGAAATGAAGCGGCTGAAGCGGCAGCATCGGAGGCGGATCAAATGGCGATGTTCGAGGCACACCTAGCTTATGCTAATGAGATGCGCGAGAAGGGTGTGATGCACGCTGGCGATCCGCTACTGCCAACCAGTGCAGCAACAACCGTGCGCGTGCGCAATGGCAAAACGCTGCCGACCCATGGGCCATTTGCAGAAACGACAGAGCAACTGGGTGGCTACTATATCATCCAGTGCGCTAATCTCGATCAGGCATTAGAATGGGCTGCCAAGAATCCCTCGGCCAAAACTGGCTCGATTGAGGTGCGCCCATTGATGGAGATGTAGGCATCAGAAGTCAGGAGCCAGAAGCCAGAAGCACGAAAAATCACTATGGCTATCGTACGGTATTGAGCCAGATCAAGCGCATTCTGAATTCCGACTCCTGACTTCTGAATACTCCAAGGGGCTAATCATCTATGATCGATATCCATAGTGCAATCGAACGCACATTCCGCCAGGAATCGGGCCAGGTTCTGGCAACGCTGATCGGGTGGCTTGGCGATTTCGAGCTGGCTGAGGATGTGTTGCAGGATGCGCTTGTTGCCGCATTAGAACACTGGCAGCGCGATGGTGTGCCGCATCGGCCAGGCGCATGGATGACGATGGTTGCCCGCCGCAAGGCCCTGGATCGCCTCAGACGCGAGTCCGGCAGGCGCAAGGTTACGCGGCTTGAGGATCTTGCCAGTAACCCAGCGGCCCCACCAGATGATCTGGATAGCTTCGATGAAATCCCCGATGATCGGCTCAAGCTGATGTTCACCTGTTGCCATCCGGCACTACCGCTTGATGCCCAGGTGGCCCTGACTCTAACAACACTTGGTGGGTTGACTACTGCTGAAACAGCGTATGCCTTCCTCGTGCCAGTGCCCACCATGGCGCAGCGGCTGGTGCGGGCCAAGCGCAAGATCCGCGATGCTGGTATTCCATTTGAAGTACCGCCGACGGATCGCCTGGGGGAGCGACTGAGTGCCGTACTCTCGATTATCTACCTGATTTTCACCGAAGGGTATGGTGCCAGCCAGGGCGATGCACTCATTCGCCGCGATCTTTGTGAGGATGCCATTCGCCTGGCACGCGTGCTGAACGCATTGATTGCCCATGATGGGCGCGATGTACCGGAAGCTCAGCGCGCCGAAGCCCTGGGATTGCTTGCGCTCATGCTTCTGCACCATGCGCGCCGCGATGCTCGTACCGATGAGCAGGGCGCTCTCGTCCTGCTGGAAGCACAGGATCGCACACGCTGGGATAAAGCGCAGATTGCGACGGGCCTGGCACTGCTCGATAAAGCACTGGCCATGCGCCATCCAGGGCCGTACCAGATCCAGGCTGCCATTAGTGCATTACACGCCCAAGCTCATATCAGCAATGGCACCGATTGGCCGCAGATTGCAGCATTGTATCGCGAATTATCTACCTACACCCAATCGCCGGTTGTCGAACTGAACTATGCTGTTGCTGTTGGCATGGCCGATGGCCCGCAGCAGGGTTTGGCGCTGATCGATGGCTTACGCACGCAACTCAGCGATTATTACCCATTCTATCTGGCACAGGCCGATATGCTGCGCCGATTGGGGCAGGCCGATCAGGCACGCGAGAATTACCTGGCTGCGCTAGAACGCTGCCATAATCAGGTCGAGCGTGCGGCAATACAGCGGCGCTTGGCTGAACTATAAATATGCACAAACGTGCAACTTTTTATGCTATTTGAGCGTCATGTACTATGAAAGAACATTATGCTATAGCATTCCTATTTGAGTTGTAAAGGCGCGTAGCGCAAAGCGGGGTTTGGGGCGCCGCCCCAAAGAAATCCCCCGCCCTCTTTTTTACAAATCCGGTAGGATTGCTATAGCCATCGTTTACGAGCAATAACACGAAGCACGAAGGGAACACATCCATGCCACGAACAGCCACCCGAACAACACCAAATGTCAAAGAACTGGCATTGCATGCCGCAGTTGAGAGCGGTATCTGCCGCGCCCATGGCGATACCCGCCAGGCCAATGCATTCTATCGAGCAGCCCTGATCCTGCTTGATGCCCCAGCTGTCACCCCGATTGATGATGGCTCCATGTGGGAAGTGCCATCACAGCACAAGCCAGCGGTTCGCTATACCGTGCGCCGCTATGGCGGTGTGTATGCCTGCGATTGCCCGGCTGGCCAGTATGGCAAACCCTGCAAGCATGTCGCAATTATTGAGACACTGGCTAGCCCTGCGCTCCCAAGCCTGAACTAATGCGAATATAGCCGATAGGCTGGCAGCCAAAGAGGAGAACTAAAAGTCAACTCTCATCCAGATCCGCATAGAGTGTTGCTAAATCGATCAGCAGCCCGCCTTGTGCGTAAAGTAATGCCTGAGCTTCTTTTGTGGCACCGGCTCGGGCAAAGAGTGCTGGAAATGCTCGCCAGCCTATGCCACCCTCTGGCAACGCAGCGACGGTTCGAGGCAGGGTATGTTCGATCAGCCGTTGCACCGTTTGGCGATCAATTGGCGCAGCCGTCCACTTGCATTCACCAATAAGCACCGCCCGCTCACGCCAATTGATCGCGACAACATCGGTCTGAACAAGCCGACTCCAATGGCTACCGATCACATCTGGCTTGAAGGGAAGCCCCCCTTGCATCCCAACCCGTAGCACCCACACCCGCGCCAATTCCTCCCACGCCGTTTGGCCGACAAAGGCGCGTAAGCCTTCCTGAATCTGCTCAAGGACACGGTCGGGTTGATAAGCGATTTCGGCCTGGTTTGGTCGCAGGAAACGAAAGTAGAAGCGATGGAAGGGATCAGTCAGGTGGTAACGTCCCTGCTTCGAGCGGTGTTGAATGGCTGGCGGTACTGTTGCTGGCACCCTGCGCTCCACCAGGCGCAACTCCTGAAGAACGCCTAAATACTTGGTAAGGTTTGTCGATGCCGTCAGGGTCGCATCCGCGATCTCCTTGAGTGCGTGGGCTCCCTCACCAATCGCATTCAGAACAGTCAGGTAGGTGCGAATATCACGTAGCTCATCTGACAATAGCAGCTCGACCTCCGATAGTGCCATGCTTGCTGGCCCGAGAATCTCGTGCCGGATGTTCTCGCTGAACGATACCGCCGGATCGAACCAAGTGAGATACTGCGGCACACCACCGACCATTGCGTATATGGCTACCTGTGCATCAGGACTCCAGTTAGGAAAAAATGTGCGTAGTGCTCCAAACGGCAATGGCTGGAGTTGGTGCTGTGCAGTCAGCCGTCCAAAAAGTGGTGTCTGCTGACTTAGCAACGTCTCCATCGTGCGAATATGGGAACCGCACAATGCAAGGATCAGTCCTGAGTTCTGAAAATGGACATCCCAAGCATATTGGAGCGCCGAGAGTGTGGCAGGATCAGACTCAATTGCCCAAGGAAGCTCATCGAGCACGAGGATACGACGCTGATCGCGAATGATCTCGGCTACATCGTCCCACAACTCCGACCAACTGGCAAAGGTTGGTGAATTCGATGTACTCGTACGCCCGCGGATGGCAGCATAGAGTTTGCGGCGCTGCAGTTCGGCAGGTTCCTTCTGCGCCATCCAATAGGTCCATGGCAGGCCACTCTGGATTGCCCAATGGCGCAACAGCGCTGTCTTGCCAACCCGCCGCCGACCATACAACAGCAGGAGTTCGCCCCTTCGCTGGCGCTCCACAACCTGCCGGAGCATTGTCAGCTCATCACGACGATCCACAAACATTACAGCGCTCCCCAGAAATACATCGCATGAGTATTATACTGTAGCGATGTCTTTCTATGCAACACCTGCATTGAGCTGACCAAACATTACAACAGAAGCTGCCCAAATGGGCAATTTGAAAATGACGACTAACGGCTAGCTTTCAACCAGGCACAATTTAGATTGATGCACATCATATGTGATGCGTTGACATCATATATGTGATGTGCTATAGCAATCCTACCGGATTTGTAAAAAAGGGGCGGGGGAATTTCTTTCGGAGCTGCGCCCCAAACCCCACTTTGCGCGACGCGCCTTTACAACTCAAATAGGAATGCTATAGCATCAAAAAGATGATTATTAGGGAGCGTACGACGGAGGGACTATGCGAACGACCATTGATATTGAAGAGGATGTGCTCCTGGCCGCAAAGGAGCTTGCCCACCAGCGCGGCACGTCAATTGGCAAAGTCCTGTCCGATCTCGCTCGCCAAGCACTTGTTCGAGCGAACGCGACCACAACACGCAATGGTTTGCCACTCTTCCCGATGCAGCCCAACGCACGTGTAATCATGATGGAGCTTGTCAATCAGCTGCGTGATGAACTTCCATGACGATATTTCTTCTGGATGTGAATGTTTTGCTTGCACTGAGCGACCCAATGCACATTCACCACGACGCAGCACATCGGTGGTTCGCCATTCTTGGGAAGTCAGGATGGGCGACGTGCCCCTGGACCGAAAATGGGTTTGTACGGATTGCTAGCCACCCAAACTACCCCAATCGACCAGGCGATCCACAGCAAGTTATCACCATTCTCCGTCAACTATGCAGTGTACCAAGCCATATATTTTGGCCAGATGATGTAACGATCCGGGAAATTATCCCTCCATCAGCGATTATCACCCATAATCATGTGATAGATATCTACCTCCTTGGATTAGCCATGGCACATGGCGGAAAGCTCGCCACATTTGATCGGCGAATTGCCCATCTCAATATGCCAGGCGGCAGCACAGCCCTTGAACTGATGAGCGTCTGAAGCAAACTTCATCGTTCGCACGAAACCTATAGCTATACTCTGCATGGCTATGGGTTAGCCAATATCCGCAGATTGCGCAGATTGATCAACATTCTTGGCTCTATACTCGTCATCAGCCCATATGATTGCGCGCCCTCACCATCTGCAGCGCAACATCGATTGCGGCCAGCATGCTCTCCTCACTCGCCTTGCCAGTTCCAGCAATATCGAAGGCCGTTCCGTGATCGACGGAGGTGCGAATGATTGGTAGGCCGACGCTCACATTCACACCGCTATCGAAGGCCAACAGTTTCATCGGGATATGGCCTTGGTCGTGGTACATGGCCACAACAATATCGTAGGCTCCTCGAACGGCCCGCAGGAACACCGTATCGGGCGGCTGTGGATCGGAAACATCGCGCCCACGGTTACGAGCCGCTTCAATTGCCGGCTGGATTGCTCGCTGCTCCTGATCACCAAATAACCCGCCCTCGCCGGCATGCGGATTCAGCCCGGCAATCGCGATCCGTGGAGCGGCAATCCCAAGCACCCGACACGACTGATAGGCCAGTTCGATCACGGCATCAACTCGTTCGGGGGTAATCCGCCGAATCGCTTCTTCCAACGCAACATGGGTGCTTACATGTACAACCCGCAGTGTTGGGCCGACGAGCAACATGCTGACGGTTCCTGCGCCGGTTCGCTCTGCTAGCAACTCAGTATGCCCGGCATAGTGAAAACCAGCCATGTTCATGGCCGCTTTGTTGAGCGGTGCTGTCACAACCGCATCGACATGCCCGGCCATTGCGAGATCGCACGCCCGAAACACATACTCAACCGCAGCCTTTCCCGCAACCGCGCTCAGTTGCCCTGCTAGGCATGCTGCTGGAGCCGCATTCGCAAGATCAAGTAGGGTTAGCGTACCAGCGGTGTAGCGTGCAGCACCAGGTTCCACAACGCTAACCAGGTTGATTGACAGGCCCAGCCAGCCAGCGGCTCGTTGCAGAATCTGTTGATCGCCAATCACGAGTGGCCGACAGCGCTGATACAGATCGGCATGAGTCAGCGCCTTCAGAATAATCTCTGGCCCGATCCCGGCTGGATCGCCAAGCGTGAGTGCTAGGAGTGGTCGTGTATCATCATTCATGGGTTTCTCCTGGCGGATTGCAGATCCGCACAGCGATCAAGCAAATCGGCGAGCGTTGCTGGATCGCCAAAACTACCGGCTTTCAGAATGACCTGGTATTGTTCGCCTGAATGAGTGATTGCATGGCTGAGCGAAATACCAGGCAGCAGTTCGTGTTGAATCCGTAGCTCGCTGATTGCCAAGCGCTCAAACAATGCCATGGCCGTATCGCCACCAACAATCAGCAGCAGATCGGGCTGAAGTGTATGAATCGCCCGCATGGCAGCATCGGCCAATTGTTTGGCAAGCACCCGAGCATGCTGGCCATCCAGAATTGTGTTGGCCGGCGGCGCTGGTAGATGCAGCAGCGTTATTGCCGCATCAGATTGCATCTGATAGCGCTCGTGCAGTTCAGAAATCTGACGATGGGCCATCGTACTGCCACTGCCAACCACAATCAGCGCCCGCCGCGCATGCACAGGAGCCTCGGGTGGCAGCGCAGCAGACGGGTAGCGCGCCGCTAGCGCACCGAACAAGCCAGCACTGCCGCACAGCAGCGCATTGGGAAGCGCTAATAGCGTCGCCGCAACAATCGCCGCCAGATCGGCATCAGACATCGCATCACACACAATCAGGCTGGCCTGTGCAGAACATTCACGCAGATCATTGGCAAGCGCATCTGGCGAACGCCGAACCTGATCCAGAGATAGAAGTGTAATATGCCGCTGTGATTGTTCTGCCAGCCGATTGGGCAGATCAACAGGCGCGGAAATCGCGGGATCGCACACAAGTATGCCATTGTATAGGCCACGCCGCTGAGCGGGAAACGCCGGGCAGATCACCGCATGGGTTTGCCCGAGTGCAGCCAACATCGCATCAAGTTCCGCACCAAGATTGCCGCGCAGCGTCGAGTCGATCTTCTTATACCAGCGCTGCCCATGCAGCGTATCTAGTTTGCCCAGAAGGTGCTGGATGCGCTGTGTGGCCTGGGGTGGCGAGAGGTGCCGCGAATCGCTGATAGAGGCCGTTGCACCAGGGCGCACAACAGCATCGGGCACAAACTGAACCGTTGCTGGTTGGCCTGTCACACGCCAACGAGCGGCACAATCGGCTGCACCAGTCAGATCATCGGCCAAAATGAGAAGAGCGGGAGCGTTGGGCATCGTGGGTGCCTATCGCCAGGTGTTCTCGGATACCGATAGTATAGCATGGTCTTATGTTACTCCACCTGCAAGAACCGCCATCGCGCCCCGCCAACTGCCAGCAGAAATGTTACGCTGGCAATAATTGCCAACAAGATCCATGTGTTATCCGCTGGGAGCGTGCCGCGTAGCATAATATTCTGGAAGCCATTGATTGCGTGGGTGAGTGGCAGGGCAAACCCAACCAGCTGGACGGCAGGTGTGAAATTTTCCAGCGGCAGAAAGAATCCACTAAAGAACATCGACATCAGCAGCACCAGCATGGAAAGCTGAATCGCCTGGCTGTCCGATGTGGACCAGACCGAGATCATAAAGCCAATGCCTAGCGCTGCTGCGGTGAACAGCAGAATCAACACGGCAAAGAATATGATACTGCCCAGAAATGGCACAGCCAATGGCGTAAACACAAGTAACGAGATCAGTGCCGCCGCCATAACTCCGATAATAAGCGTATAGCCAAGGTACTTCCCCAGCAATACTTCCATGAATGAAACCGGTGCGACCTGAAAGAGTTCGACGGCACCAAGCAGCCGCTCACGAACAAGCGAGAGCGCACCAAGCGTCACAGCAATATGCTGGATCATCAGCGCCATCACGCCTGGAGCATAGAATGTCATGAATGCCAGCGATGTGCCCTGCAGGTTCCGATAGGTTGGCATCACTGGTGCAGCCAGGACTTCTGGTGGAATGGTACTCTCAACTCCACGATTCTTGAGATCGGTTTGCATTTGGGTGATCGCCTGGGTCTGGATGAAGCGGTTCATCTCATTCACCTGAGCATAGGCCAGGTAACGAATCCATTGTTCATTGACCGGATTGATCTGGTTGTACTGAAAATCAACCTGTGATTGTTTGCCGCCAATCAGGTTTTCCTGTATCTGCGGCGGAATAACCTCAACCACCTCAATCTGGCCAGCCTGAAGCCGTGCCATGGCACCATTGAGATCCGAATCAACCGTTTCGATCGTAAAATTGAGGCCAATCGATTTTTTTAGGGCATCAAGTTGTGCCTGATCGACACCCTGGGCTGGCACGATCAGCGCCGTCCGCAGTTTCGGGCGCTCACCCTGATAGCCAACCCCAAACAACAGCAGAATCAGAAACGGGCCAAGCAGCAGGCTCAGAATAAGCCTGGGCTGGCGCACAATCTCGCGTACCTCCTTGCTAAAGAAGGCAAACAGGCGGATGATCGGCCTAAACATGATCTTCTCCTTCGGCCTGTTCCATCAGTTGAATGAAGATATCATCGAATGGTGGCGCATATTTTTCGGCCTGCTGGACGGTAATCTCGGGATGTTGGCCCAACACCCCAAACAGTAGTGGCAGTGTTGCAGCAGCATCTTCAACCTGAAGGTAGAGCAGGCCCGGCTCACGATTGGAACGGCGCACATCATTGATCGCTGGATGCTGGTAGCAGATCTGAATCACTGCCGGCACATCGGCTGGATTGACTACCAGCTTGATGATTTCACCGCCGAGTGCCTTACGCTGAAGATTAGCTGGTGTATCCAGGTGAATAATCCGGCCAGCGCGCATCACTGCGATCAGATCACAATAGGCTGCCTCACCAACATACTGTGTCGTCACAAACAGGGTTTTCCCTTGGTCGCGCAGCGAGCGAAAATGCTCCCAGAATTTGGCACGCAGCACGGGATCAACGCCTGCGGTTGGCTCATCGGCGAACATAAGCTGTGGGCTATTCACCAGCATACAGGCCAGTTGAAGCCGCCGCTGCATTCCGCCCGAAAGCTGGCTGCTCAACCGATTGCGCGCGTGGCTCAGTTCAACAAATTCGAGTGCATCATTCAATGGCCGCCGACGCTTCAGATAGCCCATTCCATACAGTGAGGCAACGAAATTCAGATTCTCCCAGACTGTGAGATTGGGGTAGAGCACGAAATGCTGTGGCATATAGCCGATTTGCGTGCGTGTCCGTGAGCTAAAGTTGATCGGTGCCTGCTTCAGTACCATTAACTTGCCGTGATCTGGCCGATACAGGCCAGTCAATAAACGAACGGTGGTTGTCTTCCCACAGCCACTTGGTCCGATCATCCCAAAGATCGTTCCAGGTGGAATCTCAAAGTTGAGATCGAAGACGCCAACGCCTTCACTAAACACATGCTCAACATTATTGGCAGAAATGACCGATGCTTGAGCATCAATCGCCGTCATCTCACTTCTTGTGGCAAGCGAACCCGTTGTGCTGACCTGCATGGCCGTTGGTACTCCTGTTATAGTTCCTTTATAATTGATCACGAAGCTCAATCAGCGCACGATAGAATCGATCAACATAGCTCGAAAATGGTGGTGAACCAAGATCGATCTGGAGTGGAACGGTCATGCGAATCGGCACCGTCGTTGAGATTGGGATTATCTGCTTGATTTCGATGGGAACCGTTGTACTAATCGGGATGGTCGCGTCGATTGGTATTGGCAGGCTCACCACTCCAAAACCAGTATCGACAGGGACGCGTAGTGTCTGGTTGATGCGCACATCCATCTGGATCGGCACAATAATCGAGCGCTGAATTGGCACATTGATATTGATCGGTACTTGCTGATCAATCGGGAAATCGTATGATACGATTGTCGATTTGGCCTGCTGGACGCCATCGGCGAGCTGGCTGATCTGGCTACGCAGCATCGTGCGCCCAGCCATAAACCCCATAAAGGTGAGCACATGGGCGAGCAATGAGATCATCAGCAGCGCTATCAGAATCTTGTCCAGCCGCCGCAGGCCTCGTGTAGCAGACTGATGTTTGTTCAGCTGATCGGTCGTTTCTCGTTTGATACTTGTGGTCGAATCGGACATGAACAATCCCTTCTGCCACAAGAATGAGCATCCGATACAACCTAAGCATGCCCTTGCAAGGTATGTATTCCTGTAAGCAGTGAATAATGAAAACAGTACTGATTATTGCATCTGAGCGCTTTCAGATACACGCAGGTCGGCCTGCGCAATCCTCGTATTCTCGGCCACCTGTTGGGGGTTCTGGCCCACAAGCAGGGCAACATCTGCGGCCAGCTTTTGCGCTCGGCCAAGCAACCCTTTGATCCGCACAGCCTCTGGTGTCTCATTCGCAACCTGATGTGCGAGGAACTCGATTCGTTCCTGGAGCGCTTGCACCTCGATTGTCTGCATTACTGGCACATAGCGCTGTTGCTCGCTACGAACCGCCCGCCCAATCGTCTGGATGGCGGCGGCCAGTGGCAGCGCTATAAGAAATGCCCAGAAACCGGCAAACTCGGCAAGCACCATGATCAGCACAACTATCAGCACAGGGTTAATGATCATCCCCGAACGAAAGATACGCGGGCCAATACCACGCTTAATGGCCAACAACAGTAGGGCACCACACCCAAGAACCAGAAAACCCTGCAGCGGGTTCTGAAGACTAGCCACCAGCACGCCTGGCAGGAGCGCCAATGGGATACTCAGCACTGGCACAAGCAGCATCAATCCACCAAACAGCGCAAGCAGGCTCGCACCCTGGATGCCAAGCAACCGATACACAATAAACAGCGCAACGACTCCACAGACAATCAGCACTATCTCGCCACGGATCATGACCCCGACTTCGTGGTACATCTGATTCCATAGTGATCGGGCGCTGCTACGATGCTGGGAGGGCAGCAGCGAAAGCAATAAGCGCTCGATGCGTTGTTGATCGGCCAGCCAATAGAACCCTAACGAGGCAATGCTCAACAGCAGAATGCCAACCACAAGCGCCTGCATAATAGTACTGACAACAGTGAGGCCCAGGCTCTCGATATTCGAACTGGTGAGGCTCTTCATCAGGGTTTGGCTATCGGGCAGCACCCGGCCAATATACTGGGCAATGGCACCTTCATTGAGCAGCATCTGACGCATCTGGTTGTACTGGGATGGAGCACGCTCAAGCAATAATCCAAGATCGCTGATCGCCTGAATACCAAGGATAACAATCAGGGTGAGCAGTGGCATAATCACACCAACAAACGTCAGGATGATTGCCCACAAGCGCTTCAGGCCGCGTGCGATCAGATATTCAATCAGTGGAGTCATCGCTGCGCTGATCGCTAATGCAATAATGAGTAACTGAACTGCCTCACGCATCGTCCACAGTGCCAGTGTACAGATCAACACACTCAGGACGGTGGTTGTGCCTATGGCGATTTTCCGCATCATTGCGCTTGCTCCGCAGTATCTACAAGAACACGAAGATTAGCGAGTATTGATTCAAGCTCTTCCTCGGTATCGTCGGAGTATTGATCTATATCATCTTGCTTCTGCCGTAACGTTAGCGCAATATCGTCCGCGAGGTTTGCTATCTGATACCGAATGAGATCGAGTGCCCCGCGCCCAGTATCAGCCGCTGGCACAGCAGTGGTGCGGCGCTCGATCCAGCCCCGAAAGAGGACTTGCAATAAGGCTGCGAGCGGAATTGCCAGTAATCCGCCAATCGGCCCAAACAGCGCGGCAAAGCCAATAAATGCCAGCATTGAAACGACCGGGCTGATGCCGACAGTTTTCTCCATAACACGTGGCACCAGCAGCAGGCTCTCGATCTGCTGCACGACGATTCCCACAACTAAACCGCTAAGCCCAAGCGATGGGGAAATGCTAAATCCACTCAATCCAGCAAGCGCCATTGTCACAAATGGCCCGACATAGGGAATAAATTCGAGCACACCAGCCAGCAGAGCCAGCATCAGCGGGTAGGGCAGGCCAATGGCCCAATAGCCAATCAGCGAGAGCACTCCGGTCGCAAGGCCAAGCAGAAGCTGCCCACGAATAAATGCACCAATCCGCTCTTCAACCTGAAGCCATGTCTGTTCAACACCAGCTCTGCGTTGTTCGGGCAGCAGCAGCAGCAACGAACGTATCGTGCGATCACGGTACAGTAACCAGTAGTAGGTAAACAATATTGTGCCAACCGTTGCAAACAGTGCATAGCCAATCGATGGCAGCCAGCCAAAAATCTGCGCTCCAAGCGTGGCACTATCAAACGAACTATTGGTCGAAAGCTGGGCTGGCATCGGCACAGCAAGCTGGCGCACAATCAAAAAGGGCGATTGCAGAAACCCCTGGCGAATATCTTTATATAGCTGCGGCAGCACAAGAACCAGCGCCTGAAACTGTGCGATCAGCAATGGCACGACAAGTACCAGAAAACCGATAGCGAACAGCACCAGGAAGAAGGCCGAAATAGCTGCCGATAGTGTTACAGAGAAGACAGAGCCTTGCAGCCGGTTCATAAGCGGGCGCAACGCAGTAGCCAGTAAAAGCCCCAGGAAGATATTAACGATAACATTCAGGAGCGATAGCATCAGGGCAAAACTCAGGCCAACAACCAGAACAATGATCGTTGCCAGTGCAACATCACTCATCCGCAGTGTCTGCCACCATGCAGTAGATGACGAACTAGATGGTGACAGGCTAGCTGGAGGGTTGGTCATGTGTGGCTCCAACTCAGTATCAGCTTCATGATTTGATTGCATTTCGACAAGGTTCCAACAGACAATCAATGCGTGATGGCAGAAATACCTACCACCACGCATTGATTCACGCATTACATTGCATCAATCAGCCCACGAATTCGATCAATGCTAGCGAGCCACTGTCTCATCGTTATAGGCACTGTTGCGCTCGAAGAAGGCATCGGCTTCCTTTTCCGCATTCTCGCGGGTCCAGCCATAGCTCTCCTGAAGGCGGCCAACCAGTTTATCGCGCTCACCGGCAATCTGCTCCCAATCGCTATCGGTCAGCTTGCCCCATTGCTTGCGGCCCTCACCCTTGAACTGTGCCCACTTGCCTTTAATGATGTCCCAATTAATAGCCATGTGATCGCTCCTTTCAGCGATGGTGCGTAGCACAAGTGCTACGCCTGCTTCGTGAGTTGCAAGAAGTGTGCCAGTAGAACAAGAGTCAGGAGTCAGAATTCAGGAGTCAGAATACTTTTGGTGAA
The DNA here is from genome assembly GCA_038214135.1 of Chloroflexales bacterium. Classification (GTDB taxonomy): domain Bacteria; phylum Chloroflexota; class Chloroflexia; order Chloroflexales; family Roseiflexaceae; genus JANLSE01. The sequence goes on along the minus strand of JBBQSD010000006.1, from coordinate 11,302 downwards.
TAAACGTCGTGGCGGATAACCGTGCGGCTTCAGCCTGCAGATTGAGGGTGCATGTATGAGAATATGGCCCGCTTCTTGCTAGTTGTAGCTCTATACGCCTTCTATAGTCTTCAGTCGCGTTGTGATAACGCCACTCACCTTCTATACTCCCGCACATATCCTCTATAAACACTCCCTGACACACTGGTTGTGCGGGAGTGTTTCCTCTTTCTATCACATTGACGCCCACATACCGAATATGGTAAGATACCGAGCGTTTGAATGGCCCGCTGTGGGTCGCAAAAAAGATCTTGCCAGCCTATCCCGTCGCCGCCGGAACCACGGGGAGGTCACGATGCTGTGACTCACCGCGCCGGCCTAGAATCAGCCGAGAGACGCTTTTACGGGGTTTTTCCCCGGTCCCCCGCAGGGGCGGCGCTCCGGGATGCGCTGGCAGTATTTGTAGGGAGTGGTATCAATGAGCACGAAAATCAAGGTTCTGTTGGTTCAGGATGTGGTCAAGCTTGGCATCGCCGGGGATATCAAGGATGTCTCGGGCGGGTTCGGTCGCAACTACTTGATCCCACAGGGCCTGGCGGTTCTGGCAACCCGTGGGCAGATCAAGCAATCCGAGGAGCGCGTGGCCGCCCAGCGCAAACGTGATATGATCGTTCGCAAGGATGCCGAGGCGGTGGCGGCGCGCTTTAATGGCCAGACGCTCCGCTTCACGGCGCGGGTTGGCGAGCAGGATCGCCTGTATGGCTCGGTCACGAGTGCCGATATTGCCACAAGGCTAGCGGTATTGGCCGGAACCGAAATCGACCGCCGCAAGATCGAGTTGGGTGAGCCGATCAAGCGTATCGGCCACTACCCGATTACCGTTCGGCTGATGGCTGGCGTTGAACCAATTATTAATGTGATTGTCGAGGGCGAAGAAGGTTCCATTCAACTACCAGCCGATCCAGAAGCTGAATAACCCATTTTCGCAATCCTAAACGCCTCCTATGAATGTGTCGCCCAGTATGGGCGGCACATTCTCGCATCTTAGGGGCATGTGGATAGGTTCTGGACTGGATCGGGAGAGTCGGTGGAGAGCCGCAATTGGAGGCGATTGGATGACCCAAACTGAAATACCACACAATATTGAGGCAGAAAAGGCCACCCTTGGCTCGATTCTCCTGAATCGTGAAGCAATTGTCCCGATTGCATCCTGGTTGATGCCCGATTACTTCTACCTCCAGCGCCACACCCAGATCTATGAGGCCATGCTGGCCTGCTATAACCAGCGTATCCCCCCCGATACCCGCACGGTGGCCGAGGAACTGCGCCGCCATGGCAGGCTTGAGGCTGTTGGTGGCATTCTCTACCTGACAGAGCTGATCCAGGGGGTGCCAACCTCCTACCATATTGAATTCTATGCCCGTGCTGTTGAACGAACGGCTCTGCTGCGCCAGTTGATCCAGGCCGGTGGCAAGATCGCTGCGCTTGGCTATGAAGAACAGAATGATCTTGAGGCAACGCTGGACAAAGCCGAACAGACGCTGTTCGAGGTTTCGCAGCGCCGCTCAACCAATGATTTTATTCATATTGGCCAGGTGATCGACCAGTACTATGAGCAGATCAACTATCTCCAGGAACATCGCGGCGAAGTTGTTGGCGTACCAACCGGTTTCCGCGATCTGGATCAGATCACCGGTGGGCTGCAGCGATCCGATCTGATCATTCTGGCAGCTCGGCCGGGCGTTGGCAAAACGTCCCTTGCCATGAGCCTGGCCTATAATGTCGCAACAATGCACCAGGGTACAGTTGCGATCTTCAGCCTGGAAATGGGCCGCGAGCAACTGGTTCAGCGCCTGCTGGCCATGGATACCAAGATCGATAGCCACCGCCTACGGCTTGGCAACATCCCCGATCACGAACTACGCATTGTTATGGAAGCCATGGGCCGCTTAGCCTCCATCCCGATCTATATTGAGGATAGCGCTGGCGTCACGATCATGGATGTGCGCAGCAAAGCACGCAGATTGCAATCACAGGCCGGCATCGATCTGATTGTGATTGATTATCTGCAACTCATGCAGGGCCGCCGCAGCGATAACCGCGTGCAGGAAGTCAGCGAGATCTCACGGGGCCTCAAGGCACTAGCCCGCGAACTCAATGTACCAGTGCTGGCGCTCTCACAGCTCTCCCGTGCCGTCGAAGGGCGCACCAGCCATATTCCGATGCTCAGCGATCTGCGCGAGTCGGGCTGCCTTGCTGGTGAGTCGCTGGTTTATCTGCCGGATGAAGGCCGCTACATACGGATTGATTCATTGGTTGGCACATGTGGCTTCCGTGTTCTGGCACTAAACCCGACGACATGGCAGTATGAGCGGCGCGAAGTAACCAACGCATTCGCAACCGGCTGTAAACCAGTATTCCGTATGAAGACCCGATTGGGGCGGAGCATTCGTGCAACAGGAAACCATAAATTCCTGACAATCGACGGCTGGAAGCGCCTTGATGAATTGAAAGTCAGTGAGCGACTTGCTGTACCACGCCATGTCGAGGGGCCAACTGAAGCCACAATGACGCTTGCAGAGCTAGCGATGCAAGCGGTTGGAATGACAGCCCGCCAGATGCAAGAGCAACTCGGCAATGCGGATTGTGGAACAGGATTATATAAGCAAAATATAAGCCGAGATCGTGCTACACGCCTTGCTCAAGTTGTGCAATCCGATGAACTACATCGCCTCGCTACCAGTGACGTTTACTGGGACGAAATCACTGCTATCGAGCCAGAGGGTCAGGAACTGGTGTATGACATGACCGTCGCGGGGTTGCATAACTTTATTGCGAATGATATGACTGTTCATAATTCGATTGAGCAAGACGCGGATATCGTCATGTTCATCTATCGCGAGGAACTCTACGACCAGAACACCGACAAGAAGGGCATCGCCGAGGTCCACATCGCCAAGCATCGCAACGGCCCTGTTGGCGTCGTGCCAATGCGCTTCGAGGCCGCCACAACGCGTTTCGCCGATCTGACCTACCGAACACCGGAGGGGTACTAATCATCTGGCGCTGCGCTAGATGCCGCTGCGCGCGGCAGGCGACCTCTCCCCCTAACCCCTCTCCCACTGGGAGTGGGGAAGCGCAGCAGGAGTGAGGGCGGTTCTGACTCCTGCCTCCTGCGCTCCCCCACTATAATAATTGCGCAGTGTTGCCGCCTCTGGTATGATCAGCAGCAAGCCAATGGCAGATCAGTGAAACAGCGTGAGTGTATATGACACTTCAATCCATAAAACGATGGACAGCGGCCGAGTATTTGGCCTTTGAGCGTCATCATCCCGAAAAACACATGTTTGTTGATGGCAATGTAATCCTGCAAGCAGGTAGTTCGCGGGCACACGCAATCATCAGCGCAAATGTGTTAAGCAACCTTCATCAGCAATTACATGCGCGATCTTGTACCGTTTATGGCAGTGATATGCGAATTGCTATTCCAAAGGCCAAACGATATGTGTATGCCGAGGTCACCGTTGCCTGCCAAACATCCCAGTTCGAGGATGATCAGGAAGATATTCTCACCAATCCCACGCTGATCGTTGAAGTACTTTCGCCATCAACCGAGCGTGATGATCGCGGGAAGAAATTTCTGGCATACCAAACAATCAACAGTTTTCAAGAATACCTGGTTATTGCACAGGATTCGATCTTCATCGAACATTTTGTGCGGCATACCGATAAACTATGGCTATTCGAGGCCATAACCGATCTCACATCCGAAGTACGCCTCGGCTCAATCGATTGTACACTATCGATTGCGAGCATCTACGAAAAGATTCGATTTGATTCACTCCCTGATGACCCAGACCAAGATGCGTAGATCAGCACTCCCGATCAATCTGCGCAATCTGCGCAATCTGCGGATGAATCACGCTCCTGTCCACAATGCAGCCATGAGCAGTCTAGTTTCTGCCCTGATCCATGCCACACATACTGTCGGAGCCACCTATGCCGCAAGCAAAAACCACGCAACTCATGCCCTTGCCCAACCTCGCCACAGCCCTCAGCGAATTGACCAATCCACTGCTCACCGAGCGGGCGCTGGTGTTGGTCAGCAACCCACCAACCCGCAAAGCCGATCTGATTCAGCTACTCACCAGCGCGCTCACCGATGTGCAAACCCTGAAAAGCCTGTATGAACAGATGTCGAGCGGCGAGCAACAGGTGATTGCCGAACTGATCTATAATCTGGATGGGCGCTTCAACAATAGCGTCATCGAAGCTAAATATGGCACGAACTGGCACACAATCCGCGAAAGCCGCAATCGAACAACACGCTGGAGCAAAGCGACGCCATTTGATCTTGTGCTTGGCTCCAATTCCGAACTGGGCACATACATCCCCAGCGATCTGCAAAACCTGCTTGGGCGCTTTGTCCCGCCACCACCAACAATCAAGCGCACTGGCACCGCCGATCCGCCACCAATCCCAGCCAAACACTACCAGGACGATACGCCGGAATTGTTCGTCTCACAGAGCGAAGATGCAATATTTCATGATCTCACCGCCACACTCTCGCTGATCAGCCAGGGCAAGATCAGCGTCAGCGCTAGCACCAGTATGCCAACCCTGGCCTCACTACGCAACCTGCGCGAACGGCTGCTCGGCGGCGATTATTTTGATGACGAATATGCCCGCGCCGATGAGGCTATCCGCCCGACAGCGCTGCTCCTGCTGGTGCAGGCGGCTAAATGGGCCGCACCTGGCAGCAGTAAGCTGGAACTGACTCGTGCTGGCGAGAAGCTGCTGGCTGGCCGCGTCGATGCGACACATATCCGCGATGCCTGGGAGCGCTGGCTCAAAACCGATATCCTCGATGAATTCTCACGCTTGCGTGGTATCAAGGGCCAGCAATCTAAAAGCACTCGGCTAAGCAAACCATCCAGCCGCCGCATAACACTCGGCGAAGCACTGGCCGAATATCCAGCAAACCAATGGGTGCGCTTCAGCGAATTGCTGCGCCATATGCGCGCCGCCGAACAACTGCCAATCATCGAACGCACCCAGCATAGCAATCTGTATGTTGGCGATTCAATGGAATATGGCTGGCTTGGCTACGATACCCAATATTGGGATATTGCCCAGGGCTCGTATATCCGCGTGTTGCTGTGGGAATATGCCGCAACACTGGGGATTGTGGAGGTTGCCTACACAACCGCCGAAGAAACGCCACACGAGTATGGCACAGTGCAGGGTCTTGATGGCGAACCGATCAGCCGCTACGATGGCCTATGGGCCTTCAAACTAACCAACCTTGGCGCATTTGTTCTGGGCATCAGCACGGCCTACGTTCCACCCACCCGTGTGCCCACCGAAGCCACACCACTGCTACGAATACTGCCCAATCTGGATATCGTCGTCCTCAATCCAACACAATTGCAGCCAAATGATCGCGCATTCCTGGAGCGCATTGGTACAAACCACAACCAGGGTGTCTACCAACTCAACCGCGATACCATTATGGATGCCGCACAGCACGGCCTGAACATCGATCAGGTGCGCGAATTTCTCGTCCACAAAAGTGGCATGGCCCTGGCCGAATTCCCGCAGACAGTGCGCGTCTTCCTTGATGATCTGGCTGGCCGCATGGGCAAATTGCGCGAGGGCGGGCGCACAACGCTGATCGAGAGCGATGACCCGTATCTGCTGACGGAACTGGCCAATAATGCGGCACTGCGCGGCATTGTGCAACTCGCAACCATTGGCACACGTACCGTGCTGCTCATCCCCGATGAACACGAACAGATCGTGCGCAAACAGATCAAGAAACTGGGCTATACGCCACAGAAGAAGCCGTAGCGGCGATTCGTGAACCGCCCACAATGCGATCGCATACACCCACAACCCCATCTCGCACGGGCGTATCGTATATGCCCACAACAATGGGATCGTCTCATGTTTGAATGAATGTCGGTGGCACCTCCGCCATCGTTCGCCCATCCAACCAACGTGCCACTACACCGCTGCCGTATGCTGCTACGGGCGTGCCTCATACCGGTTCTTGGTTCTTGGTTCTCGGCTCTCGCTCCTAACCCCTTGCAGCCAGGGCGTATAATCAGAGTTGGGTTCGTGCCTACCCTGTGAGTCAGCGCATGGCAATCATTCCAGCTCATCATCATACCAATGCGGATGGCGCACAACTCCCCGAAGAACAACTGCGCCTCAGCGGCACCGTCCGCCTGGCATTAGTGATCAACCTGAGCAGCTTTGTGCGCAGTGAGGATGCCGATGCCTTTCGGCACCTACGTGGATCGCAGCCATATGCTGCCGCGCTACGCATGCTCCATCCAGCAGCGCCCGCTGGCCGAGATGAGGCCGCCGCACAGCTCGAACAGGATGCCTACACATTGCGGATCTTCCGCTCACGATTACGCGATAACCATTTCTTTCCGACCTACAGGATCGGTTGGGATCAGGGCATGCGCGAGCGTATGGCTGGCTTTGCCAAAGCATCCGCTTGGCTACGCTGGACGGTGCGAATCCGCCTGACACGCGGCGGCCTGGCCATGGTGTTGCTTGAACTGCCGTTCGAGGACGAAACACTGATCGCCTGTAGTGAGCGCGTGTTGGAGCTTCAGGATAATGATCCATCATCCGAACAGGGCCAATGGGCACTCGGCATGATTGTTCTGGAAGCATTTCTGGCATCGATCAACAACCAGATCATCGTTCCGATCGACGAAATTCATACCAAAACGATCCGCTTTGGTGGCCGTTCCAACACACCCAATCCGGTTCGGCTGGATCGCTATATTGTCCATATATTGCGCCGAATAGCGCTCGATAGCCGCCTGCTGAACCCTGCCGAGCTGAAGCGCGAGTATGCACCGATTCTGGCAGCATTCATGGAAGGAACCCTGATCGAGTTTGATGGCCATCGCCGCCTGCCGCGCTATGCCCACAACCAGGCCAACGAACTGGTAGGGCGCGACATCTCATCCTGGGATGAGGAACTGTGCCTGTTCACGGGCGAGAGCGCGTTGATCTACTGCCCACTCCTTGGCGCTGGTGTCGCCTATGTTGGCGGGCCAATGGGACTGCATGGCCGGGCCTATGAGCGCTATTGGGATGGAATCGTGCGCGGAATCGAACACGCCGTCGCCTTTCGTGCCGAAGTTCAGCAAGCCGAGCGCCGCACCACCAACCTGCTTGGGTATGTACCAACACTTACGCGGCGCGTCAATCAGGGCGATCTCACCAGTGCTGAGATTGCGGAGATCGATCATCTGGCAACCAGTTTAGCCGACATCTTCGATAGCCTGCCAGAACTACGCAGCATGGCCGTCTCATCAACTGCATTTCGCGCCGATTACGCCCGCCGCAAGTTCGAGATTCTGCTGCACGAGCTGGATGTTCACGACACACTAGAACTGGTCAACACCAATGTAGAACAACTCAACTTCTTCCTTTCCTACTATAGCGATATGCGGCTACAATGGCAGGGCAAGAAGACCAACGATACCAGTGTGCTCATCAGCGAAGTGGTGATGTTCATGGCACTCTCATCGTTCACCGCCGACACATTCCAGGTTGGGGATCGGCTAGGGTTCACCACACCAACCGAGATCGCAATCGTCGGTGCCATCCTCCTCGCTATCTTCCTGCTGCTTGGTGCCGGTTGGGTACGGCGTCTACGTTATTTGCGCATCCCAAGGCAGTGAAAAGAACTATGACCAAACAGCTCCTCCTCAACCATATCTACCAGGGCGATTGCCTGGCCATCCTGCGTGAATTACCCGATCACAGTATCGATCTTGTGTTTGCCGACCCACCCTATAATCTGCAACTCCGCCAGGAATTGCGCCGCCCCGATACTAGCCTTGTTGATGCAGTTGATGACGAATGGGATCGCTTCGACGATTTTGCAGCCTACGATACCTTCACCCGCACATGGCTTGGCGAGTGTCGGCGGGTGCTGAAGGAAACTGGCGCAATCTGGGTGATCGGCAGCTATCATAATATCTATCGGGTTGGCGCGATCATGCAGGATCTTGGCTTCTGGATCTTGAATGATGTTGTCTGGATCAAGGATAACCCCATGCCCAATTTTCGCGGCGTGCGCTTCACCAACGCCCACGAGACCATGATCTGGGCCAAGGTGACCCGCGATCAGAAACGCTACACCTTCAACTACCATGCCATGAAGCAACTCAACGATGGCAAACAGATGCGTAGCGATTGGGCGCTGCCGATCTGCACTGGCGCAGAACGCCTAAAGGTGGATGGGCTGAAAGTGCATGCAACTCAGAAGCCAGAAGCGCTGCTCTATCGCGTCCTGTTAGCGAGTTCCAACCCCGGCGATATTATTCTCGATCCATTCTTCGGAACCGGGACAACCGGCGCAGTTGCCCGCCGATTAGGCCGCCGCTATATCGGGATCGAGCGCGAAAGCGCCTATATCGAAGCGGCCCAGGCCCGTATTGCGGCAATCCCGGAGGGCACCGGCGATCCCGAAATACTCGGGTTTGCTCCAACCAAACGTGCTGCACCACGCCTCCCATTTGGCGCACTGCTCGAACGCGGGTTGCTGCTACCAGGCCAAACACTATTCTTTAAAGGCCAGCGCACCAATGCTGCCAGCGCCACAATCCTGGCCGATGCAACCCTGCGCCTCGCCGATGGCCGCCGTGGCTCGATCCATGCTGCTGGCGCATTAGTGAGTGGCCTGCCAAGCTGTAATGGCTGGGAGCATTGGTGGTATGAGGATGCCGATATACTGCGCCCAATTGATTTCCTGCGTGAACAGATCCGCGCCGCGATACCCTAACTTCTCCTGACACGGTGACAACGTGACCAGGTGACCGGGTGACAGTTGCTGCTGAAAGTAGTACTGTGTTGATCAAGCACTTTCACCTAGTCACGTAGTCACCGTGTCACCTTATCAAAAGTAGTCTGTATCACCCCGTCACCGCGTCACCCCCTCCTTTCAGGTGAAGGGTTTTCTCAGACCGTTGCTCATTCCCCGCTCCCCAGCCCCTCCCCCACCGGTGGGGAGGGGTGCAAAGGGTTTGCAAGAGGTCAATTCCCCCGCGCCCTGGCGTGGGAGCGGGGGTTAGGGGCGCGGGGGAAAGCGCATCAGGACGCCTGCGCGCAAAAACCCTACACTTGAAAGGTCACCCCCTCACCGTGTCACGTCATCAGCACCGCCCGCACCGCCTCCAGCGTCTCCTCGATTGCGTGCGAATCGATCCCATAGTGTGTGACAGCGCGAACCCTACGGCCACCAAATCCACTCATCTGCACGCCGTGTTGAGCGAGAACCTGTGTGAAATTCGCTGGTGTGTGTTGCGGGTCGGCCAGTTCAAAAATCACAATATCGGTCTGTACTGTCTTCAGATCGATCTGTACCTCTGGGAAGGCTGCCAACCCCTCGGCCAGCATGCGCGCATTGGCATGATCCTCGGCCAACCGATCAACCATCTGTTCGAGTGCAATAATGCCAGCGGCAGCCAGCACACCAGCCTGGCGCATCCCGCCACCAACCATTTTGCGAATACGGCGCGCCCGCGCGATCAATTGTGCATCACCACACAACATTGAACCAACCGGTGCCGATAGCCCTTTGGAAAGGCAGAAGCTCACACTATCCACATGCGCTGTAATCTGGCGCACATCACCACCAAGCGCAACGGCGGCATTGAACACCCGCGCCCCATCCAGATGTACACGCATGCCCTGCGCCTTGGCAAAGGCCTGAACTTCGGCCATATAGCTTGGCGGCACAACCACCCCACCACAGCGGTTATGGGTATTCTCAAGGCAGATCAGCCCAGTCAGCGCCTGATGGGCATCATAGGCAGGCCGAATCGCCTCAGCTAGTTTTGTTAGCGGCAGTGTTCCATCTGGAGCCGTTGCAATCGTATGGAACACCACGCCACCAAGCGCCGATGCGCCGCCACCTTCATAGTTATAGATATGCGACTCATCGCCAAGCAGAACTTCATCGCCACGGCCACAATGGGCCAGCACCGCACACAGATTGCCCATCGTGCCGCTTGCCACAAAGACCGCCGCCTCCATTCCAACCCGGTCGGCAGCCAATTGCTCCAGCCGATTCACCGTTGGATCTTCCCCATACACATCATCACCAAGATCGGCCTCGGCCATGGCCCGCCACATCTCGGGGCTTGGCAACGTTACTGTATCGCTACGCAGATCGATTGGCATGGATTGGCTCCTCAACCTATTTTCCTCACGAGTACGGGCTAACCTATATAATCCGGGTTGCTGCGAAGCAGTTCCGCAGTTTTGTAGTTCTGAAATCTCGTATTAGATGTCCATGCGGCTGCGCCACACACTGATCGCTGACAACAGCCGTTGGATTACGTTTTCGGCTATCGGCTATCGGTCTATCGGCTATTTCACGTTACACATACGGCAAACGCGAAAAATCATAGGCATCATAACGAGCTCGATGGCGCTCATTCACCGCTTCTTCAAAGGCATCCGGGCCATGGCGGCGCAGAAACTGAAACTCACTCAGGTAGATCGGAAACACCCATAACATGTGGATCAACACATTCCCGCGATCAATCTGGCCCCACGGATTGCCCTCATACAACCTGGCATCATCAAGATACGGGTATGTAAAATACAGATATTCCATATTCGAACCAAGCACAACCGGCTCGCCAATCGGCAACACAAAACCAGGCTGGTACTCGACCATCTCCTTATAGGGGAATTCCGCTACCAACAACAACAGATCAATGATTGCATCCTCGTGCGTTGGATCAGCATGGATCAGGTATTCATAGCGAACGCCATGCGTATTGCCAAAGCTGGCAGCACTGCCCGGAATAACCGTCCGGCTGGCCCCCAGTGTGCCATACACCCGAAAATCAACCGTTCCAGGGAATTCCAGCACGCTAAAATAGCGCGAAAGATGCTCGTGATCACCCTTCAGGCGCGCACCATTCAGCGGAACGCCCTTCCAGCGGAGATATGTATCAAACACAAACACCGTTGGATCACCATTTGCGCGGTGCTCCTCCATCAGCGTATTGAACTGCTGCTCATACGAAACCTGCGGCGGCTGCCCCGGCCCACCCTGTTGCGCCTCATTCATTATGCCAATATCCATACTTCAGAATATTACTTCAGAACATCCATATGCTTCTATTATACCCGCTCGAAGGCCCACCACCAGACGCCAATGACCGTAAGGGCGGTTCGCGAGCCGCCCTACACCGCCCTACACCGCCCTGCCGCCAATGACCATAAGGGCGGTTAGCGAAACGCCCCATGACCGGACGGGGGGGTCGGGGACCCC